>NZ_LZLV01000102.1 GCF_001673405.1 Mycobacterium sp. 1245111.1 | reverse complement strand
TCGGCGCGGCTGCTCAGGTGCTCGGACAGCCCACCTTCGCAAGGGACAAAGCCCCCCAGGTAAACGATCCGGCGCACCCCCGCAGTTTTCGCGGCGGCGGCGACATTTGCGGCGGACGTCCGGTCGGCGTCGCGAAAACCGGGCTGACCGATTGCGTGCACCAAGTAATAGAGGACGTCGATCGGGCCGGCTTCGGCCAGCGCGGCGTGCGCCGAGTCGAGGTCCGCGGCGTCCAGCGTCACGACCGTGACATCGTCGAACCATCCGACCTGGGTCAGCCGCGCAGGGTCGCGCGTGGCGGCCAGCACCTGGTGCCCCGCCGTGAGTAGCGCTGTGACCAGTCGCGACCCGACATATCCGGTAGCGCCGGTCACCAGAATTCGCACAGTCTCAACCTACCGATCGTGATGCCCGCTGAAGCCCGAGTCCAGTGGTTGCCCCCTTGTGCCAGCGGGCAAACCGGTTAGACGCACGTTGAACGAGCCCTAGTCGCAACGGTATTGAACCAACTCGGGGGCGGCATCGTAGTTGTGTATGTGGACAAGCCAACGGCCACTGGACATCCGGTGATGCGCGACGTACAGACATTGTCAGCCAACACGGCAGCAACGCCGTCCGTCGCCGGGGTGGCGGTCGAGTTCCCGCCACACCGACATAGCCAGGACGAGGTGATCGCGGCCCTGGCCGACTTCGCCGGCCCCGAATTTCGACGGTTCGCCGCCACCAGCGGCGTCGAGACACGCCAACTTGCGCTGCCACTGGCGCGGTACGGCGAAATCAGCGGCTTCACCGAAGCCAACGATGCCTATCTCGACACCGCGCTCGAGTTGGGTGAGCGAGCGCTGCTGTCAGCGCTGGATTCCGCCAACATCAAGCCTTCCGAAGTAGACGTCGTTTTCTCGACGACGGTGACCGGTCTCGCCGTGCCCTCGTTGGAGGCGCGGCTGATGACCCGGGTCGGCCTACGCCCGGATGTCAAGCGTGTCCCACTGTTCGGTCTGGGCTGCGTCGCTGGCGCCGCCGGCCTCGCGCGGGTGTACGACTATCTTGTCGGGTACCCCGATCACGTCGCGGCGTTGCTCGCGGTCGAACTGTGCTCGTTGACAATTCAGCGTGAGGACCATTCGCTCGCAAACCTGGTCGCCTCCAGCCTATTTGGCGACGGGGCCGGCGCCATCATCGCGACCGGCGCCGACCGGCCAGCCATTGGCCCGAAAGTGCTGGGCACCCGGAGTCGGACCTACCCGGACACCGAGGGCGTGTTGGGCTGGAACATCGGCACCGCGGGATTCGAAATCGTGTTGTCCGTCGAGATCGCCAGCGTTGTCGAGAAACACATGGGCGAAGACGTCGGCAAGTTTCTCGCCGAGCATGGCCTGACCACCACGGACATCTCGACGTGGGTAGTTCACGCCGCAGGCCCCAAGGTGATCGACGCGGTGCAGAATGCACTGGAGCTTCCTGCAGACGCTCTGGCGGGTACTCGGAATTCCTTGCGCGACAACGGAAATCTGTCGTCCGTCTCGGTGCTCGATGTGCTTCGTCCCGTGATGGCCGACCCGCCGCCGCCCGGTTCCTACGGGCTGATGATCGCGATGGGACCCGGTTTCAGTTCCGAACTCGTGCTGCTCGGTTGGTAGGCGATGTACTACCTGCTGATCCTGGCGGTCGGGATCGAACGGCTTGCGGAGCTGATCGTCGCTAAACGTAATGCGCGGTGGGCTTTTGCTCACGGCGGCAAGGAGTTCGGCCACAACCACTATCCGGTCATGGTCGCCATCCACACCGCACTGCTGCTGGGGTGCGTCGTCGAGGTGTGGGCGTTGCACCGGCCCTTCCTCCCGTGGCTGGGCTGGCCGATGCTGACACTGGCTGTCCTGAGCCAGGTGCTGCGGTGGTGGTGCATAACGACTTTGGGTCACCGGTGGAACACGCTGGTGATCGTGCTGCCGGAGGCGCCGCTGGTACAGCGGGGCCCGTACCGTTGGCTGCATCACCCGAACTACGTGGCCGTCGTCGTGGAAGGGTTTGCGCTACCGCTGATCCACACCGCCTGGCTGACCGCGGTCTGCTTCACCGTGGCCAACGCGCTGCTGCTCACGGTCCGGATCAGGATCGAGAACTCCGCGCTCGGGTACGCATGAGTACATACGACGCCGATCTGCTGGTCGTCGGCGGCGGGCCCGGCGGACTCGCCACGGCGTTACACGCTCGCCGGCAAGGACTTTCGGTGATCGTGGCCGAGCCGAGGGACACGCCGATCGACAAAGCCTGCGGCGAGGGTCTGATGCCCGGCGGCCTGGCCGAACTGGCGACACTGGGCGTCGACCCGATCGGTATGCCGTTGCGCGGCATCGCCTACCTGAACGAACATCGTCGCGCCGAAGCGGATTTTCGCAACGGTTCAGGTCGGGGTGTTCGGCGCACGACGTTGCATGCCACGCTGGCGTCACGCGCCAAAGAACAAGACACCGAATGGATCTCGGCGCGAGTGACGACTGTGGAGCAAGATGCCCACGGCGTGACGGCCGCGGGTGTGCGCGCGAAATGGATGGTGGCCGCCGACGGATTGCACTCGCACGTGCGCTCGGCCGTCGGCATCGACGCGGTGCCCGGGACGCCGCGCCGCTACGGGGTGCGCTGGCACTACCGAGTGCCGGCGTGGTCGGACTTCGTCGAGGTGCACTGGTCGCGCTGGGGCGAGGCCTATGTGACGCCGGTCGAGCCCGATCTGGTCGGCGTGGCGATCCTGTCTCGTCGCCGTCCCGAACTTGAATGGTTCCCACGGCTGGCACACCATCTGCATGGCGCCAGCCGTGGGCGAGCACGAGGGTGCGGGCCGATGCGACAGGTGGTATCCCGGCGCGTCGCCGGCCGGGTCCTGCTGGTCGGCGACGCGGCCGGATACGAGGATGCTCTGACCGGCGAGGGTGTCAGCCTCGCCGTCAAACAAGCCCGCGCGGCCGTGGCCGCCATCACCGGCGAAACGCCGCTCGCTTACGAACGGGCTTGGCATCGGATCACCCGTGACTACCGACTACTCACCCGTGGCCTAGTCCTGGCGACGCTGCCACCGGTGAGCCGGCGTGGAATCGTGCCTGCCTGCACCGTGCTACCCGGGGTATTCAAGCAGGCAGTGGACATATTGGCGCGCTGAGTGGGCCCCGTGCCCCGAGTCCCTACCCTCGATTCAGTGCGAAGCCGAGGTTCCAATATGCTGTACTTTAATACCAGTAATCGGATAGGCGATCAAAGCGGCCTGCCCGCGAGTTATCACGTGGATACGAGCACACATGTCCTCTGACCTGCCCGGAATGCACGGGGGAACGCCGACGTGACCCCATCCCCATCTGTCGCAGCCGTGGCCATTGAGTATCCGCCGCACCAGGTCGGCCAGCGCGAGGCACTGTCCGGCCTGACGGGATTCGGCGGGCCGCAGTTCGACCGGTTTGGCGCCAGCGCCGGCGTGGAGAGGCGCCGCATCGCCATGCCGCTGGTCAACTATGGCACCTTGAGCGGTTTCACCGAGGCCAACGACATCTTCATCGAGACCGCTCTGGAGCTCGGCGAGCGCGCAATCCTGGCAAGCCTGGATGCCGCGAATGTCACGCCCGACGAGGTCGACGTCGTGTTCTCGACGACGGTGACCGGGCTGGCGGTGCCCACGCTGGAGGCCCGGTTGGCGTCGCGGCTGGGATTGCGGCCCGACGTGAAGCGGGTACCGCTGTTCGGCCTGGGTTGTGTGGCCGGGGCCGCCGGTGTGGCCCGCATGCACGACTACCTGCTGGCGTTTCCCGACCACGTGTCGGTGTTGCTCGCTGTTGAACTGTGCTCATTGACTCTGCAGCGGGACGACAGCTCGATCGCCAATTTGGTGGCGGCCAGCCTGTTTGGTGACGGCGCCGGCGCCGTCGTCGCCAAGGGAGCTGCCCGGACACCGACGGGGCCCAGGGTGCTGGCCACCCGCAGCCGGCTCTATCCCGATACCGAAGACGTGATGGGCTGGGACATCGGCAGCACCGGCTTCAAGATCAAGCTCTCGTCCGAGGTGGCGACCGTTGCGGAGAAGTACGTGGGTGACGACGTCCGCAACTTCCTGAACGAGCACGGCCTGACGCCCGACGACATCTCCACCTGGGTCTGCCACCCCGGTGGGCCGAAGGTGATCGAGGCGATCGAGAACACCCTCGATCTTCCGGTGAATGCGATGGACCACACGCGGAAGTCGCTGCGTGACAACGGGAATCTTTCGTCAGTGTCGGTACTGGACGTGCTTCGGGCGAACATGGCCGAGCCACCGCCGCCGGGATCGTTCGGGCTGATGATCGCCATGGGTCCGGCGTTCTGCTCGGAACTCGTGCTGCTCGGCTGGTAGCTGGTGTACTACCTGCTGATCCTGGCGATCGGCGTCGAGCGATTAGCCGAACTGACCCTCTCCAAACGGAATGCGCGGTGGGCTTTTGCCCACGGCGGCAAGGAGTTCGGCCACAACCACTACCCGGTGATGGTCACCATCCACACCGCACTGCTGCTGGGGTGCGTCGTCGAGGTGTGGGCGTTGCACCGGCCCTTCCTCCCGTGGCTGGGCTGGCCGATGCTGACACTGGCTGTCCTGAGCCAGGTGCTGCGGTGGTGGTGCATAACGACTTTGGGTCACCGGTGGAACACGCTGGTGATCGTGCTGCCGGAGGCGCCGCTGGTACGGCGCGGTCCGTACCGTTGGCTGCATCACCCGAACTACGTGGCCGTCGTCGTGGAAGGGTTTGCGCTACCGCTGATCCACACCGCCTGGCTGACCGCGGTCTGCTTCAGCCTGGCCAACGCGTTACTGCTCACGGTCCGGATCAGGATCGAGAACTCCGCGCTCGGGTACGCATGAGTACATACGACGCCGATCTGCTGGTCGTCGGCGGCGGGCCCGGCGGACTCGCCACGGCGTTACACGCTCGCCGGCAAGGACTTTCGGTGATCGTGGCCGAGCCGAGGGACACGCCGATCGACAAAGCCTGCGGCGAGGGTCTGATGCCCGGCGGCCTGGCCGAACTGGCGACACTGGGCGTCGACCCGATCGGTATGCCGTTGCGCGGCATCGCCTACCTGAACGAACATCGTCGCGCCGAAGCGGATTTTCGCAACGGTTCAGGTCGGGGTGTTCGGCGCACGACGTTGCATGCCACGCTGGCGTCACGCGCCAAAGAACAAGACACCGAATGGATCTCGGCGCGAGTGACGACTGTGGAGCAAGATGCCCACGGCGTGACGGCCGCGGGTGTGCGCGCGAAATGGATGGTGGCCGCCGACGGATTGCACTCGCACGTGCGCTCGGCCGTCGGCATCGACGCGGTGCCCGGGACGCCGCGCCGCTACGGGGTGCGCTGGCACTACCGAGTGCCGGCGTGGTCGGACTTCGTCGAGGTGCACTGGTCGCGCTGGGGCGAGGCCTATGTGACACCGGTCGAGCCGGACCTGGTTGGCGTGGCCATCCTGTCCCGCAGGCGGCCCGATCTGGCCTGGTTCCCGCGGCTCACCCGGCGACTGCGCGACGCTGGACGTAGCCGGGCCCGCGGCTGCGGCCCACTGCGGCAAGTGGTTTCGCGCCGGGTGGCCGGGCGCGTGGTACTGGTCGGCGACGCAGCCGGCTACGAGGACGCGCTCACCGGCGAAGGCGTCAGCCTGGCCGTCAAGCAGGCTCGGGCCGCGGTGGCCGCCATCGTCGACGGCAACCCGTCGTCGTACGAGGCGGCCTGGCGTCGAATCACCCGTGACTATCGGATACTCACCCGCGCCCTGGTGCTGACCACCGCCACGCGCGCCGGGCGGCGCGCGGTCGTCCCCGCGTCGGCGATGCTTCCCGGCGTGTTCAGCCAGGCGGTGAACAGGTTGGCGCGCTAGGTCTTTGGCGGCGACCCGTCCCCCGCAAGCGGGAGGTGCCCCCGGCGACCTGCTACGCCGCTCTTGCGTGCGCCGCTAGCGCGCCTTCCAGACCGGCGGACGCTTCTCGGCGAACGCCAACGGCCCTTCCTTGGCGTCCTCGGTGCGCAACAGCGCGCCGAACTCGCGCGTGGTGCGGGCCCAACTCGGTTCCTCGTGCGGAATGACGCCGTCGTCGACGCCGTACGCGATCCGCTTGCTGGCCTGGACCGACAGCGGCGCGTTGACGGTGATCCGCTTGGCAAGCGCCAGTGCGGCTTCCAGCACGGTGCCGTCGGGTACCACCTGATTGATCAGTCCCCAGCCGGCGGCTTCAGTGGCGCTGATCGGCTCGCCGGTCAGCAGCATCTGCATGCCCACCTTTTGGGGGAGCTGCTGTGCGATACGGAACACGCCGCCCGCACCCGCGATCAGGCCCACCTTGACTTCAGGCAGTCCGAACTGCGCGCGTTCCTCGGCCACTACCAGATCACTGGCCAGCGCCAACTCGGTGCCACCGCCCAGCGCGGTGCCGTTTACCGCCGCGATCGTCGGCTTGTCGATGAAGTGGTGCACGTAACCCGCAAAGCCCCACTCGCCGTGGTCGGGGTGATACAGGTTCTCGCGTCGCGCGATCGCCTTGAGATCCGCTCCCGCACAGAAGGACTTGTCGCCGGCACCGGTGAGCACCACCGCCCGGACATCGGGGTCGTGCTGCGCCTGCTCGAGCGCATCACCGACCCCGATGCTGACGGCCCCGTTGACGCAGTTGCGCGCCTCCGGCCGGTTGATCGTGATGACGACGACGTCGTCGCGACGCTCAACGAGCACCGCAGGTTCGGTCACAACAGCTCCACGATGGTGGCGTTGGCCTGGCCGCCGCCCTCACACATGGTCTGCAGGCCATAACGAATTCCCTTGTCCCGCATGTGATACAGCATCGTCGTCATGATCCGGGCGCCCGATCCACCGAGCGGGTGGCCAAGCGCGATCGCGCCGCCGTTGGGGTTGAGTTTCTTCTCGTCGGCGCCGATGTCCTTGAGCCAGGCCAACGGCACTGGCGCGAACGCCTCGTTGACCTCGAACACGCCGATGTCTTCCAGCGACAACCCGGAACGCTTCAACGCTTTCTGGGTGGCCGGGATCGGCGCGGTCAGCATGATGACCGGGTCGGCGCCGGCCAGGACGGCGGTGTGCACCTTGGCAATCGGGTTGAGCTTCAACTCCTTTGCCTTCTCGGCGGACATGAACAGCAGCGCCGCCGAGCCGTCGGAGATCTGGCTGGAGTTACCGGCGTGAATCACGCCGTCCTCCTTGAAGGCGGGCTTGAGCTGAGCCATTTTCTCGATCGGAGTGCCGCGCCGGATGCCCTCGTCCTTGAGGACGACGTTTCCGTCCTGGCCCTTGATGCCCACGATCTGGTCGTCGAAGGCTCCGGAATCCTGTGCCGCCGCAGCCTTTTCGTGCGAGCCCAGGGAGAACTCGTCGACCGCGGTCCGGTCGAAGCCCCACTGCTCGGCGATCATCTCCGCGCCGATGCCCTGGTTCGGGATCTGGCCGTGATAGCGGTCCAGGAATGCCTGCGAGTACGGGCGTCCGCCGTTGGCCAGCGAGGCGCCCATCGGGGTGCGCGACATCGATTCGACGCCCCCGGCGACAACGACGTCGTAGTGGCCGGCGATCACGCCGGCGGCGGCGAAGTGGATCGACTGCTGACTGGACCCGCACTGGCGGTCGACGGTCACGCCGGGGACCGTCTCGGGCCAGCCGGCCGTCAGTGCCGCGGTGCGGGCGATGTCGAGGGCCTGTTCTCCGGCCTGCATGACGCAGCCCCAGATCACGTCGTCGACGATCCCGGGGTCGATGCCGGCCTTCTGGACCAGCCCGTTGAGGACCTGCGCGGACAGGTCGGCGGCGTGGACGCCGGACAGCCCACCGTTCCGCTTGCCGACAGGTGAACGAACTGCCTCGACGATCACTGCTTCAGCCATGGCTATCTCCTTTGACATAAGGGCTTGCACTGATTGTTGACCAACCGCTTAGTTGGGTCGTCGCCGGGGTGCCCTACCGGTGGGTACCGTCGAAGGCATGTTGCGCATCGTCATCGTCGGCGGCCACGGCAAAGTGGCGCTGCATCTGGCCCGCATCCTGAAAAACCGCGGCGACGAGGTGACGTCGGTCTTCCGCAATCCCGCTCACGCCGGGGACGTCGGTGCGACCGGCGCCCATCCCGTCGTGGCCGATATCGAGCATCTCGACACCGACGCATTGGCCGATCTGGTCGCCGGACACGACGCGGTGGTGTTCTCCGCCGGCGCCGGCGGCGGCGATCCCACCCGCACCTACGCCGTCGACCGCGACGCCGCGATCCGGGTGGTCGATGCCGCCGCGCAGGCCGGCGTCAAGCGGTTCGTCATGGTGTCCTACTTCGGTGCCAGACCCGATCACGGTGTAGCAGAAGACAATTCGTTCTTCCACTACGCCGAGGCGAAAGCCGCCGCCGACGCTCATCTGCGCGCCACCGACCTGGACTGGACCGTACTGGGTCCGGGCCGGCTCACGCTGGAGCCGTCCACCGGCCGGATCGAGGTCGGCGCCGACACGGCCGAAAAGGCAGAGGTGTCGCGGGAGGACGTCGCGTTGGTGGCCGCTGCCGTCCTGCACGACCCGTCGACGATTCACCGCACCATCGACTTCAACAACGGCGACCTGCCCATCGCAGAAGCGCTGGCCAACCGCTAATCTGAACCTCGCAGTCGGTCTGCCGGTTTCGTCGTCCGCGACGGAGTAGGCGTCGAGCGAAGCATGTTAGACGTGCTTCGTAAGAGGGAACCCGGTGAGAGTCCGGGACTGTCCCGCAGCGGTATGCAGGAACGACCGCCGTCAATAGCACTGATCTCGCGATCGGGAAGCGACGGCCATTAGGAGCACCACCAGGTGCGCGCCTGTGAGTCCGAAGACCTGCCGACCGTGCCGGGCGCGCCGCGTCTGGCGGCTCACCGCCTCGTGGAATGGGCGTCTGGCCGTAACGGTTGCAGTGTCCGTGTGCGCTGCCCCGGATCGGTTGTGCGTCCGTTGGCGGTGACCACCCCGTCGAGTGAATGGACGAAAACCGTGACCGCAATACCGTTTACCGCCACCGTTACCGGTTCTCCGCGCATCGGCCCGAAGCGCGAACTCAAGCGCGCCACCGAGAGCTACTGGAAGGGCAAGACCAGTCGAGCGGAGCTGGAAAAGGTCGCCGCCACCATCCGCCAGGACACCTGGGCGCAGCTGACCGGTGCCGGCTTGGACTCGGTGCCGGTGAACACCTTTACCTACTACGACCAGGTGCTCGACACCGCGGTCCTGCTCGGTGCGTTGCCCGAGCGGGTGCAGTCCGTCGCCGACGACCTCGACCGCTATTTTGCCGCCGCTCGCGGCAACGGCGACGTCGCTCCACTCGAAATGACGAAGTGGTTCGACACCAACTACCACTACATCGTCCCGGAGATCGGGCCGAAGACGACGTTCTCGCTTCACCCGGAGAAGGTTCTCGCAGAACTCAAAGAGGCCCAGAGCCAAGGCATTCCGGCCCGCCCGGTGGTCATCGGCCCGCTGACGTTCCTGCTGCTGAGCAAGGCCGTCGACGGCGCGGGTGCACCGATCGAACGCCTCGACGAGCTGGTGCCGCTTTACATCGACCTGCTGGGTCAGCTCGCCGACGAGGGCGCAGAGTGGGTCCAGCTCGACGAGCCGGTGTTGGTCACCGATATCTACACCGACGCCGCGGCGCTCGCGGAGAAGGTCTACACCGCGCTGGGCGCAGCGAAGAAGCGCCCGGCCATCCACGTCGCCACCTACTTCGGTGACCCCGGCACCGCTCTGCAAGCGTTGGCCCGCACCCCGATCGAGGCGATCGGGGTCGACTTGGTCTACGGCCCCGACACCGCGATCGTCACGGTCCCCGAGCTGGCCGACAAGACCCTGGTCGCCGGCGTGGTCGACGGCCGCAACATCTGGCGCACCGACCTGCAGTCGGCGCTGAGCAAGCTGGACAGCCTGTTGGGTTCGGTTGGGGCTGTTGCGGTATCCACGTCGTGCTCGACGCTGCACGTGCCGTACTCGCTCGAGCCGGAGACCGACCTGGACGACGCGCTGCGCGGCTGGCTGGCCTTCGGCGCCGAGAAGGTGCACGAGGTCGCCACGTTGGCCAAGGCGCTCAAGGAGGGTCGCGACGCGGTGGCCGACGAGATCGCGCAGTCCAACGCCGCCGTCGCCTCGCGCAAGAAAGACCCGCGGCTTAACAACGGGAAAGTGCGTGAGCGGCTCGACGCGATCGCACAGTCCGGTGGCAGCGAACGCGGTCCGGCCGCCAAGCGCCGGGAAGCGCAGAACGACCGCTTGCACCTGCCGCCGCTACCCACGACCACCATCGGGTCGTTCCCGCAGACCGTCGAGATCCGCAAGGCGCGCGCCGCGCTGGTCGCCGGTGAGATCGACGAGGCCGAGTACACCAGGCGGATGCGCTCCGAGATCGCCGGTGTGATCAAGCTCCAGGAGGACTTGGGCCTGGACGTGCTGGTCCACGGTGAGCCGGAACGCAACGACATGGTCCAGTACTTCGCCGAGCAATTGGAGGGCTTCTTCGCCACCAAACTCGGCTGGGTGCAGTCCTACGGCAGTCGGTGCGTGCGCCCGCCGGTGCTCTTCGGCGACGTGATCCGTCAGCACCCGATGACGGTGGAGTGGGCCAAGTACGCGCAGTCGCTGACCGACAAGCCGGTCAAGGGCATGCTCACGGGTCCGGTCACGATCCTGGCGTGGTCCTTCGTCCGTGACGACCAGCCGTTGGCCGACACCGCCAACCAGGTGGCACTGGCGATCCGTGACGAGACGGTGGACCTGCAGCAAGCCGGCATCGCCGTGATCCAGGTCGACGAGCCCGCGCTGCGAGAGTTGTTGCCGCTGCGCGACTCCGACAAGCCGGCGTACCTGGATTGGGCGGTCGGTGCGTTCCGGCTGGCGACGTCGGGTGTCGCGGACTCGACGCAGATCCACACGCACCTGTGCTACTCGGAGTTCGGCGAGGTGATCGGCGCCATCGCCGACCTGGACGCCGACGTCACCTCGATCGAGGCGGCCCGCTCGCGGATGGAGGTGCTCGACGACTTGAATTCGGCCGGCTTCTCGAACAGCGTCGGACCGGGCGTCTACGACATCCACTCACCGCGGGTGCCGAGCACCGACGAGATCACCCAGTCGTTGCGCCGGGCTCTGAAAGCCGTTCCGGCTGAACGCCTTTGGGTCAATCCGGATTGCGGCCTGAAGACCCGCAACTCCGACGAGGTCAACGCATCGCTGGCCAACCTGGTCGCCGCAGCCAAGGAAGTCCGCGCAGGAGCGTAGGCACACGGCGAGCAGTCCCCCGCAAGCGGGGGACTGCTCGTCAGTCTTGCGCCACGTGAATCGGAACGGTGTCGTCCCAGGGCTGCCGGGTCACCATGTCCGACACCCGGACGTAACCGCGCTCGAATTCGCCTGTGGCAGCGTCGACTAGCCGATATTGCTGGGTCTGCCGGTGGATCGGCTGAGCGTCCAGCATCACCACGCGGACCTCCCCCGGTTCGAAGTGACACCGCTTCTGCAGCGCGGCGACCAGCTGCTCGTTGCTGAAATGGCCGTCGCCGAAGTTCCACCCGATGGCGGTGCTGGTGACGCGCTCGCCGTCGGTCAGCACGTAGTCGTCCTCGTTCTGGCCGGCCATCGCACGGTGCGCCAAGGTGAACAGCGCCCGGCCGTGAGTATTGAACGCGCGGAACGCATATCCCATGTACATCGGGATCTGCGCGGCTTCCTTGCTGCCGTAGAACTTCTCCAGTTGCGCGGCCGGCATGCTCGCGATCGCGACGATCCGTTCGGCAATCTTCGCCTCGGCCAACGGCTTGATGCACCACAGCGTGGTGTCCCAGTTGCCGGCGTAGTAGCGCATGCCGGGAAGGAACGACACCTTGCGCGGGAACAGGTTTCCGGTCACCACCGTCCCCGCGACGACCGCCAGCAGCAGCAGCGGCAGCGGGGTAGTCAGGTCGCTCAGCCCCACCGAGGCGTGTCCGACGAACAGCGCGAGAACGCTGAACATCATGAACACGTTCCACTCCAGCGGCACACCCATCGGGATCGACGACAGGATCCCGAAGTGGAAGCACAGCATCACGAATGCCGCGATCGCAGTGGGCCAGCCACCATGGCTGAAGAACAACACCAACGGCACCAATCCCTCGATCGCCGTGCTGAAGTGGGCTAGCCAACGCGACCGCCAGCCGGGTCGCAGGTCGTCTGGAAAGTGTTCGAAGAATGAGCGTTTGAGGGATTTCGTGCGAAACAGCGGGTTGTTGCTCATCATCGTCGAGATGACGAACGGAAAATGCTTGTTCAGTTTCGACGTGGCCGCGCCCAGCCAGATCACCAAGCACACCAGCTTGGCTCCCAGGATGAGGTCCACCCCGTAGCCGGCGAACAGGAACGCCACCGTGAACGAGGCGTACACCTCGCCGCGGGCGGCCAGGAAGATGACCTTGTCGCGCAGACCCAGCACCGCGAGCACGCCCAGCACCGCCCAGATCTGCCACGCCGGCAGCACGCCGACCGCGGTGCCCAGCGCCGGCATCGGGCCGGTGCCGTCGGAGAAGATCGCGATGGTCAGCAGCGCCAGCAGCGCGCCGTAGAGCAGCGCGTCGAACGGGGTACGACTATCACCCTTCGTCAACGGGATCCGGCCCGGCCACGGGGGCAGCCGGATGGTGCCGGGCCGCAACCAGTACAGGATCGAACCCAGCGGCGGGAAGAAGCGGTTGTTCAGCGGGCCGAACCCACAGCCGAGCCCGACCACCTCGAACAGCATCGTGAAGAGCACGACCTTCTCGAACACGATCGGCTCGGCGTACCAGTGCGCGACGTTCGTGAAGCCAGAGAGCCCTCCAGTGCCGGTCGTGGTCAGGGCCACCAGCCAGCCCGCCACGATGTAGAGCAGGATCTTGACGACGTAGAACAGGTGCAGCAGCACGGGGGTGCCGAAGCCCACCTCAGCCCAGTGCCGGGCCATCGGGATGATCTTTTCGGAGCGGGTGCCCTTGCTCCATTCCTCGAAGTCGATCTGCGGGGTGTCCTGCTTCAGAAATCCCATGGCGGCAAGACTAGAACGTGTTCTAGCCGGATGGTTCCCAAATCTCGCGAGAACCCTTGATTACTACGTTACGTAGTAGTAGAACGGAGGGCAGGCACACAGGACGGTGATCCGCGATGACAACTCGACTTCCGCAGCCATCCGATTCTGCCGGGCGTTATCTGCGCTGGGCGGCAATAGCTTTCGCCATTGGTTGGGGTGTCCACGTCGTCGACCATCTCCGACGCGGCATGTCGGCGTCACCGCAGGCCGTGATGGTCGGGGGCACGATTCAGGGCGTGTTCGTCGTGATCGCGGTCGTTATGGCGCTCACCGGCCGCGATCGAGCTCCGCAATGGGCGATGGCCGTCGGCTTCGGCAGCGCGGTCCTGTTCACCTACGCCCACATTTTGCCCAACTACTTCCCCGCCATCCAGGACAGCTTCGTCTCGGGCCCGCGCATCAACGTGACGTGGCTCTCCTGGGTCAGCGCCGCGGCCGAGATCGGCACCGGCATCGTGTTCGCAATCGCAGGCATGCGGGCTCGCTGCCCGTCGGGCGTAAGCTCGGTAGTGCAACTACGGCGGAAGGTACCGCGATGAACGCACTACCAACCGGCACGCTGTTTTTCGACGGAGCGTGTGGAATGTGCACGCGCTCCAAGGATTTACTGCTGAAATTCGATCGCACCGGCAAGATACACGCCGAGCCCCTGCAAGGGCCTGGGGTCGCCGAACGCCTCGGCGTCGAGCCGACCAGCCTGCTGGATGCGGTGCGATGGATCGACGCCAACGGCACGGTGTACGAAGGCGCCGAGGCCGCCAATGCCGCGCTCTCCACCGCGATCGGTAGCCGAATCCCGTTGGCGGTCTATCGAATTCCCGGCATTCGTTTCATCGAAGACGGCGTCTACCGCTGGGTGGTCGCTCACCGGTACAAGTTCCCGGGGACGACGCCGTACTGCGAGTCCCATCCCGCCGCTTGCTAGCGTTTGCGCTGCCAGTGCGGGCTTTTGACCGCCTCGAGTGCCTCGGTGACGTAACGGCCGAGGGCCCGCGGTTTCTTGCTCGATTGGCGGACCCATTGCTGGAACGCGAAATCGGCTGCCGCAAAGGCTAATTGCACCAGCAGGGCCGGCCGCATATCGCTGTCGGAGTTGACCCCCATCCGCGCGGCGATCAACGTGGTTGCCCGTTCCTTGTCGGCGGGCAGATGCACGGTCAGCTTGCCGAGCAAATCGGGAGCAACCAGCAGTGCCGCCCGCCACTCTTCGGTGTCGGCGACACCGAACGACCGGGTGCGAGTGATGATGGCGTTGATCAGCGCCACGTCGGGCTGCTCGGCGGCCGGCCGTTCTTGGAGCAGGGCGACGATCGCGGTGCCGCCGTGCCGGACCGGGGCCAGCAGAAGCTCTTCCTTCGCGGGCACATACCGAAAGAAAGTCCGCGGCGAAACCCCTGCGGCCGAAGCGATTTCCTCGGTCGTGACGGCGTCGTAGCCACGCTCGACGAACAGCCGGAACGCGGCCCGACGAATGTCGGCCAGAATTTGCGCCCGCTGCCGGTCGCGCAGCGACCCGGTCATCGAAAGCAGCCGATCCCGCCGTCGACGTGGATGGTTTGGCCGGTGATGAAGGTCGCATCGCCGCTGAGCAAAAACGACACCAGCGCGCCCACGTCGTCGCGGACATGCCCGATCCGCTTCATCGGCACGCGCCCCACCGCCTTGTCATACTCCTTGGGAGCGAACGATTTCCACAGCTTCACGCCGTCGGATTCGGCGAACGGGCAGACCACGTTGACGCGGATGTTGTCCCGGCCCCATTCCAGCGCAGCGACTTTCGACAACCCGCGAATGGCTTCCTTGGCCGCGGCATATCCGCCCCACTTCGGCTCTCCCCCGGTGCCGGTGCCCGAGCCGAGATTGACGATCGACCCGCCACCCGCCTCGACCATCAGCGGGTATACCGCCTGCATGAGCAGGAAGCTCGCCCGCGGTCCGACGTCGTGGCCGAGGGCGAAATCCTCTGCGGTGATGTCGGCGAATGCCTTGGGCTCGTTGGTCGCGATCGCGTTGTTGACCAGTCCGTGCACGGCGCCGAACACGTCGACGGCTTTGGCGACGATGCGGTGGGCTGATTCGGGATCGCGCAGGTTCGCGACCAGTTGCTCGACACGGCCGGCCGCCCTCAACTCCTCGGTGGTTGCGGCCAGCTTCTCTTCTTGGATGTCGACCAGCAGCACCGCCGCACCGCGTTCGAGCAACGCGGCGGCGATGCCTTTGCCGACGCCCTGGGCGCCACCGGTGACGATCGCGATGTGGCCGCGCATCGAATCGGGGTGGGTGTAGCTCATGCGGCCGGTCCCATCCGCAGCGCCACACCACGGTGCATCTCAAAGGTGCTGCGCGCACCGCCGGGTAGTTCGATGAATTCGACCGGGGTTCCGTCCGGGTCCTTGACGAAAAACATTCTCACACCGCCGATCTCGAAGGGATCCTGGTCGGGCGCATAGCCGGCCGCGCGGATGCGGCGATGGGTGTCGTCGAGGTCGACGACCGACAGCGAGATGTTCTGGATTCCGGTGATGCCGCGTCGGACCGGTTTGTCGGTGGCGGGCTTGGCGCCCAGCGACAGCAATTCGACCATCAGCCCGCCCAACAGGCCGCCGACCACCCGGCCCTCCTGTTGGCGCGTCGCGTGCAGCGCCGCGTCGAAAGGCTCTCCAGAGATCAGGGTTTCGAAGACGACGTCCATGCCCAGCGCGTCGCGGTAGAACGCCAAGGCGCGGTCCATGTCGGTCACGCCGACGACGAGGTGGCAGAACGAGAGGTCGGTCAGGACGGCCATCAGCTACTCGACGCGAGAGCGACGGCCGGTCGACCGGCGAACAGCGGCAGGTCCAGGTAGGTCTTGATGCCGGGTTCGGCGGCGCAGACGTCGGGGATGGCGTTGACGCAGTGGTTGGCGGTGACCACCACGCCGGGGTTCTTCACCAGTCCCTCGGCGATCGTCTCCGGCTGCAATCCCTTGAAAGTGAGCTTCACCGGCGGGTCACCGGTGACCTCGACCTCGAAGCGTTCGCCGACACCACCGAAATCCCAGGCCGGATCGAGGTTTTCCTCGCCCATCAACCAGTTGACCGCGGCCGTGATCACCGGCTCGCCGTCGACCAGCGCCTGCCAACGGAATCGGCGCGCGGCGACGCTGCCCTTGGTGATCGGGAACGGCGCGTAGTCGATCTCGGCGGCGGCCACCGCCACGTCCTGGATGGTTCTGATGTTCGGGTCGATGCGAAAACCCATGTGGTCGGCGATCATTCGCACGGACTGCTTGAAGCCGGCGTCCAGCAGGCCGGCCATGGGTCCTTCCATCGCTTCTTTCGGGGTGCCGCCGAAGCCCATGATGTGGCGCACTACGTCTGGCGCGTTGTAGGTGCGGATGTCGGAGAACTCCTCGGCGCGCACGTGGGTGACGGCCGAGCACAGCGACGAGATCATCAGCGGGAAACGCTCGGTGATGCCGCCGGGATGGATGCCGGACCCGTGCAGCGTCACCCCGGCTTCGACGGCGGCGTCGGCGACCGCTTGGTGGCGCGGGTTACCGGGATCGGGGTAGACCCAGCCAACCGGCGTGACGACGTTCTTGCCGGATCGCAGGATCGCGATCACCTCGTCGTCGTTGGGAATGAGCGGGCTGTACACCACGCAGTCGGCGTCGAGCGCGAGCACGTCGTCGAGGCTGGAAGTGGCCGTGACGCCCAATGTTTCCGTGCTGCCAAGGATCTCGCCGACGTCGCGGCCGTGTTTGGCGGCGCTGTGCACCCAGCAACCGGCCAACTCGAGCTGCGGATGGTTGAGCACGCATTCGATGGCGGCCTTCCCGACGCCGCCGGTAGCCCATTGGACGACGCGCAACTTGGCGGGATTACTCATGCGTGGCACAGTATGACCAGCTGGCAGTCACTGTCAACGATGACGGAGGGTCGACGCATGGGCATTCTCGACGGCAAGGTCGCGATCGTCACCGGCACGAGCCGAGGAGTCGGAGTCGGCATCGCCCACGAGTTGCTGCGGGCGGGTGCCACCGTAGTCGGCTGCTCGCGGTCGCCGCTCGACGCCATACCGGGCATCGACGCCGAATGGGCGCCGCGGGCGTCACAGCGGGTCTGCGACCAAGGCGACTACCACTCGATCGACTCCTTCGTCGCCGACGTGGTGGGCGCCCACGGCCGTGTCGACATCCTGGTGAACAACGCCGGGGGGACGGTCCCGGCTCCGCACGTGGAGAGCATTCCCGAACTGGTGCAACGCATTCAGGGCGCGCCACCCAGCGACAACGAGTTCGAGCGCACCGCCCTGTTTCACGCGTTCGCTGTGCAGATGAACCTGATCAGCCCCCTGTGGTTCGCCATCCGGGTGTACCGGCAGATGGCGACCCAGGACGGGGTGGGGAGCATCATCAACATCTCCAGCGGCGCCGGACATCCGGCGGGCTCGCCGACGCTGGTGTCCTACGGCGCGGCCAAGAGCGGGCTGAACCAGCTCACCCGTTCGCTGGCCCAGGAGTGGGGGCCGAAGGTCCGGGTCAATTGCGTCGCGCTGGGCCCGACGATGACCGAGAACTTCCGGTCGTTCGTGCTGCCGAAAGACGACCCGACCGGTGAAAAGTATTTCGCCGCCGTGCCATTGCAGCGTGCCGGCGAGCCCGAAGAGGTCGGCCGGGTGTGCGTGTTTCTGGCCGGCGGGACGGCGGACTTCGTCAACGGCACGACGATCGAGTGCGACGGCGGCATGCTCCCCGGGGTGCTCTACGAGGCCGGCCTGAAGACCATCACCGACCTGCTGTAGCCGAAGCCAGCGGCCGGATCTGCCAGTTTCCGGATTTCCGCATCTCGATCGGTGTAATTTGCTGCTGAATTCCCACGCCCTCGCACGATTGGGGCCAAGCCATGCGAGATGTCGACTATTGCGTTGTCGGTGCGGGATTCGCCGGTTTGACGGCGGCCCTGCGGCTGAAACAGGCGGGCCGCTCGGTGGCCGTGCTGGAGGCCCGGGATCGAGTTGGCGGGCGCACCTACACCGAGGTCTGCAGCGATGGATCGTGGATCGATCGTGGTGGCGCGTGGATCGGGCCGGGCCAGGACCGCGTGTACGCGTTGATGGACGAATTCGGTGTGCCGTCCTACAAGCAGTACGTCGATGGCAAGTCGATGATGATCGTCGACGGCAAGCAGCACCGCTACGCCGGCACAATCCCTTGGACGCTGAACCCCTGGGCGACAATGAATCTCGGCTTCGGGTTGAGCAAGGTGCGGCGAATGTGCCGCTCGATCCCGACGGACGCCCCATGGCAGGCGCGCAAGGCCGCCGAGTGGGACCGAATCAGTCTGGCCGCCTGGCTGGACAAGAACGTCCTGTCGCGGCAGGCCCGCGACATGTTGGACGTGGCACTGGCCGGTCCGTACACCTCGGCCGCATCAGAGGTGTCGTTGCTGTGGGTGCTGCACCAGATGTCGTCGGCCGGCGGACCGGACTTCGTCGTGTCCAGCAAGGACGGCTCCCAGGATTCCCGTCCGGTCGGCGGGATGGGCGCCATCTATCGACCGGTGGCCGCCGAACTCGGCGACGCCGTGGCGCTGTCGCAGCCGGTGCGCGACATCGCCCAGGACGCCGACGGAGTCACCGTCCAATCCGAGGGCCAGAGCGTGCGCGCGCGACGGGTGATCGTGGCCGTTCCGCTGGCCATCGCCGGCCAGATCAACTACCGGCCGACGCTGCCGATTGACCGGTCGTATCTGAACCAGCGAATGCCCAGCGGCGCCATCGTCAAGATCTCGGTCGTCTACGACGAGCCGTTCTGGCGCGCCGATGGCCTGTCCGGCCAGACCGTCGCACCGGGATCGATGTCCACCCTGACCATCGATGCCTGCTCCGACGCCGGCACCCCCGGGGTCCTGTGCGTCATTACCGAAGGCCCGGCAGCACGGCGGCTGGCCCGACTTGTCCGGGCGGACCGCAGAGCGGCGGTGATACGTGAGTTGGTCGAACGGTTCGGGGACAAGGCCAATTCGGTCGTGGACTACCACGAACAGGATTGGAGTCTGGACCGCTATTCCGGTGGCGGGATGATCAGCCACGCACCACCCGGTGTGCTGACCGAATTCGGCTACACCCTGCGGGAGCCGTGCGGGCGCATCCACTGGGCCGGGACGGAGAGCTCGCCCATCATGTGCGGATGGGTGGACGGCGCCGTCCGCTCGGGGGAGCGCGCCGCCGACGAAGTGCTGGCTACTGAGATTGCTTGACCGGCGGCCGGTAGAACAGCGCCAGCTGGCCCAGCGCCCCACCGATACCCAGCAGCAATGAGCCGAACAGTCCGTGCCAACCCGGGTGGAACAGCTGCGGGCCGAAGATCTGGTAGTCCAGGCTCAGCTTCCCGGGGCCCGTCGTAGCGATGATCACCGCAGTCGTGGCCAGGATCAGGTTGTACTCCCAGCCCTCCTTGACGATGAAGAAGCCGTTGTGGCGGTGCACTGTCCACGCGGCGACCAGCATCAGCGCCACGAACCCAGCGGCCGGGATGGGGGTGAGCAGGCCTGCGGCCAAGCCCAGTCCGGCGGCGATTTCGGTGGTCGCGGCGACGACAGCCTGGAATGTGCCGTACTTCATCCCGATGCTCTCGAACCAGCCGGCGGTTCCGGGGATCCGTCCCCCGCCGAAGAATTTGTTGTAGCCATGCGCGGCCAGCGTCAGGCCCAGCACTAGCCGCAGGATCAGTAACCCAACGTCATAGGCATCATTCATAGACGTCAACCTAGATCATCGGGTAGGCACGGGATACGCAGAGGTATCCTGCCAGCCGCACCCGACACAAAAGGAGCGACCCATCAAGATCGCGATCATCGGAGGTCGAGCCTGAACTGGTCCATGTCCACACGCCCGGTGATCCTGCTGGACGGCGCCGCCTCGGCTTCGTCTGAGGTTCTTGGGCACAAGGGGCACGGCATCGACATGATGCGGCGCAACGGTCTACCGGTGCCGCCCGCGTTCTGCATCACCGCCGAGGTGGGGGCGCGTTATCGCGCCGCACCCGACGCCGTCATCGGCGACATCTGGGATGACGTTCTCGATGGGATTCGCGCACTGGAAGCCGCGACATCGCGGACGTTCGGCAGCGGGCCACGTCCGCTGCTGATCAGCGTTCGCTCGGGTGCCGCCGTGTCGATGCCCGGCATGATGGACACCCTGCTCGATCTCGGTTTCAACGACGACGTCGAAAATGCTTTGGCCGCCGAAGTTTCGAGCTCCTTCGCTCGTGACTCGCGGCGGCGCTTCTCCGAGTCTTTCACGCACATCGTGACCGGCGCCGTGCCCGACGACCCTTTTACGCAATTGCGCGCCGCGATCGAGGCGGTATTCGACTCCTGGGATTCGCCGCGGGCGACGGCCTACCGATCACACCACGGCCTCGACGATCGGGGCGGCACCGCGGTCGTGGTGCAGGCGATGGTGTTCGGCAATCTCGGGCCTGATTCCGGTGCGGGCGTGATATTTTCGCGCAATCCGATCACCGGCGCAGAGGAGAAGTTCGGCGAGTGGCTGCCCGGCGGCCAGGGCGACGATGTGGTATCCGGTACGGTCGACGTCGAGCCGATCATTCGTCTGCGTGAACAGTTGCCCGCCGCCTATGCCGAATTAGTAAGCGCCGCAGAGTCATTAGAGCGTTTGACGGCAGAAGTACAGGAGATCGAGTTCACCATTCAAGCCGGCACGCTGTGGCTGCTGCAGACCCGGGCCGCGAAGCGCTCCGCCCAGGCCGCGGTGCGACTGGCACTACAGCTGCTGAAGAACGGCCTGATCGACGAGGCCGAGACGTTGCGGCGGGTGACGCGCACGCATGTCGAGGCCTTGCTGCGGCCGTCGTTGCAGCCGGAAACCCGATTGACTGCCGAGCTTTTGGCCACCGGGTTACCCGCTGGCCCCGGCGTCGCGTCGGGGCGCGCCTACACCGAGGTGGACGCTGCTATCGAGGCCGCCGACCGCGGTGAGGACGTCATCCTGGTTCGCCACCACACCAGCCCCGACGACATCCACGGCATGCTGGTCGCGCGCGGAATCGTCACCGAGACTGGCGGTGCCACCAGCCACGCGGCCGTGGTCAGCCGCGAGCTGGGCCGGGCGGCGGTGGTCGGCTGCGGTAGCGGAGTCGGCGAGTCACTGGCCGGCAGGCTGGTCACCGTCGACGGCAACCTGGGTGAGGTACGCTCGGGCAGCCTCGAGTTGTCAGCGTGGTCCGAGGACAGCACCCCCGAGCTTCGTGAATTAGCCGACGTGGCAAGGCGAGTCAGCCCGCTGCGGGCGCATGCCAGCGGCGACTATCCGCGCCTGGACCGTCATTCCGAGATTGCGGTGCGCACCGCGATGGCAATCGGGCACCATGACGTGGTTTCTGACAGCCCGCTACTGGCGATGCTGGAAGCCATCCGAGTCTCGTCATGACCGAATTGGCTGCGTTGCAGGCGGTTCGGCTGAAAGGCCGGATGCGCCGCGACGATCTGGATTCCGATCTTGTCGATAGGTTGGTTGCGTCGGGCTTATTGGTCGACGGAGCGATGGTGCGGCTGAGCCCGGAAGGTCGCGAACACCTTGGTCAGTTGTTGGCCGTCGAGCGGTCGTCGATTGATTCGACCGCTCTGTTGGCTGCCTACGACGAATTCTGTTCCGTGAACACAGAATTCAAGGCGCTGGTCACGGACTGGCAGCTCCGGGACGGCCAGCCCAATACCCATGACGACACCGACTACGATGCCGGCGTGCTGGCCCGCCTCGACGAGGTGCACCGACGTGTGATGCCGATTGTGGCGGCCGTTGCCGCGGAATTGCCGCGACTGGGCCACTATTCGGTGAAGTTGCAGGCAGCGCTGGATCGCGTGCATGCAGGCGAGACGATGTGGCTGTCCCGTCCGCTGATCGACTCCTATCACACCGTGTGGTTCGAGCTGCACGAAGAGCTGATCTTGGCCGCGGGCCTGACCCGCGAAGCCGAAGACGCGTAAGCGGTTACAGTTCGGCGTCCAGTCGGGCTAGGTACTCGTCGATGTCGGGGACTGCCGACTCGGCAGCGTGCAGGCTGACGGTCACGGTGTCGCCGATGCCCCAAACACCGTGGACGAGGCTCATCGCCGGCGAGAGTTCGGGGTACACGGCGGTCAACAGCACCGGTGCGTCACCGAATGCGAGATCGGCGGCCCCACGATACAAGCTCGAGATCACCGTGTTTCCGGACACCTGCGACGGCTGGACTTCCGGGTCGAAAAGGCTGATGCCCCAGCGCAACAGCGGAGCAGGCGTCGCGGCGAAGGCACGGTCCGCGGCGCGCACGGCGGGGTGCTCCGAGCGACGGCGGGCATTGGCCAGGTCGGCCGCGATGTGCTGCAGCCGTTCCTGTCGGCTCAGCTCCGGGTACAGCCCGACCGTCGCATTGGCAAAGTGGTTATGGGCATGAGGCACACCGGGTTTGGCCATGGTCACCTCCGCTACGAGGGACTCGTGGTCGAGGTAGCCGGCGAGCGCACCAGACACCGCCGCCAGCGCTGTGACGGTGGCCGTGGGTCCGTCGAGCTGTGCGCGGTGCCGCACCAGTGTCCGCAGGGCGTGTGCGCCCGCCGGACGGGTATTGATGAACACCGTCGGCTGTGGCCCGATCGCGGGCGGCAGCAGACCTTCTCGGGTGTCGCTGACCTGCCGGCGATGAGCGCGCGCGGATTCGATTGCGCGCCAGGGCAAGAAGCCCCGTGACTCACGGTCTATATCAGGCACCGGAGTCTCGCGCCCGAACAGCCACGCCGCCATCGCTATGGCGCGCGGGCCGTCGCACAGCGCGTGCGCGAATTGCATGATCGCAACCGTGGCCGGGCCGGTGCTGCCCGGAACGTCGTGCACCGGCGCGAACAGGTGCATGCGCCACGGGGTCCGGCGCGCATCGACTTGGTCGCCGACCAGTTCGGCGACGGCGCGCAGGCAGCTCCGCCAGCTCCCGTCGTCGAGGTGGTGACGCACGAACCGGTCGGGCTCGACAGTGGTCGGCGCCCAGCGCGGGTAACGCAGGGGCGAGCCGTCTTCGACGCGGATCGTCAACGCATTGCACGCCTGCGCCCTGGCGCAGAGCCTGTCGATCGTGTGCTCGAAATCCGTTGGCTGCCCGTCGAATGCATACAGCATGATCAGGTCACTGGGGACTTTGGCCGACATCCAGTAGAACTGCGCGTCTATCGCAGTCATCCGGCTCGGCATCTCCGCATCCTAGGTATCCACAGTTGGAGGTTTATCCACAGATGCGGTTTTCGTGGGTGCGGGGTGTCGGCGCCGGCGCTTACGATTCGAACATGCGTTCTAGTAGTCGTGAAGAGATCGTCGAGGTGCTCGACGCGCTCGAGGCCGCCTACAAGCGCGCCCTGGATCTGACGTTCGGCGTGCTAACCACGCCCGAGCGGGTGGCGGTGTTGGAACGCTTCGAGGTCTTTCGCCGCCAGCAGCCGGCGATCGAGCACGCGCTGATCAACGAGCTGGTCGGTGAGGAGCCCGCGGTGCTCGGCGGCAAGCTGCCCGCGGTGTTGGCGAACCGGTTGCGGATCAGCCGCGCCGAGGCGTCACGGCGGGTGCACGAGGCGGCGGATCTGGGTGAGCGGCTCGCGTTGAACGGTGAGGTTCTGCCGCCAGCGCTGGAGGCCACCGCGGCCGGGCAGCGCAACGGCGAGCTGGGTGCCGGGCATGTCGCGGTGATCCGGTCGTTTTGGCAACGGGTACCGGATTTCGTCGACATCGAGACCCGCGCCCGGGCCGAGGCGCAACTGGCCCGGTTGGGTCGCGAGCACCGCCCCGACGAGCTGTCCAAGCTAGCCGACAAGCTGATGGACTGCCTCAACCCCGACGGGGATTTCAGCGACGTCGACCGCGCCAAGCGCCGCGGCCTGACGATTGGCCGCCAAGACATCGACGGCATGAGCCCGATCAATGGCTGGCTGACCCCCGAGGCCCGCGCCACCCTCGACGCCGTGTTCGCCAAGCTGGCCGCACCGGGTATGTGCAACCCCGACGACGCCGAGCCCTGCATCAGCGGCACCCCATCGCAGCCGGCCATCCAGGGTGACACCCGCACCGCATCGCAGCGCACCCACGACGCCCTGCTCGCGGCCGGGCGTGCACTGCTCGCCTCAGGCGATCTCGGGCAACACAACGGGCTACCGACATCGATCATCGTCACCACCACGCTGCAGGAGCTAGAGAAAGGCGCCGGGCGTGGCCTGACCGCCGGCGGCACCCTGCTGCCGATGTCCGATGTGATCCGCCTGGCTCAGCACGCACATCACTACCTGGCGATCTTCGACCGCGGCAAAGCGCTGGCGCTGTATCACACCAAACGCCTCGCCTCACCAGCCCAGCGAATCATGTTGCACGCCAGGGACCGTGGCTGTTCACACCCCGGCTGCACGGTGCCCGGCTACCTGTGCGAAGTCCACCACTGCACGCCCTATTGCACCCACCCCGTCACCGGCATCGACAACCTCACCTTGGTCTGCGGGCCCCACCACAAGCTGACCGACAACGGCTGGACCACCCGCAAAAGCAGCCGCTACCAAACCCAATGGATCCCACCACCCCACCTCGACCACGGCCGACCCCGCATCAACACCTACCACCACCCCGAAAAACTCCTCCAGGACGACGACGACGACGACGGGCTCTAGCTATGCGCGCCAGGGCAATACACGCTGATGGCGTCCAGCAAGAACGGTCGCACCTGCGGACCCGTCAGGCCCTGATTTTCCAGCTTGGCTGCCAGCTGCAACATCGCGCTGCTGAACGGGCTTGGCATCGCGCCGAAGTGGAGCGTGAATATCCCTGAGCGAGAAAGGTTGTCGTCGTCACACCGTTCATGCGCGAGAGCGATCAACTGCTCCGGCGGACCGGCAGTGATGCCGTCCCTCGACAGCAACTGCAGGAACTCGTCGTCCTGCGGCTCTGCGTGGGCAACGGCTACGGTCATCAGCGTCGCGGTTGCGGCGACGAGCCAGGCGGATGAGTTGACGACCATGGCTAAGCGTGGCACCGATCACGGCGGGGCGCGACTCGGAGGCCGCTATTTCCCCGAGCCGATGAAGCCGAGCACCAGGTCGGCAACCTTGTCCGGCTGGTCGAGTTGGAGAAAGTGCCCCGCGTTGTCGACGACGATCACGTCGCTGTCCGCCGGCAGCGCGTCGGGAATCCAGCGGGTGAAAGCCGCTGTCATGCAACCGTCGTCGCGTCCGTGGAGGTAGAGGCTCGGCAGCTTCGGCGGCGATGTCCAATGAGCATGCAGTTCGCGGTACTGCGCCGGCGGGCGGGTGTTGCGGATCGCCGCGCGGTAGGGCCCGAGCGCGGCTCGCCACCCCTCCGGCGTCCCGATCGCGGCGTCGACGTGGCGCAGGTCGGCTTTGGCGTCGTAACCCGGCGACCAGGTTTTCCACAATCGCGGTAGCACCCAGGAGGCGGAACGCTCTGGCAGCCAAGGTAATTGGAAGTACATGACGTACCAGCTGCGCAGCAGCTGCGGCGGGATCTGGGCCAGCAGCCGGCCGGCGTTGGGGACTCGGCCGCGGAAGGCGGCCGCCGGCGGGACCGACATGGTCACCGCCTTGGCGAAGGGGGTGTCCGGAATCGCGGCCAGACCATTGGCGGCCATCGCGCCCCAGTCGTGGCCGATCACCACGTCGCGCTCGGTGCCGCCAATGGCGGCGCGGATCTGCAGCGCGTCGTCCATCAGCGCACCGATGTGATAGCTGCCGTCCGACGGAATCGACGACGGGGCGTAGCCGCGCATGAACGGCGCCACCACCTGCCAGCCGGATTCGGCCAGCCGCGGCGCGACCTTACGCCAGCTATACGCGGTGTCGGGAAAACCATGCAGGCACAGCGCAATTGGCCCGTCGGGCGGTCCCCATGCGAGGGCCTTCAACTCCACGGCCGGGGCCTTGACATCGATCCAGCGCTGTTTGGTCATCACCTGAATCCTTAACGTGGGCGGTTAGTCGTGGTCGAATTCGCACCGTGGCGGTTGCGACGACGCGTTGCTGCTTTGTCTGCGGAATGAACTCCCGCTGCGTTCGCGTCGTGTAGCTGGTGAGGAAGTTGCCGGTCAGCTTCTCGCGGGCGGCCGCGACGTCGTGGTCGATGGTGTCGTAGCGGAACGTCAGGAGCGCGCAGCAGAACGAAAGTGGCCAGCAGCCCGTAAACCACCACCCGCGACCAGTTGACCGATTTCATGACACGAACGCCACGTTAGGAACCTTGGCCCCGTCGCCGGCCTTCTGCACGGTGATGCGCATTCTGAACAACTGGGGCGCTTGCCCAGCCGGATCGGCGGATTTGACCGTCACCGGTGAGGGGATCAGAGCGGTGACGAGCGCGATCCGCACCACCTGCGCGGGGCGCTGGGTCGGCACCACGTACACGATGTCGGCGTCGTCATCGTCGGGCACAATTCCCAACGTACGTGGTCATCCGATGGCTTAGACCGAAGCCGCGGCTTTCTCGAGGTCCGCGATGACGATCTTGTGCATGCCGAGCATCGCCTGGGTGGCGGAGCCGGCGACGGCCGGATCCGGGTCGCCGATCAGGTCATAGAGTCGCTGCGGAACGACCTGCCAACTCAGACCGAACTTGTCCTTGCACCAGCCACACTGCGATTCCTGACCGCCATCGGCGATCAGCCGATCCCAGTAGTAGTCGACCTCGTCCTGGTCCTTGCAGGTGATCGTGAACGACACGGCCTCGCTGAAGTGGAAGTGCGGACCGCCGTTGATCCCGATGAACCGCTGGCCGTCGAGAACGAACGAGCCGGACAGCACCGAGCCGGGCTCGCCGGGTCCGGCGTCGGTGGTTCGGTTCAGGCTCTCGATATGCGAGTTCGGGAAGATCGCGGTGTAGAACGCTGCCGCCTCTTCGAGGTTCTGGTCGAACCACAGCGAGGGAGTGATCGAGGGCATGCCATCTCCTGATAGTCGGGTGCGAGTGTCTGAAGAGGTAGACCCCGGCGAACGTAAAAACTCATCTGGGTAACGTCAAAGTGCGATCGACCGAGAGGACCGCCCGTGACTGCCGTGCGCAACACGCCCAAGACCGTCGAGTTTTCCGGGATTCAGGGGCTCACCCTGGTTGCGGACGAGTGGGGTCGCGGCAGCGAGGTGTCAGCCGATAAGCCGAGCGTCCTGATGCTGCACGGCGGTGGCCAAAACCGGTTCTCCTGGAAGAACACCGGCCAGGTGCTGGCCGACCACGGCTTTCATGTCGTCGCGCTGGACAGCCGCGGGCACGGCGACAGCGATCGGTCGCCCGATGCCGACTACGACATCGAGACGTTGAGCGGCGACGTCATGCACGTCCTCGACGCCATCGGCCGGCCGGTGATCCTGATCGGGGCCAGCATGGGCGGGCTGACCGGCATCCTCGTCGCCGACCGGGCCGGACCGGAGCGAATCACCCGGCTGATCCTGGTCGACGTCGTCCCGCGGTTCGAAAAGAACGGCAGCGCGCGCATTCGCGAATTCATGTTCAGCGGACTGCACGGGTTCGCCAACCTGGAGGAGGCCGCCGACGCCGTCGCCGCCTACCTGCCGCACCGGACCCGGCCGCGCAGCCCGGAAGGACTGAAGAAGAACCTCCGACTGCGCGACGGCCGCTGGCACTGGCATTGGGATCCCGCCTTCATGACCAAACCGGGCGACGACCCGGAGCTGCGCACCGAGAACTTCGAGCGGGCCGCGGCCGACCTGACGATCCCGGTGCTGTTAATCCGCGGCAAACTCTCGGATGTGGTCAGCCCCGAAGGTGTGAAGCACTTCCTCGACACCGTGCCCAACGCGGAGTTCGTCGAGTTGGCCGACGCCGGCCACACGGCCGCCGGTGACGACAACGACGCCTTCAGCGATGTGGTGGTGACGTTCGCGACGCGCTAGCCGATGGCGGCGACCCGCTAGCCGCCGACGCCGGGTTTCTCCGCGTGCCCGCCGAACTGCTTGCGCATCGCCGACAGCGCCTTGTTGGCGAAGTCGTCGAGGCTGCGCGAGGCGAACCGAGACTGCAGCGCAGTGGTCAACACCGGCGCGGGCACGCCCTCGTCGATCGCCGCGATCGCCGTCCAGCGTCCCTCGCCCGAGTCGGAGACCCGGCCGGAGAACTCGTGCAGATCAGGTGATTCGTGTAGGGCGATCGCGGTGAGGTCCAGCAGCCAGGATCCGACGACGCTGCCGCGCCGCCATAACTCGGCGACGTCTTCGATGTCGAATTCGTATTGGTAGCAATGCGGATCCGACAGCGGCGCGGTTTCGGCATCGCCTTCCTGGATGCGCTTGCCGACGTCGGCGTTGCGCAAGATGTTCAGCCCCTCGGCGATCGAGGCCATCATCCCGTACTCGATACCGTTGTGCACCATCTTGACGAAGTGGCCGGCGCCGGACGGGCCGCAGTGCAGATAACCCTTCTCGGGCTGGGCGACCTCACCGTCGCGGCCCGGCGTGCGCGGTGCGGCGTCGACTCCCGGGGCGATGACCGCGAACAGCGGCTCGGCGTGTTCGAAGGCGTAGTCGTCGCCGCCGATCATCAGACAGTAACCACGCTCGCGGCCCCACACCCCGCCGCTGGTACCGCAGTCGATCAGGTGAATTCCCTTCTCGGACAGCAGCTTTGCATGCTTGAGGTCGTCGCGGTAGTAGGAGTTTCCGCCGTCGATGACGATGTCGCCCTTGTCCAATGTGGTGGACAGCTCCTCGATCACCGAGGAGGTGATCGTGCCGGCGGGCACCATCACCCACACCACGCGCGGCGCGGACATCTTCTCGGCCAGCTCTTTGAGTGAGAAGACGCCGGTGGTGTTCTTCTCGCCGGCCATCGCCTTGACCGCGTCGTCGCTGTGGTCGTAGACGACGACTTCGTGTCCGTGGTCGGCCACGCGGCGAGCGATGTTGGCGCCCATTCGGCCCAAGCCGATCATCCCTAGCTGCATGCTCTGTTCTCCTTGGTTAGTGGTTATTGGCTAGCCACGGCTGTTGCCAGCCGCGATGTCCTCGCAGCAACTCGCGTGCCGCATCCGGCCCCCACGAGCCGGGCTCGTAACGGTGGACCTTGCCGGGGTGATCGAGCAGCGGCTGGACGATCCGCCAGGTCTCCTCGATGCCGTCTTCGCGGGCGAACAGCTGATGGTCGCCCGTCAGCGCGCCGTGCAGCAGCCGTTCGTACGGCAACAGTGGTTCGCCGAGGTCAGCCATGAATGACGAGTCGAGGTGAAGGTCGCGCCACCGGTCGCCGTCGAGCGCGGTCAGCTGCAGGCGCAGGCCGGGGTCTGGGTCGATGCGCAGCACGATCTGGTTGGGCTCGGCCCGCCGCCGATCCGGCAAGAACGACAGCGACGGCACCCGATGCGTGAACAGCCGCACCTCGGTGATCCGTTCGGTCAGCGCCTTGCCCGCCCGCAGGAAAATCGGCACCCCGGCCCATCGCCAGTTGTCGATCTCCACCCGCAGCGCGACGAACGTCTCAGTCTCCGAATCCTTTGCGACTCCGTCGATGTCGGTATAGCCGCGGTACTGGCCGCGCACGCTGCGCTCCGGGTCGATCGCCGGTATCGCCCGTAGGACATCTGCCTTCTTGTCGTTGAGGTCGTCCGCGCTCGGCCCGACGGGCGGTTCCATCGCCACCCCGGCGAGCACCTGCAGCAGGTGGTTCTGCACGACGTCGCGCAGGGCGCCGACCCCGTCGTAAAAGCTGCCCCGGTCTTCGACGCCGAAGTTCTCGGCCATCGTGATCTGGATTTCGGAAATGCTCGTGCGATTCCACAGTTCGGTCAGGGCCATGTTGCCGAAGCGCAGATACTCCAGTTCGACGACCGGTTCCTTGCCCAGGAAATGGTCCACCCGGAAGATCTGGTCCTCGTCCAGCACGGCACGTAGTCGCTCGTTGAGCTCGAGCGCGGACTTCAGGTCGTGGCCGAACGGCTTTTCCACCGCGACCCGCGACCCGGTCAGCAGCTCGGCCTCGGCCAAGTGCTCGACGATCGGCGCGAACAGCGACGGCGGCATCTCGAGGTAGAACAGGCAGTGCTGCTTCGAGCCGATCTGCCTTTTCACCGCGTCATAGAGCTTGGAATCGGTGACATCGCCGTGCACGTAGGACAGCCGCTTGGCGAATCGGTCGAACACCGTGCTGTCGATCTTTTCGCCGGCGCCCTCGACGGCCTTGCGGGCCCGCTTGACCAACTCGTCGACGCTGATGTCGTCGCTGGCGACGCCGAGGATCGGACAGTCCAGCAGCCCCCGATGTTCCAGCCGGTAGAGAGCCTGGAACGTCATCTTGCGGGCCAGATCGCCGGTGATTCCGAATATCACCAGCAGGTCCGAGGCGTGAGCGCCGGATTCGACCAATCGGGACCTCCACACTTTGCCTAAGTCGACCCGCCGCGGCCAGGTTCAACCCTAAACGTGGGCGTACGGCCCGACAACCGGAGATCAGCTTGCGTAACCGTTTAGTTAGCCTGCCAAACGCGTGCGCGGCAGAGTTTTCGAAATGGACACGCGCGGTTGACCTTTCGCTTCGCTGCCGGCTATCGGCGAAAGCGACAATCCGCGGCGAATTGGGCACTGTCGCTGCGGAAGTCGCGACGGATCAGGGAAGATGCGAGACATGCCTGCCCACATCATGATCGCGGTCTACGTTCTGGCCGGGCTGGTCGTGGCCGAAGCGGTGGCAATCGGCGTGCTCTGGCGGCTCTGGACCAACAGTAAGGCGGTGGCCGAGGAACTGCAGCGGCAACCCGATCTGCTCAGTTTCGGGTCGAAAGCCGTCAAGACGGTATGGCAGACCGCGAACCTGGTGCGCAAGGAAGGTCTCGGCGCCGCGGTGCGCAGCTCGATCGAAGACCTCGCCGACTGGGCCGAAGTGGAGCGGCCGGATCTGGCCCGGGTCACGCGCGACGGCAAGGTGGCAATTCTGTTCTCCGACATCGAAGAGTCGACGGCGCTCAACGAACGGGTCGGCGACCGGGCCTGGGTGCGGTTGATCGGCGAACACGACAAACAGGTTCGCAAGCTGGTCAACGCCCACTCGGGGCACGTGGTCAAAAGCCAGGGCGACGGCTTCATGATCGCGTTCGCACACGCCGAAGACGCGGTGCGCTGTGGCATCGAAATGCAAGACGCGCTACACCGGGATGCACAACGGCTCCGTGCATTACCTCGCGGGCGCAACGGGATTCGGGTACGCATCGGGATACACGCGGGCCGGTCGGTTCGGCGCGGCGACGACCTCTTCGGCCGCAACGTCGCAATGGCCGCGCGGGTGGCAGCCGAAGCCTGTGGGGGCGAGGTCCTGGTGAGCGACACCGTGCGCAAGGCGCTCAGCGACTGCGCGGATCTGGAATTCGACGGCGGCCGGGAAGCGGAGTTGAAGGGCTTCGCGGGCAAGCACCGGTTATACGCGGTCGCGCCGGCTTAGTCGTCACCCGCTTCGGCCAGGCGCTGCTGGAGTCGGTCGCGGATCTCGTTGGGCGTGTAAGCCCGTCGGCGCCGTTGGTCGCGAACCACCAGCACGCCACCGGCTGCCACCCCGACAACCCCGGCCAATCCCAGCAACTTCCAGACGGTGCGCATCGGCTCAGGTTATTCGCGAGTGCATCGCAGCGGGGACGCTATGTGCATATGGTTCGGGAGTGGATACGCACACCGTGAGCGTGAGCCAAGCCCTGGAGCACACCAGAACCGGCGATATCTGGTTGTTCCGCGGGCATTCCGGACCTGACCGCGCAATCCAGACCATGTCGAACAGCCCGGTCAACCATGTCGGCATGACGGTCGCGATCGAGGATCTGCCTCCGTTGATGTGGCATGCCGAGCTCGGCGACAAGCTGACCGACGTCTGGACCGGCACCAACCATCGCGGTGTGCAGCTCAACGAGGCCCGGGAAGCGATCGAGCGTTGGCTGACGCGTTACGGACAGCGCTGCTGGTTCCGGCAGATGACGCCCGACATCGACCGCGATCAGGAGAACCGGCTGCTGCGGGTCATCGCGCGGATGGACGGCACACCGTTCCCGTCCACCAGCCGACTGACGCTGCGGTGGCTGCGCGGACAGCTTCCGACCAGGTATGACTGGGTGCGCGGACTCCCGTGGATCGATGCCCGCGTTCGCGAATCGACCCGCCGGCGACGGGCCGAGCAACGCAAGGGACGCTTCGAATCCGCCTACTGCGCAGAGACGGTGGCCGTCACCTACGAGGAGATGGGGCTGATCGAAACCGAGAAGCGGTCGAATTGGTTTGATCCTGGCCGGTTTTGGAGTGGGGACGATCTACCGTTGATTGCGCCGTATCGTCTCGGCAGCGAAATCTCAGTCGTGGCGGACTGACCGCCCACGCCGCGATCACACCCAAAACTTGGCGCGCGCCTCGTCGGTGACCGGTGTGAACAGGTTGACGAGGTTGCCGTCCGGATCGCGGAATAGCAGCGCTCGGTTGCCCCACGGCATCGTCGTCGGCGCCGTCACGACCTCGCCGGTGTGCGGGCGCAGCCGCTCGTACTCGGCGTCCACGTCGTCGACGAGGAATTCGACGATCGCGGTCCGGTTGGCTGCCGGTTCGGCGGAGCCGGCTCCGAACAGTGGCACGGTCTTGTCGCTGCCGATCGCCAAAGTCCCTACGGGCGTGGGGATTTCAGCGAACAGCTCGTTGCCCCATACCGCAGCGGTCTCGGTCACCTTCTCGTAGAAGTCGACGAGCCGCTTGACGTCGGCGGTGATGATCCTGGTCGAAACGAATTTCATGGGGGCGATAGTAGGTAAGGCCCCCGACAAGAATACAAGACGCTCAGAGCGGCATCCAGATGTTGTTGTTCCAGAATCCCCAGGCGCGGGCGGTCATGTTCCACATCACCTGTGCACCCGGAGCCCACGGCGGGGGCGGCGGCTGCGGCGGCGCCCAGACCGGCGGCACACCCCACGGGCCGTTGCCCATTGCACCGCCCTGACCCGCCGCCCGCTGCCAGTCGTGGCACTGATTCCAGTCCCAGTCGTAGATGGCGCCCCAGGACGCATCCCACGGCTGGCCCGGACACCAGTGGAAGGCCGGCATCGGCGCCGCGTGGGCGGTTCCGGTGACGGACAGGGCCAGCACGAACATCCACGCCGCTCGCTTCATCGTCGCCATCTTCCAGAGTGTGCCCTAGCCGCTCACCAGGCAACCACTAAACCGCCCGCCGCGCGGGCGGCGGCACCCACGCCTGCAACGCGCGACGACCGATCAACTGGCAGTTGTGGGTGAACGCCAGCTTCTTGGCCGCGTCGGTGAACTCCTGATTGCTGATCACGATGCTCTTCGCACAGTCGTGGTGGCGCGGACCGGCGACCACCTGTTGGACGGCAGCGACGCCGACGGGTTTGCCGAGCCGCTTGCATTGCACGGCCACCGACTTGTCGTCGCGCCGGGCGATCAGGTCGACGCCGTAGTCGCCGCTGGCCGGCGTGAAGGTGACGTGCCAGCCGGCCCGCTCGAGGCGCGCGGCGACGTAGTGCTCGAAGTCCGCTCCGGTCATGGCGTCGATCGCCGCCATATCGTCGTCGGGCCGCCGACGTTCGGCCGCGAGCAACAGGGCGAGGAGCAATCCGACCGCTGCCCCCGCCAGGCCCACCTTGACGCTGTGTCCGACGAGGCCCGCGAAGACCCCGAAGTAGATCGGGAGGAACAGGTAGGTGATCTTCATCGTGCGTCGATGGTAAAGGCGATCACCGACATTCGTTGTCGCGCTTGCTACGTCGCCGTGTCGTCGTCGTCCGACGTTGTGATACGTCGGCGGGTTTCGGCTACCGCACGCCGCACTTCGGCGTTTTCTCGCCTGGCAGTCGCTTCTCGGCGCTCGTCGTGGTCCGCGGCCCGGTGCAACCTGTCGCGCTCACGCTGCTCTGCGGTGCCTTCACGTTCGTCAGCGCGCCGCTCTCGGGCGTCGGCCGCCTGCTCGCGTTCGTCGGCGATGAGGTCCCGTTCGTCGGCGACACGGTCGCGCTCGTCGGCGTCACGCTCGCGTCTTGACACTTCGCTCTCGCGCAGCGCCAACGCCTCTTCGCGCTGTTCATGAGTGCCGCGGGCCATGTACCCATTAAACGCCTCGCAGGGGCCGTCGGCTAGGTTGAGTCAATCACCGCTTACCGCCGCCCTTCCAAAAGGTGCGCATACGGAACAGCTTCCGCGCCAAGGGATTCCGGCATCGGGTAGTAGGTTTTGATCAGCAGATCGCCGTCGTCGTCTCACGCGAATGTCTCTATGCTGTAAGCCATTTGAACGTTCGGCTCCCGTTGACCTGAACCGTGATCATGTTGATCTTGAGGATCGACTGGACCTTATCGAAGGGCATCAGAGGTGGCGAGGGGCCCCATCGGTCGGCGTTAACGTCGAATCGTAGCTGGACACGTGTCCAGCCGAAAGGGTCGGCTGTGAGCTGTCGAAGGCCGGCCGAATATGCAAGTCGGGCTCGCGTAGAGCTCTCCCGCGTTAGTCTTTGCCGATGATCGCGGGCGACAAAGCGCCTGACTTCACCCTCTACGACCACACCGGTCGGCCCCGAACGCTGTCCGCGCTGCTTGCCGCCGGGCCGGTCGTACTTTTCTTCTTTCCCCTGGCGTCCTCACCGATCTGCACGGCCCAGGCATGTCATTTCCGGGACCTGAGCGCCGAATTCGCCAGGGTGGGCGCCCAGCGGGTGGGCATCAGCACCGACACCGTCACCAGGCAGGCTCACTTCGCCCGGCAGCGCTCGTTCGACTACCCGCTGCTCTCCGACACCGACAGCGTGGTCTCGGAACTGTTCGGGGTGCGCCGCGGCAGGCTCGCCAAGCTGCGTCGATCCGTCGTCGCGCGTGAGGAGTCCCGGCGTGGCCGGCACACCCGGCGCCGCGGCCTGCTGGCGCGAGTGCTGCCGGTCAGGCGGACCACATTCGTCATCGACACCGACCGCACCGTTCTCACGGTCGTCGCCAACGAGGTGCGTGCATCGGTGCACGCCGACGAGGCCTTGCGATTCCTGGCCACCCACAAGACCCATCAGCAACCAAAGGACATCGGCGAACCGGCCAGCGACTGGTTCGCCGAGCCGGAGACTGTGGACGAGCCGAGCTTGGTTCGGCCGTTCACGGTGGCGACGGGTCGCATCGACGCCGGAGTCGAGTTGGCACTCGAGGCTCCGGTGGAAGCGCTCGACAGCGCCGACAACCCGCCGTCCTGGCGGAAAAACGATGTGCGCGACCAGATCCTGACGTGGTCGGCGCAGAGCCCATCGGTCGCGGAACTCGCGTCGCGGCTTTCCTTGCCGATCGGCGCGACGCGGTATTTGGTCGACGACCTGGCGGCGCAGGGTTACGTGCGGGTGGGCGCCCCGCTCGACGACTCGATGACGATCGACGAGCGGCGGGAGATGATCACTCGGACCCTGCGTGGCCTACGAGAACTGCGAGCCAGTTCGTAAACCTAGACGTTGAACCGGAATTCGGCGAATTCGACGAGGTCACCGTAGAACTGAAGCGGAATGGGTCCGGAAATCGTAAGCTGCCAACCATGCCCAAGGTAACGGCATCGGTAGTCATCGCACACCCGCCGCAAACGGTGTGGAACTACATCATCCAACCGGAGAACTTGTCGATCATCTTGCCCGGGATCGTCTCTGTCGATGCGGGCAAGGAGCCGCCTTACGCCCCAGGCGATGTGTGGCATGGAGTGAGCAGGTCATTCGGGATCACCAATAGATGGACAGGTGTTTTCACCCGTGTCGATATGCCCGAGGTGATGGAGATGCGGATAACCGAATCCAGGTTTCCCTTCGCCACGATCGATACGTTGGAGGAGATGACCGAAGGCACCCGCTACACCTTTCGAGTAGTGGGGGAACCTGCCATACGCGGTCCGCTAGGACGACTGTTGGATGCGGTCATGTCCGCGACGTTCAAGAGGGCACTCGTCAAGAGCCTTGCACGGCTTCCAGCGCACATCGACGCGTCGGTGACGGACAAGCACTGACCGATGGGCACGGCGTAGCTACGCCTTGGCTCAAAACCTAGACGTTGAACCGGAATTCCACCACGTCACCGTCGGCCATCACGTAGTCCTTGCCTTCCATCCGGACCTTGCCAGCCGACTTCGCCGACGCCATCGACCCGGCGGCGACCAGGTCGTCGAAGGAGACGATCTCGGCCTTGATGAAGCCCTTCTCGAAATCGGTGTGAATCACCCCGGCCGCCTTCGGCGCGGTGTCGCCCTGGTGAATTGTCCACGCCCGCGACTCTTTTGGCCCGGCGGTCAGATAGGTCTGCAGCTTCAGGGTGTGAAAACCGGCCCGCGCCAACGCATCCAGGCCACGCTCGGTCTGCCCGATTGACTCCAGTAGCTCGGCGGCCGACTCCTCGTCGAGCTCGATGAGCTCGCTCTCGATTTTCGCGTCGAGGAACACCGCATCGGCCGGCGCGACCAACGCGCGTAGCTCGGCCTTGCGGGCCTCGTCGGTCAGCACCGACTCGTCGGAGTTGAACACGTAGAGGAACGGCTTGGTGGTCATCAGGTTCAGCTCACGCAGCAGCGACGCGTCGACGCCGGCCGCGAACAGGGTCTTGCCGCCGTCAAGAATCTCCTGCGCGGCGACGGCGGCATCGTGTAACGGCTTGCGCTCCTTGTTGTTTCGGGCTTCCTTCTCCAGCCGCGGGATCGCCTTTTCCAACGTCTGCAGGTCGGCGAGAATCAGCTCGGTTTCGATCACCTCGATGTCGGAGCGGGGATCGACCTTGCCGTCGACGTGCACCACGTCATCGTCGGAGAACACCCGAACCACCTGACAGATCGCGTCGCATTCCCGGATATTGGCCAGAAACTTGTTGCCCAGACCGGCGCCCTCGGAGGCGCCCTTCACGATCCCGGCGATGTCCACGAAAGTCACCGGCGCCGGCACGATCTTCTCGGAGCCGAACAGCTCGGCGAGCTTGTCCAGGCGCGGGTCGGGCAGCGGCACCACACCTTCGTTCGGCTCGATGGTCGCGAACGGGTAGTTGGCGGCGACCACGTTGTTTCTGGTCAGCGCGTTAAACAGGGTCGATTTGCCGACGTTCGGCAAACCCACGATCCCAAGGCTGAGGCTCACAGGGACACAAGTGTAGGAGAACCCCGTGGCGAGGCACGCCCGCGCGTTGCTAACAAGGTCGTTACGCGTCTTTCGGCGTCAAGCCGGTACGGTCGACATGTGTCAGAGCAGCAGGACCGGTCGGCGCTCGCAGCAGGTCGCCGCTCGATCGTCCCGTCGGTTCCTGGTGTGCCATGGTGGGCCGCAGTGGTCATCGCGGTGACCGGAGTCGCTGCCGGCTTCGCGTTCGACGCCGGCTCGGGCAAGGAGCTGACCAGTGTCTTCTCCGGGCTGTACGTGCTGGGATGCCTCGCCGCGGTGCTCGCCGTGCAGCAGGCCGGCGTCTTCACCGCCGTCATCCAACCGCCGCTGATCCTGTTCTGCGCGGTGCCCGGCGCCTACTTCCTGTTCCACGGCGCCAAGTTCACCGGTGTCAAGGACCTCGTGATCAACTGCGGCTACCCGCTGATCGAGCGTTTCCCGCTGATGCTGTTCACCTCGGCCGGCGTACTGCTGCTGGGCCTGGTCCGGTGGTACCTCGGCATGGTCCAGTCGCGCCGCGCGGCCCCGGATGTCGACGAGACCCCGGACACCGAGGAGAAGCGGCTCGGCCTGATCGCCAGGTTGACCTCCGCCTTCCACCGCGACCCCGACGACGAGCCGGCGGACAAGCCCACCCGGCCCCGCGCTCGTCGCGAGCATGCGGTGGAGCGGTCGGCACGCTCGACGGCGGCCGAACGACGGACCGGTCGGCGTCCGGCGACATCGTCGCGCACCCGTCGGCCGCGGCCGCCACTGGACGATGCCGGCGAGCCGACCCGCGACCGCACCCGCAGACGACCGACCCGCGAGCTCGACGGCGACGAGCCACCGCGCCGCAGAATGCCGCGCGACCCGGACCTGCGTGGCCGTCCACCGCGGGAAGTTCGTCGCGACCCGAACGCGCGCCGCGACCGTCCGACTCCGCGCACCAGCCGATTCGACCCCTACGAACCGGTCGACGCGCCGCCTCCCCCGCCACGGCGCAGGCCCCCGGCGAACGGGAATACCGCAACGCACCACCCGATTTCACAGGTCCGGTATCGCAAGGCCGCCGGTGGTGACGAGTCGTATGACGAGCGCCCGCGCCGGCCGCGCAAACCGCCCGCCGACTCCTGGGATTAGTTACCCGCGGGCGGGCCTGATCTCGCGCGGCAGGGCGAACACCAGAGTCTCGTTGGCCGTCGTCACCGGCTGAACCACGTCGTAGCCGTGCTCGGCCAGCCGCTCCAGCACGCCGCGCACCAGCACCTCGGGCACCGACGCACCGGAGGTCACACCGACCGTGGTGACGCCCTCCAGCCAGGCCGGATCGATGTCGTCGGCGTAGTCGACCAAATGCGCGGCGTGTGATCCGGCGCCCAGCGCGACCTCGACCAACCGCACCGAGTTCGACGAGTTGGCCGAGCCGACCACGATCACCAGCTCGCACTCGGGCGCCATCGCCTTGACCGCGACCTGGCGGTTCTGGGTGGCGTAGCAGATGTCGTCGCTCGGTGGATCCTGCAGCTTCGGGAAGCGGGCCCGAAGCCGCTGCACGGTCTCCATCGTCTCGTCGACCGACAGCGTGGTCTGTGACAGCCAGATCACCTTGTTCTCGTCGCGAACCGTGACGCCGTCGACCGCGCTCGGACCGTCGACCAGCTGCACGTGGTCGGGCGCTTCGCCGGCGGTGCCGACCACCTCCTCGTGGCCCTCGTGCCCGATCAGCAGGATGTCGAAATCGTCGCGGGCAAAGCGCTTGGCCTCGTTGTGCACCTTGGTGACCAGCGGGCACGTCGCGTCAATCACCTTCAGCTGACGCTCGGCGGCCGTCTGATGCACAGTCGGCGCGACGCCGTGCGCGGAGAACACCACGATGGCGCCCTCGGGGACCTCGTCGGTCTCGTCGACGAACACCGCGCCGGCTTTCGCCAGAGTGTCGACCACGTGGCGGTTGTGCACGATCTCGTGCCGGACGTAGACCGGTGGGCCGTGCTTTTCCAGCGCGCGCTCGACGGTCTCGACGGCGCGGTCGACGCCGGCGCAGTATCCGCGCGGCTCGGCCAGCAGCACTCGCTTACCGGTCACCGGCTCGGACACCGAGGCGGTCGCACCTGGGATGCCCATATTTACTGTCGGCGACATGCCAACCAGGGTACTTTCCGGCGTCGCCGCGACGCGAACTCGCGCGCTCAGCTTGGAGTTGTCCGCCGGTTAAGGCAGTCTGGACCGCATGGCTACTGCACCGTATGGGGTTCGGCTGCTGGTCGGCGCCGCCACGATGGCCGTCGAGGAGACGCTCCGGCTGCCGAAAACCATCCTGATGTACCCGATGACGCTCGCCAGCACGGCCGCGCACGTCGTGATGCGATTTCAGCAGAACGTCGCCGAGCTGGTCATCAAAGGCGATGCCACCTTGGAGCAGATCTTCCCGCCCAAGGACGAGGAGCCGGAGTGGGCCACGTTCGACGAGGACCTGCCCGAGGACGAAGCCGACGACGAGGAGCCGTCCCGCGCCGAAGGGCGGTTCGCGCTGTATTCGTCGCCCGGTTCCGACGCGGCCGACGACTGGGCCCGCACCGCCGCAAAGACTACGAATAACTCGGTGTCCACGCCCGCGGTGGTCGACGAGCTGGACTACGAGCAGCTGACGCTGGCTCAGCTGCGTGCCCGGCTCCAATCCCTCGACGTCAACGAGCTCGAAGCCCTGCTGAGCTACGAAGAGGCCACCAAGGGACGCGCACCGTTCCAGACGCTGCTCGCCAACAGGATTACGCGCGCGACCGCGAAGTGATCGATAACTCGGCCGAGAATCCGTTCCCGGTTCGCGCGGTCGCGACGCGGATCGCGGCCTGGATCGACAAGCTCGGCGTGGTGTGGGTCGAGGGACAGCTGACCCAGATCAACATCCGCCCGGGTTCGCGGACCGTGTTCATGGTGTTGCGTGACCCGGCCGCCGACATGTCGTTGAGCGTGACCGCGCCGCGCACCCTGGTCGACAGCGCACCGGTCAAGCTGGTCGAGGGCGTGCAGGTGGTGGTCTGCGGCAAGCCGAATTTCTACACCGGCCGCGGCACACTCACGTTGCGGCTCAACGAAATACGCGCAGTCGGCGTCGGCGAACTGCTGGCCCGCATCGAACGGTTACGCCAGCTGCTGGCCGCCGAAGGCCTCTTCGATCCGCGACTCAAGCGACCAATCCCGTTCCTGCCCAACATGATCGGGCTGATCACCGGCCGGGCCAGCGCGGCCGAGCACGACGTGACCACGGTGGCGGCCACCCGATGGCCCGCGGTGCAGTTCGCCGTCCGCAACACCGCGGTCCAGGGACCGACGGCCGTCTCGCAGATCGTCAAGGCATTGCGGGAGTTGGACTCCGACGCGGGCGTCGACGTGATCGTGCTCGCCCGCGGCGGTGGCAGCGTCGAGGACCTGCTGCCCTTTTCCGACGAGACGCTGTGCCGCGCGATCGCGGCGTGCCGCACGCCGGTCGTCAGCGCGGTCGGCCACGAGCCGGACAATCCGCTCTGCGATCTGGTCGCCGACCTGCGCGCCGCGACACCGACCGATGCCGCCAAGAAGATCGTTCCCGACACCGCGGCCGAACAGCACTTGGTCAGCGATCTGCGTCGGCGCAGCGCCCAAGCCCTGCGCAACTGGGTGGGCCGCGAAGAGCGTGTGCTGGCGCAGCTGCGCAGCCGGCCCGTTCTGGCCGAGCCGCTGGCCGCGCTCGCGGCGCGCGCCGACGAGATTCACCGCGCCCGCTCCGCCGTCCGCCGCGACGTCACCCGGCTCATCGACGCCCAGGCCGAACGCGTCGGCCACTTGTCGGCCCGGCTGGCCACACTGGGGCCAGCGGCCACCCTCGCGCGCGGCTACGCCGTGGTGCAGACGGTCCGGGACGCAGGGTCGGCGGTACTGCGATCGACGGATGACGCGCCGGCCGGGACCAGGTTGCGGATACGGGTCGGAGATGGCGCGATAGCGGCGATGAGTGAAGGACCAACCGATGGCGAGTGACGAAGCTACACCTATTAGTCAGCTCGGTTACGAAAAATGCCGCGACGAGCTGATCGAGGTCGTGCAGCTGCTTGAACAGGGCGGACTGGACCTCGATGCATCGCTGGCGCTCTGGGAAAGGGGCGAACAGCTGGCTAAACGGTGCGAAGAGCACTTAGCTGGCGCACGTAAGCGGGTCGCCGACGCGTTAGCGGCCGGCGAGCCCGACGATTCTTGACACCGCAACTACCTATCCGACGTTTATTCGAAACTGGAACACGTTTCAGTTATTCTCGGCGGCATGGCTGAGAATTCTGGGATCGCAGCGACCGCGCAGCTGGGCCGGGTGCTTGTCACCGGAGGCTCCGGATTCGTCGGCGCGAACCTGGTGACCACCCTGCTCGACCAGGGTTATCAGGTTCGGTCTTTCGACCGGGCGCCGTCACCGCTGTCCGCCCAGCCCGGCCTCGAGGTGATGCAGGGCGACATCTGCGACAGGGACATCGTCGCGGGCGCGGTCGCCGGCGTCGACACCATCTTCCACACCGCGGCGCTCATCGAGCTGATGGGCGGCGCATCGGTCACCGACGAATACCGGCAGCGCAGCTTCGCCGTCAACGTCGAAGGCACCAAGAACCTGGTGCACGCCGCGCAGGCCGCCGGCGTCAAGCGGTTCGTGTACACCGCTTCCAACAGCGTGGTGATGGGCGGCAAGCCGATCGCCAACGGCGACGAGACGTTGCCTTACACCGACCGCTTTGCCGACCTCTATACCGAGACGAAGGTCGTCGCCGAGCGATTTGTGCTGTCCCAGAACGGTATTGACGGGCTGCTGACGTGTTCGATACGACCGAGTGGAATCTGGGGCCGCGGCGACCAGACGATGTTCCGCAAGGTGTTCGAGTCCGTGCTGGCCGGACACGTCAAGGTGCTGGTCGGCCGCAAGTCCGCGCGTCTGGATAACTCCTACGTGCACAACCTGATTCATGGCTTCCTCCTGGCCGCGCAGCACCTGACGCCGGGTGGCACCGCACCGGGCCAGGCGTATTTCATCAACGACGCCGAGCCGATCAACATGTTCGAATTCGCCCGTCCGGTGGTGGCGGCCTGCGGGGAACGGCTGCCGCGGCTACGCGTGTCCGGCGCCCTGGTGCGCGCGGCGATGCTGGGGTGGCAGCGCTTGCACTTCCGGTTCGGGATCCGCGAGCCGATGCTCGAACCGCTCGCCGTGGAACGGCTGTACCTGGACAACTACTTCTCGATCGCCAAGGCCAGCCGCGACCTCGGGTACCGGCCCCTGTTCACCACCGAACAGGCGATGGTCGAGTGCCTGCCGTACTACGTCGAGCTGTTCGAGCGGATGAAGGCCGAAGCCGATCCGGCGGCGGTGGCCGTCGTCGCACCGGCTGTGGCCGAATAGTGGGGAGATTCCGCGTCGGCGTGTAGCGTAATGCCCCATGGCCCAAACAGTGCTAGTCACCGGGGCTTTCGGGCTCGTCGGCTCGGAAACTGTGCGCCAGCTGACCGTCGAGGGACTGCCTGTGGTCGCCACCGACATGGGCGTGCCGGCCAATCGCACGGCGGCCGAGAACATGCCGTCCACCGAGGTGCGCTGGGCCGACCTCACAAAACCCGACGACGTCGCAAAGCTGGTGCGGACCGTCGCGCCGACCGCGATCATCCACCTCGCCGCGATCATCCCGCCGGCCTGCTACGCCCGGCCGAACCTGGCCTACCGCGTCAACGTCGGTGCTACGGAGTCGCTACTCAAGGCCGCCGCCGCGCTGCCCGACCCGCCGCGTTTCGTCCAGGCCTCCAGCGTCGCCACCTACGGGGCCCGCAATCCGCATCGCGTCAGGGACCTGCTCACCGCCGACACTCCGTTACGCCCATCCGACATCTACGGCGCCCACAAGGTCAAAGCCGAAAACCTGGTGCGCGCATCGGGATTGGACTGGGTGATTTTGCGACTGGGTGGCGTGCTCACGGCCGAGCCGCGGCTCGACCTCGACTTGGACACCATCTACTTCGAAGCGTCGCTGCCGGTCGACGGACGCATCCACACCGTCGACGTCCGCGATGTGGCCCGTGCCTTCATCGCCGCGACCACCGCTCCGGTCGTCGGCGAGACCCTGCTGATCGGCGGCGACGAGTCGCACCGCTTGGTGCAGGGCGACATCGCCCCGTCCGCCGCGGCGGCGATGGGTCTGGTCGGCGCGATTCCGGCCGGCCGAAAAGGTAACCCGGACAACGACGCCGACTGGTTCGGTACCGATTGGATGGACACCGCGCGGTCCGTGGAAGCCCTTGACTTCCAACGGATTACCTGGCCGCAGTTGCTGGCCGAGATGGCCGGCCGGATGAGCTGGCGACGTCAGGCGATGCGACTGGGCGCTCCGTTGGCGCACGCTCTGCTCAAACGCCGCTCACCGTATTACCGCTACCCCGGGCGCTACGCCGACCCGTGGGGAGTCATCGACGCGAAATGGCCACATCCATTCACGAGGGACCAATCATGAGCAACCGCAATGCCGTCGTAGTGGGCGGCGCGTCCGGCATCGGCAAGGCGGTGGCGCACGCCTTGGCCGCCGACGGCTATCGGGTGATCGTCGCTGACCGTAACGGTGACGGATCCCAATCCGTCGCAGCCGAACTCGGCGACCCGCACACCGCCGCGACCGTCAAGGTCACCGACGAAGATTCGGTACGGGCGCTGTTCGACGGCGCCGGCGAGCTCGACATCGTGGTGAACACGGCCGGGTACAGCACGCTCGGGCTGATCACCGAACTGTCCGCTGAAGACTTTCGCGGCGTCGTCGACGTCTGCCTCAACGGCGCGTTCCTGGTGATCAAGCACGCCGCCCCGCGCCTGCACGACGGCGGAGCCGTGGTGTCGATCAGCTCACTGAACGCACGCCAGCCCGCCGCGGCGATGAGCGCCTACTGCGCCGCCAAGGCCGGGTTGTCGATGCTGACCCAGGTCGCCGCGCTCGAGCTTGCGCCGCAAGGCATTCGGGTCAACGCCGTCGCACCCGGATTCGTGCATACCCCGCTGACCGAGCCGGCCACGCTCATTCCCGGAGTCGTGGACGATTACGTCGCGAACACGCCGCTGGGTCGGACTGGCACTCCCGAGGACGTCGCCGAGGCGGTGCTGTTCCTGTGCAAGGCGACGTGGCTGACCGGTGAGGTGCTCGACCTCAACGGTGGGGCCCACATGCTGCGTTACCCCGACCTGATCGGCCACGTCATGAAGCTCGCTGCGCCGCAATGACTTTCGCAGGGAAGCAGGCGATCGTCACCGGCGCGGGGTCGGGCATCGGTGCGGCGCTGTGCCGCGCCCTGGTCGCCGCGGGCGCGGATGTCGTCTGCACCGACGTCGACGGCGCCGCCGCGGCGCGTACCGCCGAAAGCCTCTCCGGTCCCGGCACCGCGGCGTCGGCGATACTCGACGTCACCGATCCGGCCGCGGTGCAGGCCGCCGTGGACGCCGTCGTGGCCCGTGCCGGACGCCTGGACCTGATGTTCAACAACGCCGGCATCGCCTGGGGCGGCGACACCGAACTACTCACCCTGGAGCAGTGGAACGCGATCATCGACGTCAACATTCGCGGCGTCGTGCACGGCGTGACCGCGGCCTACCCGGTGATGCTGCGGCAGGGCCACGGCCACATCGTCAACACCGCGTCGATGGCGGGATTGACCGCCGCCGGCCAAATCACCAGCTATGTCATGACCAAGCACGCGATTGTCGGGCTGTCGCTGGCGCTGCGCTCGGAGGCGATTCCGCACGGCGTGGGCGTGCTGGCGGTGTGCCCGGGCGCGGTCGAGACACCGATCCTGGACAAAGGCGCCATCGGTGGCTTTGTCGGCCGCGACTACTACCTGCGTGGGCAGGGCATGAAAACCGCTTACAGCGCCGACCGGTTGGCGCGCGACACGTTGAAGGCGATCTCCCGCAACAAGGCGCTGCTGGTGAAGCCGCGACAGGCCTACGCGTCCTGGGTGTTCGCCCGGCTGGCGCCGAATCTATTGCAGCGCATGTCGATTCGCTTCATCGCCGATCAACGAAAGCGACAGGCCGCTAACGCAGCCGCTCGCTGAGGAATTCGACCACGCGTTTGCGCGCCTCGTAGGCCGGCTGGCCGTCGACCTCACGAACCTCGTCGGTCAGCACCGAATGCGCCATCCGCGAAAAGCCGCCCTCGTTGCCGGGCTTCGAGTTGATCTCGATGACCTCGAACGCGTCGCCGAGCTTGTCCTTAAGCGTCTTGAATCGCTCGCCGGGTGCCATCTTGTCTTCGCTGAACCGCAAGCCGATCGCGCACAGCCCTTCGTTGGTGGCGCGGTCTTTGAAGGCGTTCAATTCCAGTTCGCTCACGCCGGGATCGCGCTTCTGACGGGCGGTCAGCGGGAACGGCACCGAGGGCTGGCTGAGCACCGGCGCGAGCACGCTGTCGTCCACCGCGGCGGCCAGGGCGAAGCCACCGGTGAAGCAGTGGCCGATGACCCCGACGCCCTTGCCCGGCGTCTCCTTGTTGAGCTCGCGGGCCAGTGCCCGCAGGAAGACCGCCACCGGCCGCTGCTTGTTGGTGGCCAAAGCCGCGAATTCCCTTGCCACACAGGCCCGGGCGATGGTCGAGATGACGTAGCCGGGGTCCTTGCCGCGGCCGGGCTCGCCGAATAGCGACGGCATGGCCACGGTGAAACCGTTGTCCACCAAGTGGTTTCCCAGCCCCAGCACGCCCGGGTGGATGCCCGGGATCTCGGGGATCAGCACGACACCAGGGCCGTCGCCGCGGCGGTAGACGTCGTGGGTGTATCCGCCGCCGGTGAACGGCGCCACTGTCCAGCCGGTGAGATCGGCTACCGGTGCGCTCATCGATGTATCTCCTGTCGGTGTGCAGGCAGAGGTGGCTGCGTTTGGGTGGCCGCCGCCAGCGTACGAAACTCGTCAACGCTCCCGGCTCCGGTGATCGCAACCTGCTCGGGACCGGCCGGGCTGTTCAGTCGCGTGGTCCACACCGGCTCGACACCGGCGTCGCCCTGATAGGTGATCCACCGGACGCCGTTCACGTCGACGGTTCCGCTCGGATACATCGACGGGTGGACGAAGCCCACCAGCTTCGCCTCGTCGGCATTGCTCTGGGTCAGGCTCAGGTATTCACCGGCCGGGCTGATGAAGCCGACGTTCGACGTGACGGCCCGCAGCTTCTGGCCAGTCGCGGGGTCGGTCCGACCGTCGGCGATGCCGCCGCGGCCGCCGGAGTTGGCCTGCCACCCGCTGGGCAGGTGCGGCAGCCGGACCGGAAACCCGAGGGTCTGCGCGTCGGCCTCCAGAGCGCCGGCCGCGTCGTAGGCGGGGACCGGTCCGCGGTTGGTCCCGCCCGGTGAAAACGAGCACATCCCGACGATTCCCGCCAGGACGATGCAGGCGACCACCAGCGGCGCGATCGACCAGAACATGTCGCGGCCGTCCTGCAGCAGCCGGGGCTTGGCCGGTCTGGCCGACGGCTCCGCCTGTTTGGCCGACGGCTCTGGCTGCGAGGTCACCGCACGAGTATCCCAGCTTCCGGCCGGCAACCCGCCTCTGGGACAATCGGCAGCCATGAGTGCAGGTTCTCGTCGTGAAGCCCCGGACCGTAACCTCGCCCTCGAGCTCGTCCGCGTCACCGAGGCAGGCGCCATGGCCGCCGGCCGCTGGGTGGGCCGCGGCGACAAAGAGGGCGGCGACGGCGCGGCGGTCGACGCGATTCGCCAGCTGGTGAACTCGGTGTCGATGCGAGGCGTCGTGGTGATCGGCGAGGGCGAGAAAGACGAAGCGCCGATGCTGTACAACGGTGAGCACGTCGGCAACGGCGACGGTCCGGAATGCGACTTCGCCGTCGACCCGATCGACGGCACCACGCTGATGAGCAAGGGCATGCCCAACGCCATCTCGGTGCTGGCGGTGGCCGACCGCGGCTCGATGTTCGACCCGTCGGCGGTGTTCTACATGAACAAGATCGCCGTCGGGCCCGACGCCGCCCACGTCCTGGACATCACGGCGCCGATCGCCGACAACATCCGCGCGGTCGCCAAAGCGAAGGGCCTGTCCGTGCCGGACATGACGGTCGTCATCCTGGACCGGCCGCGGCACACGCAACTGATCCACGACGTGCGGTCCACCGGGGCCCGAATCCGGCTGATCACCGACGGCGACGTGGCCGGCGCGATCGCCACGTGCCGCCCGGGTTCGGGCACCGACATGCTGGCCGGCATCGGCGGTACCCCGGAGGGCATCATCGCCGCGGCAGCGCTGCGCTGCATGGGCGGCGAACTGCAGGCGCAGCTGGCACCCAAGGACGACGCGGAACGCCAGAAGGCCATCGACGCCGGCTACGACCTCGACCAGGTGCTGACGGTCCACGATCTGGTGTCCGGCGAGAACGTCTTCTTCTGCGCGACCGGCGTCACCGACGGCGACCTGCTCAAGGGTGTGCGCTATGAGCCAGGCGGCTGCACCACCCAGTCGATCGTGATGCGGTCGAAGTCTGGGACGCTGCGGATGGTCGAGGGCTTCCACCGGCTGGCCAAGCTCAACGAATACTCGGCGATCGACTTCACGGGCGACAGCAACGCCGCATACCCCCTGCCATAACTCCCCCAGGAAGAGGAACTTCACCCTATGGGCGACACCGAATACCGCATCGAACACGACACCATGGGCGAGGTCCGGGTGCCGGCAAAAGCCTTGTGGCGCGCCCAGACTCAGCGTGCCGTCGAGAACTTCCCGATTTCCGGTCGCGGCCTCGAGCGCACCCAGATCCGCGCCCTGGGTCTGCTGAAGGGCGCCTGCGCGCAGGTCAACAAGGACCTCGGGCTGCTGGCCGCCGACAAGGCCGACGCGATCATCGCCGCGGCCGCGGAGATCGCCGACGGGAAGCACGACGACCAGTTCCCGATCGACGTGTTCCAGACCGGTTCGGGCACCAGCTCCAACATGAACACCAACGAAGTGATCGCCAGCATCGCCGCCGCCAACGGGGTGACCGTGCACCCCAACGACGACGTCAACATGTCGCAGTCGTCCAACGACACCTTCCCGACCGCCACCCACATCGCCGCCACCGAAGCCGCTGTGCGCCACCTCATCCCGGCGCTGCAGGTGCTGCACGACGCGCTGGCCGACAAGGCCCGCGAATGGCGCACGGTGGTCAAGTCGGGCCGCACACATCTGATGGACGCCGTCCCGGTGACGCTGGGCCAGGAGTTCTCCGGGTACGCCCGCCAGATCGAGGCCGGCATCGAACGGGTCCGCGCGTCGCTGCCCCGGCTGGGCGAACTGGCGATCGGCGGCACCGCCGTCGGCACTGGCCTCAACGCTCCCGACGGCTTCGGCGCCAAGGTCGTCCAAGCCCTCGTCAAAGACACTGGGCTTACCGAACTACGCACCGCGGCAAACTCTTTCGAGGCCCAAGCCGCCCGCGACGGGCTGGTCGAGGCGTCCGGCGCGTTGCGCACCATCGCGGTGTCGCTCACCAAGATCGCCAACGACGTGCGGTGGATGGGCTCGGGTCCGCTGACCGGCCTGGCCGAGATTCAGCTACCGGACCTACAGCCGGGCAGCTCGATCATGCCGGGCAAGGTCAATCCCGTTCTGCCCGAGGCGGTTACGCAGGTCGCCGCGCAGGTGATCGGCAATGACGCCGCCATCGCCGTCGGTGGTCTGTCCGGCGCGTTCGAGCTCAACGTCTACATCCCGATGATGGCCCGCAACATCCTTGAATCGTTCAAGCTGCTGAGCAACGTCTCGACGCTGTTCGCCGAGCGGTGCATCGTCGGCCTGAAGGCCAACGACGACCACCTGCGCGAGCTGGCCGAGTCGTCCCCGTCGATCGTCACACCGCTGAACTCGGCGATCGGCTACGAGGAAGCGGCGGCGGTGGCCAAGGAGGCGGTGAAGGAGAAGAAGACGATCCGCCAGGCGGTGATCGACCGCGGGCTGATCGGCGACAAGCTGTCCGAAGAGGAACTCGACCGCCGTCTCGACGTGCTTGCGATGGCCAAAGTCACCAAGGAGTAGCCATGCTGGACGACGGACTCCGCCAACGGCGCCTCGCGCTCATCGAAGAGCACATGAACACCGAGGTGACCAAGGAGTTCGATCGCACCCTGGCCACCTTCAATGGGCACCCGCGCTACGAGATCATGGCCACCGGCCAGGTTTTCGACGGCGCCGACGAGGTGATGAACTACTACCTCACCACCCGGACCGCGTTCCCCGATCAGCGGCACGAGAATGCGCGCTTCCACTTCACCGAGGACGCGGTGATCACCGAATTCGACCTGCTGGGAACCAATCTCGGCGAGTTCTACGGCATGCCGCCGACGGGCAAGTCATTCCGGGTGCCGATCATCGCGGTGTTCTTCTTCGACGGCGAGCGAATCACCAACGAGCGCATCTACTTTGACAGCGCCAGCCTGGTCACCCAGATCGGGCGTGGCGAGCTGCTGGCCCTGGCCGCGTCTGGCGAGCTGCCCGGGCAGTAGACGGCTTAGCCAACAATCCCACGCGCAGTGGCCGACGACGCATTCTTTTGTGGCGCCGAGCCTTTAGCGAACGCCCGGTTTTGTCACGGCCGTGGTCACCAGTCTTCAAAGTTCGTGTCGGAGTCGCGGTTACGGATTCCGCTACAATCCCTGGCCGCTGAGCCAACCGTCGATTCTTTCAGCCACTGCCTGCCATCCGGCTTCGAGCATCATGAGGTGGCCCATGTCGGGGAAAAGTTCTGCTTCTGCCTGGTAGATCTGCGCCACGGCTGACGCATCCCCGTCAATTCGCATGCCGTCGTGCTCAGCGCCGAGAACAAGCATGGGCATCCTTATGTGGCGGGCATCGGGAAGTCGGTTAGCCGTTTCGCGTACAGCGCGTGCGCTCTCTGGCTCCAAACGGGCGGCACAGGACCTGACGACGGAGTCTGGGGTCTGCGCCGAGAACCCAAACTCGCGAGCCAGCGCCGAAGTGGCAAACAGATCAACTGTGTTTCCGAAAGTGTTCGCACGCAACATCAGCCACGGATGACGGCGGAACACGCGGAATGCCCATCGCCGTAATCCCCGCGGTGTGCCGGGTGCCATGAGAACCCCGGCGGGGGCGTTTTGCTTCTCAAGGTACTTGAGTACGACCCAACAGCCTAGTGAGTGACCGATGGGCACTGGCGCTGTATCGAGCTCGGCTGCGACTGCGTGCACATCGTCGGCGTAGTCGGCAAGAGAACAAGACTTAAGAGGCTCACTCAAGCTGCTGGAGCCGTGGCCGCGCAGGCTCAGGGCGACGGCGCGGTACCCCTTGTCGGCGAAGAAATTCAGAAAATGGTCGTCCCAGACCTCTGCTGTGCTGCATGCGCCGTGAACGAAGAGCAACGGCACAGGATGCGATTCTGTCACCGACCCTCTGTTGATCACTTCGAGCATGGGTCCGTTCCTCCGATCAAGACCGCCAGGCAGGAATGGTAAGCGACGGGACGAGGGCGTTTGCCGCTTTCGCGCATCGTCGCCCAACGCCGGCACTCGACGTACCGGTCACGTCGGGACGTGGACGAGCGCCCGACGGTCTCGGAATAGACGATATGTCCGACGAGGACGGACTTGCTGCTACATGAAGCGATTTCCACCTGCTGCGAACTCATCGTGTCGCACCAAATTTCATCACCCCCAACAGCTAGCCGCCGTTGTTCGGTCCGCCCGAATTCTGGCCTGCGACATCGGTGATCGGGAAGTTCGGCATCGGCGGCGGTGACGGGGTGTTCGGCAGCGACGGAATCTCCGACGGCGGGATGTCGCGTAGCGCGTTGGCCGGTGGTCCGTTCTCGCGTGAGCCGTAGACGCTGCCCGGCGCCCGCGGTCCGAGCAACTGGCTGACCGTCACCAGGTGATAGTTGTTGGCCTTCAACACCGGGATGAACTGCTCGACGAGGTCGACCGTGCTCGAGTAGGTGTCGTGCAGCAGCACCACCGAGCCCGGCTTGATCTGCGCCATCAACACCTGGCGGCTGGCCGCGGTGTTGGAGTCGTTGATCCAGTCGAAAGGGATGACGTCCCAGAGGATTCCGGCCAACCCGGCCTTGGCGGCCTGCTCGTTGACGGCCGGATCGGTCAAACCGCCCGGTGGGCGCCACAAGTTCGGCGTCGTACCGGTGGCCGCGACGATCGCGTCGGTCGCCCGGGAGAACTGACTCGGGACGTCGGCGGGCGGCAGCGTCGTCATGTTGGGGTGTTCCCAGGTGTGGCTGCCCAATTCCATGCCCGCCTCGACCACCCGTTTGGCGCCCGCCGGGTTGGCCGCGACCTTATTGCCGATCTCGAAGAACGTCGCCTTGGCGTTGTTGGCTTTCAGGATGCCCAGCAGCCGGTCGGTGTAGGGCGTGGGTCCGTCGTCGAAGGTAAGCGCCACGCATTTGACCTGCGCGCAGTCGACGACGTCGTTGGCGTGCGCGAACCGCACGTGTCCGGTGAACGCTCCGACCCCGACGATGACCGAGGCCGCCGCGACCCCGGCCGCGGTACGCAGGTACCGCCACTTCTGGCTGTCGGGTCGCTTCGGCACTGCAGAAGCCTACAGAACTGCCGATCTAGATCGGAGCGCCGCTGATCTCTTCCAGCATCTCGGTGACCAGCGCCGCGATCGGCGAGCGCTCACTGCGCAGCAGCGTGATGTGCGCGAACAGCGGGTGCCCCTTGAGCTTTTCGACCACCGCCGCGACGCCGTCGTGGCGCCCCACCCGCAGGTTGTCGCGCTGAGCGACGTCGTGGGTCAGCACCACCCGCGAACCCGCGCCCAACCGGGACAGCACGGTCAGCAGCACGTTGCGTTCCAGCGACTGCGCTTCGTCGACGATCACGAAGGAGTCGTGCAGCGAACGCCCGCGGATGTGCGTTAGCGGTAACACCTCGAGCATGCCGCGGGACAGCACCTCCTCGAGCACGGCGGGGCTGGCCAACCCTTCGAGGGTGTCGAAGACGGCCTGCGCCCACGGGCCCATCTTTTCGCTTTCGCTGCCGGGCAGGTAACCCAGTTCCTGGCCGCCGACCGCATACAGCGGACGGAACACGACGACCTTGCGCTGGCTGCGTCGTTCCAGCACGGCTTCCAGGCCGGCGCACAGCGCCAGCGCCGACTTGCCGGTGCCGGCCTTGCCGCCCAGCGACACGATGCCGACCGATTCGTCGAGCAGCAGATCCAGCGCCACCCGCTGCTCGGCGGAGCGCCCACGCAGCCCGAACACCTCACGGTCGCCTCGGACCAGTTGGACCTTCTTGTGCGCGTTCACCCGGCCGAGCGCATGCGAGCTACCGGCCAGCAGCCGAATGCCGGTGTGGCAGGGCAGGTCCCGCGCGCCCTCCAGGTCGACCTCGCCGTCGGCGAACAGTGCGTCGATGTCGTCGGCGCTGGTTTCCAGCTCCGTCATACCGGTCCAGCCGGAGACCACGACGTCCTGCGCGTGGTATTCGTCGGCGGCCAAGCCCACCGCGCCCGCCTTGACGCGCAGCGGAATGTCCTTGCTGACCAACGTGACTCGCTTGCCTTCGGCGGCAAGGTTGGCCGCGCAGCACAGGATTCGGGAGTCGTTGGTGTCGGTGCGGAAACCGGCCGGCAGCACTGAAGGGTCGCTATGGTTGAGCTCGACGTGCAGCGTACCGCCTTGTGTCCCAACGGGAATGGGCTGATCGAGTCGGCCGTGCTCGATGCGGAGATCGTCGAACAAGCGCAACGCCTGACGGGCGAACCAGCCCAGCTCGTGATGGTGGCGTTTGGCCTCCAACTCACTGATCACCACTAGCGGAACCACCACTTCGTGTTCGGCGAAGCGGGAGCAGGCCCACGGATCGGACAGCAATACCGACGTGTCGAGCACGTAGGTCCTGATGGTGTCCTGTCCGATTGTGTCCGATAAAGGCGCCGGAGAATCCGTCACGAGCACTCCTGGAAGCTCATCGCCCGGCTCGCTGCCGCATGCGGGTGGTATCCCCAACCCCACCCAAACGCGCGAGGCTTTCTCACCGGGCTGCATGCCCGTGCGGCCCGCACGGACGAATCGGCGGGGGCCGCGGCGCAAGGACCGGGGCCGGCGGTCCTTCCGAGGTTGAGTCGGGAGGCGCCGCCCGGATAGCAGAGCGTGTCGCTAGCCATCGAGAGCGACGGTACCCGCGTCGGCGCATCCGTGCCGCGCAGGCGCGCCGGAGACGATGCAGAGCGCGGAGCGCGATGAGGAGGAGCGGCGCCGAAGTCCCCGCCGAAGTGGTTAGCCGATGACGTACTGGCGCAGGGCGGGCTCGTCGGCCACGCCCCAGGCGGTGATGCGGTCGGAGATGACCTGCTTGAGTTGGTCGGGGCCGAAAATGCCTGCCTCGGCGACGATTCGCACCTTGTCGGCGTACGCGTCGATGTCGGCGCCGACGACCTCCATCTCGGCCGCGCGGGCCGCGATGGCCGCGATCGTCTCGTCGCGCGAGTAGGTGAGCAGGTGCGCGACGAGATTGGCGAAGAACTCCTCGTGCCGCATTTCGTCGCGGGCGATATGGGTGATGAGCCCGGCCAGCACTGGCTCCTCGATCTGCGCCGCCAGGTTGTTGCAATACACCGCGTGCGCAGCCTCGAAGAACGCCATGAAGGCCAGCGTCTCGATCTGCGAGTAGTGGTCGGCGCGGTAACCCTTCTCCGATACATGCGCGAAGCGCACGTGCTCGTTGGCGGTGGGGTCGATCTCGCGGGTCACCACGAAGTACTCGCGCAGCGCGATCGCGTGCAGGTGTTCCTCGGCGGTCCACCGGCCGATCCACTGGCCCCAGTTGTCTTCGAGGATGAAGTGCTCGACGAATTCGCGGTGGTAGCCGGCCAGGTTGTCTTTGGTGATGAGCAGGACCTCGCACGCGTCGGTGATGGCTTTCGGCAACGTCACCTGCGACGGATCCCAGTCCCGGCCGCCCAGGAAGGCGAAGTTCTCGCCCTGCTCGAACGGCACGAAGTCGTGGGCGAACCAGATCTGCTCGGTCTCGATGTGACGGTCGATGTTCTCACCGACCACCGGCTCGAGTTCGAGCATCAATGCGTCAGCAACGGGTTTGATCGCCATAAAAGTAACTATAACCCGCGTACACAGTTATCCGAAATCTGACCCGGCTCGTTGCCGATCAGACGAGCGACCAGTCCTCCAGGCCGTCGTACAGCGGGAACTCCCTGGCCAGACGGGTGACGCGGTCGCGCAGCGACGATACTTTCCCTTCAGAGGCGCTGGCGCCCATAGCCAGTGCGGTGGCGATGATGTCGGCGACCTCGCTGAACTCGGCGTCGCCGAAACCGCGGGTGGCCAACGCCGGGGTGCCTACCCGCAGGCCGGACGTGACCATCGGGGGCCGCGGGTCGTTGGGGACCGCGTTGCGGTTGACCGTGATGCCGACATCGTGCAGCAGGTCCTCGGCGGCCTGACCGTCCAGCGGCGAGTCACGCAGGTCGACCAGCACCAGGTGGACGTCGGTGCCGCCGCTGACCACCGAGACGCCGGCCTTGGCGACGTCGGCCGCCAGCAGTCGCTCGGCGATAATCCGCGCGCCGGACAGCGTGCGCTGCTGGCGTTCGATGAACTCCGGGGTGCCCGCGATTTTCAGCGCCACGGCCTTGGCCGCGATCACGTGCATCAGCGGGCCACCTTGCTGGCCGGGGAACACCGCGGAGTTGACCGACTTCGCGTACTCCTGCTTGCCCACGATCAGACCGGATCGCGGGCCGCCCAACGTCTTGTGCACGGTGGTGGAGACGATGTCGGCGTGCGGCACCGGCGACGGGTGCAACCCTGCGGCGACCAGCCCGGCGAAGTGCGCCATGTCCACCCACAGCTTGGCGTCGACCTCGTCGGCGATCGCCTTGAACGCGGCGAAGTCCAGGATCCGCGGGTAGGCCGACCACCCGGCGATGATCACCTTCGGCCGGAACTCGCGCGCCGTGGCGCGCACCGCGTCCATGTCGACCCGGTGGGTCGTGGGGTCGACGCTGTAAAAGCCGGTCTGGTAAAGCTTCCCGGAGAAGTTCAGCTTCATGCCGTGCGTCAGGTGGCCGCCGTTGGCCAGGTCCATCCCGAGCAGGCGCTCCCCCGGCGACATCAGCGCATGCAGCACCGCGGCGTTGGCCTGGGCACCGGAGTGCGGTTGCACGTTGGCGAAGTCGGCGCCGAATAGCGCCTTGGCCCGGTCGCGAGCGATGTTCTCGACGACGTCGACGTACTCGCAACCGCCGTAGTAGCGCCGGCCCGGCAGTCCCTCGGCGTACTTATTGGTCAGCACGCTGCCCTGGGTCTGGAGCACCGCCCGCGGCACGAAGTTCTCCGACGCGATCATCTCGAGCGTGTCGCGCTGGCGCCCAAGCTCCTTGCCGAGCAGCTCGGCGATATCGGGGTCGACGTCGGCCAACGGCGCCAACATCGCAGTGGACTTGGAGGAACGAGTGCGGGCATCGGGTGCGGCAGTCACGCCCGTCAGTCTAAGCGGGCATCGACGACGGCACGAACGGCTCGTCGAGCAAACGGCCGAAGCGTTCCACCAGGCTGACGCCCGTGGGCCGATCGTCGAGCCAGCCCCGCAACAGCCGATAGCCCTCGACGTAGGTGCTGGTGTAGGCGCGCCACAGCGGCGACGACAGGAACCGCAGCATCTGCCGGGCCCGGGTGTCGTTGACCAGCAGCCAGCGCCGGAGGAACTCCGCGACCTCGTCGGCGTCGCGATGCTCGTCGTGCAGCATCAACGCCGCGTCCTGTCGCACACTGGCCAGCGCCGCCGACGCCTCGGACACCGCCTCGGCACGCTCGCCGTCGAAACGCAGCCCGAGGTCGGCGTAGATGTCGCTGGCCCAGCTCCCCCAGCCCGCGCCGATCGCCGCGTACAGCGCCAGGTCGGCCAGGCCCTCGGCCATCAGGCACTGCGGGGTGTTCACCAGGAAGATGGTCTGCTCGGCCTGGCCTTTGCGATGAACCAGGCCCGCCTCCTTGCGGCAGTGCTCGGTGTGGTGGCCCGGGTAGGACTCGTGGGCCACCAGCCGCGGCAGGTTGGACATCAACTGTTTGAGGTCGGCGTTGACGGCCACCGTCGAGCGGTAGTCGCCCAGGTAGTAGTTGAATCCCGACCACGGCTTGTCAGTCACGACCTGGTATTCGACAGTTTCGGTGTCCGGCAGCGGGTACTCGGCGCGGACCCGGTCGCGCAACGCGCTGGAGAACGCGTCGATGCACGCCGCCAACTTCTCGGGCGGGATCTCCTCGCCGACGCGGTGGGCTTCCATCCGGTCGGCCAGCGGGCCGGTGCCGCCCAGCGCCTCGTCGAGGCGGGCGTGCGCCTGGCGGTATGTCTCGGGGTCGCCCTTGCCGATGCGCACGTCGAAGTAGGCGTGGACTTCGTCGACGAACCCGATGTCTTCGCCGGCGAATTTGCGGGCCGCGCATTCCAGCGCCCGCAGATGTGCGCCCAGGTAGTCGGCGCGCTGGGAGTCGAGGCCCCCCACATCACTGCGGCGGGGCACATCCGGCAATGCGGCGAGCAGTCGCGCGGCCTGGCGGGCCAGCTCGGCCGGCGCGGGTGCCGGCTCGTTGGCCACCGTCTGGCGCAGCGCCGGATCGCCGGTGAAGGCGTCGACGTAGCCCTGCTCGATCCGGTCGAAACGCAGACCAAGGAGCAGGTACTCGCGGATCAGCGCGTCAGGTTCCACGACGTCTAACGCTATCCCAGCAGTCCGAGGCTCCGCCCATGCTGCAAGACTGACTGTCATGCCGCGGCCCAGCGAGCCGAGCCCCTACGTGGAGTTCGATCGACGACAGTGGCGCGCGCTCCGTATGTCGACGCCGCAGCCCCTGACCGAAGAGGAAATCGTCGGTCTGCGCGGCATCGGCGAGCAGGTCAACCTCCGCGAGGTCGAAGAGGTCTACCTGCCGCTGGCGCGACTCCTGCACCTCCAGGTCGCGGCCCGGCAGAGGTTGTTCCAGGCGACGGCGGAGTTCCTCGGCGAACCACAGCAGAATCCCGACCGGCCGGTGCCGTTCATCATCGGGGTGGCCGGCAGCGTGGCCGTCGGCAAGTCGACGACGGCCCGTGTGCTGCAGGCGTTGCTGGCCCGCTGGGATCATCACCCACGCGTCGACCTGGTCACCACCGACGGGTTTCTCTACCCGAATGCCGAGCTGAGTCGTCGAAACCTGATGCACCGCAAGGGTTTTCCGGAGAGCTACGACCGGCGGGCGCTCATGCGGTTCGTCACCTCGGTGAAATCGGGCTCGGACTACGTGTGCGCGCCGGTGTATTCACACCTGCACTACGACCGGGTGCCCGACGCCAAGCAGGTGGTCCGCCACCCCGACATCCTGATCCTCGAGGGTCTGAACGTGCTGCAGACCGGGCCGACGCTGATGGTGTCGGACCTGTTCGACTTCTCGCTCTATGTCGACGCCCGGATCGAGGACATCGAGCAGTGGTACATCTCGCGGTTCCTCGCGATGCGCTCGACGGCATTCGCCAATCCGGCGTCGCACTTCCACCACTATGCGGGGCTGACCGACCAGCAGGCCGACATCGCGGCCAAGGACATCTGGCGATCGATCAACCGGCCCAACCTGATCGAGAACATCCTGCCGACCCGACCACGCGCCACCCTGGTGTTGCGCAAGGACGCCGATCACTCCATCAACCGGCTGCGGTTGCGCAAGCTGTGATGCCGCACAACTCGACGTTCGGCACGCAACAAGCCGATGCGGGGACGCTCGCCGCAACCTCTGACAGCGGCGCCCCGCACCGGCGGGACGGGAGCTACGCCGGCAGGCGGCGCACTCCGAGGTATTGCAGGTAGGCCATCAGCGCGAAGTAGCCGGCGGTGGCCAGCGTCGCGGCGACACCGGCCGCGGTCAGCGGCAACACGCCTGCGGCGACCACGGCGAGCGTCGCCACCGCCAGAACGACATTGCCGACGATCAGGCCGCGGCCCACGCGGCGCAGATCGGGCACCGCGGCAAACCCGTAGACGGCCAGGCCCGCGAGCACAAGCAGTGCGCCGCCGCTGAATTCGGTGAGCGAGCTCAGTCCGGTCAGCGCGGAGAGTGGGTCAGCCATCAAGGCGATAAAGAGGCCGATCGCGCCGCTCAGCGTTGCGTCGAGCCGCAGTGCGAAACGCAACAGGGAATCGGTCGAGTCGTCGAATGGCCGGGCGGCCAGTGGAGTAACAGCGGTCATGTTCGGAAACTCCTTGCGATATCGGGTCGATCGCTTCTGAGCCTGCCGTTGGGGGACTGCCAGATCGACGCGAAGCACTGCCAGGCACTGCCATGCGCAGGTCAACTGAGTGATCCTGGCCACGTATTCCGCAGCTAGCCGGGCTAACGGCTAGCTGGAGACGGCCACCCTGCCGCGCAGATCTGCGGCGATCAGCTTGGCTGCGGCGTTTTGCCAGTTGTGTAGCGAGCGTTGGGGTACCTCGGTGACGAACCACTGCCACGCCTGACGCGCGGTCGGATCCAGGCCGGCTGCGGTGGCGTTCTGGGCATAGGCGCGCACCCCGACGACGTACGGGAAGTACAGCGAGTTGTAGTGGCGCCACTCCTCGCTGGTGCCGAAGTCGCCGCCGTCGCGGGGTTTGAGCGCCGCGATCCGGTCGGCCAGCAACGCCTTGAGTTCGATGGCCCGCTCCAGCGGTTGATCGGGGGCGCCGCGGGCGGCCAGCCGCTCGTCGATGCAGGGCAGCGCGGTCAGCGGATTGGCGACGAGCTTGGACAGGTCGCCGTAGTGGCCCAGTGCGCGGCGGGTCAGCCGGGCGAACGTGTCGTCGTCGAAGCGCTCCAGCGGGTCGGCCAACCGCAGTGGCAGCGCGGACTGGGTGCGGCGCAACGTGTCTCGATGGGCCCGCAGCAACGGCGCCCGCGAGAACACCATCCGGTCGAGCAGGCCGGCCAGCGGGTCGGCCAGCACCTGCACCGACGCCGCGATCGCCAGGCTGGTGAACAGCAGGACGGTCAAGGCGACCTGCGCGGTGCTCTCGCGACGCGTCAACGCGATCGCGATCAGCATCTGGCCGCCGAGCAGCGCGACGACCATCCCGGTGCCGGTGAACGAGCGCAGCATGTCGGCACGCAGCGCCTGGCCCTCGTCGAAGGCGTCCCACAGCGCCACCGCGACACCGAGGCAGAACACGTCGCAGCCCGTCGACGCCAACGCCAGCCAGCTCGGCACCACGCCCAGCGGGATGACCAGGATCGCATTGGCCAACGCGAAGAACATCGTCGCGGTGACGATCAGCCCGACCATCGGAATCTTCTGCGTTCGGTGTCGCAGGGCCGCGACCATCGCGCACAGCGTCGACACCGAGATCACGCCGCACATCACCAGGTGACCCAGCCGCAGCGGGCCGGCGACGCTGCCGGCCAGCGTCGCACCGACCAGCGTCAGCGCGCCCACCAAAGCGACCAGCAACACCTCGCCGGTGCGCCCGCGATCGCCGTCGCTCGGCCGGGCCAGTTCGAGAAGGACCGCGAACCAGGCCACCCCGGGAACCGCGACCAGATAGATCTCGACGTGACCAAGCAGCGCGGAGTGGGTGAGCAGCCGCACCGCGTCCAGCGCGACGACCGTCGCGAAACTGCACAGGCCGACCGCGGAGAACACGAGCACCGGCTTGCGCGGATTGCGGGCCAACAGATACAGCCCCAGCCACCAGCTCAGCGAGAACACGAAAGCTGAGAGCGCAGCCATGTTCTCAGTGTGCCAAACCTCGTTCCCTGAAGGCGACCCGCTGCGCCGCGCTGGCGATCGCCGGGCTAGGCGCCGTAGCGGCGGTGCCGCTGGCTGTAATCGCGCAGCGCGCGCAGGAAGTCGACCCGGCGGAACGCCGGCCAGTGCGCTTCGGTGAACCACATTTCCGAATACGCGCTCTGCCACAACAGGAATCCGGACAGCCGCTGCTCCCCCGATGTCCGGATCACCAGATCGGGGTCGGGCTGACCGGAGGTGTAGAGGTTCTCGGAGATGCCGTCGACGGTGATGGCTTCGACGAGTTCCTCGCCGGTGGCCCCGTTGGCGATCGCCTTGCCCAGCAGCGCGCGTACCGCGTCGGTGATCTCCTGCCGGCCGCCGTATCCGACCGCGACGTTGACGTGGAAGTTGCCCTCGTCGGCGGCGGCGGTGCCCTCTACCGCGCCACGCAGCCGACGCGCGGGCTCCTCGCCGATCAGCTCCAAATCCCCGACCGTGCGCACACTCCAGCCGTTGGCCGGCGCGCAAATCTCCTCGACGACGTCGGTGATGATCTCGATCAGCGCTGCCAACTCGGCCGGATCGCGGCGCAGGTTCTCGGTGGAAAGCAAATAGACGGTGGCCATTTCGATGCCGGCCTCTTGGCACCAGCGCAGCATCTCGGCGATCTTGGCGGCGCCCATCCGATACCCGTAGCTGACGTCTTCATAGCCGGCGTCGCGGGCCCAGCGGCGGTTACCGTCGCACAGCACGGCGATGTGACGCGGCAGCGCGGATTTCGACGCGGCCAGTCCTTGCCGCAGCCGCAACTCGTAGAGCCGATATAACGGCTCCTTGACGCGCGGCGGAATGATCTCCACAGCGATCCAGATTACTGTGGGCGCAAGTACCCATCGGCGTTAAGGAGTGCTGTTGAGTCGCGAGACCGATGTGATCAGTTCATCCCACACAACCGGGCCGAGCAGCACCGTCGGCGAGGTCGCCGAGCACATTGTCGACGGCGTCAAAGACACCGCCCAGGCACTGGTCAAGCCCCGGGCGCGGGGCTGGATCCACCTGGTTTCGGCGGTGCTCGCGGTGTTCGCCGGCGCGTCGCTGATCTCCGTCTCGTGGCCGCTGGCCGGACTCGCGGCGGGCCTGTCCACGTTCGTCTACACCGGCGCGGTGGTGGGCATGTTCACGGTCAGCGCGGTCTATCACCGCGTTACCTGGAAATCGGTGAAGGTCCGCACCTGGATGAAGCGGCTCGACCACTCGATGATCTTCGTGCTGATCGCGGGCACCTATACGCCGTTCGCCGTGCTGGCCATGCCGCACGAGTCGGGCGTGCTGGTGCTCTGGATGGTGTGGGGTGGTGCCCTGGCCGGGGTGCTGCTCAAGATGTGCTGGCCGACCGCGCCGCGCTGGGTGGGTGTGCCGCTGTATCTGGTCCTCGGCTGGGTCTCGGCGTTCTACATCGCGGTGATCCTGCACAACGCTGGCGTCACGGCGATGGTGCTGCTGGCCGTCGGCGGCACGCTGTACAGCATCGGCGGCATCATGTATGCGCTGCGCTGGCCCGACCCGTGGCCGAACACGTTCGGGTATCACGAGTTCTTCCACGCCTGCACCGTGATCGCCGCGACCTGCCACTACATCGCGATCTGGTTCGCGGTTTTCTGATCAGAGCTGGGTGACGCTCTCGGGTGACCAGTAGGCCTTCATCGAGCTGATCTTGCCCTCGCTGTCGAACACCATCACGTCGATCGGCTCGATCACCATCTTGGTGTCGCCGGCGGTGACGGTCAGCTTGAAGTGGAACGCCGCCTCGTGGCCGGCCACCCGCAGCGTGACCAATTCGCATTGGCGCGCAACGCCTTCCATCGCGGAGTAAAAGCCGCGAATCGCCTGGCGGCCGATGTGAACCTCACCGCCCACCGGGTCTTCGACGGTGGCGTCGTCGGCGTACAGCTCGACGAGGTCATCCGCGGTTCCGTTGCTGACCAGGCTGATGTAGCTGTTGACGACGGCGGTGATCTGTTCGGCACTCGGCATGGGTGGGAGGCTACCGGGCGAGTGCGGCGGCCAGGTCCGCGGCGCGCGTGACCGGAAGATCGCAGACGCGGCCGCGGCATACGTAGGCCGCATCGGCGTCGCCGATCAGGTCGCGGCCGGCCAGCAGCGGCGACGAGTCCAGCGCGCCGCCGACCACTATCGTGCCGCCGGGAGCGATCCGGCGGGCGTCGGCCAGCAGCGGCGAGTCCGGGCCAGAGCAGGCCACCGCGATCTGCAACGGTCCTCGCACGGCGGCCTCCGCGACGGCCAGCCAATGCCCGGCCGAGCGCGGCGCGCGGGCCAGCAGCACCGAATGTGCCTGCAGCGTGGTGGCGGCTGCGTCCAGGTAGCGCTCCTCGCCGGCCAAATGTGCCGCAGTGAGCAATGCCTCGGCGATCGCCGACGCGCCCGACGGGGTCGCACCGTCGTAGGGGTCGGCCGGCCGCACCACCAGCTGCTCGGCATCGTCGGCGCTGTCGAACCAGTGGCCCGGCCGGTCACGATCGGTGAAGTGCGCCAACGCATTATCGAGCAGCACTGTCGCGGAGGCCAGCCACGTGGCATTCGGGGTCAGCTGGTACACCGCGAGCAGACCGGTGGCAAGCATCGCGTAATCCTCGAGAATGGCCGCGCTTTCGCCGACCTGGCCGGCAAGGCTGGCCCGACGCAGTCGCCCGTCCACCAGATGCAGGCGCAGTAACGCCTTCGCGCAATCTGCTGCGGCGGCTGCGAATTCGGGCGCGGCCAGCGCCACGCCGGCTTCGGCCAGCGCGGTGATCGCGAGGCCGTTCCAGGAGGTGACGACTTTGTCATCGCGGGGCGGTTGGGGCCTGGCCGACCGCGCGGACAGCAGCGCTGCCCGGACACGCTCGAGGCGGTCGGCGTCGTCGGGGTCGACGCGTCGCTGCAGCACCGATGCGCCGTCCTCAAAGGTTCCGGCGTGGGTGATCTCGAAAATCGAAGCGGCCCAACGTCCGTCTTCATTACCCAGGATCGTGACCAGCTCGGTTGGTGTCCAGACGTAGGTCGAGCCCTCGCGGCCGTCGGCGTCGGCGTCCAGTGACGACGTGAACATGCCGCTGTCGTCGCGCAGTTCGTCGAGCATGAACCGCGCGGTCTCGGCGGTTACGCGGCGCGCCAGCGGGTCGCCGGTGCGGCGGGCCCAGTGCGCGTAAGCTCGCAACAGCAACGCGTTGTCGTACAACATCTTCTCGAAATGCGGTACCACCCAAGCGTTGTCGACACTGTAGCGAGCGAATCCACCGGCCAGTTGGTCGTACATCCCGCCGCGGGCCATCGCGGTCCCAGCGCGCTGGACCGCGGCCAGAGCGTGCGGCGAGCCGGTCCGCTCCCAATGCCGAAGCAGTGCCTCGAGCAACGCCGAGGGAGGGAATTTCGGCGCACCGCCGAACCCGCCGTGCTCAGTGTCCTCGTCGCGCAGCACCGCGGCGACGGCATGGTCCAGCAGGGCGGGCTCGATCTGCAGACCCGCGTCGGGCAGACCGGAAACCATCGACCGCAATTCGCCCGCGATTCGGTCGGACGCCTGCTCGACCTCGCTACGGCGGTCCCGCCACGTTGCCGACACCGCCGAAAGTAACTGCAGGAAACCGGCTTTGGGATAGTAGGTGCCACAGAAGAACGGCCGCCCGTCGGGCGTCAGGAAGCATGTCATGGGCCAGCCGCCCTGCCCGGTGAGCGCGACGGTGGCGTTCATGTAGACCGCGTCGATGTCGGGCCGTTCCTCGCGGTCCACCTTGATGCAGACGAAGCCGGCGTTCATCGCCGCAGCCACCTCGTCGTCCTCGAATGACTCGTGGGCCATCACGTGGCACCAGTGGCAGGCCGCGTAGCCGATCGAAAGCAGCACCGGCACATCACGTTCGGCGGCCTCGGCTAGCGCGGCCGGCGACCACTGCCGCCAGTGCACCGGGTTGTCGGCGTGCTGGCGGAGGTAGGGGCTGGCCGCCCCCGCCAGTTGATTACCCGCTGGACTCATGCGGCGGTTGATCGATCGTGCCGTCGTCGACGGCCTGATCGGGCTCGGGGTGCTGCGGGTCGAAAGACTCCGGCAACTTCTTCAAGTGCCGGTTCATCGAGCGCACCAGAAACACCACGGCGATCAGCAACAGCACCACGACCAGCAGCCCGAACGGGCTGGCCTTCCCGAAGTCCGGTCCGCTGTTGTGTGGTCCGTCCTCGGCCAGCAGCGCCAACGCGGTAAGCGGTAAGTGCGTCACAGCTCCTCGATTCCGGCGAACAGGTCGGTTTCGGGCAGTCGGACCGGAACACGCGAGCGGGCCAGCTCGAATTCCTCGGTAGGCCAGAGCTCCTGCTGCCAGGAGATCGGCGCGGCGAAGAAATCGCCCTTAGGGTCGATCTGGGTGGCATGCGCGCGCAGCGCGTCGTCCCGCTGGCTGAAGTACGCCGAGCACTCGACACGCGTGGTCACCCGGTCGGCGTGAACGTCGTGCGCGGGATCCCAATGTTTGAGCCACTTCTCGAACGGCCCCGTCTGGCCGCGCTTGGCGAACTCGTCCTGCAGCTTCTGCATCCGCTGGCGCAGGAATCCGTGGTTGTAGTACAGCTTTGCTACCGACCACACCGGGCCCGCCTCGGGAAAGCGTCGATAGTCGCCAGCGGCCTCGTAGGCGGCCACCGAAACCTGGTGGCAACGAATGTGATCGGGGTGGGGGTAGCCGCCGTTCTCGTCGTAAGTGGTCATCACGTGCGGCCGGAATTCGCGCACCACTCGGACCAGCGCCTCGGTGGACACCTCCAGCGGCGTCAGCGCGAAGCAGTCCTCCGGCAACGGAGGTGGCGGGTCCCCCTGTGGCAGGCCGGAGTCGACGAAGCCGAGCCAGGTGTGCTCGACGCCGAGGATTTCGGCGGCCTTGGCCATCTCGTCGCGGCGGATGTCAGCGATGCGTCCGTGTATTTCCGGCAGATCCATCGCCGGGTTAAGGATGTCGCCGCGCTCGCCCCCGGTCAGGGTGACCACCAACACGCGGGCGCCCTCGTCCGCGTAACGGGCAAGGGTGGCAGCACCCTTGCTGGACTCGTCGTCCGGGTGGGCGTGCACCGCCATCAACCGCAGTTCGCTCACGTGCTCCCTGACTGTGTGCTGTCTTTCGCGCCTATAGTTCCAGGTCTAATAGTTCCATCCCGGACGCCGGGTCCCCCAAACCCCCGGCGTCGACCAAGACACCATGACTGAACGCTCGTCAGGCCCGCCGCAATCCCGCTACGGGCGCCGCCCCGTGTCCCGGCCGTCGCGGCGTTGGTTCATCGCGCTGTCGGTCGTGGTTGTCGCGGCCGGTGTGGCTGTCGCGCTGATCGCCTACCAGCGTCTGGGCCGCGGTGACGTCGAAGGCACGCTGGCCGGCTACCGGTTGATCGACAACCAGACCGTCTCAGTAACGATCAGCGTGACCCGAAAAGACCCGTCGCGACCGGTCGATTGCATCGTGCGGGTACGCGCCAAAGACGGCAGTGAGACGGGCCGGCGCGAGGTGCTGGTTCCGCCGTCGACGCAGGCAACCGTGCAGGTGACGACGGTGCTGAAGTCCAGCAAGCCCGCGGTCGTCGGCGACATCTACGGCTGCGGCACCGATGTGCCCGACTATCTGCGCGCGCCCTGACCCGCGCGCCGGCGAGCAAACTGCGAACTGCGCGTTGGATTGCTAAAAGTGCCCTCGGCCATCGCGCCGACGGTGGTAGGCTGTTCGGATGCACGGTTCCGGCTGGGACCGTGTATTGCTGCATTAGCGGCCATGTGCCGCCCAGGGGGTTCGCCCGACTACTGAGGTCGGCAGTACCCGTGGTGGAACCGCCCGGCAGCACGACCGACAGCCTGCGCGGCGGTATACCGCCCCACCGACACCACAAGGAGCACGACGAGATGACGGACACCCAGGTGACCTGGTTGACCCAGGAGTCACACGATCGACTCAAGTCCGAGCTCGATCAGTTGATCGCGAATCGTCCGATCATCGCCGCGGAAATCAACGACCGGCGCGAGGAAGGCGATCTGCGCGAGAACGGCGGCTACCACGCCGCCCGCGAAGAACAGGGCCAGCAGGAGGCCCGCATTCGCCAGTTGCAGGACCTGCTGAACAACGCCAAGGTCGGTGAGGTGCCCAAGCAGTCCGGCGTCGCACTGCCCGGCTCGGTCGTGAAGGTCTACTACGACGGCGACAAGTCGGACACCGAGACGTTCCTGATCGGCACCCGCGAGCAGGCCGTCAACGACGGCAAGCTCGAGGTGTACTCACCGAACTCGCCGCTGGGCGGCGCGCTGATCGACGCCAAAGAAGGTGAGACGCGCAGCTACACGGTCCCCAACGGCAACACCGTCAAGGTGACTCTGGTCAGCGCGGAGCCTTACCACTCGTAGATCTTTGCGCGAGTGTCGGCCGGGTTAGTCGCGGCCGAAAATTGAGTAGTGCGCTACTCAGGTGTGTCCCCGAGATATCGGCTTAGGCTGCGCGAACTAATCGCACAACCTGGGACCCGCAATGACCAGTACCTACGACACCATCGAAGCGCCGACCCTGCCGCCGATGAATCACACGGCTGACACAGGGGAATTGGCCGGCGTCACGCCCGAATTGCGCACTCTGCTCGCCGCTTACAGCGACGCGCTGGACCAGATCAACAAAGCGCGTCTGTTTACCGGAGTCCCTTTTGACAGCGGCTGGGTCCCCCGCAAATTGAGCACGTTTCCAGCACTCCGTTATTTTGTGTCCGCCCTTTTCGTGCGCTATCTATATCGAAGCGCCGACGCGCTCAAGTCCGGCGTCATGAAGTGCGCTGTGCGCGGCACCTCAGATGAAAACACCGATGACCTGGACATGCTGGAGAATTTCGAACGATCACTGCCGCCCAGGGTGAAGCTGGCATTGGTATTGCCCGTGATATCACTTGCCGTACTGTTCGTCGCTTACGTACTGACATGGCTGTGTCACGCCGGCTACCGAAACCTCTTCGCCGACTTGGCGACTGCCGCGATCACGGTGAATCGCGCGGCCGCCGTCGCGGCATTCAGCAGCGCCCATCGGCTGGCGACGTGCCAACACCCGCTCGAAGGCTATTTCTTCGCGGGTGCGGCCATGATCGTGACCTGGTCGGCCATCCTGGCAATCCTGCCGTTGCTCCCGGCGTTCTACCTTGTTCGCCGCAAGCTGAAAGAGATGTCCGAGGTCGAGGCAAGCGGGTACGACGCCGTTCAGGCGCTACCCGTCTATGCGACCGAACTCGACCTGCTGGTCCGACTCCTGCTGATTCCCGCAGTCGCGCTGCTCGCAGTCGCGGCGGTGGCTCAAGCCTTGACACAACGATCCGCAACCGATCTGGCCGTTACAGTCAGCGTTGCGATTGCCGTCATCGCGTCCGCGCTGACGATACTTGCCGGGATAGAACTGGCTTCTTGCTATCGCGAACGCCATGACAAAGGCCCTCGTTGTCGAAGTGTTGCCACAAGGGTTTCGTTTGCGACGGTGGCGACGTTGTCCTCGGGCCTCTTCTTCGCGCTTCCCACATGGGAGGCGTATCACAACAAGGAGTTCACCACCTGGGAACGGAATGTTGTACCTACATCACCGCATCCGGCTAAACCCGGCGACAGCGACGACGGTGCACGAGGCTGGCTTACCGACCAACTGTCTTTCCTGATCACTAACATCAGGCCGAATACGCAGTGCCTCGAATCGCCAGGCGTTCCTATGGATAATCAGCAGTACTTGCAGTTCGATATCGAAATGTGGTCGGACGTCGATCAATTCGCCAACCAATTCGCTGCATACGCGCTTACTCTTCCGCACTGGAGTGTTCGGGATAGTCACGGGAATTTGACGGGAAGCCTTTACCTGCACGCGCAGTGCAGTCGCGGTACGGACGGGATCTCCAAGCCAATATCCCCCGGCACCCACACCTTCAGTTCTGTCGTCGTCAGCGCCCCCAAGGATGCTGCATGCCTGCAACTGGACGTGCCCAGCTATCGGGGCAAGTGGGGCTGGAAAGTTACGGCGGCCGCGCAGTGCAAACCCGACTAACCCAACGCCTGCTCGAGATCGGCGATCAGGTCGGCCTCGTCCTCGATGCCGACCGACAGCCGAACCAGGTCGTCGGGAACCTCGAGTTGGGAACCGGCCGTCGACGCGTGCGTCATCGCGCCGGGGTGCTCGATCAGCGACTCGACCCCACCGAGCGACTCGGCGAGGATGAACACCCGCGTGTTGGCGCACAACGCCTGCGCCGCGGCGCGACCGCCCCGCATCCGCACCGACACCATGCCGCCGAAACCGTGCATCTGCCGCGCCGCGACCTGATGACCGGGATGGGTCGGTAGACCCGGATACAGCACCGAGGCCACCGCGGGGCGTTCGGCGAGGAATTGCGCTACCGCAGCGGCGTTTTCGCTGTGCCGCTGCATGCGCAGCACCAGCGTCTTCAAGCCGCGCATCGTCAGGTAGGCGTCGAACGGCCCCGGCACCGCGCCGGCGCCGTTCTGCAGGAAGCCGAACGCCGCGTCCAGCTCCTCGTCGCTGGTCACCAGCGCGCCGCCGACCACGTCGGAGTGCCCGCCGATGTACTTCGTGGTCGAGTGCAGCACGATGTCGGCACCGAGGGTCAACGGTTGCTGCAATGCCGGTGAAGCAAAGGTGTTGTCCACCAACACTTTCGCGCCATTTTCGACGCCGATCTGGGCGATCCCGGCGATATCGGCGATCGACAGCAGCGGGTTGGTCGGAGTCTCCACCCAGATCAGCCGGGTCTGCGGGGTGATGGCCGCGCGCACCGCGTCGAGATCGGACAATGCGACCGGGGTGTGCAGCACGCCCCAATGGCTGAAGACTTTGTCGATGAGCCGGAACGTGCCGCCGTAGGCGTCGTCGGGAATCACCACGTGATCGCCCGGCCGCAGCACGGCGCGCAGCGCACAGTCACTGGCCGCCATGCCGGAACTGAACGCGCGACCGAAGCTGCCGTCCTCGACGGCGGCCAGTGCGGCCTCCAGCGCGCCCCGGGTCGGGTTACCGGTGCGGGCGTACTCGAATCCGCCGCGCAGGCCCCCGACGCCGTCCTGGGCGAACGTGCTGCTGGCGTAGATCGGGGCGTTGACCGCACCGGTCGCGGGGTCGGGCCGGTAGCCGGCGTGGATGGCCTTGGTGGACAGGCCCGCTTTGGCGAAGTGTTCGTGGCCGCTCATCGTGGTTCAGCCTAGTCACGGCACAGCGATGGGCGGACGCCGAAAATAGGGAAGTTGACCCATGTGCTGGGCGGTTGCCCGCGATCACAATGACCAGTTATGAGACGAATGCTCACGACCTTGGCGTCGGCGGTGTTGGTGTGGAGCGGCCTGGCCGGGGCGGTCGGCCCAGCCGCCGCCAGCTGGCCGGGCTGTCCCCCGGACAGCCCGGGAGGACCGTGCCGTTGGTGCCCCGGGGATCCCCCGGTGCAGACCGGCAACCTGCGGGTCGATCCGGTCCGCTGGGACGACAGCATCTGCCACACCTATTGGTACGTCGGGGGTGGTGGCAACGTCGCCCGGACCATCTGGGAGGGTGACGCGCCGCCACCACCGCCGCCACCGCAGACTGGGCTGGTCTGCGACCCCGGGACGTTCACGAACTGTCGTATCGAGACGTGGCACCCGTGAGGCGGGGCCGTTAGCCGCCCACCTGCTGGTCGAGCGGCAGGCAGACCGTGGCCATCATCTTGTCGGCCAGTGTCTGACGCTTGGCGTCCCACAGCGGAAACAGGTAGCCGACGTAGAAGATGGCCGCGTCCACCGCGTGGGCGATCGCCCGCAGCGTCGACAGGCCGAATCCTATTGGCTCACCAGTGTTTTCGCTGACGACCCGGAACCTGAGCAACGACTTACCGATGCTGGACCCGGTGGTGCCCTGGCGGTAGCCGAAGTTCCAGACGAAGTACCCGAATCCGACCAGCGCCGCAATCCACATCACGGTGAGTCCAATGGTCGAGTAGCCGGTCGAGCAGATCTGCTCGACGGTGTTCATGGTGATGTTGGTCAGGCATGCGCTGTCGATGGAGTTCTCCAGCACCAGCCAGCCGACGCCCAGGATCAACACCAGCGGCAGATGGTCGATGAGGTACGCCGCGACCCGGACGATCCACGGGGTGTACTGGTCGCGGGTCAGCCCCCGTAGCACCGGCCCTGGCGGCGGCGGGACGTATCCGCCCGACGGCGGAGGCGGCGGCGGGTAGTTGCCGCCTGCCGGCGGTGGCGGCGGGGCAAATCCCCCCGATGGCGGTGGCGGCGGCGGTTGGTCGGTCATTCGGTGACTTTCTTTTTGTGTGGAGTCTGCGGGCTACTTGCGTAACGCGCCGTCGGACAGGAAGCCAAGCAAGTCGTACCGGGTGATGACCCCGACCGGCTTCCCTTCCTCGACGACCATCACGGCGTCCAGGTCTCGGAGCGTCTTGGCCAGCGCGCTGACCTGTTCGCCGGCACCGATGATCGGTAGCGGCGGGCTCATGTGCATGCCGACGGCGTCGGCCAGGGTGGCGCGACCCTCGAAGACGGCCGACAGCAGTTCGCGCTCGGAGACACTGCCGGCCACCTCGCCGGCCATCACTGGCGGCTCGGCGCCGACGACGGGCATCTGTGACACGCCGTATTCGCGCAGGATGCTGATCGCATCGCGCACGGTCTCCGACGGATGGGTGTGCACGAGGTCGGGCAGATGCCCGGACTTGCCCCGCAGCACGTCGCCGACGGTGGGCTGTTCGATCGAGCCGTCCAGCCTGGTCCGCAGGAACCCGTACGACGACATCCACGCGTCGTTGAAGATCTTCGACATGTAGCCGCGGCCGCCGTCGGGCAGCAGCACGACGATCAGGGCGTCGGGCCCGGCCTGCGAGGCCACCTTCAACGCCGCCACCACCGCCATCCCGCACGAGCCACCGACCAGCATGGCCTCTTCGCGGGCCAGCCTCCGCGTCATGTCGAACGAGTCCGAGTCCGAGACCGCGATGATCTCGTCGGGCACCGCGGGGTCGTAGGCCGACGGCCAGAAGTCCTCGCCGACGCCTTCGACCAGATACGGCCGCCCGGTGCCGCCGGAGTACACCGACCCCTCCGGGTCGGCGCCGACGATGCGCACCTTCCCGCCGGAGACATCTTTGAGGTACCGGCCCGCGCCGGTGATCGTCCCGCCGGTTCCGATCCCGGCGACGAAATGGGTGATCTGGCCGTCGGTGTCGGCCCAGATCTCCGGCCCGGTGGTCTCGTAGTGGCTGGCCGGCCCCTGCGGGTTGGAGTACTGGTCGGGCTTCCAGGCGCCGTCGATCTCACGGACCAGTCGGTCGGAGACGCTGTAGTAACTGTCCGGGTGCTCGGGGGGCACCGCCGTCGGGCACACCACCACCTCGGCGCCGTAGGCGCGCAGCACGTTCTGCTTGTCCTCGCTGACCTTGTCCGGGCAGACGAACACACAGTGGTAGCCGCGGTGCTGCGCGACCAGCGCCAGGCCCACGCCGGTGTTACCGGAGGTCGGTTCGACGATCGTGCCGCCAGGCTTGAGCTCGCCGCTGGCCTCGGCCGCATCGATCATCTTGACTGCGATCCGGTCTTTGCTGCTCATGCCCGGGCTGAGGTACTCGACTTTGGCCACCACCCGGCCGGAGCCCGGCGGCACGACCGAGTTCAGCTGAACCAGTGGAGTGTTCCCGATGAGTTCACTGATGTGCCGCGCGATCCGCATGGGCTAAATCGTCTCAGGTGCGACGTGGACCCGTACAGCTAGCCGGTCGCCTCACGAATGTATTCGCCGATCTGCCGCAGCGAGCGGACCGCTTCGGGGACGATCGGCGCGGCGAGCTGGAAGTCGTGGATCTGGCCGGGCCAGACCCGCACCTCCGTCGGCACACCCGCCGCGGCGAGCGCACGGGCGGCCAGGCGAGCGTCGTTCAACAACACCTCCGACCCCGACACATGAATCAACGTTCGGGGTAACCCCGGCTCGACGTGGTCCAGCGGTTCGTAGAGCCGCTCGGGCTCGCCGGCGACGACGTGCTTGCGGGCCGCCTTGGCGACCAAGGTGAGCAATGCGTCAAAAGCCTTGGCGGGGAACATCGCATCGGTCTTGATGTTGGGGTGAGCCTGCTTGGGTTCCTTTGCCAGCTGCAGCAGCGGCGAGATCGCGACCAGCGCCGCCGGTTCCTCGTTGGCCTGCTGAAGTCGTTGCGCCAGAGCAAGGGCCAGGTATCCACCGGCCGAGTCGCCGGCCAGCACGATTTGATCGGGCTGATATCCGCGCAACCGCAGCCAGCGGTAGGCGTCGTGGCAGTCGTCGAGCGCCTGGCCGACCGAGTGCTTCGGGATGAGGCGGTAGTTGGCCACCAGCACCGGCGTATCGGCAAACTTGGAGAGCGCGTTGACAATTCGGCTGTGCGAGTTGGCCCCACAGGTCAGGAAGGCGCCGCCGTGCAGGTACAACACCACCCGTCGATTGCCGTCGGCCGGCAGCACTCCCGGGGCACGAACCAACTGCGCTGTGCAGTGCGGCAACTCGACGGTCGTGCGCACGGTATCTGGGCTGGGAAGAAGTACCCGTGCCGCGAAATCGATGATCCCGAAGGGGAAAGGGACGTGCGGAATGTAGCTGACCGCACCCAGGACCGGGCGGATCGTCATGCGGCACGCCAGTGCCGCTACCGCCGCGGCCAGGCTGGGGCCGCTCTCGACGACCTCGACGGGTACGCCGTCGTTGACAGGAAATCTGCGGGCCCGCATCGCGTCATGGGCACGCACTGGAGTCCGGGGTGAACCCGAGACCTTACTCGGTGCGGTCATGCTCAACACTCCTACGCCGTTGTAGTGCGATAAACATGTCGACGAAGTCGTTGAGCGTCCCCTCGAACAACTCCGTGAACTTAGCTTGACACTCTAAAGAATTTCAACAATCAAAGAGTCTGATTCGATACCAAGATTGCTTCGACCCGTAATGTCGCAGGCCCGGGGCTCCCTGCCGAAGGTGAGTCCGCAACCTAAACTGGTCGCGTGGTACGACGCCCACCGCGAGGATCGATGGTCGCGCTGGCCGCCGCCGGCGCGCTGGCTTCGACCGGCACCGCCTATGTAGGGGCGCGCAACCTGCTGATCAGTCAGGCCGCGAAGGCGCGCTCCGTCATCCCGAAATCATGGGACGTCCCGCCCCGCGCCGACGGCGTGTACTCCCCCGGCGGCGGTCCGGTGGAGCGCTGGCAACGCGGGATGGACGTCGACCTGCATCTGATGATCTTCGGCGACTCGACGGCGACCGGGTACGGCTGTCGCAGCGCCGAGGAGGTCCCCGGCGTGCTGATCGCCCGCGCGCTGGCCGAGCAGACCGGCAAACGAATCCGGCTGAGCACCAAGGCGATCGTCGGTGCCACCTCCAAAGGCTTGTCCGGACAGGTCGATGCCATGTTCGTGGCTGGACCCCCGCCGGACGCCGCGGTCATCCTGATCGGGGCCAACGACGTCACCAAGCTGAACGGTATCGGCGCGTCCGCGCGGCGCTTGGGCGCGGCGGTCCGGCGGCTGTGTGCGAGCGGCGCCGTAGTCGTCGTCGCCACCTGCCCCGATTTCGGTGTGGTCAAAGCGATTCCGCAGCCGTTGCGGTGGACGGTCCGGGCCCTGGGCCTGCGGCTGGCTCGCGCTCAGTCGGGCGCTGTCCGGTCGGCCGGTGGCGTGCCGGTGCCGCTGGCCTCCCTGGTCAACGACGAGTTCAAGCATTCCGCGCATCTGATGCTGTCGGATGACCAGTTTCATCCGTCGGCGGCCGGCTACGCCCTGGCCGCAAGCCAGCTACTGCCGGCGCTGTGTCATGCGCTCGGCGACTGGGCCGGCGCGCCGCTGCCCGGCCTGCCGTCGTCGTCGGCCACCGAAGCCGGGCCCGGCTATTCGATGCTGAGGCTGCTGTCCCGGCTGTGGCGCCGGCCCACCACCGGGGTTCCGGCGCCCATCGTCGTCACCGCCTCCGGCTAGGCCGTTTAACGGCTCGCCGCCGCTGCGGGCTAGATTCGGGTCCAGACCCGACCCCCCATGGATGGAGCCGAGATGCCGGAAGCCGTCATTGTCTCAACTGCCCGCTCGCCGATCGGGCGTGCGATGAAAGGGTCGCTGGTCAGCATGCGACCCGACGACCTCGCCGCGCAGATGGTGCGCGCCGCGCTCGACAAGGTGGAGGCGCTCAACCCCCACCAGATCGACGACCTGATCCTGGGCTGCGGCCTCCCCGGCGGCGAGCAGGGCTTCAACATGGCCCGCGTGGTCGCCGTCGAACTCGGCTACGACTTCCTGCCGGGCACCACCGTCAACCGCTACTGTTCGTCGTCGCTGCAGACCATCCGGATGGCGTTCCACGCGATCAAGGCCGGCGAGGGCGACGCGTTCATCTCCGCCGGCGTCGAGACGGTCTCCCGGTTCGCCAAGGGCAGCTCGGACTCCTTGCCGGACACCAAGAACCCGCTGTTCGACGACGCCGCCGAGCGGACGGCCAAGTCCGCCGAGGGTGCGACGGACTGGCACGACCCCCGCAAGGACGACAACATCCCCGACGTCTACATCGCGATGGGCCAGACCGCGGAAAACGTCGCGATCATGACCGGGATCAGCCGCGAGGACCAGGACCATTGGGGTGTGCGCAGCCAGAACCGCGCCGAGGAAGCCATCAAGTCCGGCTTCTTCGAGCGCGAGATCGTTCCGGTCACGCTGCCCGACGGCACCACCGTCAGCACCGACGACGGCCCTCGGCCGGGAACGACCTACGAGAAGATCAGCGAGCTCAAGCCCGTCTTCCGGCCCAACGGCACGGTCACCGCGGGCAACGCCTGCCCGCTGAACGACGGCGCCGCCGCGGTGGTGATCACCAGCGATACCAAGGCCAAGGAACTCGGCCTCAAGCCGCTGGCCCGCATCGTGTCGACCGGCGTGAGCGGCCTGTCCCCGGAGATCATGGGCCTGGGCCCGATCGAGGCCAGCAAGATGGCCCTGCGGCGGGCGGGTCTGTCGGTCAAGGACATCGACCTGTTCGAGATCAACGAGGCCTTCGCGGTGCAGGTGCTCGGCTCGGCCCGCGAGCTGGGAATCGACGAGGACAAGCTCAACGTGTCCGGCGGCGCGATCGCCCTGGGCCACCCGTTCGGCATGACCGGTGCCCGCATCGCCACCACGCTGCTGAACAACCTGCAGACCCACGACAAGACGTTCGGCCTGGAGACCATGTGTGTCGGCGGCGGCCAGGGCATGGCGCTGATCATCGAGCGGCTGAACTGACGCCACTCGTCGAACGACCAAAAAGCCGGCACGCGAAGTCGCGTGCCGGCTTTTTTGGTGTCAAGCGCTAATCGTTCTGCAGGTAACTGAGCAGCCGCAGGATCTCGATGTACAGCCAGACCAGGGTCACGGTCAGGCCCAATGCGATTCCCCAGGCCGCCTTCTCCGGCGCGCCGGCGCGGATCATCTGGTCGGCGGCGTCGAAGTCGATCAGGAAGCTGAAGGCCGCCAGACCGATGCAGACCAACGAGAAGATGATGGCCAGCGGGCCGCCGCTGCGCAGGCCCATGCCCTCGCCGTGTCCGACGCCGAACATGCCCAGCACCAGGTTGCCCAGCATCAGGGCCAGCACGCCGAACATGCCCGCGACGATCATCCGGGTGAACTTCGGCGTGACCCGGATCGCGCCGGTCTTGTAGACCACGAGCATTCCGACGAACACCCCGAACGTGCCCATGATGGCCTGACCGATCATGGCGCCGGCGCTGGTGCTCGACACCGAGAAGTTGGCCAGCAGGAAGGAGATCGCGCCGAGGAACAGCCCCTCGAGCGCGGCGTAGGTCAGCACGATCGCCGGGTTGTCCTGCTTGCGGGCGAACGTCGCGATCATCACGACGGCCAGCCCGCCGAATGCGCCGACGAAGGTGAACATCGATGCCAGCGCCTGGTTGGCCTCGACCATGAAGTACGAGACGACCGCAACGGCCGACAGCACCGCCAGGGTGATGCCGGTCTTGGTGACGACATCATCGATGGTCAGCGGCCGGGAAACGCCTGCCCGCTGGTCGACGTACGGAGCATAGGGGTCAGCGTGAACTGACTGGGTCGCGGCGCCCGCGACGCCACCCCCGAACTGCGCGTATCCGCCACGCTGCTTAGGCAGCGAGCGAAATACCGGGTTACTGGTCTCCCGCACCGTCGGTTCCTCTCGTGAGCTGTGAGTTCAGAGCTGTGGGACAACTGATCAACGAACGGTAGTCCAGCCAGGTTCCCGGCGGAAGGTTTCTCGCCCCGAATGTGCGGCCGGCACCACTCCGAACAAACCTTACCCGCGGGCGGCTCGGCGCAGACAACGATCTAGATTGCTGGTCAGACCTCCGACAGTATTCGACCAGGGAGATTGCGCGCGTGACGGACGTATCCGACGACATCCTCAGCCGCGTCGACAACGGTATCGGCTACCTGACTCTCAACCGCCCCAAAGCGATCAACTCGTTGAACCAGAGCATGGTGGACCACCTACGCGCGGTGCTGACGGAGTGGGAGCACAACTCCGACATCGGCGCCGTGGTGCTGTCCGGGGCCGGCGAACGCGGCCTGTGCGCCGGTGGCGACGTGGTGGCGATCTATCACAGCGCCCGCGCGGACGGCGCTGAGGCACGGCGGTTCTGGTACGACGAATACCTGATGAACGGGCAGATCGGGCGCTTCCCAAAGCCCTACGTGGCACTGATGGACGGGATTGTGATGGGCGGTGGCGTCGGGGTCGGCGCGCACGCCAACACCCGTGTGGTGACCGATACCTCCAAGGTCGCGATGCCCGAGGTCGGCATCGGCTTCATTCCCGATGTCGGTGGGGCATACCTGCTTTCGCGCGCACCGGGATCGCTGGGCCTGCATGCCGCGCTCACCGGCGCGCCGTTCTCCGGGGCCGACGCGATCGCGCTCGGCTTCGCCGACCACTTCGTGCCGCACGACAAGCTGGACGCGTTGCGGCAATCGATCGCCGAGGTCGGCGTCGATCAGGCGATCGCCGCCCACGCCGTCGAGCCGCCGCCGAGCGAGCTTGCCGCGCAACAGGAATGGATCGACGAGTGCTACGCCGCCGACACCGTCGCCGACATCGTCGCCGCACTGCGCGCCCACGACGCAGGCGCTGCCAACGACGCTGCGGACCTGATCGTGACCCGGTCCCCGATCGCATTGTCGGTGACGCTGGAGGCGGTCCGACGCGCGGCAAAGCTCGACACATTGGAAGACGTTCTGGCCCAAGACTATCGGGTGTCATCGGCGTCGCTGCGCTCACACGATCTGGTCGAGGGTATCCGCGCCCAACTCGTCGACAAGGACCGTAATCCGCAGTGGTCGCCGGCGTCGCTGGAGCAGGTCACGGCGGCCGATGTCGAGGCATACTTCGCACCCGTCGACGACGAACTGAAGTTCTAGAAAGGCAGCGATGACGAACACGTACGAAACCATTCTGGTCGAGCGTGACGAGCGAGTCGGCATCATCACGCTGAACCGACCGAAGGCGCTCAACGCGCTCAACAGCCAGGTGATGGGCGAAGTGACCACCGCGGCAGCCGAATTCGACAACGACCCGGGCATTGGCGCGATCATCATCACCGGCTCGGAGAAGGCGTTCGCGGCGGGTGCCGACATCAAAGAGATGTCCAGCCTGACGTTCTCCGATGTGTTCGACGCGGACTTCTTCGCACCGTGGACCAAGCTCGCCGCGGTGCGCACACCGACGATCGCCGCGGTGGCCGGCTACGCCCTCGGCGGCGGCTGCGAACTCGCGATGATGTGTGACGTGCTCATCGCCGCGGACACAGCCAAGTTCGGCCAGCCGGAGATCAAGCTGGGCGTGTTGCCCGGCATGGGCGGTTCGCAGCGACTGACCCGCGCGGTCGGCAAGGCGAAGGCGATGGACCTGATCCTGACCGGGCGCAACATGAACGCCGACGAAGCCGAACGCTGCGGCCTGGTGTCGCGGGTGGTCCCCGCCGCCGATCTGCTGACCGAAGCCAAGGCCGTCGCCACCACCATTTCGCAGATGTCGCGCTCGGCGTCCCGGATGGCCAAGGAGGCGGTCAACCGAGCGTTCGAGTCCACGTTGGCCGAAGGGCTGCTCTACGAACGTCGGCTGTTCCATTCGGCTTTCGCGACCGAAGACCAGTCCGAGGGCATGGCGGCGTTCATCGACAAGCGGCCTCCGAACTTCTCGCACCGCTAGGAGTTCTGATGACCGAGTCGGAGCCGCGGCGCAGAAAAGCGTGGTGGGTTCGGCACTACACCTTCACCGGCACCGCGGTCGGGCTGGTGTTCATCTGGTTCTCGATGACGCCGTCGCTGCTGCCGCGTGGTCCGCTTTTCCAGGGGTTGGTCAGCGGTCTGGCGGGTGCAATCGGTTACGGCATAGGGGTTTTCGCGGTATGGCTGGTTCGGTTCATGCGCTCGCGCGACTCCAGCCCGCCGGCGCCGCGCCGAGCATGGCTGGTGCTGATCGCCGTCGGCGCCATGGGCATGGTCGCGATGGTGATCTGGTTCCACGTCTGGCAGGACCGGGTTCGTAACCTGATGGGGGTCAAGCACCTGACCTGGCACGACTACCCATTGACCGCCGCGCTGTCGTTGATCGTGCTGTTCGGCGTCGTCGAAGCCGGCCAACTCATCCGACGGCTGGTCCACTTTCTCGACCTGCGGCTGGATCGCTTTGCACCGCCGCGAGTTTCGGCGGTGATCGTCGTGACGCTGCTGCTGGTGCTGACCACCGCGATACTCAACGGCGTCGTGGTGAAGTTCGCGATGCGCACCATGAACAACACCTTCGAAACAGTCAACAATGAAATGGCCCCGGACAGCGCAGCGCCGCACACACCGCTGCGTTCCGGCGGGCCGTTCTCATTGGTGTCCTGGGAATCGCTGGGACATCAGGGCCGTATCTTCGTCCGGGGCGGGCCCAGCGTCGCGCAGCTGTCCGCCTTCAACGGCAGCCCCGCGATCGAGCCCATTCGGGCGTATGCCGGATTGGAGTCCGCCGACGGCATTACCGCCGCCGCGGAACTCGCCGCGCGAGAATTGCGGCGCGCCGGCGGATTACGCCGCGCCGTCATCGCGGTTGCGACGACCACGGGCACCGGCTGGATCAACGAGGCCGAAGCTTCGGCGCTGGAGTACATGTACAACGGCAACACCGCCGTCGTCAGCATGCAGTACTCGTTCCTGCCCAGCTGGCTGTCGTTCCTCGTGGACAAGGAGAACGCGCGTCACGCGGGTCAGGCGCTGTTCGAGGCCGTCGACCGAATGGTGCGTCAGCTTCCGGAAGCCCAGCGCCCCAAGCTCGTCGTGTTCGGTGAGAGCCTGGGTTCGTTCGGCGGCGAAGCGCCGTTCATGAGTCTGAACAACGTGTTGGCCCGTTCGGACGGCGCACTGTTCTCCGGACCGACGTTCCAGAACACCATCTGGACCGACCTGACCTCGACGCGGGACCGCGGCTCACCGGAGTGGCTGCCGATCTACGATCACGGTCGCTTTGTGCGTTTTGTGGCACGGCCCGAGGACCTGAATCGCCCTGATCCACAATGGAATACGCCGCGGGTGGTCTATCTGCAACATGCGTCGGATCCGATCGCCTGGTGGCATCCCGGGCTACTGTTCAGCGAACCGGACTGGCTCCGCGAAAAGCGTGGCTACGACGTGCTTCCCGAGACGACCTGGATTCCGGTGGTGACGTTCTTGCAGGTGTCTGCAGACATGGCGGTCGCCACCGACGTGCCGCAGGGTCACGGTCACGTGTACGTCGCTGATGTGGCCAACGCCTGGGCGTCGATTCTGCAACCGCCGGGTTGGACCCAGGAGAAAACAGCGAGGCTTCGGCCGCTGTTGCACGCCAGCGACAGCTAACACCAGGTGAACGGACGCTGTGAAGTTCCCAACGGTTTCGCACGAGCAGCTACCGAATCGAACCGCGAGTGGCACTATTCACAGTATTCGTGATCCCGTGAAGGGAGAGGGTTAATGACCTGGACATTTGCCAAGTTTGCGGCGGCGGGGGTGTTAACCGCGATCCCGATCGCCGCGGTGGGCATCCCGGCTTATGCGAGTGAAATTTCCGGCGGCGCATCGATCGTGCTGCCCGCGCCGATCCCGGCGGATCCGCCGCCGCCACCTGCGCCTCCCGGGCACCACGGCGAGTACTACAACCCGAACGACTACGACGACTACAACTGGTACAACGCCGGCGCCGATGGCGGCGGCGGAGGCGGTGGAGGCGGCTAAGCCGCTGGCACCAGGCCGGCCGCTTGCAGCGCCCGGTACCCGCCGATGACGTCCGTCGCGCGGTGCAGCCCGAGGTCCTGCAGCGCGACCGCGGCGAGGCTCGACGTATAACCTTCCGAGCAGAGCACCACCCATTCCACGTCGTCGCTGATCGCTTGCGGCAGACGGGCATCGCTGGTGGGGTCGCAGCGCCACTCCAGCACGTTTCGCTCGATGACGAGCGCGTTCAGGCTCTCCGGCACCTCCCCTTCGCGCGCCCGTTGGGCCTGCGGCCGAATGTCGACCAGCAGCGCCCCGCGGTGCAGCGCCGCGGGCACCTCGTCGGCTGCCAAGCGGCGCAACCGGTTTCGTGCCGACTCCAGCACATGATCGATACGACTCATCACTTCTCCGGGTGGTCGGTCAGTTCAGTGCGCTTGCGCCGCAACCGATGTCCATCGGTCACCTCGTAGTACGACATCACGGTCAACGGCGGCGAATAGGCGTGCACACTCAGCGCCGGCTCAGGTGGCCCGGACCGCGTCACCGATGTGCGCGCTCCAGTCGGCGCCCACACCACGTCGTGCACCCAACCCAGCGGAAAGGCGGCCTGATCCCCTGCCGCGAGTCGTCGACGGCGCAACTGCTCACCATCCCAACGGAATTCGTCCACCGACCCGGACAGCAACGTCACCGCACCCAGCGACCCGCCGTGGTCGTGCAGCTCGGTTCGATGCCCGGGGACCCAGCTGATCAGCCAGACGTCGACTTCGTCGTCGCCGTGCAGTCGGGCGAACCAACGGTCGTCGGTCGGCACCCCGTCTGGCGGGACGATGTGGTCGTAGTGGCCGCTGAGCACGTCGTCAGCGGTCCGGTCGGTGATGTGCAGCAGGTCGGCCAGCCGCAGGCGGGTCGGGCCGGGGACGGCTCGCAGCGGCGAGGGCCGGGATCGGGCGGGGGCAGCGACGAGATTTGTCGAAACCATGCGGGAAACTCCAGGGCGAACGGGTGTATCTGAGGGCGGCGGCAGGCTAGGGCCGACAACACTCCCGCCTACCGCATTCCAGAACACCCGTTCGCTGCATCACGGCCGCCAGTCTTACATAGATTGAGCGGGTGCCGCCGCGACCGTTTGGTCTTCTGATGTCGGGCATGGCTGCTGCCCTGATCGCCGTCGGCTGCTCGTCCAACGAGTCGAAGGCCCCACCGGTCACGCCGTCCAGCGCGACGAAGACGGTGCCGGCGCCGGGCGTGGTCGCCATGTCTCCGGCAGGCGTCACCACCAAGATCGACGTGCCCGCGCACTCGACCGAGGAGGAGTATTTCCAGGCCTGTCATGCGGCGACGGTGTGGATGCAGGCCCATCCGGGCGACAAACAGACGCTGGCCGAGAGATACCTGGCGACCGTCCAGACACCCGGCGTCGTCGGCCCGGGGACCTGGAACATCGCCTGGGCGGCGCTGCCGCTGGCCCGGCAGGCCGGGGTGATCGTGGCGGCCCACGCGGCCGCCGGCGGCGAATGCGGCTGAGCCGTCGGAGCGTTTCCGGCAATTCGGATCACGATTGATAAAACCCGCTCCGCGCAGGCAAAGATGTAGCCCATGACCGACCCAGACATCACGCCCGAGCCGGGACCAGTCGACGCTCCCCGGCCCCGAGTCGCGCTGGCGCTCGGCAGCGGCGGCGCCCGCGGATACGCCCACATCGGGGTGATCCACGAACTGCACGACCGGGGCTATCAGATCGTCGGTATCGCCGGTTCGTCGATGGGGGCGCTGGTCGGCGGATTGCAGGCCGCGAACCGACTCGACGAATTCGCCGACTGGGCAAGGTCATTGACACAGCGCGCGATTTTGCGGCTGCTGGACCCGACGCTCACCGCCGCCGGTGTACTGCGCGCCGAGAAGATCCTCGACGCGGTGCGCGACATTCTCGGCGACGTGACGATCGAGCAACTACCGATCCCCTACACCGCGGTGACCACCGATCTGTTGGCCGGAAAGTCGGTGTGGTTGCAGCGCGGGCCGGTCGACGAGGCCATCCGGGCGTCCATCGCGATTCCGGGCGTCATCTCGCCGCACGCCCTGGACGGGCGGCTGCTGGCTGACGGCGGAATCCTCGATCCGCTGCCGATGGCACCGATCGCGGCCGTCAACGCCGATCTGACCATCGCGGTCAGCCTGTCCGGCAGCGAGAGCGGCGACGAGCCCGAGCCCGAGCCGAGGTCGTCGGGCGAATGGCTGAATCGGGTCCTGAGCAGCACCTCGGCGTTGCTCGACTCGCCGACCGCACGAAACGTGCTCAGCCGATTCGGCGGGTCGAGCCCGGACGACTCCGATTCCGGCGACGACCCGGCCACTGATTATTCGGTCGACGAGCCCGAGGTGCCCAGGCTGGGCAGCTTCGAGGTGATGAACCGGACCATCGACATCGCCCAGGCAGCCCTGGCCCGCCACACGCTCGCGGCCTATCCGCCCGATCTGCTGATCGAGGTGCCCCGCTCGGCCTGCCGCAGCCTGGAATTTCACCGGGCCGCAGAGGTGATCGAGGTCGGCAGAGCGCTGGCGGCCCATGCGCTGGACACCGCCGACCTGTCGCGCCCGGTTACCTGACGCCCAAGAACGCGGCGACCGCCGCCGCTTCCTTGCGGCCCTGCGCCCGCCCGGCTCGGGCGCTCGCCGGCCGGCAGTTGGGATCCAACGGGTTCGGCCCGAACGCGGCCAACGACTCGTCGTCGGCGAACACCGCAAACGCGGCACCGCCGAAGGCGTCGATTTCGGTTGCCGCCCCGGCGCCGAACGGCGACGGCGTCGCCACCCCGCTGGGTACCAAAACGACTGCCGTAGAACAGTCTTCGACGAGATGCAGGTTGATGGTGCTACCGATACCGCCGTCGATGTAGCGCCGGTTGGCGATCGTCACCGGCGGCCACGCCCCGGGCACGGCGCAACTGGCGGCCACGGCGTCGACCAGGTCCACGCCGGAATCACGGTCCAACACCACTAGTTCGCCGCTCTCGGCGTCGATCGCGGTGACCTGTAGCGTCCGGTCGGGCCAGACGTGGGACGGCAACCGCTGCGCGATAACCGCGCGCCGCACCGGCTCCGCGACGGTCTCGGTGGCCAGCGCCACCGCGCCGATTCGTTGCCGTCGCTGGGTGAGCGTGGCGTCTGGATCCGACATCGCGGCCAGGAAAAGCCTTGCAACGTCTTCGATCTCGACGCCCGGGTCGATTTCGGCCGACACTCCGCTGACTTGCCGCTCGAATAACTCGGCCAAGCTGGTGCCACTGCCGATCTGGGCGACCACGGCCGAACCGGCCGACGTGCCGAGCAGTACATCGGAGTCCAGCAGAGCCCGCGCCGCCTCCGGCTCCTCGTCGGCGATGCCCAACAGAATCCCAGTCTCCCAGGCGATTCCAGCCACACCGCCGCCGCCGAGCACCAATGCGCGGGTGGTCATCGAACGGTCGGGTGCAGCGAGGCCTGAGCCGCTGGGCTCAACTGGTCTTCGGTCAGCAGGTGTCGCGGCGGGTTCGGCAGCACCAGATCGCGGCTGATCTGCATGCCGGCATCGACGTGGACGAGTTCACCCGGCTCGAGCAGTTGCCAGCGCGCGGCGTCGTCCATCGGCTCGGTGGCGAACACCACCGAGGACCGCTGATGCAGGTGCTCCGATTGCACCCGAATCCTGTTGGTGTGCAGATGAAATCGGCGCTGCGGCGACGGCTCGCGCCGGTCCGACAGGTACAGCAGGTGCGACTTGGGGTAACGCAGCGCCCACATATCGGTGGCGGTGCTGAGCAGGATGTTGACCGCGTAGATCGGCACGTTGTCGGCCAGCCATGTCATCGCCTCGATCAAGCCGGTGGTGACGTCGCCGCCGTGCGCGAGGATCGACGCGGTGATCAACGCGAATACCCGCTCGGAATCGGTCTGCCCCAAAACCAAATCGGCAGTGCCCAATTCGCGTAGCCGCGCGTCGAGAACATCCAGGCCTTCCACGACGCCGTTGTGCGCGAAGATGCGGCCGTCCTGCAGGAACGGGTGGGTGTTGACGGCTTCGTGCGATCCGGTCGTGGCGTAGCGGACGTGCGCGACGAACGTGGTGCCGGTCAGGTCGTGGGCCTCGGTGGCAAATGCGGCGTCCTGCCATGCCGCGATCGGGTCCTTGTACACGTGTGGCTTGCCCTCGGCGTCGAAGACCCCGAGCCCGCTGCCGTCCGGGTTTCGCCGGCTCTGCTCGGAAAGATTGTCCGGGGCGTCCAGCAACCAAAATGTCGCGGTGACAACGTTTGTCCCGGCGTGCAGACCGAATAGTCGGCACATCAGCGGGTCAGCTCGGCTGCCAGCGTCGCCAGCGACTGGCGCGCATAGCCCTTCCATACCCGACCCAGCACCGGCAACAACGGCCCCGCGAGCCTCGACGCGGCGTGGATGTTCCAGCTCCAGGAGATTGTGGTGGCGGCACCGCTCGGGACGAAGGTCCACTCGCCCTCCGCCATGCCGACCAGCAATCCCAATGGACCGGTGATCCCGGTCAACTCATAGCCGAACGCATGCGGCGGGTCCACCCGCGTCAGCTCCTCGCGGAAGCTGCCGGTCGGGCTCAGCATCACCGTGCGTGTCTGACCGGCGCGGGCCCATTCACCTTCCTGATCCCGGACTTCCTTGATGGGTCCGATGGGGCCGTACCAGCGGCTGAAAATCGTGGTGAGCGGGATCGGCAAGGTTCCGGCGAAGGCTTCTTCCACGCCGACGGGGACGACCCGCGATTGCTGGACAGCGAGAGTTCGTGCCATCTGGGCAGGCTACCGCGACAGCCCTGGTGCGGCCCGGCCGGTGATCAGCGGCAGATCGAAGAACGTTTGAATTCCCGGTGCGGCCGCGCAGGTCGCCGGAACGGCGTTGACGCAGTGAGCCGCCGTAGCCACCACCCCGGGATTGCTTTTCAGGCCGGCGGCCACGCTCTCCGGCTGCCAGCCCTTGATCGTGACGAAGGTGTCCGGGTGGCCCCGGACCTCGATTTCGTAGCGTTCGCCTGCCGGCCCGAAAGACCAAGGCGGGTCGAGGTTTTCCTCGCCCATCAACCAGTTCACGGTGATCCGTACTACCACGGCGTCGCCGACCAGGGCCTCCCAGTGGAATCGACGCCCGGCGACTTGGCCCGCTTCGATGACGCCGATGGGTGACTCGATCGGGCCGGTGGCCACCGACACCTCCTGCGACGTCCGGATCTCCGGATCGGCGGCGAAGCCGATCTTGTCGACACACAGCCGGACCGACTGAAAGAAGCCACCGTCGAGAATCTTCTGCATCGGTCCGGTCAGCGCCTTGTCCGGTTCGGCGCCGAAGCCCATCACATAGCGCAGCACGTCCGGCGCACCGTAGGTCCGCAGATCGGAGAACTCCTCGGCGCGAACGAAATTCACCTCAGTGGACATCACCGAAAGCAGCAGCGGAAAGAGTTCGGTCGCCGCGCCCGGGCCGATTCCCGCGCCGTGCAGCGTGACGTTGCCGGCCTGGGCGGCCACCTCGAGCGGCGCGGCTTCCTTGCTGCCCGGGTAGAACCAGCCGACGGGTGTCACGACATTCTTGCCCGAGCGCAGCAGTGCCACGACCTCGTCCACGTTGGGCAGCAACGGTGCGTAGATCACCGCGTCGGCATCGAGCGCGAGAATCTCGTCGGCACTGTTGGTCGCGGTGACGCCGAGTGGCGACCAGCCGACGATGTCGCCAACATCCTTGCCGTTCTTGGCTTCCGAATGCACCCAGCACCCGGCGAGTTCGAGCTCAGGATGAGACAGGATGCCCTTGATCGCGGCTACGCCGACTGAACCCGTTGCCCATTGGACGACCCGCAAGCTCATGCGTTTCCCCTTCAGTCCCGCTCAGTCTCGAGCTTCGCTGACCTCGTACACGCCATCGGCGTACCGCGACCGGATCGTCTTCTTGTCGTACTTACCGACGCTGGTCCGCGGAATCTCATCGACGAATGTCCAGCGTTCCGGCAACCACCAGCGAACGACCTTGTCGGCCAGGTACTTTCGCAGGTCATCGGCGCTGACGCCGGATCCTTCCTTCGCGACGATGACCGCCAGCGGCCGTTCCTGCCAGCGCTCGTCGGGGACCGCGACCACGGCGGCTTCGACCACATCCGGATGGCCGATCAAAGCGTTCTCGAGGTCCACCGACGAAATCCATTCGCCGCCAGACTTGATCACGTCTTTGGCGCGGTCGGTCAGCGTGATAAAGCCACGTTCGTTGATACGGCCCACATCGCCGGTGCGCAGCCAGCCGGAGTCGAATTTCGACTCGTCGTGTCCCCGGTAGTAGGAGCTGGTGATCCACGGACCGCGAACTTCCACCTCGCCGACGGCCTCGTTGTCATTGGGCAACACCTTGCCGTCGTCGTCGACAATCCTGACCTCGACACCGCACAACGGTTGGCCCTGGGTCGCGCGATACGTCCAGTGCTGGTCCGCCGGTACGTCCGGCGGCGGCCACGCCATGGTCGCCATCGGCGAGGTTTCGGTCATGCCCCACAGCTGGCGGATCTGCACCCCGTGCTTGTCCTCGAAGGTGCGCATCATCGACACCGGCACGGCCGACCCGCCACAGGGGACGATCCGCAGCGACGACACGTCGAACCCGGGATTCTTGTCGAGGTAGTGCATGACGTCGTTCCAGATGGTCGGCACCGCGCCGGCGATCGTGACGCGCAGCTTGTCGACCAAGTCGACCAGCGACTTGGCGTCCAGATGGCAGTCGGGCAGCACCAGGTCGGCTCCGGCCATCAGCGCCGCGTACGGCAGTCCCCAGCCGTTGGCGTGGAACATCGGCACGATCGGTAGCACACAGTCGCTGGAGCTGACCCCGATGCCGTTATTGGTACAGGTTGCCATTGTGTGCAGGTAGGTCGACCGGTGGCTGTAGACGACGCCTTTCGGGTTTCCGGTCGTTCCGCTGGTGTAACACATTGCAGCAGCAGAGTTTTCGTCGATATCGGGCCACTCGAACTCGGTCGATTCGGAGTCCAGGATCTCGTCGTAGCGCAGCACGGTCTTGCCCGATTCCTCGAGGGCCGCAAGGTCGCCGTCGCCGACCGCGATCACGGTGTGCACGGTCTCGAGTTCGCCGAGGAGCGGCGCCAGCAGTTTGGCCAGCGACAGATCGACAATCACGACCTGGTCTTCGGCTTCGTTGGCGACGTAGACGATCTGCTCGGGGAAGAGCCGGATGTTGAGGGTGTGCAGCACCGCGCCCATCGCCGGCACGGCCGCGTATGCGGTCAGATGCTCGGCGTTGTTCCACATGAAGGTGGCGACCCGCTGGTCGCCGCTGACACCGATGCGGCGCAACGCATTCGCCAGCTGCGCGGTGCGGTGGCCGAGTTCTGCGTAGGTGCACTCGCGAAAACCGTCATCGGTCGCGGTATAGACCTTGCGGGCGCCGTGAACGCCGGTGGCGTGCCTCAGGATGGCGGTGATCGTCAGGGGGAAGCTGTGCATGGTGCTGTACATCGCTGGACCGCCTAAGGTTGCGCCTGCTACCCGGGCCGGCCCGCCAAAAGCCCGCCCTCGTGGCGATCATTGCACGCCCGATCCATCGCCGTGTCGGCGATCGGGCCGCTAGACCGGGGTGGGCTCGAGCGTCCGCAGTTCGGAGAACGACCACCCGCGCGGGGCGGTCCAGTCGTCGTCCGACGTCAGCGCCTCGGGGGAAGCATTCGCGGCGATCTCCAGCACCGTGACCGTACCGGCGTAGTCGCCGATGTAGAGCCGCTCACCGTCGGGACTTTCGATCGCGCACGACGGCTGATCACCGACCGTGATGCTGCCGAGCACGTCCTGAGTGGTGGTGGACAGCACCGTCACGTACTGGTCGCCGACCAGGTAAGCCCGCTCGCCGCTGCGGCTCAGCGTGAGCTGAGCGAGCATCTGCGCGGCGTCGCCGATCTTGTAGGTGGCGTTGATGGCCGAGTTCCGGGTGTCGACCACGTCGAGCACCGTGCCGAAGTCGGGCCCGCAGCTGGCCACATAGGCGATGCCACCGTCCGGGCTCAGCGCGATATCGCGAATCGGCGAACCGATCTCGACGGTGCCGGTGATCCGGCCGCGCCGGGTGTCGATCGCCACGAGCTCTGCGGTGGACACGCCGTTGGCCGCGACATAGAGCCGGCGGCCGTCCTGACTCACCCGCGCACACCCAACGGTCGTAGCGGCGATGCCAACTGATTTCTTGTTGCCGGTCGCGGTGTCCAGGATCGCGACATCGGCGCCGTCAGCCCCGGACCGTGTGGCGTAGACGTACCGCCCGTTCGAGCTGACCGCCAGGTCAGTGATGCTGAATGCCACCGGGTAGGCCCCGATGATGTGTTCCGAGCCGGTGTCGAACACCAGAACTTCGTCGTGCCCCTCGGCCACGCTGCTGACGTACGCGCGCCGGCCGGACATGGCGACCGCGAACGGTTCGTCGACCTCGGTGACCGTCAGCGTGGCCGTGGCGTCGTTGGTGTGGACCAGCGAGACGCTGTCATCGCCGTGGTGGGTGACCGCCAACACACCGCCGTCGGAACTGACTGCGATCCCGCTGACCGCGCCGCGTCCGACCGCGATCTCACGGACAGCGGTGAAACCCTTTGCCTCGCTCAACTCGGGAGCTGCATCGCTCACAATGGCACCAGCCTCTACATGTTGGTCCGTGGTGGGCGGACATTAGGTTCTGAGCCGGTAACGCTTCGGGCGGTCCAATGCTTCCGGACCGCTACTCAGATCCCTACTGATAAGCGCAGTGGCGCGCTACTTCCGAACGAGTGTAGTAGCTGAATTTCGGCGAACACTGCGCCATTTCATCGATTGTCGCCCGCGTCACTCGGGTAACTCATCGCGTCCTTAAACAATATTTATCTAGTGCCACAAGCGGTTTCGAATTTCCGACGCAGCGCGTGGTTTCGCCAGGTTGTTCGCACCTTTCGACACCGAAATTGATCGGGTACAGAATCATCGGTTGCTGCACATCTCTTAGAATTTCTTGTAGAAGAGTCCAACATCACAGCGACACGACACGCGCGCCGAGTTCCCTTTTGCCGGTCAGGGCGCAGTGGTCGATAATCCGCGGGTGGGCGACGCGCGCGACGACGTGATCAGCCGCCAATACGAACGGTGGCGATACCCCCCTCCCGTCGACAACCTCGAGGCGTGGAGCGTCGGAAACTGGGACTGGTTCGACCCCTCGCACGCGCACCGCATTTTCTGGCCGGACCGGGACTACCGGGCCGATCTCGACATTCTGATCGCGGGCTGCGGCACCAACCAGGCCGCGGTTTTCGCCTTCAACAATCCCGGAGCCAGTGTCGTCGGCGTCGACATCAGCCAGGCCTCGCTGGATCATCAGCGGCATCTGAAAGACAAGCACGGGCTGCACAACCTGGACTTGCATCTGCTTCCGATCGAGGAGTTGTCGACGCTCGGACGCCAGTTCGACCTCGTCGTGTCAACCGGCGTCTTGCATCACATGGCCGATCCGCGGGCCGGGCTGAAAGCGCTGACCGGATGCCTGCGCCCGGACGGGGTAATGGCACTGATGCTCTACGGAAAGCACGGCCGAATCGGAGTCGAGTTGCTGGAGTCCGTCTTTCGCGACATGAACCTGGGCCAGGACGAGGCATCGCTCCAGATCGTCAAGGACACCATCGCGACGTTGCCCGACGACCATCCCGTCCACAGCTACCTGCGACGAGCGGGCGATCTGCAGGACGATGCTGCTTTGGTGGACACCTTTCTGCATGGTCGTGCGCGCAGCTACACGGTCGACGAGTGCATCGACTTCGTCGAATCGGCGGGCCTGGTTTTTCAGGGCTGGTACCACAAAACGCCGTACTACCCCCAGGACCTCGCCGGCCAGCCCGCGACCTACTACCCGGCCGTCAACGCGTTGCCGGACAACAAGATCTGGTCGGTGATGGAAAGACTGCAGACGATGAATGGTTGCCACTTCTTCATGGCCTGCCATCCAGAGCGGCCGAAAGCCAGTTATCAGATTGACTTTTCGGATTCCACGGCCCTCGACTACGTGCCGATATTCCGATATCGCTGCGGCCTCTCCGGCAAGGAGATCTATTGGCCAGGTTCGCGAATCGGTTTGAACCCGGTGCAACTCCCGTTCATCCAGCAGGTCGACGGCCGTCGCTCAATTCGCGAGATCATCCAGACGGTCCTCGTTCAACACGGCGAATCTGACACGGCCACAGCCGAATTGGAGGCTTTCGTACGTCAGCTGTTCCGTACGCTCTGGCGCGTCGACTTCGTCGCGATGGCGCTCAACCCCGGGTCACCGGAAGGGTTGACGTGACAGCTGACGAACCGCCGGGCGGTCAGAACCTCGATATGGGGCCGATCGCCCCCGGCCCACGCGTGTTCATCGCGACGCCGATGTACGGCGGGATGGCCTCGGCCGCCTACACCATGTCGCTTGCCCACACGCCGGCCACCTTCTTCAAAAATGGCGTCGGACTGAACTTCAGCTGTGTGGTGAACGACAGCCTCGTGACGCGCGCCAGGAACTACCTCACGTTCCAGTTCCTCAATTCACCGGCGACCCATCTGATGTGGATCGATGCGGATATCGGCTTCGATCCCGTCGACATCGTCAAGATGGTCGGCGCCGACAAAGACATCGTGTGCGGGATCTATCCGAAAAAGGAGATCAACTGGCCGGCGGTGGCGCGGGCCGCCAGCGAGGGCGTGCCGCAGGAGCAATTGCGCGACCACGAGAGTTCGTTGGTCTTGAACCTCATCGACAACTCCCCGGACCGGGTTACCACCGAAGGCCTCATCGAAATCGCCAATGCGGGAACGGGGTTCATGCTGATCAAGCGCGCAGTGTTCGAGTCCCTCGCCGCGGATGCGCCGTCCTATGTCGACGGTTCCACACCGGGCATCGAGCTCAAGGAGTTTTATGCCGTCAGCATCGATCCCGATTCGGGGAACAGCCTGCTGTCTGAGGACTACCACTTCTGCAAACTCGCGCGCGACCGCGGCTTCAAAATCTACGCGGCACCCTGGGTCCGGCTCAATCACACGGGGACATACATATTCGGGCACGGCAGCGCTCAATAGGCGTCAGCCTTACAGGCTTGGATTTACCAACCAATTTGGTTGTAGCTCGCTGTCGTATTCGTAGGGGCCGGTGTGCGTCAGATGCACCCAGGGGGCCGCGAAGACCCTGAAGCCGCAACTGCGCGCAAGGAAACAAAAGTAATAGTCCTCGGACACCAGCCGATTCGTGCCGGGTTCAATATCTACCTTGTAGAACTCCTTGATGGTTTGGCCACCCACCACGTAGGACGGCACCTGGTCCTGCAAGGTCTCGAAAACTTTACGCTTGACGAGCATGAAACCTGTTCCTCCAGCTGTGATTTCGACAACCTCGCCGGAGTTGGCGTCGACTTCGGCGTCGTCGCCCTCGAGGACGTTGATGACGAAAGAACCGACGTGGCGGTGCAGTTCGTGGGGTGGCACGCCGTCGTTGACAGCGCGTGCGACGCGGTTCCAGTCGATGGCCTTTTTCGGATACAGACCGCACACGATGTCCTCGTCCGCCACCAGCATGCTGACGATGTCCAAGCCGTTGAAACCGATGTCGGCATCGATCCACATCAAATGCGTGGCCGACGTCTCGAGGAACTGGAACGTGAGGTAGTTCCTGGCGCGCGTCACGAGGCTGTCGTTCACCACACAGCTGAAGTTCAGTCCGA
>NZ_LZLV01000101.1 GCF_001673405.1 Mycobacterium sp. 1245111.1 | reverse complement strand
GGGTCTGCTGCACGATCAGGTGACAGTTTCGGTCACGCGGCCTGACTGGCCGGTGTGGTCATGATTGCTTCGAATTCGATGGGGGTCAACCGCCCGAGGGTGGCCTGGCGTCGGCGGCGGTGGTAGGTGCGTTCGATCCAGGTGACGATCGCGATCCTCAGTTCCTCCCGAGTGTCCCACCGGCGGCGGTCCAGAACGTTCTTCTGCAGCAGGCTGAAGAAGCTCTCCATGGCCGCGTTGTCGCCGGCCGCACCGACGCGGCCCATCGATCCGACCATGTCGTGACGAGCCAAGGCGTGGACGAATTTTCGACTTCGAAATTGCGACCCCCTGTCCGTGTGGACGATGCAACCGGGTACCTGACCTCGGCGGGCGATCGCGCTGTGCAGGGCGGTGGTCGCCAGCCGGGACTTCATCCGCGAGTCGATCGAGTAGCCCACGATGCGATTGGAGAACACGTCCTTGATCGCACATACGTAGAGCTTCCCTTCGCCGGTACGATGCTCGGTAATGTCGCTCAGCCACAACTGATTTGGAGCATCGGCGGTGAAATCGCGCTCCACCAGATCATCGTGCACCGGCGGCCCGGCCTTGCCATTCTTGCCCCGCTTGCGCTTACCGAACGCGCTCCACAACCGATGCTGTGAACAGATCCGCCAGGCAGTCCGCTCAGCCATCGGCTCACCGGCGGCGCGGGCTTCCTCGACCAGATATCGGTAGCCGAACTCCGGGTCGTCGCGGTGGGCGTCGAACAAGGCGTTGGCGCGGTAGGCCTCGGCCAGCTCGGCGTGGGTGATCGGGTTGGCCAGCCAGCGGTAGTAGGGCTGGCGGGCGAGCTTGAGGACCCGGCACGTCACCGCAACGGGGATCCCGTCAGCGGCGAGCTCTTTCACGAGCGGGTAAAGCCTTTTCCCGGCAGATTCGACTGCGACAGATACGCCGCCGCCCGGCGCAGCACCTCATTCTCCTGCTCCAACAGCCGGTTTCGGCGACGCAGCTCGCGCAGCTCGGCCGATTCCCCGGTCGTCCTGCCCGGTGTTGCCCCGTCATCGACGTCTGCCTGACGAATCCATTTCCTCAACGTCATCGGGTGCACCCCGAAGTCGGCGGCGATCGCCTCGATCGTCACACCGTCCTCGCGGTTACGGGCGACCCGCACGATGTCCTCGCGGAACTCCTTGGGATACGGCCGTGCCATGGTGACATCCTCCCAGCCTGCCCATCCCGGGCAAGCGATCTCAGGTGTCACCTATTCGTGCAGCAGACCC
>NZ_LZLV01000100.1 GCF_001673405.1 Mycobacterium sp. 1245111.1 | reverse complement strand
TGCGCTGGGTCGAGACGCTTTAGTTCTCCCGGCCGGCCAGCTCGGCGACGAACCTGTCGATGAAGTCGACGACTGGGTCTGTATGTGCTTGGCGGATAACGAATTTCGTTAGCCCCGCTTTCACGTAGCCGTCGAGTTGGCGGTGCAGCTGATCCCAGTCGTCGACTTCATCGACAGGTTCGTCGCCGAGCTGGCCGGCCGGGAGAACTAAAGCGTCTCGACCCAGCGCAGAATGTCCGGTGTCGCCTTGTCGGTGATGTCGTTGAACTCCGGGTGCTTCTTGATGAAGTCGGCAACCGTCGGGCACACCGGGACGACCCGTTTGCCGTCGGCGCGGGTCGCGGCGAGTCCTTCGCCGATCACGATGCTGGCCAAACCGCGTCCGCCGAACTCTTCGTCGACCTCGGTGTGGTAGAAAACCCGCTGATTGTCGCGATCGGCGAAGGCCGCGAGCCCGACGGTCTGACCGTCGACCGCGATGGTGTATTTCCCGTCGGCGGGAGAAACGGTGGCTTCGGCCCCGGTCTTATCGGTAGGCATGGTTCCTCACTTTCGCGGTGGTCGCAGCAGCTGCATACCTACGCGCATCAACGGCGCGGGTACCCGGTCCCTGGCGGCGAGCGCCGCGTCGGCAACGCGTGACCGCAGCGGAGTGCCCCGGCCGAACATCCGATTCAGCGGCCCACCGGACGGCTCGAGTTCGACGTGCAGCGGCGGTGCGCCCTCGTTATGGCCGAGCGCGGTGGAGATGACTATCCGCTGGATTTCGCTGGTGCCCTCGAAGATGGTGTACAGCTTGGCATCTCGATACCACTTCTCGACGGGATGGTCGTTGATGTAGCCCCAGCCGCCCAGGGTCTGGATGGCCCGCTCGGTTGCTCGGACCGCCACTTCGCTGGCGGCCATCTTCGACATCGAGCCCTCGCCGCGCTCGAAGGCGATGCCCTGCGCGGCCATCCAGGACGCCCGCCAGGTCAACAGCCGCGCCGCGTCGATCTGGGTCGCGATCTCGGCGAGCGGGAAGGCGATGCCCTGGTTGTCCATGATCGGGCCGCCGAAGGCCTCCCGCTGGGTGGCATACGTGGTGGCGTATTCCAGCGCGGCCCGCGCGATGCCGATGGCCTGCGCGGCGACCATCGGACGGGTCTGCTCGAAGGTACCCAATGTGGCTGAGCCGGAACGCTTTCCGCCTGCCACGACTTCGCGGGCCTTCGCCAGCTTGTGCTCGAGCTTTTCCTCTCCGCCGAGCAGGTTTTCCGAAGGAATCCGGACGCTGTCGAACTTCAGCTCAGCGGTGTGCGAGGCCCGGCAGCCGAGCTTGTCCAGCTTGCGCACCAGCTCCAAGCCCGGGGTGCCGCCCGGGACGATGAACAACGCCTGCCCGCGATGGCCGAGCTCCTGGTCGACCACCGCGTTCACCACGTGGACGTCGGCGATGCCGCCGTTGCCGATCCACATCTTGTGTCCGTCGAGGATCCAGTCGCTGCCGTCGCGCTTGGCCGTGGTCCGCAGGTTGCGGACGTCGCTACCGCCTTCTGGTTCGGAGATCGCCAGCGCTGCGAGTTTGAGGTCGCCGGGTGAGCCGAAGCATTGCGGGGCCCATTCCAGCATCTGTTCGGGCGAGGCGGCCTGCCCGATCGCCGACAGCGCCAGCGCCGGCATGACGATCGCCAAACCGATTCCGGCGCAACCCCAGAACAGCTCCTCCATGAACATCGGAAGTGACAGCCCACTGGGGTCGCCGATCAGATCGCGATAGAACAAGGGACTGTAGAAGCCGCGCTGGGCGGCCTCTTCGAGCACCGGCCAGGGAAACTCTTGCTTCTGGTCGTATTCGAGGGCAACGGGCCGGATGACGTCTTCGGCGAACTCGTGTGCCCGCCGGGCCAGGTCGTGCTGTGCGCCAGTCGGTGTCAGGTCGAAGGTCATGTGCGGAAGCCCTCCGGGTCGGTTGACCTTCCTATTACCCCCTGCTGACTAATTCAATCAGGCTGCGTAAACGACTGTTCACGCGGCGGAACGGGGTCCGACCTGAGACATCGGCAGGTGAAAAACGGTGGCCGTGGCCGGCGCGGCGTCATTCTCACGGCGCGCCAGCAGCGCGGCATTGTCCGCCAATTGCCGTGAGCTGATTTCTCCGGCGGCGATCCGGCGCAGGATGGCATGCGCTTCGGCCAACTGCTCACGCTTGCGATACTGGCCACCCGGCAGTTTCACGCCGGCCCACACGCCGTACTCCTCCCGGTTCTCGACTGCGTACTTCGCGCACAGCCGCTGCTGCGCAAGCGGGCATCGGCGCAGGCACTGCAGCCGTGCCTCGGTGGCCGACTGTTCGTAGGCACGCGCCTTGGCGGCGCCGTCGCCGCTGTCGTCGTCGGCGTATCCGAACCACATCTCCGGGTTGACTGAGCACGGGTGACCCATTGGTCCGCCTCCTTCGATCCAAAACGTATACAGAAGCGTATAACCAACTCGCGTGGTTGGCAAGAGAAAGAGACAAAAACGTATATGCCCAGCAAGGCTGATGTCGCTATGTAGTATCCGAAGATGGCCGGAGCGCTGCGTTGAGCCGCGAATCGGCGGGAGCGGCAATCCGGGAGTTGCGAGAATCGCGGAACTGGTCGCTGGCCGACTTCGCCTCGGTGACCGGGGTGAGCGTGATGGGCCTGAGCTACCTGGAGCGCGGTGCCCGCAAGCCTCACAAAAGCACAGTTCAAAAGGTTGAAAATGGCCTCGGTCTGCCAACCGGCACGTATTCGCGCCTCGTTGTGGCGGCGGACTCGGCCGCCGAACTCGAGCGCCTGACCGCCGCCCCGCGGCCCGACCCGACGCCGGCCCGAACCGACGGGCCGATCGTGGTGGTTCGGCACAACACCGACACCGAAGTGCTGGAACGATCCTCCGAAGCCCACTTGGATTCGATCAAATCGGCGATCGAGCGGGCGCCGGCGAACACATCAAACGAATATGAGTCGTATATTCTTTCCGTGATCGAACAGTGCGTGCGGGCCGAGATGCTGGCCGCCGACTCCTGGCGAATCGCGGCCAACGCCGATGCGGAATCAGCGCAACGGCTCATGCGGCATCTCGAGGAGTTGGAAGCCACCCGCGGCGACCTGCTCAAGCGCGTGCCGATGAGTCTGAGCGCGCGACTCGACCGGGCCTGCGCACAGTCGCCACTACCCGATGCCGTGATCGCGGGGATGCTCGGAGTCACCCCCGTAGAGATGTGGGACATCCGCAACCGAGGTGTCATCCCACCCGGCGCTCTCCCCCGGGTTCGGGCCTTTGCCGAACTGGCCGACCAGACCGAGGGAGAACAGCAATGACCGGAAACGAGCTGGCGGCACTGCGCCACGCGCACGAACTGTTCGGTGGCGCAGCCGAAGTGGCATCACTGGACACCAGCGCGGCCCGATACGAGGACCTGCTGGCGCGCGCCGTGGCAATGAATAACGGTGGGGGACGGGCACTTTACCGTGAAGCGGTTGCGCGTAGCCGCGATGACCTGCGGGCCGCGGCTGCCGTCGACGCCGAAGTGGATGCCACGGCCCGAGAAGCCCATCGCGATCACGCCAACGCGCATGCGTTGACCAAAGGTGTTCTCGACGCGGCACGTGCCGACAGTGCGGTGCCGGACAATGCGATTGCGCAGCGCGAAGCGATCCGCCGTCGGGTCGCGCGATTGCGCGCCCAGCACGCACACGTGGTCGCCGCTCGCCGCAAGTCCCGTAGGCATCGATCGAGGTGGCGGGCGACCCGCTACCGGATGCCGCACCGTGGCGTTCATGGTTTGCGGTTGCCTGCGCCGAACACTCGGGCGGGCATTGCGGTGCGCGCCGCGCTGTCGCGACTGGGCCGGCCGTATGTGTGGGGTGCTACCGGCCCGGACCAGTTCGATTGCTCTGGGCTGACCCAATGGTCCTACGCCCGGGCCGGAATTCACTTGGACCGCACCACATATCAGCAGATTTACGACGGGGTGCCGGTCCCGCGCTCGCAGGTCCGGCCGGGCGATCTGGTCTTTCCCACCGCGGGTCACGTGCAGCTCGCCATCGGTAACAATCTCGTCGTCGAGGCGCCTGAACCTGGCGCCACCGTGCGGATCAGTCCGCTTGGTGCCGGCGTGCAGATCCGGCGCCCACTGGGATAACGACGATGGCTAGTGAGCAGGAGCAGGCCGGCGGCGCGATCGACGCGATTGCGCAGCGACAGGCGGCGGCCTCTGCGCACCACGCGGCGTCCGCCGAGGCCGACCGCGCCCTCACCGAAGCGCTCGCCACCGCGCATTCGGTGACGGTGGAAAGCATCCGGCGCCTCGATGCCATCGCGGCCGAGATCGACGGCGCCGTAAACAATCAGGCCGCGCTCGCGCTGGATACCGCGATGGGCGCACGCGAGTTCCAGAAGTTCCTGCTCGCCAAGCAGCAGGAGATCTCGGCGGTGGTGTCGCATGCCCGCGACATCGACAGCGCGACCAAAGCGACGCTGGACACGTTGCGTGAGAACTACACCTCTTCCGACGGCTAGCCCGTGGGCGGCGCGGCGGCTTTCCACACGGGTGAATTGTCGGCGCCAACGCCCCTGGCTACGGTCGCGACCATGTTCAGGCAGCAGAGCGATGACATCGCCTGACCAAGGGTCGGGTTCCGACCATCAGGAAGGCGACGCCGCCGAGGCCATCAGGCACGCGGAAGCCGCTCTGGCGCAGCAGAATTCGGTGACGGCCCAGATTGATCTTCAAGTAGTGGCCGCGGTCTTGAACGCGCATCAGAAGGCGGCCGCCGGGCGGGATGTGCTGAACACCCTGCAACGTGACATCGAACAAGCCGTGGCGTCCCGATCCGATTTGGACACCCCGGCGGGGGCGCGCGATTTTCAGCGCTACCTGATCGGCAAGCTGCGGGACATCCAGTCCGTGGTTGCCGGGGCGAGCCTGGACGACACGTCGAACTCGGCGCTGATGGCCGCGTGGACGTCGCTGTACCACTCAACCCAACCCGGACCCGACCCCGCCGAGCAGCGCGCGCCGGGCGGCGCGCCCGCAGCGGCGCCTCATGGTGGCCAAACTCCGCCCACGACAACCGAATCCGAGCTCGCACCGTATGCAGACGAGTCGCCCGAGGAGGATCTCGGGCTGCCGCCCGAGAGCTCGCCGCCGCAGGCGCCGCCGCCGTCTGCGCCCGCAGCGATGCCCAGCATTCCCTCGTTCGGCGGGGGAGGAGGCCTGCCCAGCGGCGGCGGGTACGGGGTGCCCAGCGGATTCCCGTTGCCCAATTCCGGGCCGGCCGAAGGGGAGGAAGTCGACGACGTCCGACCGGCCACCGAAGACACCGAGGACCGCACGGATGACGAGGATGATCACCAGCCATCCGGCCATGAGCACGCCGAACCCGCGTCCGGCCCGACGACGGCGACGCTGCCCAACGGCGAAACCCTGACCGCCGCAAGCCCGCAGCTTGCCGCCGCGATCGAAGCCGCAGCGGGCGGAACCCCAATCGCCGACGCGTTCCGCCAGCAGGGCATGACCATCCCGCCACCAGGCACCGCCGTGAGCGAACCGCTCGACCCGTCGCGGCTTGCGCCCGGCGACATCGGAATGTTCACCGACCGGCACGCATTAGCACTCGGCGAAAGCCGCGCGTTGATGAACGGCCAGATCCAGCACATTTCCACCGTGAGCGGCCCCGACTTCCTAGGCTGGGAACATCCTCCGGCGCCGGTCATCGCGGACGCGCCGGGCGCGCCCAGCCTGCCGGCTCCCACCAGGCCGGCGATTGCCGAGCGAACCGAGACCGCATAAAAGCTGTCCGGCTCGCGCCGGCACGTCAGAAGGAGAACATGGATGGCAGACCGAATTCGCGTGGTGCCGGCCAACTTGCGTGAAGCCGCCGGCCACCATCAAGAGACATCGGAGTATCTGCGAACCCTTCCCGCGTCGCACGCGGCGATCCAGCACAGTCTGGATTCGCTAGGGCCGATCTTCGCTGACCTGAGAGAGGCCGGTAGAGACCTGCTCGAGCAACGGCGACTGTGCTACGAGCAACAAGCCGACAACCACGCGGAGATCGCCGACAACCTGACAAAATCGGCCGTCATGTGGGAACAACACGAGGCCGACGCCGCCAGGACATTTGATCGCCTCGCCGACGGCGGTCGATGACAGAGGCCGATCCGGCGTTCGACACCGTACATCCGAGCGGACACATCCTGGTCCGCTCCTGCCGTGGCGGCTACATGCACAGCGTCACGCTCACTGAGGCGGCGATGAACACCGACGCCGAGAGCCTGACCGAAGGCATCCTGCTGACCGCCGACGTCTCCTACCTCAAGGCGGTGATGGAGGTGCGAGGCGAAATCGTCGCCGCCGGATACACCCCGTCGGCCGAGGTTCCCACCGCCAACGATCTCGACGTCGCGATCGAACGACTGGTCGCGCACGAACTACCGGACCGCGACGATGCGAACGAATAGCTAGCGAATCCAGGTCCGGACCGCGTCGCGATCCGGGGCGATATCGGTTGGCGGTTCGACAGGGTTGGCGCCGAACAACTCTCGCGCTCGACTCAGCAACGCACGCACTTCATTCAACTGCTGCTGAAGCCCCGAATCTGCCACACGCTCACGCTACCCAGACCGCGTTATTCGCACAATTCACCTACATTTCCAGACCGTCAATCAGCGCAGTAGTCGAGAGGCCCGGGACGGTAGGCTTGGCCGGTGGCAATCTTCGGACGGAATACGGCGCGGCAGCGCCTCCGAAGGGCTGCCCAGGAGTCGTTGAAGATCCCGGCCTTCAAGGCCCCGGTCGACGCAACCCCATGGGTGACAGGCGGTCTCTGGCCTGCGGAGCTGTCCATGGTGACCGCCGAGACCGCGCCTCTCGTCAAATATCTCAAAGCCGACTTGCAGCGGATCGTCAATTCGGCAAACGAAGAACTCAAGAACATTCGGTGTGCAGGATTGGTGGATTCGACGAGACAGGCAGAAGAAGCCCGCGTCATCAACGAAGCGCGTGCCTTCGCGGTACGTCGGGTCGAGTCGACAGTCCGGCATCTCCACAGCATGAAATCGAAATTGCCGATCGAACACCGCCCCGTTAATGGTGTCGACGAGACCGAAAAAACAACACGATTCAAACTCGCTCCGCCGCCGCGCGATTCTGAGCAGACGACGGTCATCCCCACGACGGCCGAACCCGTGCCGGTGACGCCCGTCGCGCCGCCAGAACCGATCCTGCCGCCAGCGCCCGAAGCGTCTCGGGCTGAAGCTGCGGAGCCCATAGCTGCGGCGCCCGTCGCGGAACCGGTCGCGCGAGCCGAGCCCGTCGTCGAATCGGAACCGTCGGCGTCCAAGCACGCTTTCGAATCCGACGACACCGAGGTGCTCGAAGAGTTGGCGACGCTGTTGCACGAGATCGCGCCGCTGGCCGAACCGCCGGTCGAACCACCGCCGCCCCGGGCAGCCGAGCCGCCCGCCGCCGAGCCGGAGGCCGACGACACCGAACTCACGCGTCAGCTGCCGGTAGCGGAGACCGGCGAGTCGCAAAGCGAACGGATGGAGCGGTTGCTCAAATTCGTGGCGCGCCAGGAACCCGGCCTGCGCTGGGCGGTCGGTATCCGCGATGACGGCAGCACCCTGCTGGTCACCGACCTCGCCCACGGCTGGATACCACCGGGGATCACGCTGCCTGACGAGGTGCAGCTCCTGGAGCCGGGCCGGCGCAAAGGCACCGCGGCCGCACTGCTCGGCCAGACCGCACTGCTGGCGACCTATGCGCCCGGCGACCCGCTGGGCTGGGCGACCGACTACGAGGTCACCGACACCTCGTCCAAGCCGCGCGAACTGCCCGCGGTCGACGACCTCGGTTGGGTCCTCGGGGAAGCGACCCATTGGCGCGACGGGCTGCCGCGAATGGTGAACACACTGGCCAAGGCGGGTGCCGCCGGTACCGGCATCGTCGACGCCGAGATCGACATCTTGCGGGTGTACCTCGATACGTCGCGGTATCAACTCCTGGCCCAGTACCCGGATGTCGAACCGGCGCAGCTACTGAATTGCCTGCTGTTGGCCGCCACCGAAGGAATGGCCACCAAGAACATAGTGGACGCGAATTACCACTTCGCCTGGTTCCAACTGCTCAGCTCTCCGCCACCCAGTAATTGGAAAGCCGGTCCGTGACAGCGTGCCGTGATTAAGCCTGCAGACAATGAATTGACGCTGGTCGGAGGGGTCGAGATACTGCAATGATGCCGGGGCCAGACAGTCGCGCGCACCTCAGCGACAAGGATCTCGTCGAGTCGGTTCTGCGCGAATTGAACGAGGCCGCCGACAAGTGGGAAGCACTCGTCGGCCAGGCCGAGACCGTCACGTACAGCGTCGATCTCGGCGATATTCAGGCGGTCGCGAACGGTGACGGCAGGCTGGTCGAATTGTCGCTGCATCCGACCGTGATGTCCGGCTATACCCACGGCGAGCTTGCCGACCGGTTGAACCTCGCCGTCGCCGCGCTGCGGCAAGAGGCCGAGGCCGAAAACCACGCGCGCTACGGCGGAGCTCTGCAATGACGGGTAACGGGTTGCCAGGCAACATCTTTGAGCATCAGGCGGGTCCGCATCGGCCGCCGAAAGGATACTGAACGTGCCACTCAATCTCTCCAATCGCGACCAGAACTCGGGGCATCTGTTCTACAACCGCAGACTCAAGGCCGCGATCACCCGGTTCTCGGTGCGGATGAAGCACGACGACCGCAAACAGCAAGCGGCAGTGGCACTGTCGATGGTCTTCGTGCTGATCGGCGTCGGCTGGATGGCCCTGCTGCACGTGATGAAGCCGGCGGGCCTCGTCGGTCAGTCCTCGATCATCGGCAACCGCGACACCGGCGCGGTGTACGCGAAAATCAACGGCCGGCTGTACCCCGCGCTCAACCTCACCTCGGCCCGACTGGCCGTCGGCAACGCCGCGTCGGTCGTCTGGGTGAAAGCCGCCGAGATTGCCAAATACCCGACCGGGCCGATGATCGGGATTCCCGGTGTGCCAGACGATCTCACCGTTACCCCGGCGTCGACCTCGGCTTGGTCGGTCTGCGATACCGTGCCGACCCGGGGTGTCGGGGCGCCGCTGGTGACGTCGATCGCCGGGGAGCTCGAAACCGGGGGCCGGGCCGCTCCGATGGCCCGCACGGATGCCGTGTTGGCGACGCACATCGGCGCGACCTACGTGATCTGGGGCGGACAACGCTCGGAAATCGACCCGGCCGACCGATCGGTGACGTTCAACCTGGGGCTGGATCCCGGCGTGACGTATCCGATCGAAATGTCCAACGCGCTGTTCGATGCCCTGCCCTCGACGGAACCCCTTGTGATACCGGCGATCCCGGAGTCAGGGACACCGTCGACGTTGCTGCCCGGCTCGACGGTGGGAAGCGTGCTGGAGACCCGCGACGCGACGGGCACGGTCACCGGCTTCTATGTGCTGCTCCCGGACGGCGTTCAGAAGATCACCAGCTTCGTCGCCGACCTGCTCCGCACGGCCAACTCGCAAGGGTCGGCCACGCCGACACTCGTGTCGCCGGACAAACTGGTCCACGTTCCCGTCGTCGAGAGACTCAACGTCGACTTCTACCCGTCGGGCAAGCTGAATTTCGTTGACAAGACCGCCAATCCGGTGACGTGTGTCGCCTGGCAGAAGCAGTCCACCGACCCACAGGCGGCGATCACCGTGTTCAGCGGACGGGGCCTGCCCATCCCTATCGGAATGGATAATCGGCTGGTCCGCCTGGTGCGCGACGACCGCCACCCGGAGTCGGTGGAGGCAGACCAGACGCTGGTGCTGCCGGGAGCGGCGAACTTCGTCGCCACCACGAGTGGCGTGGCCACGGCGCAGAGCCGCGAGAGTCTGTATTGGGTTTCGCCGCAGGGTGTTCGGTTCGGCGTGCAATGGGACGACAAGACGTTGCAGGCACTCGGATTGGATCCACGCAGCGCCGCCCAGGCCCCGTGGCCGATCGTCCGTACATTCGCGGCGGGGCCGGCCATCAGCCGCGACAGTGCCCTGCTCGCGCACGACACCATCAACGGCGGGGGCGCGGTTGCGCCGATCCCGGAAGCCAATCAACAGGTCGGAGGCTAGGCATGTCCAAACGTGGATTCGTGCGTGGTGCACGCAAACCCGCGCCGACGGTGCCTCCGGTGCGGGTGGCGGTCGCGCCGCCGCTGGCGCTGCCGGAGCGCGAGCCGCGCAACATCCTGTTGATGATTGCGTTGCCCGCCTTGCTCGTGGGGATCATCGGCACCTTGGTGGTGATGTACACCTCGGGAGTCC
>NZ_LZLV01000099.1 GCF_001673405.1 Mycobacterium sp. 1245111.1 | reverse complement strand
GTGGAAAAGTAGGACACCGCCGAACACACACAACACACCCGTGCCCCCCAAAACCCTTGGGGGGCACGGGCATTTCTGTCTCACGACCGCAATGCCGGCTTCTCCCAGCGGAGCAAATAACGCCAAAAGATGAGCCGGCGCACGTGTGCGCCAGCAAGGATCGCGGCGGACCGTCCGGCGACTTCACGAGTCGTCAGCTCGGGAGCTAACACGGTAGGCATCGTCGAGTGCGTCGAGTCCTTCGCGAACCAATCGCCGCGACCGACAGAGCGCGCCAACAGAAATGCGGCACCCAGCAGTCGATGACCAAGTGCCGCAACGACTTCGGTTGGGAGTTCGGCGCGCAGATCCTTTCGCGGCAATGCAATGACGGCCAGGACTCCTCCCGGGCGCAGCAACGCGGCAAGCCGCGGTAGCGCAGTGGAGAGATCTACATGGTGCAGTGCCGATATCGAGAAGATCGCGTCGTAGCTGTTCTCAATCAGCGGGTGCGTCATGACGTCGCCCAACATGCATGTCACATTGTGGGGGGTGCGTTGGGCGGCGACCTCGATCATCGCCGACGATCGGTCTATGGCATCGACGTGGTCGATGCGCCCAGCGAGTCGGGCCGCGAATGATCCAGCGCCGCAGCCGACATCGAGCACCCGACGGCTGTGCGGCGGCAGCTGGCGGAGAAGCAGGCGGTGGTAGTACGCGTTGTGGTCCCAGTCGAGCACGGTCGCGACGTTACCGGCCGACCGGTACAGCGGGATGAATCAACCTGCCGTGAGCGACCAGTGAGGCGGCCTGCTTGAGTCGCTGGGTTCGGATGCTCAGGTCATAGCCCTGGATGTGCTCGATGCTGGCAAGCCGCTCGGCCACATATCGGTATAGGTCGTCGACGTCGCGACAAATCACGATCGCCAGGAGGTTGTTGCAACCGCTGATCGCCGATACCGAGGCAATCTCTTTGTGCGCAGCCATCTCCTCGGCGACTGCAGCGAGATGGCGCGGCGCGATCGTGAGCCACAGCATCGCGTTGGCATTGAAACCCAGGCGGTCCGACAGCAAATCGACGTCGAAGGCCAGCGTGGCCGAGGCCTCCAGAGCGGCCATCCGACGTTTCACTCGTGCCGGCGACCAACCGGTATGTTCGGCGAGCCGTGCGTGCGGCGCGCGCCCGTCCGCGGCAAGGGCCTCGAATAGTGGGTGATCGTCCTCGCTGGGCAACGACCCGCCTCCCGACTGATTCAGCATGCCGGGATCGCGCAGGATCGTCGCTGCCTGCCGGGCATTCAGAGTGTGCCCGTACGCGGTCCAATGCGCGCTGGCCGGAGAACCGAGCACCCGCAAAATCAGGTCGACTTCCAGGTCAAGCACCGCGGATGTTCGCGGAAGCCGTTGCAGGATACTGTCTTTCGTATCGCCGAGCGGAGCTCGCACGATGCAGACCAGCTCCGTCCAACCTGACAACACGTTGGCGTGGGTGACCTCTGGGCGTCGGACCAGGGCATCGGCCAGTCGTGGCAGATCGTCCGGCTTCGCACGGACCCGCACCACCCACTGGCATTCGCCGTAGACCTGTGGGTTGACCAGTCCGACTACCCGCACCACACCGCTGCGATGCAGTTTGCGATAACGTCGGGCGACCGCCTGCTCGGGGACGCCGACCACATCGGCGATCCGACGGAAGGACACCCGCGGCGACAACTGCAACGCGTGAAGAATTTTGCCGTCTATCTCGTCGAGCATGATGAAAACCATACGTCTTAGCACCGTCTGCTGTCGTTTAACGAACGGTTTTAGCTACCGAGTGGTCTGAATACCTCACCGAACTCCATCCTTGGGACAGCACAGCGACGACTACTCCGGGGCGGATCGAATGCGATTGACAGACAACACCATTCTGGTGACCAACGGTGGCAGTGGAATAGGCCGCTGTCTAGCTGTGGCCCTACATCATGCGGGCAATCGACCCGAGATGCATGGGCCGGGCGACGCCTTCACGATGACCGTTGACGACTTCGTTACCGAGGTGCTCTGGCTGATATCGGCCGAGCCGGAGGCTGACGAAGTGGTGGTCAGCGCGGCCCAGGGACTACCCGACGCGCAGCGCAACGGCGTCTACTCCGAGCAGTTCGCCGCCGTCAACTTCTGACCCACATCCGTAATAGCAACGCAGACAGGACTTCTCATGAAAATCGGAATTGGACTACCCAACAACGTGGTCGGCGTGCCGGGGCCGTTGGTCGTCGAGTGGGCCCTCCGGGCCGAGCAGCGCGGCTTCGAATCCGTGACCACCATCGACCGGCTCGTCTATCCCAGCCTCGACTCGGTCGTCGCATTGGCACTAGCCGCTGGCGCCACCAACGACCTTGTCCTGGTGACGAATATCTTGCTGGCACCGCTGTATCCGCCGGCGATCCTGGCCAAGCAACTCGCCAGCCTGGCCCTGGGCGCGGGCGACCGTCTGTCGATCGGGATCGCGGTGGGCGCGCGTGACGATGACTACACCGCGGTCGGTGTCGACTTCGACCGACGCGGCAGGTTGCTTGACCAGCAGGTGAGCAGCATGCGTGAAGCTTGGAGTGGCAAGCCGCTGGTCGGCGATAGCCCGATATCACCTCAGCCGGTGGACATTCCACTGCTGTTCGGTGGAAGGTCGAAGGCCACCCTGCGGCGCGCGACGACGGTCGGCGACGGTTGGGTCGCCGGGGCGTTGCGTGACTACAAGGGCCAGGAGGAATTCCTCGACCGGGTCCGCCACGGATGGCGCGAGACCGGCCGCTTAGGCGAACCGACGAACCACGCATCGGTGAACTTTGCGATCGGCGGCAACGACGTCACTGACGCCGGCCGCAAACATCTCGCGCACTACTACGGTTTCAAGCCTGACTACGCCAGGCTCAACGTGACCGACATGATCACCACATCGCAGGACGCGCGCGACACCGTGCGCGCCTACCGTGACCTCGGCTTCGACCGCCTGCTCTTCCACCCGGCCGTCGCGTCCCTCGAACAGGTGGACCGGTTGGCCGACGCCGTGCTGTAGCAGGGACGACAGCACGCAGCCCGTATCCTTTGTCGGGACGTACTGACGAGGTGAAGGGTTCGAGTGGGCGACGACAGGCAAAGCGACAAGGACCGGCGACCGAAGCGATCGCCGCGGCCGCCGGCCGCCACTTCCGGTCCGGGCCGAGCCCGCAGAGCACAACCCAGAAACGGCTCGGATGACGACCACAACGGGCCGCCCATTCCGCGCGAGATCGAGGCCAGGCAACTCGCACCCGAAATCCGTCGGGAACTCAGCACTTTGGACAAGGCCAACGCCGACGCTGTGGCGCGACATTTGGTCGCCGCGGGGGAGTTGCTCGACGAAGATCCCGCAGCTGCGCTCAGCCACGCGCGGGCGGCTCGAGCCCGCTCCGGCCGGATCGCCGCCGTTCGTGAGGCGGTCGGAATCGCGGCATACCAGTGTGGAGACTGGGCCCAGGCGATCGCCGAGCTGCGGGCCGCACGCAGGATGGGCAGCAAGTCCCCGCTGCTCCCGTTGATCGCCGACTGCGAACGGGGTTTGGGCCGGCCGGAGCGGGCGCTCGAGTTGGCCCGCGGCGAAGAGGCCGCCAAGCTGACCGGCGACGAGGCCGACGAGATGCGCATCGTGATCGCCGGCGCCCGCGCCGACCTCGGTCAACTGGAGCAGGCCCTCACCGTGCTGTCCACCCCGCAACTGGACCCGACCCGCGTCGGCACGATCCCGGCCCGGCTGTTCTACGCCTACGCCGAGACGTTGCTGGCCCTCGATCGCAGCCCCGAGGCGTTGGAGTGGTTTTTGCATGCCGCTGAAGCCGATGTCGAGGGGGCCACCGATGCCGAGGAACGAGTGAGCGAGCTTGGCTGACGTGGGAACGCTTGCGCAGGAACATGATTGCCTTCTTCTCGACCTCGACGGAACCGTCTTTCGCGGACACGAGCTGACCGAGGGTGCAGCCGAGGCGCTGGAAAAGACCCCGGGCCGAGCGCTATTCGTCACCAACAACGCGTCACGCAGCGCCGGAGAGGTCGCCGCGCACCTGCGAGCCCTCGGCCTGCAAGCAGCCCACGATGACGTCGTCACCAGCGCGCAAAGCGCGGCCCACGTGCTCGCCGGCCAGCTGGCACCGGGATCCCGAGTACTCGTCGTCGGCACCGAATCGCTGGCCGCCGAGATTGTCGCCGTCGGCCTCGATCCGGTGCGTCTCTACGAAGACAAGCCCGATGCTGTGGTGCAAGGCCATTCACCCGACACCGCATGGGCAAACCTGGCCGAGGCGGCCCTTGCCATCCGGGCCGGCGCGGTGTGGGTCGCCGCCAATATCGACGCCACCTTGCCCACCGAACGCGGCCTGCTTCCCGGTAACGGGTCGATGGTCGCCGCGCTGAAGGCAGCGACCGACGCCGACCCTCAGGTCGCGGGCAAGCCAGCGCCGACATTGATGCTCGATGCGTTGGCGCGCGGCGAGTTTCGCACACCGCTGGTCGTCGGCGATCGGTTGAATACCGACATCGCCGGCGCCAACGCCGCTGAACTCCCCAGCCTGATGGTGCTCACCGGAGTCAACTCCGCGCGCGACGCCGTCTTCGCCGTGCCCGAGCAACGCGCGACGTTCATCGGTCACGACCTGCGCTCGTTGCACCAAGGGGCACACGAGCTCAAAGTCGGCCCTCAGGCGGCCTGGCAGGTCGATACCGACGGCAGCACGCTCACCGTCAGCACCACAAATCACGACGACGGCGACGGCCTGTCGATCGTCCGGGCTGTTGCTCATGCCGTCTGGTCGACGCCGGCCACGACTGTCAAAGCCGGCGACGACACCGCACAGGCGGCGCTGCAACGGTGGTCTTTGACGTAAATCCCGTAGCGTGGAACAGCGATGAGTACCGACCCTGAAGAGATTCGCGCACGGATCGACGCGATCCTCGCCGAGCTGCCGGATCCCAGCGACCCCGAGAAGATGCCTGCCGAGGCCGATCTCGAAGAGCTCGCACGCCAGCTTTCCGAAGCGCACGACATGCTGGTCCAGGCGCTGGAGTCGGCGGAGAAGGCCTGAGGCACCGTGGCGCGGCGTACCCGTGTTGATGCCGAGCTGGTCCGTCGCGGGCTGGCCCGGTCGCGCCAGCAGGCCGCGGAGTTGATCGGCGCCGGCAAGGTCAGCATCGACGGGATGCCCGCCGTCAAGCCGGGCACCGCCGTCGCGGTGACGGCGGCGCTCAAAGTCATCGGCGAGACGGAGCGCGGCTGGGTATCGCGCGGCGCCCACAAACTCATCGGCGCACTGGACGTCTTCGGCATTGACGTCGAGGGCCGGCGCTGCCTGGACGCCGGCGCCTCGACCGGTGGCTTCACCGAAGTCCTATTAGACCGCGGTGCGCGAGAAGTGGTCGCCGTCGACGTCGGCTACGGCCAGCTGGCCTGGTCGCTGCGATCCGACGACCGGGTGGTGATCATCGAGCGGACCAACGCGCGCGAACTCACACCCGAGGCGATCGGCGGCAAGGTCGAGACCGTCGTCGCCGACTTGTCGTTCATTTCGCTGGCCACAGTATTGCCCGCGTTGACTGGATGCGCGTCAACCGACGCGGATATCGTTCCCATGGTGAAGCCGCAGTTCGAAGTGGGCAAAGGTCAAGTGGGAGCCGGCGGTGTCGTCCATAGTCCGGAGTTGCGGGCGGGCGCGGTGCTCAACGTCGCCGCTCGTGCCGGGGAGCTGGGCTGGCGCACCGTCGGAGTCGCCCCCAGCCCGCTGCCTGGCCCGTCGGGCAACGTGGAATATTTCCTATGGTTACGCGCCGAGACCGATCGGGGTTTGTCTACTGATGAGCTGGAATGTGCGGTGCGTGGTGCGGTCGAGGCTGGTCCCCAATGACGGCTGAGCGCACCGTGCTGCTGGTGGTTCACACCGGGCGCGAGGAAGCGACCGAGACCTCCCGCCGCATCGAAAAGGTGTTGAGCGACAACAATATTGGACTTCGAGTCCTGTCGGCCGAAGCCGTCGACCGTGGGCCGGTGCCGCTGGGGCCGAACGACATGCGCGCGCTGGGGGTCGACATCGAGCTCGTCGACGCCGACCCAGACGCCGCCGACGGCTGCGAACTGGTCATCGGGCTAGGCGGTGACGGCACCTTCCTGCGGGCCGCCGAACTCGCCCGCAACGCCAACGTGCCGGTGCTGGGCATCAACCTGGGCCGGATCGGCTTCCTCGCCGAAGCCGAGACCGAGGCCATCGACAGCGTCCTGGAGCATGTGGTTGCGCGCAGCTACCGCCTCGAGGAGCGCCTGACGCTGGACATCACGGTGCGGGTCAAGGGCGAGGTCGTCTCCCGCGGGTGGGCGCTCAACGAAGCCAGCCTGGAGAAAGGCCCGCGACTCGGTGTGCTCGGCGTCGTCCTCGAAGTCGATGGGCGGCCCGTCTCGACGTTCGGATGCGACGGGGTGCTGGTGTCGACGCCGACCGGGTCCACGGCCTACGCCTTCTCCGCGGGCGGGCCGATCCTGTGGCCCGATCTCGAAGCGCTGCTGGTCGTGCCCAACAACGCGCACGCGCTGTTCGCCCGGCCGATGGTCACTAGCCCGGATGCGCACATCGCCGTCGAAATCGAGGCCGACGGCCACGATGCCCTCGTGTTCTGCGATGGTCGCCGCGAAATGCGGGTGCCGGCCGGGGCGCGGTTGGAGGTGCAGCGCTGCGACGCATCGGTGAAATGGGCCAGGCTCGACAGCGCGCCGTTCACCGACCGTCTGGTGCGCAAATTCCGGCTGCCGGTTACCGGCTGGCGCGGACGGTAACCCGTGCTGTCCGAGATTCGGATCGAGTCGCTCGGTGCCATCAGCGTTGCGACAGCCGAATTCGATAGCGGCTTAACGGTTTTGACCGGCGAGACCGGCACCGGCAAGACGATGGTGGTGACGGGGCTGCACCTGCTCGGCGGCGCCCGCGCGGACGCGAACCGGGTGCGCTCCGGCGCCGAACGCGCCGTCGTCGAAGGGCGGTTCACCACCGCGGATCTCGACGACAAGGCGGCCGCGCTGCTCGACGAGATGCTGGACGGCTCAGGTGCCGAACGCGACGAGGACGGCAGCATTATCGCGTTGCGCTCGGTCAGCCGCGACGGACCGTCGCGGGCCTACCTGGGTGGGCGCAGCATCCCGGCGAAATCCCTGGGCGAATTCACCGCCGAACTGCTGACACTGCACGGCCAGAACGATCAGCTGCGGCTGATGCGGCCCGACGAGCAGCGCGGGGCGCTCGATCGGTTCGCCGGCGTCGAGGCCCGACTGGAGAAGTACCGCAAGTTGCGCGACGCGTGGCAGACGGCCCGCCGCGACTTCGTGGACCGCAGCAACCGTGCCCGCGAACTGGCGCAGGAGGCCGATCGGCTGAAGTTCGCGCTCAACGAGATCGACACCGTCGATCCGGCTCCCGGCGAGGATGGTGCTCTGGTCGGTGATATCCGTCGGCTCTCGGAATTGGACGCGCTGCGCGGGGCGGCGTCGAGCGCGCGCATCGCGTTGTCCGGCGCAGGGGATGACGCCACCGCCGATCCGGCCGCCCAGGCAGCTTGTGCGGCCGACCGCCTCGGCCGGGCCAAGGCGGCGCTGGAGTCGACCGATGACACGACGTTGCGGGCGTTGGCAACCCAACTCGACGAGGCGCTCACAGTGGTGGGCGACGCGTCGCGGGAGCTTGGCGGGTATCTGGACGAATTACCCTCGGACGCCAGCACGTTGGACGCCAAGCTGGCCCGGCAAGCCGAACTTCGCACGCTCACCCGGAAGTACGCAGCCGACATCGACGGCGTGCTGCTGTGGGCCCGCGAGGCGCGCGAACGACTTGCCCAGCTCGATGTTTCCGAGGAAGCGTTGGCCGGCCTGCAACGGCGCGTCGACGAACTTGCAGTCGAATTGTCAACCGCCGCAGCCGAACTCAGCAAGGGTCGTAGTCAGGCCGCCAAGCGGCTCGCGAAGGAAGTCACCGCTGAGCTGGCGGGCCTGGCGATGGCCGACGCCGAGTTCACCATCACAGTGTCAACCATGCCGGCCACGGCCGACGACCCCGCGGCACTGACGCTTGCCACCGGCGTGCAGGCCCACGCCGGTGGTGACGGCGTCGACCTCGTCGAGTTCGGCTTCGCCGCGCACCGCGGAATGACGCTGCTCCCACTGGCGAAAAGCGCCTCGGGCGGTGAACTGTCGCGGGTGATGCTGGCCCTGGAGGTCGTGCTGGCGGCGTCGACCACCGGCACCACGATGGTGTTCGACGAGGTCGACGCCGGCGTCGGCGGGCGGGCAGCGGTGCAGATCGGCCGGCGCCTGGCCCGGTTGGCCCGCAACCGGCAGGTCATCGTGGTGACCCACCTGCCCCAAGTGGCGGCCTATGCCGACACCCACCTCATGGTCGACACCAACGGCAAGAACGGCGCCAGCGGAGTTCGTCGCCTCGACGGCGAGGACCGGGTGGGCGAGCTCGCCAGAATGCTGGCCGGACTGGGTGATTCGGACTCCGCGCGCGCCCACGCCCGTGAACTGCTCGAGGCGGCGGACTGTGACCGGATTGCGACCTAAACCCGGCATCATGCCTGTGACAGATGTGACAAGATATAACTTCTGAGGCTTTTGTTACGGCGCGCCTCCCCGCTCCTTCTCGGGTTCCCCGACAGAATCGCCTCCATGAGCGTGACCACCACTTTGTCTTCACTGTTGTCCCGCAACACCGCGCGGCCGGGCGTCGTCGGCACCGCGCGCGTCGACCGCGATATCGACCGGCTACTGCGCCGTGTGTGCCCCGGCGACATCGCGGTGCTCGATGTGCTGGACCTGGACCGGATCACCGCCGACGCGCTCGTCGACGCCGAGATCGCCGCAGTGGTCAACGCTTCCCCCTCCGTGTCGGGCCGCTATCCCAACCTCGGACCCGAGGTGTTGCTGGCCAACGGCGTCACGCTGATCGACGAAACCGGCACCGACGTCTTCAAGAAGGTCAAGGACGGCTCGAAAGTCCGCCTCCACAACGGCGGCGTCTATATCGGGGATCGGCGGTTGATCAAAGGCACCGAGCGCACCGACGAAGAAATCGCCAGCCTGATGCAGGAGGCCAAGAGTGGATTGGTCTCACATCTGGAAGCGTTCGCCGGCAACACCATTGAGTTCATCCGCAGCGAGAGCCCGCTGCTGATCGACGGAATCGGCATTCCCGACGTCGACATCGAATTGCGCCGCCGCCACGTCGTCATCGTCTCCGACGAGGAAGACGCCACCGACGACCTCAAGCGGCTCAAGCCATTCATCAAGGAATATCAGCCCGTCCTGATCGGTGTCGGCACTGGCGCAGATGTGTTGCGCAAGGCCGGGTATCGTCCGCAGTTGATCGTCGGTGACCCCAGTAATCTCAGCACCGAAGTCCTCAAGAGCGGCGCACAGGTCGTCCTGCCGGCCGACGCCGACGGCCACGCGCCGGGCCTGGAACGCATTCAAGATCTCGGCGTCGGCGCCATGACGTTTCCGGCTGCCGGTTCCCCGACGGATCTGGCGCTGCTGCTCGCTGACCACCACGGTGCGGCGCTGCTGGTGACCGCGGGCCACCGGGCCAACATCGAGACGTTCTTCGACCGGACCCGCCAGCAGAGCAACCCCTCGACCTTCCTCACCCGGCTGCGGGTCGGCGAGAAGGTGGTGGATGCCAAAGCCGTTGCCACGCTGTACCACAACCGGATCTCCGGTGGCGCGATCGCGCTGCTGATCCTGACCATGCTGCTGTCGATCATCGCCGCGCTGTGGGTTTCGCGTACCGACACGGTGGTACTGCATTGGGCCTCCCTGTACTGGAATCACTTCGTGGTTTGGCTGCAGCACTGGATCCATTAGGACGGTAGCGACGTGATATCTCTTCGCCAACATGCGATTTCGCTGGCCGCGGTGTTCCTGGCTCTGGCGGTGGGAGTCGTGCTCGGCTCCGGTTTCCTGTCCAACACCATGGTCTCCGGGCTGCGTGACGAAACCCGCAATCTGCACAACGAGATCAACGGGCTCAACGACCAGAAGAGCCAACTCAACGCAAAGCTTGGTTCTGCCAACGCATTCGACACGCAGATGGCCGGCCGGATGGTGCATGACGCACTCAACGGCAAGTCGCTGGTCATCTTTCGCGCTCCCGACGCCAAGGACGAAGACGTCGACGCGGTGGCGAAGATCGTCACCCAGGCCGGGGGAGCGGTGACCGGCACGGTGACGTTGACCCAGGAATTCGTCGACGCCAACTCCGCGGAGAAGCTGCACTCGGTGGTCACCTCGTCGGTGCTTCCCGCCGGCGCGCAGCTGAGTACCAAACTGGTCGACCAAGGATCTCAGGCCGGCGACCTGCTGGGCATCGCGCTGCTCATCAACCGCGATCCCGCCGTCCCGCCCGTCGACGACGCACAACGCGACACCGTGCTGGCGGCACTCCGCGACACCGGTTTCATATCTTTCTCGGAACACGGGAATCAACACGTCGGCGCATCAAATGCGGCCGCGGTCATCACCGGTGGCTCGCTGAACAACGACGCCGGCAACCAGGGCGTCAGCGTGGCCCGTTTCGCTGCGGCGCTCGCCCCGCACGGTTCGGGCGTGATGCTTGCCGGACGTGACGGCTCATCGGACGGGCCCGCCGCAGTCGGAGTGGCCCGCGCCGACGCTTCGGTGACCCCGGTAATCAGCACCGTCGACAACCTCGAGGCCGCCTCCGGCCGCGTGACAGCGGTGTTGGGCGTGGCCGATTTGATCAACGGCGGTCGTACCGGTCAGTACGGCACCGGCCACCGCAGCACCGGCCTCACCGTCGCGCAGTAGTCGCTGACCCGCCGCGAAACAGAATCCTGGGTCGTGATCGCGGATTTTTCACAGCCCTGTGTTCTGCTTCGCGACAGGACGTAACCGCGCGGTAGCAGCGCCACCGGGCGTGTCAGCGACGCGGCGGCGGAGTGTTTGTTAGGGTGAGTTTCCGTGGGTCGGCAGGCCCAAAGCTGGAAAACAGCCCTCACCAGAGGCTAGCCCTGCGCCGTCATCACGGAGGTCGCCACATTGCGAAAGCATCCGCAGACCGCCACCAAGCATCTCTTCGTCAGCGGCGGGGTTGTCTCGTCACTCGGTAAGGGACTGACCGCAAGCAGCCTCGGGCAGTTGCTGACCGCTCGCGGGCTCCAGGTGACCATGCAGAAGCTGGACCCCTACCTCAACGTCGATCCGGGCACCATGAACCCGTTTCAGCACGGCGAGGTATTCGTCACCGAGGACGGCGCCGAGACCGATCTCGACGTCGGCCACTACGAGCGCTTCCTCGACCGCAACCTGTCCGGTTCGGCGAATGTCACTACCGGACAGGTGTATTCGACCGTCATCGCCAAGGAGCGTCGCGGCGAGTATCTGGGCGACACGGTCCAGGTCATTCCGCACATCACCGACGAGATCAAACGTCGCATCCTGGCGATGGCCGAGCCGGGGCCCGATGGCCGCCGCCCCGACGTCGTCATCACCGAAATCGGTGGCACCGTCGGCGATATCGAGTCGCAGCCTTTCCTCGAAGCGGCGCGGCAGGTCCGCCACGACATCGGCCGGGAGAACGCCTTCTTTTTGCACGTATCCCTGATTCCGTATCTGGCCCCGTCCGGCGAGCTGAAGACCAAGCCCACCCAGCACTCGGTGAACGCGCTACGCAGCATCGGTATCACGCCCGACGCCCTGATCCTGCGCTGCGACCGGGACGTGCCCGAGCCGCTGAAGAACAAGATCGCACTGATGTGTGACGTCGACATCGACGGAATCATCTCCACTCCCGACGCGCCATCGATCTACGACATCCCGAAAGTTCTGCACCGCGAGGAGTTGGACGCCTACGTGGTGCGCCGGCTCAACCTGCCTTTCCGCGACGTCGACTGGACCGAGTGGGACGACCTGCTGAGTCGGGTGCATGACCCGCAGGAGACCGTGCGAATTGCGTTGGTGGGCAAGTACATCGACCTTTCGGATGCCTACCTGTCGGTGAGTGAGGCGCTGCGGGCGGCCGGATTCAAACACCGCGCCAAGGTCGAGATCCGCTGGGTTGGCTCCGACGACTGCGAAACCGCAAGCGGGGCGGCGGCGGTGCTCGACGACGTCCACGGCGTGCTGATCCCCGGCGGATTCGGCATCCGCGGCATCGAAGGCAAGATCGGGGCGATCTCACACGCGCGGGCTCGCGGATTGCCGATTTTGGGCCTCTGCCTGGGCATGCAGTGCATCGTGATCGAAGCCGCGCGTTCGGTGGGTCTGACCGGAGCCAACTCGGCGGAGTTCGATCCGGACACCACTGACCCGGTGATATCCACCATGGCCGACCAGAAAGAAATCGTCGCCGGCGAAGCCGATCTCGGCGGCACCATGCGACTGGGCGCCTACCCGGCGGTGCTGGAGCCGGGTTCCATTGTGGCCCAGGCATATCAGGCCACCGAGGTATCCGAGCGGCACCGGCACCGGTACGAAGTCAACAATGCCTACCGCGATCGCATCGCCGAGAGCGGCCTGCAATTCTCCGGGACCTCTCCGGACGGGCACCTGGTCGAGTTCGTCGAGTACCCGCCGGAGATGCACCCGTTTGTGGTCGGCACCCAGGCGCATCCGGAACTCAAGAGCCGGCCGACCCGTCCGCATCCGCTTTTCACCGGCTTCATCGGCGCGGCGATCGAATACAAGGCGGCCGAGCGGCTGTCCCTGGAGATCCCCGAGCACCGGGCCAACGGCAACGGCGAGCAGCACGAAACCGCGGAGTCATCGCTGTCTGAGCCCGAGCCTGTTACCCGTGGGTGAGCACGTCTTCGAGACGACGTCGTCCGAAACACTGCACACCGGAAAGATTTTCGCGTTGCGGGCCGACCGTGTCCGGATGCCGGGCGGCGGCATTGTGACCCGTGAGGTGGTCGAGCATTACGGCGCGGTGGCGATCGTGGCCTTGAACGACGACGGCCGGATACCGCTGGTGTATCAGTATCGCCATCCCTTCGGCCGACGCCTCTGGGAATTGCCCGCCGGACTACTCGACGTCGACGGCGAAGCACCCCATCTGGCCGCCGCCCGCGAGTTGTGCGAGGAGGTCGGCCTGCAGGCGCAGACCTGGCAGACGCTGATCGATCTGGATTCCTCACCAGGTATCAGTGACGAGTCGGTCCGGGTATTCCTGGCCACCGGTTTGTCCGAGGTCGACCAGCCCGAGGCGCACGACGAAGAAGCCGACATGCGGGTGGAGTGGTGCTCGCTCGCCGACGCGGTGCAGCGGGTCTTGAGCGGTGAGATCGTCAATTCCCTTGCAGTGGGCGGCATCTTGGCGGCTCATGCGGTCGCCGAAGGAATCGCGGAGCCTCGACCGGTCGATGCGCCGTGGACCGACCGCTCGACTGCGTTCAACGCGCGTAAGGCGGCCGCGCGGTGACGACGCTGGCGCCGCCGCTGGAGGGACAGCTGCAGGGCTATCTCGATCACCTGACGATCGAGCGCGGTGTCGCCGCCAACACGTTGACTTCCTACCGTCGCGATTTGCGGCGATACTTCGAACACCTGACCGCCCGCGGCGTCGACGACTTGGCCAAAGTCAGCGAGGACGACGTCAGCGAATTCCTGGTGGCATTGCGCCGAGGCGATCCGGCTGCTGGTGTGTCGCCGCTGTCGGCGGTGTCGGCCGCGCGGACGTTGATCGCAGTGCGCGGATTCCACCGCTTCGCCGCGGCGGAGGGCCTGGCCGAATTCGATGTCGCGCAGGCGGTCAAGCCGCCGACGCCAGGACGCCGCTTGCCCAAAAGCCTCAGCCTCGATCAGGTCCTCGCGTTGCTGGCCGGCGCCGGCGGCGACAGCCCGTCCGACGGGCCGCTGACCCTGCGGAATCGCGCGCTGCTCGAATTGCTGTACTCCACCGGCGCGCGAATCTCCGAAGCGGTAGGCCTGGACGTGGACGACGTGGACACTCAGGCCCGGTCGGTGCTGCTGCGCGGCAAGGGCGGCAAGCAGCGACTGGTACCGATCGGACGGCCGGCGGTACAAGCGTTGGAGGCCTACATGGTTCGTGGGCGCTCTGAATTGGCGCGTCGGGGTCGTGGCACCCCGGCGATTTTCCTCAACGCCCGCGGCGGCCGGCTGTCGCGGCAGAGTGCATGGCAGGTGCTGCAGGACGCCGCGGCACGCGCCCACATCACGTCGGGCGTATCACCGCATACGTTGCGGCACTCGTTTGCGACCCATCTCCTCGAGGGCGGGGCCGATGTCCGCGTGGTCCAGGAACTGCTCGGGCACGCGTCGGTGACGACAACGCAGATCTACACGATGGTCACCGTGCACGCGCTCCGCGAAGTGTGGGCCGAAGCCCACCCGCGAGCGCGCTAGCTCCCCAGGTACTGCGACTCCAGTACCAGATCCGAGACCAGGCTCTGGTATTCCACGTGTGCCTTGTGCTCGGTGGTGTTCCACAACGTGCCCTGGTGCTGACGCATGTACTCGCGGTACTTGGGCGCGCCGGGAATCCGAACATTGTCGGCCACCGCGATCGACCCGGTGTGCAGCCAGCCTCGGTCGAGGATGCTTTGCAGATCGACTAGATACGCGTCCTTGTCGTGATCGAGAAACAGGAAATCCAAAGCGCCAGAACCGAATCGGTGCTCACTAGCCAGCGCGTCGAGGGTGTGTCCGCCGTCTCCGATGGTCCCGACGACGCAGGTGACCCGATCGGCAACTCCCGCGTGCGCCCAGATCCGACGGGCGTTCGCCGCGTTGGCTTCGGCAAGTTCGACGGAGTACACCTTGGCATCAGGTGCCGCGCGGGCGATGCGCAGCGCTCCGTAACCGCAATAGGTGCCAAGCTCGAGAGCCAGCTTCGGGTCGGCCCGCCGGACCGCCGCGTCCAGCAGCTCGCCCTTCTCGTCCCCGACGTTGATCAGCATCGACTTCTCGTAGGCGAACCGGTCGATGGTTGCGATGACATCGTCGATGTCGCCGGCGCGAGCGTGGCGCAGCACGTACTCGACCGCGGCGGCTTCGCGCCCGTCACCGATCTGGCCGGTGGTGGTGATGTTGCGAGCGCCGGTAGCCATCCGCCAGAACGACCATCGCAGGAGAGGGACGCGCTGCTTGAGACTCATGGTCGCCACCCTAGCCCGCTGGACGATCGAAGCGGGCGCTCACAAATTCGCAGGTGACGTTGTTGCGGGTCTACCGGCGACAGCGCTCGTAACCGTTACACTTTCGTGCCATGTCCGCCGTTGCCCGATCGCCGCACGAACGGCGTTGGAGCAGCGCTGATGACTGACGACGCCGACATCGGCTCAGAAGTCGGCCTGACCGGCCGCCCCCCGCGGGCGATCCCCGAGCCCAAGCCGCGTTCGTCGCACGGGCCCGCCAAGGTCATCGCGATGTGCAACCAAAAGGGCGGTGTGGGAAAGACCACGTCGACGATCAACCTGGGCGCCGCGCTGGCCGAATACGGCCGCCGGGTGCTTTTGGTGGACCTCGACCCGCAGGGCGCGCTGTCCGCAGGCCTTGGTGTGCCGCACTACGAACTCGAGCACACCATTCACAACGTCCTGATCGAACCGCGGGTGTCGTTGGATCACGTGCTGATGCACACCCGCGTCAAGAACCTGGATCTGGTGCCGAGCAACATCGACCTGTCGGCGGCGGAAATCCAGCTGGTCAACGAGGTGGGCCGCGAGCAGACGCTGTCCCGTGCGCTGCACCCGGTGCTGGACCGCTACGACTACGTCCTGATCGACTGCCAGCCGTCGCTGGGCCTACTGACTGTGAACGGCCTGGCTTGCTCCGACGGCGTCATCATTCCGACCGAGTGCGAGTTCTTCTCGCTCCGCGGCTTGGCGTTGCTGACCGACACCGTCGAGAAGGTGCGCGACCGGCTCAACCCGAAGCTGGAGATCAGCGGCATCCTGATCACCCGCTACGACCCGCGGACCGTCAACTCCCGCGAGGTGATGTCCCGGGTCGTGGAGCGCTTCGGCGACCTGGTGTTCGACACCGTCATCACCCGTACTGTCCGCTTCCCGGAGACCAGCGTCGCCGGCGAACCGATCACGTCGTGGGCACCGAGATCGGGCGGCGCGGCCGCCTATCGCTCGCTGGCCCGCGAGGTGATCGACCGGTTCGGCGCGTGACCGGCGGAGCGACCTGCGAGGCACAACCCCAAAACGGCTTCCAGGTCAAGCTGACCAATTTCGAGGGACCGTTCGACCTCCTGCTGCAGCTGATCTTCGCTCACCGGCTGGATGTGACCGAGGTGGCGCTGCACCAGGTCACCGACGACTTCATCGCCTACACCAAGGCCATCGGCGCCGAACTGGAGCTGGAAGAGACTACGGCGTTCCTGGTCGTCGCCGCGACGCTCCTCGACCTCAAGGCGGCCAGGCTGCTGCCCTCCGGTCAAGTCACCGACGAGGAGGACCTGGCGCTGCTGGAGGTCCGCGACCTGCTGTTCGCCCGGCTGCTGCAATACCGGGCGTTCAAGCACGTCGCGCTGATGTTCGGCGAACTCGAAGCCGCCGCGCTGCGCAGCTATCCGCGCGCGGTCGCGCTGGAGGACCAGTTCGCCGACCTGCTGCCCGAAGTGATGCTCGGCGTGGACGCCCAGACATTCGCAGAGATCGCCGCCAGCGCCTTCACCCCCCGGCCGGTGCCGACGGTCGGCACCGAACACCTTCACGAGGTGCACGTGTCGGTCCCGGAGCAAGCCAAGCGGCTGCTGTGGTTCCTGGAGCAGCGCGGGGTAGGGCAGTGGGCGTCGTTTTCCGACCTCGTCGCCGAATGCGAACCGATCGAGATCGTCGGCCGCTTCCTGGCACTGCTCGAGCTGTATCGCTCCCGGGCGGTAGCATTCGACCAGTCAGAACCGCTTGGTGTGCTCCAGGTTTCGTGGACCGGAGAACAGCCGACCAGCGCAGAATTGCGGGACGAATACCAATGAGCGAACCGTTCGATGCACAAGTGGGCATCGACGTGCCCGAGACCGACCCGGATCTCGACGCATCCGAGACGAACCTGGGCATCGACGTCGCGACCGCCCCGGAGCTCGAAGACAGCGAGCTGGGCGCGGTGCTCGAGGCTCTGCTGCTGGTCGTCGACACCCCCGCGACGGTCGAGGCGCTGGCCGCCGCCACTGAGCAGCCGGCGTTCCGGGTGGCCGCGAAACTGCGGTTGATGGCCGACGACTTCACCGAACGCGACAGCGGCATCGATCTGCGCGAGGCCGGCGGGGGATGGCGGCTGTATACCCGAGCCCGGTTCGCGCCCTATGTGGAACGACTGCTGCTGGACGGTTCCCGCTCGAAGCTCACCCGGGCCGCTCTGGAGACCCTGGCCGTGGTCGCCTATCGGCAACCGGTGACGCGGGCGCGGGTGAGCGCGGTCCGCGGGGTCAACGTCGACGCGGTGATGCGCACGCTGGTGGCGCGCGGGCTGATCACCGAAGCGGGCACCGATGCCGACACCGGCGCGGTCACATTCGCCACCACCGAGCTGTTCCTGGAACGCCTCGGCCTGTCGTCGCTGACGGATCTTCCCGACATCGCCCCGCTGCTTCCCGATGTCGACATGATCGACGACCTCAGCGAATCCCTCGACGAGGAACCACGTTTCGCAAAGCTGGCCGGCGGCCAGGCCACCGGCGATCAGCCGTTGGCATTCGACGTGGACCAGTGATGAGCACCGCCCGCGAACCGGACGGGGTTCGCCTTCAAAAAGTGCTGTCGCAGGCCGGAATTGCATCACGCCGGGTCGCCGAGCGAATGATCACCGATGGCCGCGTCGAGGTCGACGGTCTGGTGGTGACCGAACTTGGCACCCGGGTCGACCCCGATGCCTCGGAAATCCGCGTCGACGGCGCGCGGGTGATCCTCGATGAATCGTTGGTGTATCTGGCGCTGAACAAGCCTCAGGGCATGCACTCGACGATGTCGGACGACCGCGGCCGGCCGTGCATCGGTGACCTGGTGGAGCACCGGGTCCGCGGCAACAAGAAGCTCTTCCATGTGGGTCGGCTGGACGCCGAGACCGAAGGCTTGATCCTGTTGACCAACGACGGCGAGCTCGCGCATCGGCTGATGCACCCGTCCTACGAAATACCGAAGACCTATGTCGCGACCGTGAACGGGGCGGTACCCCGCGGGCTCGGCAAAAAGCTCAGGGCCGGAATCGAATTGGACGACGGGCCGATCGCTGTCGACGATTTCGCGGTGGTGGACGCCGTTCCCGGCAAGACGCTGATCCGGGTCACACTGCACGAGGGCCGCAAGCGGATCGTGCGCCGAATGCTGGCCGCGGCCGGCTTCCCGGTGCAGGCTCTGGTCCGCACCGACATCGGCGCGGTGACGCTGGGCGACCAACGCCCGGGCAGCATTCGGGCGTTGCGCCGCAACGAGATCGGCGAACTCTACAAAGCGGTAGGGCTGTGAGCGTAATCGTCGCCGTCGACGGTCCGGCCGGCACCGGAAAGTCCTCGGTATCAAGAGGATTGGCGCACGCCCTGCACGCCCGCTATCTCGACACCGGCGCGATGTACCGCATCGCCACGCTGGCGGTGCTGCGCGCCGGCGTCGATCCGGCAGACCAGGACGCCGTGCGGTCCGTCGCTGCTTCGGCGAAGATGTCGGTGGGCCACGACCCCGGCGAAGACCGCAGTTACCTTGACGGCGAAGATGTTTCGTCAGAGATCCGCGGCGACGAGGTGACCAAGGCGGTGTCCGCGGTGTCCGCCGTGCCGGCGGTGCGCGCCCGGCTCGTCGACTTGCAGCGCACCCTGGCCGACGGACCGGGCAGCGTCGTGGTCGAAGGACGCGACATCGGCACGGTGGTACTTCCGGACGCCGACCTCAAGGTCTTCCTGACCGCGTCGGCCGAGACGCGGGCGCGCCGTCGCAATGATCAAAATGTCGCCGCCGGCCTGCCCGACGACTACGACAGCGTGCTGGCCGATGTGCGTCGCCGCGACCATCTCGACTCCACGCGCGCGGTATCGCCGCTGCGCGCGGCCCCGGATGCGGTGGTCGTCGACACCAGCGAGATGACGGAAGCCGAAGTGATCGGCCACCTCTTGGACTTGGCCAAGCAGCGAAGTGAGGCCACCCGGTGACCGAAGACGGAACCTGGGTCGACGAAAGCGACTGGGAAGCAGATGAATTCATCGATCCCGTCGACGAGGAGGTCAGCGGCCCACCGCCGGTGGTGGCGGTGGTCGGGCGGCCCAACGTCGGCAAGTCGACGCTGGTCAACCGGATCCTGGGCCGGCGCGAAGCGGTCGTCCAGGACATTCCCGGGGTCACCCGCGACCGCGTCTCCTATGACGCGCTGTGGACCGGTCGCCGATTCGTCGTGCAGGACACCGGAGGATGGGAGCCCGACGCCAAAGGGCTGCAGCAGCTCGTCGCCGAGCAGGCATCGGTGGCGATGCGGACCGCCGACGCCGTCATCCTGGTGGTGGACGCCGTGGTCGGCGCAACCGCCGGAGACGAGGCGGCCGCCCGCATCTTGCGCCGCTCCGGCAAGCCGGTGTTCCTGGCCGCCAACAAAGTCGACAGCGACAAGGGCGAGGCCGACGCCGCCGCATTGTGGTCGCTGGGACTCGGTGAGCCGCATGCGATCAGCGCGATGCACGGTCGTGGCGTGGGCGATCTGCTCGACGCCGTCGTCGGTGCACTGCCGGAGGTCGCGGAGTCGGGCTCAAGTCAGGGCGGCCCACGGCGGGTGGCGTTGGTCGGCAAGCCCAACGTCGGCAAGAGTTCGCTGCTGAACCGGTTGGCCGGCGATGAGCGCTCAGTGGTGCACGACGTCGCCGGCACCACCGTCGACCCGGTCGACTCGCTGATCGAATTGGACGGCAAAATCTGGCGATTCGTCGACACGGCCGGTCTGCGCCGCAAGGTGGGGCAGGCCAGCGGCCACGAGTTCTACGCCTCCGTCCGCACACACGGCGCGATCGACGCGGCCGAGGTGGTGATCGTGCTTGTCGACGGTTCGGAACCGCTGACCGAGCAGGATCTGCGGGTGCTGTCGATGGTCATCGAGGCCGGGCGGGCCTTGGTGCTGGCGTTCAACAAATGGGATCTGGTCGACGAGGACCGCCGTTACCTGCTGGACAAGGAGATCGATCGCGAACTGGTGCAAATCCGGTGGGCGCAGCGGGTGAACATCTCGGCGAAGACCGGTCGCGCCGTGCAGAAGTTGGTACCGGCGCTGGAGACTGCGCTCGCGTCGTGGGATGCCCGCATCAGCACGGGTCGGTTGAACTCCTGGATCAAGGAGGTCGTGGCCGCGACCCCGCCGCCGGTGCGCGGGGGCAAGCAGCCGCGCATCCTGTTCGCGACTCAGGCCGCCTCGCGTCCACCGACCTTCGTGCTGTTCACCAGTGGCTTCTTGGAGGCCGGCTATCGCCGCTTCTTAGAACGACGCTTGCGCGAGACGTTCGGCTTCGAGGGCAGCCCGATTCGGATCAACGTGCGGGTACGCGAGAAGCGGAAACCGAAGTCCCGCTGAGTGTGACGCAATCGACGACGGTGGGCCAGCTACCGTCGTTTCGGTGTCCCTGACTCACGCGATCCTGATCGTCGTCGCCGGCCTGGCCGCGGGCGCGATCAACGCCGTGGTCGGGTCCGGCACCTTGATCACGTTCCCGACGCTGGTCGCGATGGGCTATCCGCCGGTCACGTCGACGATGTCGAATGCCGTCGGTCTGGTCGCGGGCAGCGCGTCGGGAACGTGGGGCTATCGCCGCGAACTGGGCGGCCAGTGGGACCGGCTGCGCTGGCAGATCCCGGCATCGGTCCTTGGCGCCGCTCTCGGGGCCTGGTTGCTGCTGCATCTGCCGGACAAGGTGTTCGCTCACGTGGTGCCCGTGCTGCTGGTCGCGGCGCTGGCTCTGGTGGTGGCCGGGCCGCGGATTCAAACCTGGGCACGGCGGCGGGCCGAGAGTGCCGGCCGCGACGCCGACGACGTATCACCCCGCAAGATGGCGGCATTAGTTGCCAGCACGTTCGCCATCGGTGTCTACGGCGGTTATTTCACTGCGGCACAAGGGATCATGCTTGTCGGCGCCATGGGCGCGCTGCTGCCAGAATCGGTTCAACGCACCAACGCTGCCAAGAACCTGCTGGCGTTACTCGTCAATATCGTTGCGGCACTGGCTTATACACTTGTGGCATTTCACAGGATCAGCTGGCTGGCCGCCGGTCTGATCGCGCTGGGTTCACTGATCGGTGGCTGGCTGGGCGCGCACTACGGTCGGCGGCTGTCGCCGAATGCGCTGCGCGCCACGATCGTCGTCGTCGGACTGATCGGGCTTTACCGGCTTCTGGCGGTCTAGAGCCTCAGCCCTTTTGCACGACGTTGTCGAAACCGGAGTTCCCGACCTTCGGCGAACCACTGTGATAGGTGATGTGGTTGCCGGAGCCGGAGGCTTGGATATTGTCGGCGCTGTCGACCGTGACTTGGTTCTGGATGCCGGATGCACTCACGCTGGCGCAGTGCCCGGTGATCGTGACGTTGTTGGTGATGCCGCTGACGTTGACCGTGCCCCCATTGCAGGCGATGGTGCGCACTTCGTTGATGCCGGAGACAGTGATGTTCTCACCCGCCGGCGCGGTCGTCGCTGAGCTCGGCGGCGACGCTGGCGCCATCGCCGTCGTACTCGGCACGACCCTGGACGGCGTTGGGCTCATCGGTGAAATGCTCGGGGTGGGGAACAAAGTGGTGAGTCCGCCGTGGGTCACCTGGTGGGCGCTGAACAGGAAGATCGCAATCGGCAGCGCGATCATGCCAATGACGAACAGCGCGAGGAAGATCCACAGACCTCGGCCCTGTCGACGTGTTCCGATCGGCGGGCTCTGATACGAGCCGCTGTAAGGCATCACCGGCGGCGGCATCGGCGGACCGGATGGCGGCGCCCACTTCCCGGGTGACGGATTCGCGGTGGCCTCGGAGGCGCGGGCGGCATCGGCCAGCGGCTGCTCCAGTTCCCGGATGCGGGCTTCCGGATCATCCTCGGATTTCATCTGTCGATGCTCGCATACCAAGATCACTCCGGATAGGGCATTCGCATTCGGTAGTTTCTGCATCGTGCCCGATTTAGCCAACCGCCAGATCCTGCTGCGTCGCCGCCCGAGTGGTCTCGTCCAGCCCGAGGACACCGAACTGGTGACCACCCCGGCGCCCGAGCCCGCCGAGGGTGAGGCGCTGGTCCGCACCACGTACATCGGACTGGACGCCGCAGTGCGGACCTGGCTCAACGACCAGCCGGGCTACCTGCCGCCGGTGCAGTTGGGCGAGGTCATTCGCGCCGCCGGCATCGGCGAGGTCGTGTCATCGCGGTGCGACGCGTACCAGGTCGGCGATGTGATCACCACGCTCACCGGCTTCCAGGAATACGTGATCATCCGCGACGACGTGTTCAGTACGCCGATTCCCGGGGAGAGCGATCAACTCGCGATCATGTCGGTCTACGGCCCGACGGGTGCGACGGCGTACATCGGGATGACCGATGTCGGCAAGCCCCAGGCCGGCGACACGGTGGTGGTGTCGGCGGCCGCCGGCGCCACCGGCTCGATCGCGGGGCAGATCGCCAAGATCGCCGGCGCACGAGTGGTGGGCATCGCCGGCGGGCCGGAGAAGTGCCGAGCTGTGGTCGAGGACTTCGGTTTTGACGCGTGCATCGACTACAAGAACGACGACTTGGAGGCGGCGCTCAAACAGCACTGCCCTCAGCGGGTCAACGTGTACTTCGACAACGTCGGCGGCCCCATCCTCGACGCGGTGCTGGGCCGGCTCGCGATGAACGCACGAGTTGTGTTGTGCGGCATCATCTCCAGCTACCTCACCGGCGACCACCCGGGCCCGGCCAACTACGTCAACCTGCTGTCCAAAACCGCGACGATGCAGGGGTTCAACGCGCTCGATCAGTGGGGCCGCTTCGAGGAGGCCTCGGCGGCGCTCCGCAAGTGGGGGCACGAGGGCCGAATCAACGCCCGCCAGACCGTGTTTGAGGGCATCGAATCATGCGTCGACGCCCTCAACGGCTTGTTCACCGGGGCCAATATCGGCAAGATGCTGGTGAAATTGAGCGAGCCGACGACTTAGGCCAGTTCCTGTATGCGGATCATGGTGCCCGCGGGATCACGCACGGCGCAGTCGCGAATTCCGTACGGCTGCTCGGTGGGCTCCTGAACGATGTCGGCGTTGCCGGCCTGTAGCCGTTCGAACGTGTCGTCGAGATCCTTTGTGGCCAAGACGATCATCGCGTAGGTGCCCTTGGCCATCATCTCGGCGATGGTCCGTCGCTCGTCGTCGGTGATGCCCGGGTTGGCCGTCGGCGGGCTCAAAACGATTGACGTGTCAGGCTGATTTGGCGGACCGACCGTGATCCAGCGCATCGCGCCCTTTCCGACGTCAAGGCGGACCTCGAAGCCGAGGGTGTCGCGGTAGAACGCCAGCGATTCGTCGGGATCGTCGTGGGGGAGCATGCTCGAGTGAATGGTGATGTCCATGACGGTCACGCTAGGTGCAGTGAGGTGGCGGGCGCTTCTCGATTCCTGATCGGTTTGGTGGCCTGCTTTTCTATGCATGAGGGCAGGCCCGCGTCGAGGTGTGCCGTCTGATCGCGGTACAGGCTGGGTGGCACGCCGACCAGCTCGGTGAACCGGGTGCTGAAGGTGCCCAGCGATGAGCATCCGACGGCGAAGCAGACCTCGGTCACGCTGACATCGCCGCGCCGCAGCAGCGCCATCGCGCGCTCGATGCGGCGCGTCATCAAGTAGGAGTACGGGGACTCGCCGTAGGCGATCTTGAATTGACGGCTGAGGTGGCCGGCGGACATGTTCGCGTCGCGGGCCAGTGCCTCGACGTCCAGCGGGTTGGCGTACTCGCGGTCGATGCGATCCCGGACCCGGCGCAGACGCGCGAGGTCGCGCAGGTGTTGATCGCCGTTGGATCTGCTGGCCACCCACGCGATCGTGCCACGTCGCATTGGGTTCGGGCGAGCGCCGCACCCTGCTGTAGGCTTTCTCCCTGCTGCCGATTCGGCGGCAACGGGCTGTGGCGCAGTTTGGTAGCGCACTTGACTGGGGGTCAAGTGGTCGCAGGTTCAAATCCTGTCAGCCCGACGAGGAGCCGCCTTGAGGCGGCGATGCGGGCTCCGGCCGCTTCAGTTTGACCGCCACTCCGCCTGAGGATGGCGAATCGTGCAGCACGATCTCGGTCGATCTCGCGTCGGGCACGTCGAACGCCAGCCTGACGCTCACCTGAAGGCCTGGGTCGATGCTGTCGCCGACGTCACCGATCCGCGGCGGGTCCATGAAACGCGCTGAATACATCCGCCCCGTGCTGTCCTTCAACTGCTGAGCGCCCCACACGAAAAACTGCGGATCTTTGCCGACGTTCCTGACCGCCATCGACACGACTAGATACACGCCCTGGGCGCGTGTGTGATCGAAGGTGGGCGAGGTCTCGACGTGGGTGACCACGAACGCAAATTGTCCATCGAAGACTTCTCGCCCTATCCCAGCCGGTGCCGACGTCGTTCGAGACATGTTGCACGATGCGAGCAGTACGGCGACCGCCGCGATGACCACAGCGAGGCTTCTCGCGCTGCCGAATTGCATGCGGCTAAGGGTATTTGGATGTTGTCACGGCATCGTCGCTTGCGGTTTCAGTTCACTTCGCGTTCATCGGCCTGTCGGCCAAGCGACCGACAGCATCCCACCCTCGGAAGGTCAGTGCTCGCCATTCACCGGCTGGTTCGCCGCCGGCCGCGACCGCGGGGTATGAGAGTAACGGTCGCCTACTCGCCGCGGATTCCCGATCGAGTAGGGATTACGTGCTGTCGCCACCAGTGCTTGAATCCGCGTCGTCGCGACCCGTAAACGCGTTCGATTCTTGCCTGTATCAACTCGGCATCGTCGATGAGTTTGCGTACGCGCCCGCGTAACTGAGGTTCGACCGGAACGCCGGCGAAGTCGAGCTGCTCGATCCTGATGATCGCGGTGTCGATCGCAGTTCGGAGTATGTCGACCGGGTAGAAAGGTGCGCATCGCTCGATGTATTCGAGTAACAGCTCGAGATAGGAGACGCGCTGCCATGGTTCCCCGAGCGGTTCAGCGGCGATGGCTTCATTGAGGTATCCGGTGTCGTTGTGGTGGCACAGGTAATTCATCGTCATCCAGTTGCCGGGTTGACTCAGCTTCGCGATCTTTAAGGCCACCAATTCTCGACGCCATTGCTCTTCGACTTCGGGTGGGACACCGTAACTGAGGTATTCGTGTTCGACGTCGTTGCGCGACATGTAGAACCTCGAACCGTCGTGAGCCAGATACAGCTCGCGCGCTCGGGCAAAGGATGGGACACCGGCCATCACAATCGCAGCATCACTTGTCTGCGACGGGCTTGGATGTCGAGCACTAGGACACCGTACCCACGCCGCTCCCCATCACCCGGGCACCGAAGTGATTCCCTCGGCATAGATAAGCCCCCCACATCGCGCAGAGCTAACAGCGCACAGCGCATTGCTCAACACCACGTGCAGATTCGCGACGGTGAGGGCGGGCACGGGGCATCATCCTCTACGTCAGGTCACCGCGGCAGCGGCACTGCCCTCTTGCGCCGGCCGGAGCGCGCTGTCGATCGCGCGATCGCGATGCCGCCCGTAGGCCCACTCGAAAATCGGGCTGGCCATCAGTGTGGTCACCACGGCGACCAACACGAGCATGGTGAATAGCGTCGGGGTGATGATCCCCGCTTGAAGTCCGATATTGAGCAGAATCAACTCGATGAGCCCGCGGGCGTTCATCAGTCCGCCCAGCGCGACCGATTCCCGTAGTGGAACCTTTCTGAGCCGTGCTGCGATCGCGCACGCGATGCCCTTGCCGGCGATCGAGATTGCGAGGATTCCGAGGGTCACCGCCCACAGCCGGGGAGTATTCACCAAGCCGATTTGCGTGTTCAGCCCCGAGTAGACGAAGAACAACGGCAGCAGAAACGTCGTGACGAGTGGCTCGAGGTGCATGGTCAATCGTTCGGCGAAGAAACCGTCCGGCATCGCGACGCCAAGGATGAAAGCACCGAAAATGGCGTAAATACCGATGGTGTCGGTGAACCAGGCGCAGCCCATCAGCAGGATCAACACCGTGCTCAGCACTCCCGGTGAGACCGCGTGCCGTCGCTCGGACATCGTGGCGAGTACGCGAAACGCCCTGCGTCCCAGACTCAGAAGCAGCACCGTGTACAGAATTGCGCCGACAATGGCGACGACGGCCACCACAGCGTTGCCGCGGTGAATGGCCAGCACGGTGGCCAGCATGCACCACGAGAACGCATCGTCGGCCGCGCCGCAGGCCAGGGCCAGCGTGCCCAACGGCGTTCCCGCCAAACCTTTTTCGTAGATGATGCGGGCAAGCATGGGGAAGGCGGTGGTCGCGATCGATGCGCCGAGGAACATCATGGCCATAACGGCGGTGACGCTCGTGTCGAAGTAAATTCCGGCGGACAGCAATGGCGCCGCGATCAGCGCCCCTAAGGTGAGCGGCGCGAGGATGCCCGCTGCCGACACGGCCGCCGCGGTGCCGACGCGATGCTTGATGAGGTTCACGTCGAAGTTGAGACCGATCAGGAACATGTAGAGCACCAGGCCGATTTGGGCTGTCGTATAGAGCACGACGTTCGCCGGTCCCGGAGGAAAAAGGTGCTGCTGGACATCTGGCCAGACCCGACCCAACAGCGAGGGTCCCAGCAAGACGCCGGCGATCATTTCGCCGACGACGGGCGCCTGGCCCAGCCGCTGCACCGCGATGCCGGTCATGCGGCAGGCGATGAGAATGACGGCAAGTTCCAGCAAGTAGTGGACCGCCGTGGCTGAAGGCATGAATGCGTCCTCGGGTTCGCCGGACTCTCGGGATCTCCGGTTGCCAGACCTGTAGGTTAGTGTAGCTTTCTTAAATATTAAGTAACTGTCCTATCCGAGCGGCGGGAGGGACTTGTGGACGTGCACACACAGCTGGCACATCTGAGCCCTGAGGGGCGCGCCTCGCTGGCGCGCAAGATCAAATCCCGGCTGGCCGAGGGCGGCAGCGTTCAGTCGGATCACGATGTGGCGATCGCCGGCGGGGGAGTCGCCGCTCTCACCTTGGCGCTGGAGCTGCGTCGCGCCCGACCAGGAATCCGGGTGGTCGTCATCGAGCCTCGTGAGCACCCTTTACCGGAAGTCACACACACTGTCGGCGAATCGACGGTGGAAATCTCCGCGGAATATTTGCGAGACCGCCTCGAGTTGGCCGACCACCTCAATACCGCGCAGATCCGGAAGATGGGACTGCGCATGTTTTTCAGCCACGGCGAAAACACCGACATCAGCCAGCGCATGGAACTCGGCAGCTCCTCGTTCACCCCGCAGGTCACCTACCAGATCGACCGAGGCCGGCTGGAGAACGAGCTGACCCGTCGCTGCAATTCCGAAGGCGTCGAGATACTCGCAGGGCGGGTCACGTCCGTCGACATGGGCGCCGACGGATGTCCTCACACCCTCCGGGTTCAGCGTGGCACCAAGAAGACGACAACCACGGCACATTGGGTGGTCGACGCCTCGGGCCGTAACCGGGCGCTGTCTCGGCAGCTGGACTTGAAACGGACCAACGAGCACCACTGCAATGCCGTGTGGCTGCGGGTGGCGACCGAGATCGACATCGGCAAGTGGAGTGACGACCCGGCCTGGCAAGCACGCCTGCACGAAGGCGACCGGGCACTGTCGACCAATCATCTGATGGGCGAGGGCTATTGGGTCTGGCTGATCAGGCTCGCGTCCGGCTCGACCAGTGTCGGCATCGTGGCGGATCCAGCATTCCACGCGTTCGACGACTTCAACACCCTGGAGAGGGCTCAGGCGTGGCTGGCTGACCACGAGCCGCAGTGCGCTGCCGTGCTCGGCCAGAGCGAGCACCTGATCAGGGACTTCCGGGTAATGAAGAAGTACAGCCACGGATCGACCAAAGTGTATGACGCGCAAGACCGTTGGTGCCTGACCGGGGATGCGGCTGTATTCCTCGACCCGCTGTACTCCTCGGGACTCGACCTCGTTGCGATCGGCAACGGGCTGATCACCGACATGATCTGCCGCGAACTCGACGGCGAAGACGTGGTCGGGCGCGCCGGCATCAATGACTCGCTGTTTCGGTCGCTGGGCGACATGTGGCTCAACATCTACTGCAACCAGTACAAGCTCATGGGCAAGCCCGCGGTGATGACGGCCAAAGTCATTTGGGACGTCGCGTTTTACTGGGGCTTTCTCGGAATGATGTACAGCAACAACCGTTTCGCCAGTGTCGCCGACGACCCCGGGGTGGTGCCGCACCTCGAAGGCCTCATCGCGCTGAGCAATCGGATGCAACGATTCTTCCGCGAATGGGCAGGCGTCGAAAATGCCCACCACTGTGCGCAATTCGTCGACCTGTATGCGGCTCACAACTTCATGGTGAAGTTGCACACCACGATGATGGGGACATCATCGGACTTCACCATGGAGTTCGAGGCGAACATCGTGCTGCTGCGACAGCTTGCCGGCCAGCTGATCGAGACCATCCTCACCGACAAGTGCTGCCTTTTCACCGATGAGGTCATGCAGCAAGTGCAGGCATGGCAACGCGACACTTTCCTGCGGGAGCTGCGATCCGCGTACCACCAGGGACAAAGTGGCGAACCGCTGAGCGACACATGGATTGTCCGAGACGCTACGCAACTCGAATACACCTGAGCAGACCACTGATCCGTTCACAGTTCGTAAGGTCGATAGCTTGAATACGCGTGCCGAACACAGCGCTCACGAGCCACTGGCTATCGTCGGAATCGGTTGCCACCTCCCGGGCGGCGCGCTGACCCCGGAGCTGTACTGGGAGTTGCTACGCGGCGAGACCGACGCTACCCGGGTAGTTCCCGAAACGCGTTGGCATGCCGCCAAATACTACGACCCGAACCCGAAAAAGGTCGGGAAGATGACGACCCGCCGAGGCGGGTTCCTGAGCGAGATCGACCAATTCGATCCTCAATTCTTCGGCATCTCGCCGCGCGAGGCGAACTTGGTCGACCCACAACAGCGCCTGCTGCTGCGAACCACATGGGAGGCGCTGGAAGACGGCGGTATATCCGCCGACAGTCTGGCCGGCACTGACGTCGGGGTGTTCGTCGGCGGATTCACCCTCGATTACCAGCTTCTGCAAAATCACGGCCGCACCAGTCGATACCGGTTCAAGACACACTCCGCGACCGGAATGATGATGACGATGCTGGCGAACCGCATTTCGTTCGCCTTCGATTTCCGCGGCCCCAGCATGACCGTCGACACCGCCTGTTCGAGCTCGTTGGTCGCAGTTCATCTTGCCGCGCAGGCCATTTGGAATGGCGAATGCGATCTGGCGATAGCCGGCGGCGTGAACGCGATCGTCGGGCCGAACACGGCGATTGCGGAATCGAAGAGCGGATTTCTGGCACCCGACGGCCGGTGCAAGGCCTTCGACGAGGCCGCTGACGGATATGCACGTGGCGAGGGCGGCGCCGTGGTCGTGATCAAACCGACGGCGCACGCCCTACGAGACGGCGACAGCATCTACGCGCAGATCCTGGGCACCGCGGTGTCTCAGGACGGCCATACCGATGGCATCACGGTACCGAGCTCAGACGCGCAAGCAGCGGCCATCACAACAGCCCTGCGGCGGGCTGGCGTTCAGCCTAACGACGTCGGCTACGTCGAGGCCCACGGCACGGGGACCCCGGTCGGCGACCCGATCGAGATCCGGGCACTGGCGAACGCGCTCGCCTCCGAGCGCCAGACCACCGACCCGTTGGTGATCGGATCGGTCAAAACCAACATCGGCCACCTCGAGGCCGGCGCCGGCGTTGCAGGACTGATCAAAGCCGCCCTCGTGGTCAAACACGGCTACATTCCAGCGAACCTGCACTTGCACAACCCGAGCGCGCAAATCCCCTGGGAGCAGCTGTGTATCGAGATTCCGCGGACCGGCCGCCCGTTCCCTGAAACCGCGCGGCGCGTGGCCGGGGTCAACTCCTTTGGCTTCGGCGGCACCAACGCACACGTTGTGCTCGCCGAGCCACCAATCCCTTCGCGAATCGACGTCCCCGACAGGTCCCTGCGACTGCCACTGGCCGTCCTGCCCATCTCGGCCCGCGCCGAGGATGCGCTCGCGGTCACGGCCCGTCAGTTGGCCGAGCACATTGGCGCACATCCCGATCTCACGTTGCTCGACCTCGGTTACACCCTCAGTCAACGTCGTGCACATCTGAACTACCGGCGCACCCTGGTCGCGGACAGCATCAGCGATGCGCGGCAACAACTTCAATCACTCGCTGACGCCGGTCACATCACGGCGACGCGGACCGGTACGAGCGCACCGAAACTCGCATTCGTCTGCACCGGTATGGGCCCGCAGTGGTGGAGGATGTGCCGCGGTCTGCTCGACGAGTATCCGGCATTCGCCGAGAGCATTCGTCGCAGCGATCGTGAGCTGTCCCGCCACACGGGCTGGTCCCTGATCGACGAACTCCGCGCGGACGAAAGCCGTTCCCGCATGGGCCAAACCGACGTCGCTCAACCTGCCAACTTCGCCATTCAGGTAGCGCTGGCCGAGCAGTTGCGCGAGGTCGGAATCATCCCGGACGCGATGATCGGGCACAGCGCCGGCGAAGTGGCGGCCCACTACCTGTCCGGCATCCTCACCTTCGAGCAGGCCGTCCACGTCGTTTATCACCGAAGTCGCTTGCAGCAACGCACTAGCGGGCAGGGCCGCATGCTCGCCGTCGGTCTGAGCGCCGAAGACTTCGTGGACACGATCGACGACGCGGCACGCAACGCCGTGGGATCGACAATCTCGATCGCTGCCGTCAACGGCCCGTCCACCGTCACCGTCGCCGGCGAGGGCGAACTCCTTGGGCAGATCGCGCGCCACCTGGAGGACGCCGGGGTGTTCAACCGGTTTCTCAGCGGGAAAGTGCCGTATCACACCCATTTCATGGACGCCATCAAAGACGAGCTTGTCAACGCGTTCAAGGAATTGCAGCCGGGCCCCGCGACGACTGCGCTCTACTCGACGGTCACAGGGGAGCAGTTGCAGGGTTACGGCGATGCTGCGGGCTATTGGTGGCAAAACACGCGTGCCACAGTTCTATTCGAACCAGCGATCCGTCGCATGCTGCAAGACGGCTACAGCCACTTCGTAGAGCTGGGACCACATCCCGTCCTCGTCTCCTCACTCTTCGAGATCGCCGCGGCGCAGCGTTCCGACGCTGTCGTGCTGGCCGCCCAGCGACGCGACGAGGACGCCGGTCGTGCGCTGATGAACTGCGTCGGCGCGCTGCACTGCCATGGTCACCCGGTGCAGTGGGACACCTTCTACCCTCGGGAATACGCGCGGCTGGTGAAGCTTCCGTCGTACCCATGGCAGTCCAAGCGCTATTGGAACGAGACCCAGGAAGCTGCCGAGGATCTGCACTACAACCCGGTCCACCCGCTACTCGGTCAGCCGGTGAGCGGTATCCACCCGACCTGGGAAGTCGAGCTGAACACCGCCACCCTGCCGTTTCTGGCCGAGCACACGGTGCAGGGAAGTGTTCTGGTCCTTGGCGCGGTCTATGTCGAAATGGCTTTGGCCGCAGCCGAAGCGACCTACGGGTCGACAGAGTACTGCGTCGACCAGCTCCGTCTTCTGCGTGCGGTGATCCTCGACGACACCTGCGACCCCGTGCTGCGGACCACCCTGAACCGCGATACCGGGTGTCTTGAGTTCGCAGCGTTCACCGCGACCACATCCGGTGACGTCAAGTGGATGCTGACCGCAACGGCGGAACTCAACAGGCTCCCCTCACCGGATCCGGTCGCCAAACCGGGCGCGTCGCCGGTAACCACCACCGTCGACGGCGACGAGTTCTACACCCGCTCTCAGGCAGTCGGCTTCAGCTACGGCGAGGCGCTCCAATCGATTGCCGGCATCGTCTGCGGGGATGGTTGGGCGACCGCAGAGATCCTGGCACCCGAATGGATCGCCGGCGACGTCGACAAGTACCGATTCCACCCGGTCCTCATCGACGGCGCATTCCAATCAGTGATTGGCACAACCCTTCTAGACCGCGAGGGCAACGAAGACGCTTATCTTCCCGTCCACATCAGGCGCAGCGCCATCTATCGCTCCCCCCCGCGACGCATGACAGCCCAGATCACCGTGGTGTCAGCGACCAAGGACGGGATCGAAAGCGACATCACGCTTCTCGGCGACGACGGCGAGCTGGTCGCGGTGTTCACCGGCTTCACATTGCAGGCACTGAGCGAGAAGTCGAATCTCTCACCCGAGCAGGTTGACAAAGGACTCTACGAACTCGAGTGGGTCGAGCGCTCTGAGCCGGCCGCCACCGAGGCGATAACGCCGCCCGACAACCTGTCCTGGTTGGTTTTCCTGGACAGCGGCGGTGTCGGGACCGCGCTGGCTGACCAGTTGCGTCGCAGCGGCCATCGTGTCCGCGCGGTGCTCCGCCAAGATGTCACCGCGCTGAGCAAGGTCGGCGGCGGCTACGCATTGAACCCTCGCCAACCCGAGCAGATCGACCGGTTGATCGAAGCCCAACTGGACAGCGACGGAGAGCTTGCCGGCATCGTCAACTGCTGGCCCCTCGACATCCGCGCCAAACCTGACGGCCACCAACCTGATGGTCGCAGCGAGATCGACGAGAGCCTAGGTGTTTTCACGATTCTGCATCTCGTTAAAGCCCTGGCCGACCACGACGCCGCCAAACCACGGCTCTATGTGCTCACCGCCAACGCGCAACCGGTTCTGGGAAGCGAGCTACTCTCCGTCGACCAGGCCGCGGTATGGGGACTTGGGCGCGTCGTGGGACACCAAGAGTTCGTCGACCGCTGGGGCGGATTGATCGACATCGACGCCGCCCACGACGCAACGGATCTGGCCTCGCGCATCTGCGAGCATATCCTCGCCGGCAGTCCCGAGGATCAGATCGCATTAAGAGGCACAACGACATTCGTACCGAGGTTGCGCCCGGCGGCACACCTGGCACCGGCCTTCCCGACGAAGCTCACCCCCGACGCGACCTACGTCGTCACCGGTGGCGCCGGCGCGCTCGGCCGCACCGTGGCCACTTACCTCGCCGAGCGCGGAGCCCGCCATATCACATTGCTGTCGCGCCGCGAGATCCCGCCGCGGGATCAGTGGTCGCTGCTGTCCAAGGAGCACCGGCATTACGAGACGGTCAGAGCAATCCGAAAGATTGAACGCCTGGGTGGGTGCGTGACCACGGCAAGCGTGGACATTACTGACGCAGCCCAGGTCGACGGCTGGCTGCGCGACCATACGCGCAACGGAGGCCGCCCGATTCGGGGACTCGTGCACTCCGCGGGATCAGTCGACGACCGGCTTTTGGTGAACATGACCGAGAGTGACTTCACCTCGGTCATGGCGCCGAAAGTCACGGGCACTCGCGTGCTGCACAACGCGCTGCGCGGTCACGACTTGGAATTCTTCGTCATGTTCGGGTCGGCGGGCTCGGTGATCGCTTCACCCGGACAGGGAAACTACGCCGCTGCAAATGCATTCCTCGACACCTTCGCGCACTTCCGGCGGGCCCAAGGACTGCCCGCACTCACCATCGGGTGGGGTCCGTGGTCGGTGGGCATGGTCGAAGAGCTCAAACTGGAGAAGCTCTACGCACAGCGCGGCATCGACCTCATCACGCCCTCGGCCGGCACCGCGATTCTCGACCGGCTCATCACTCAGGACATGCCGACCGTCGTCGCAATCACCGCCGACTGGGCGCGAGCCCGTCGCGCCGCTCTCGGCGCTAAGCTGCCGCCGATGTTCGCTGAATTGGGTATCACTGAAAGTTCTTCTGAGACAATTGATTCCGATCTCTCAGCGCTGGACTTCCTAGCGAAGCTCCCGACAGCCGAAAGGCACGAGGTGGTTGTCGGCAGCGTGCAGCAGATCGCTGCCGCGGTGTTCGAGATCGCGGCCACCGAGATCGGCGCGGACGATGCGCTCGATGACCTCGGCCTGGACTCTTTGATGGCGATGGACTTCAGGCTGAGGGTCAACGCGACGTTCGCCATCGACCTGCCGTTGCTCGAACTCCTCCGGGGTGTCAGCGTCAATTCGGTGGCGACCCGGATTCTCTCGGAACTGCGATTCGACGACGCCGACCCGGACAGCGCCGCAAGTGCGGCAACCGAGCCGGACGCAACCGACGACGGTGTCGACCGGATGGTCGAGCAATTGTCGGAGGCCGAGCTGCGACAACTGCTGGCCGAACTCGAGAAGCAGGACGAGGCGCTGTCGTGACATTCGCCGTGCAGGTCCGCGGATTGTCCAAGCGGTATGGGCAATTACAGGCCGTGCGGAATGTAGACCTCGATGTCGGATACGGCGAGGTGTTCGCCATCCTCGGGCCCAATGGGGCCGGTAAGTCCACCACGATCGAGATCCTCGAGGGCCATCGCAAACGGGACTCGGGACAGGTCAGCGTGTTGGGAGAAGACCCGGCAACCGCAGGCCGGAGCTGGCGCGCCAAGATCGGCATCGTGCTCCAAGAGGTCAGCGACGCCGGGATGCTGACCGTCACCGAGACGCTGCAGATGTTCGCGAAATGCTATGGCAATGCCCGAGACCCCAGCGAGTTGCTCAAGCTGGTCGGGCTCAGCTCGGTGTCCGGCTCGAAAGTGCGGACGCTGTCCGGCGGACAGCGGCGCCGGCTCGACGTCGCGCTGGGCATCATCAACTCGCCGACGCTGCTGTTCCTCGACGAACCGACGACAGGATTCGATCCCGAAGCGCGGCTGCGGTTTTGGAGCCTCATCGAGCTGCTTGCCCGCACCGGGACGACGATTCTGCTGACCACCCACTACCTGGAGGAAGCGGCGGCGCTGGCCGATCGTGTCGCGGTGATCGCCGGGGGACAGCTGGTCGCTGTCGACTCTCCCCAGAATTTGATCCGATACGTTGATTCGACTGCGACGGTTCGCTGGCGGGTGGCCAGCGCGATCCACACCGAGCACACCGACCGCCCGACCGAATTGATCCGACAGCGTTCCCTGGCCGGGGAGGAGTTGGTCGATCTGACCGTGTCGCGGCCAACGCTCGAAGACGCCTACCTGCAGCTGATCGGAATGCGGTAATGGTCACCGACCGGGCAAGCGGCACGGCGCGGCAGCAGGGGAGCACGCCCGAGCGGCCGACCCTGCCGTCGCCGCTACGCATCGGTCTGTCGCGAGTTGTGCCCGAACTCAAGATGTTCTATCGCCGGCCCGAGCAGATGGTCCTGACTTTCTCACTGCCGGCGGTCATCTGCATCCTGCTGGGTTCCATCTTTTCGACCAAACTCCCCGATACCGAGACCAGCACGGGCGCCGTCATCGCGGCCAGCATGCTGGCTTACGGGATTTTGTCGACCTCATTTATCAACCTGGGCATCAGCATCGCGGGCGACCGTGACACCGGCGCACTGCGGCGCCTTCGCGGAACGCCGACCACCGCGCTCTCGTATTTCGTCGGGAAAATTTTTCTCGTCGCCATCGTCAGCCTCGCCGAGGCTGTCATTCTCGTGGCTGTCGGCCTGCTCTTCTTCGATCTCCGGTTGCCGACAACAATTTTCGGGTGGTTCACGTTCAGCTGGGTGTTCCTTCTCGGCACAGTCAGTTGCTCGTTGCTGGGCATCTTCATCAGCAATCTGGCGAGCAACGCCGTGTCGGCGGCCGTGGTGACCAACGGTCCGGCCGTCGGCCTGCAGTTCGTGTCGGGCACCTACGTGCCGCTCGTCGTCCTGCCCACCTGGATGTTGGCCGTGGGCTCGATCTTTCCGGTCAAGTGGATGGCGCAAGGTTTCCGGTCGGTGTTGCTGCCGTCGAAGATGGCGGCCTTCGAACCGGCCGGAAATTGGGAGCACTGGCATGTCTTCTTGGTGCTGACCGCGTGGACGCTCGGTGGGCTGGCCGCGTGCCTGGTGGTGTTCCGGTGGTCGGACCGAAACTGATGAACTCCGGCCGGCCAGAATCTGGGTGCGTCGACCGCGCGCCGCAGTTCCGGATGGGCCGGATTGAGCAACTGCGTGAGCTGCGTCCCGCCTGGCTTGCATATCGAGGAAAACGGGAACAAGCCATCACCCCATGCGATGGGGGACGGCGATCTGCGCAGTCGCAGGGCAAAAGCTCTTTGGCTGTGTCCGGTGGCCAGAGCTCCACAGATGATTGTCTTGGCAGAGCGACGCTAACAATTCGAGAGGATGTCAGTGGTCTTCCGCGCAGACCAGGAGATCGGACGCGATCTTGCCGCCGTCGATTGGGCCGCGACGCCGTTGGGCCCGGTCGAGGGCTGGCCGCAAAGTCTCCGTACGGCCGTCGATATCTTGCTGGCGTCCCGCTTTTCGATGTGGATGGCGTGGGGCCCGGAGCTGACGTTCTTCTGCAACGCGGCGTACCGCCGTCAGACCCTGGGAAGCAAGTATCCGTGGGCGCTGGGCCGTCCGGCGAACGAGGTGTGGGCCGAGATCTGGGGTGATATCGATTCGCGCGTCGAGCGGGTCATGTCCGCGGGCGAGTCGACGTGGGATGAAGCACTGATGCTGATACTCGAGCGGTCGGGCTACCCGGAGGAGACCTACCACACGTTCTCCTACAGCCCACTGCGCGACGACGACGCCCAGGTAGTCGGCATGCTCTGCGTTGTCAGCGAGGACACCGACCGGGTGATCGGCGAGCGCCGGATGGCAACCTTGCGCGATCTCGGTTCGGACCCGAGCGTGGTCCGCACCGAGAAACAGATGCTGGACTTCGCCGCCGACCAGCTCGCGCGTAATCCCTACGATCTGCCGTTCACCCTCACCTACTTGTTCGGCGACGACGGCGATGCGCAACTGGCGGGGACCAGCGGAATCACACCCGGACACGTCGCGGCGCCGCAGACCCTATCCGTCGATGACAGTCAGGCGCTGTGGCCGGTGGAGAAAGCGGCCCGCGGCGAGGCCGGGGTGGTCGAATTCGACGCCTCGCTCGAGTTGCCGACCGGCGCGTGGCCGAGGCCGCCGGAGACCGCGTTCGTGGTACCGCTGATGCAGCCGGGCGGCAGTCCCTACGGCTTCTTGGTCGCGGCGCTGAACCGGCACCGCCTCTTCGACGACGCCTACCGCAGCTTCGTTGAACTGGTCGCCAGTTATATCGCCGCCGGAATCGGACGGACCCGTAGCTACCAAGCCCAGCAATCGCGCGCCGAGGAACTGGCTGCGCTTGACCAAGCCAAGACCACGTTCTTCTCCAGTATCAGCCACGAATTCCGGACACCGCTCACCCTGATCCTCGGTCCCGTCAATGAATTGCTTGGCCAGCCAACAGGACTCGACGACCGGGCGCGCCAGGAGCTCGAGCTCATCCAACGCAACGGGCTACGCCTGACCAAGCTGGTCAACACGTTGCTGGATTTCTCCCGCATTCAGGCGGGGCGAATGCAGGCGCATTTCGAGCCTACCGACCTGTCCGCCGTCACCGCCGAACTGGCGAGCATCTTCCGATCGGCGATCGACCGGGCAGGCCTGACCTTCACCGTCGACTGTCCTGCGCTCGATCGACCTGTCTACCTCGATCGTGAGATGTGGGAGAAGGTTGTGCTCAACCTGCTGTCCAACGCACTGAAATACACGTTTGACGGTTCGATCACGATTCGGATCGGCCACGACGACACCAGCGCGGTCGTCACCGTCACCGACACCGGAATCGGAATACCGCCGGCAGAGCTGCCACGGCTCTTCGAACGTTTCCACCGCATCGAAACAGCACGCGCCCGGTCCACCGAGGGCAGCGGAATCGGGCTGGCACTGGTCAAAGAGTTGGTCGGCATGCACGGCGGCACCATCGAGGCCGACAGCCGGGAAGGCGAGGGCACGACATTCACCGTGCGACTGCCCTTCGGGGTCGCCCACCTTCCCGGCGACGAATTCGCCTCGGCGCCACCACCACATGCGAACCCGGGCGTCATCGCTGACCCCTACGTCCAAGAAGCATTGCGTTGGCTGCCGTCCGGTACGGGCACGGCTGTACCGCCACAGGCCACCACCACCGGTGTCACCTCCGCCGAGGGAGACGGAAAACGCGCACGAGTACTGATCGCCGACGACAACGCCGACATGCGCGAATACCTGACCAATCTGCTCGGAAATTCCGGCTATCAGGTGGACGAGGTGGTCGACGGCGAAAAAGCACTCAAGGCAATTCGTGCCGAAGTTCCCGACCTCGTCATCAGCGACGTCATGATGCCGGGAATCGATGGCCTGCAACTCGTGGCCGCGCTACGAGCGGAGCCGCGAACCGCCGCCATCCCGGTACTCCTGTTATCCGCACGCGCTGGACAGGAGGCATCGATCGAGGGATTGCAGGCCGGCGCGGACGACTACCTGGTCAAACCCTTTGCCGCCGCCGAACTGCTGGCACGCGTGCGTGCCAATATCGAGTTAGCGCGGCTGCGCAACCACCAATCCCGTTGGCGCACCGCGTTGGTCGACTCGTTGCAAGAAGCGTTTTTTATCTGCGACGCCGACGGCAGGGTCGTCGAAGTCAACGATGCATTCACCGAGATTCTCGGCTATGGCCCCGAGCATCTTCCGTATTCAGCCGTGCCCCCCTGGTGGCCTGACGCCGACACCGACCCCGAAGCTCGTGGTCTCGTCGAATCGGCATTCCGACAGATGCTGGGCTGCGCCCAAGGCGCCTTCACGATTCCGGTCGATCACGCTGACGGCCACCGGGTCTGGGTGGCGACGAGCTTCAGCCATGCCGACGATCCGGACACCGGGCACCAGATCATGGTCGGCACGATGCGAGACGTCACGGCCGAGCACTACATCGTGCAACGTCAAACCGCGCTCGCCGCACTCAATCAGCAACTGGCTCAAGCGGATACGGTCGAGGGCGCCCTGGCCGGAGCCGCCGAGGAGCTGCGGCGGGTGTGGAGGGCGCGCCGCGTACTGGTCGCGACGTTCGACAGCGACGACGATTCCAGCGCCCCGGAGCTGGTGTGCGCGGGTGGGCCGGTCGGGTGGGGCGAACTGTCGCCGCGGACGCAGCAGGTCATCGAGTCACTGCGCGACGCCGAGCTGCTGACCACCGTGGCCGAAGAACCGGGCGCCGCAGGCATCGCACTGCGCCATACACGCGGAGTGTCGGTCTTCTGGGTCGAGCTGGCCGAGCACCGGCCATTCAGCAGCGAGGACCACACCCTTCTCACCGTGCTGGCGGGACGACTCGGTCAGGGCTTGCAGCGCGTCTACGAGGTCGACGAGCAACGTGAAACCGCAGTCGCACTGCAGCACGCGATGCTCGGCCCGGCGAGTCTGCCCGGCGGGTTCGCGGTGCGATACCTGCCCGCAAGCCGGCCGTTGCAAGTCGGCGGCGACTGGTATGACGTCGTCAATCTCGACGCGGGCCGCGTCGCACTGATCGTCGGCGACTGTGTTGGTCACGGGCTGGAAGCCGCCACCGTGATGGGTCAGCTGCGCAGCGCCTGCAGGGCGCTGCTACTGGAGAAGTCCAGCCCGAGCGCCGTGCTCGCCGGGCTCGACAGGTTCGCGGCCCGCCTGCCCGGCGCCGACTGCACCACCGTGCTCTGCGCGGTGCTCACACACTCGACCGGCGAACTGGTGTATTCGAGCGCCGGGCATCCGCCGGCGATCGTCGTGCATCCCGACGGCACCGTCCAGCTGCTGGATCGCGGTCAGGGATTGCCGTTGACGATTCGGCCGGACCAAATCCGACCCGAGGTCAGTGTCACCCTGTCGCCGCGTTCAACGTTGCTGCTGTACACCGATGGTTTGGTCGAGCGCCGCGGTGACTCGATTGACGATGGGATGGCCCGCGCGGCAAACCTCGTGGATGGTTGCCGCTCACGTGAACTCGACGAACTCGCCGACGAACTGATGTCGCGCCTCGAACCGTCCGGTGGTTATCCCGACGACGTCGCCGTCTTGCTGTATCGCCAGCCGGCGCCGCTGGCGATGGACTTCATCGCGGATGCCAAGCAGCTGGCTCCGAGCCGCAACGCATTGCGAAGCTGGCTGCGCGAAGCGGGTGTCGACGAAGAACAGATCCAAGACATGCTCGTCGCCACCGGCGAGGCCGTCGCCAACGCAATCGAACATGGCCACCGCGACCGCCCCGATGGCACCATCTCGCTGCGGGCGACCGCGGTCGTCGACGGCCTCCACGTCAGCGTGATCGACACGGGGGTTTGGAAGATGCCGCGTGACGTGCCCAGTGCATTTCGAGGTCGAGGCATCTCGTTGATGCGATGTTTGGTACAGGACGTGAGTATTCATTCCAGCGATGCGGGTACTACCGTTCATATGTACGCAAGGATCACGTAATGATGACCCCGCTCACCATTAACACCGACCGTGGCGTCGACGGGACGCCGCTGGTGACGGCGGCGGGCGAGATAGACATCAGCAACATTCACGTGTTCACCGAAGCGCTGACGAGCGCCAGCGAAGGCAACGGCAAGCCGATTACCGTCGACATGAGCGCCGTCAAATATCTGGACAGCGCGGGGGTCAACGTGCTTTTCAAGCACGCCGACGAAATCGAGCGTCTGCATCTCATCGTCCACCCACTATTAGTGCGGGTTCTTACGATCACCGGCTTGAGCGAAATCGCGACGATCGAATCTGGACCGGCCGGCGACGGCGGCAACAACTAGCGCTCCGAGGCCCACGGTCATAATCGACGCGTGAACACGGTCGTGTTGACGAGCGCGATCGCTGTGGTCGAGCTCGGCGGGCTCATCGCTCTCGGGGTGCTGCTCGCTGTCTCGCAGCGTCAGCTCAAGCAAACACGAACCGAGTTGGAGCGCAGCCGCCAGGTTCGTACCGACAGGCGACGACGGCGGCCTGGGCTGGCCCCATTCGCGATCAGGACCGCATGGCGAACAGCCGACTCCCTGATTACCAAAGGCATTGGCGCCACAGTCCGTAACTCAATCGAAGACCTGGCCGGCTGGGCGCAGGTGGAACGCCCCGACCTGGCCCGCCTGACCGCGGATGGAGACGTCGTGATCGTCTTCTCCGACATCGAGGACTCGACGGCGCTTAACGAAGGGCTGGGCGATCGGGACTGGGTGAAACTCCTGGAGCGTCACAACCGGCTCATCGAGAAACTCGTCGCCGAGTATGGCGGACACGTGATCAAGACTCAGGGCGACGGTTTCATGATCGCGTTCGCCGACCCCGAACAGGCGGTGCGGTGCGGGATCGCCGTGCAGCGCGCGCTGCTCAGGAATGCCGACCAGTGGAACGGGATCCGCGTGCGCATCGGCATCCATATCGGCCCCTCGGTCAGACGCGGCGACGACTTGTTCGGGCGCAGTGTCGCGATGGCCGCCAGGATCGCGGGCCAGGCCGGTGGCGGCGAAATCCTGGTCAGCGATGCCGTGCGCGAGGCGGTCGACGGCATCGCTGGTATCGAACTAGGCGCGCCTCGCGAGACCGAACTCAAGGGCCTGCAGGGGACTCACCAGCTATACGCGGTCAAAATTCCCGACTGACCATTACGGCCTTATTTCCACCCGGTCGTTCGGATTGAAATACCGCTCGGTCCCGTCGGTGAATTTCACCGTGCACAGTTCCGGCAGGAATCCGCCTTCATACGGGGCCAACTCGGACACCACGCGAGTCTTGACCCGCTTCCACGCATCGTCGCCCTCGCCGTACTCGCGGAGTTGATATCCCGGTAACCGGTTGGTGAGATCGACTGCCCGCATTTGGAGCACCCGGCTTGATGGCGTCGGCATGTTTCCAATTCTGCCGAGGAATTCTTACAAGCAGATGACGTCTAGGTTCGCGCGGGCAGTGGGTCCGACGGCCGGCGGCGTACGAGTGTGGGCCACCAGAACCACGGTCCCAAGATGGCGAGTATCGACGGTACGACGAACGACCGCACGATCAGCGTGTCGAGGAGCAAGCCGATGCACACCGTCGAGCCCATCTGACCGATCGTTCGCAGATCGCTGGTCAACATGGCCAGCATGGTGAACGCGAAAACCAGACCCGCAGAGGTCACCACACCTCCGGTGCTGCCCAGAGCCCGGATCAGTCCGGTGTGCAGTCCGCCGTGCAGCTCCTCCTTGACCCTGTTGATCAGCAACAGGTTGTAGTCCGAGCCCACCGCCACCAAGATGATGAACGTCAACGGCAGGATCAACCAGTGCAGGGGCAGCCCAATCAAGTGCTGCCACAGCAGGATCGACAGCCCGAACGCACCCGCGTAGGAGAACGCCACAGTGGCCGGAATGACGAAGGCCGCCACCAGACTTCGCGTGATGAACATCATGATCAAAAAGATCAGTACGAAGGCGGCGATCGCGGCGATCAGTAGGTCGGACGTCGCGTATTGCTTGATGTCTTTGTCATTGGAGCCGGATCCGCCGATATAGACCCGGGCACCGGCCAGCGAGGTCTCTTTCAAAATCGTCTTGATCGCATCAGGGAACATTTCGACGTGCTCGACACCCTCGGGTCCCATCGCGTCACCTTCATGGGTGACGATGAAGCGGGCCGCCTTGCCATCCGGCGACATCATCAACTTCATGCCGGTTTTGACGTCTTCGTTGTCGAAGCCCTCGTGCGGAATGTAGAAGAAGTCGTCACTGCGTGACTGGTCCCAGTCGTTGCCGACGTTGATCGAGTCGTCGAACGTCTGCTGGGTCGACAGCGACTGCAGATCCGCCGACCCGTAACTGTTGACCAATTTTGCCTTCAGGGCTTCGGTGTCATCGGCGGTGGCTTTCAACTGCTCGATGATTTTCGGGAAGGTCTTGTCGACCTCGGCCAATGAGATCCTGGCGTATTTGATGTCCTCGGCCAGATGGTCGATGTCGTCGACCGTGGCGAACACCGATCTGAATGTCCAGCAGATGGGAATGTCGAAACAGTGCTTCTCCCAAAAGAAATAACTCTTGATCGGGCGGAAGAAGTCATCCAGATTCGAGATGTTGTCGTTCATCTCGTTGCTGATCGCTTCAAGGTCCTCGACGGTGAGTACGGTTTTGTGCAGCTCGTCGGAGACCTTCTGGAAGAAGGTGATCTCCTTCCGTAGCACCGCGACCGAGTCGTCTTGAATCTTGGCCTGCGCGTCGGTGTTGTTGTTCTGTTCGATGTTGAACGGCAGCTGCGCGCCGTTGCCACTGCCCTGAGTGGTGAACAGATAGGGGATCGACGCGTGCTCCAGCGCGCGACCCAAAGGCCTTGTCATGCCTTGCACCATCGCCACACCGTTGAGTCGAATCAGCGCGCGCGCAACCCGGTCCAGCGAGATGAAATCCGCCGAATTCCGCATGTCGTGGTCGGTCTCGATCATCAGCATCTCGGAGAACAGCTTGCTCTTCGGGAAATGTCGATCGGCGGCCTGAAATCCCAAGTTGGCGGGCGCAGCGTGCGGCTGATACTGGCGATCGTCGTAGTTCTGCCGATAGCTCGGGACGAAGATCGCACCGAGCATCACGATCGCTGAGCTGGCAACCAGGATCGGCACCGGCCAGCGGACCACGCTGGCACCGATTCGCCGATACACGTGCGCCTTGACCGCCTGGCGCGGTTCGAACATCCCGAACAGGCTGCCGACGGTCAACACCGCCGGGCCCAGCGTCATTGCCGCGGCGATCGTAAACAGCATCGTGACCGCTACGGCGGGGCCCATCGTGTGGAAGTAGTTGAGGCGCGCGAAGGTCAAGCAGAAGCAGGCGCCGGCGATCGTCAGACCCGAACCGACGACGATGGGCAAGACACCCTTGTAGGCGATATAGAAGGCGTCTTCGCGGCTGTAACCCTTGTTCCGTTCTTCGTGGTAGCGGCCCATCAGGAAGATGCCGTAGTCCGTCCCCGCTCCCAGGGTCAGCGCGATGACGATGTTCACCGCGAACGAAGACAACTCGAGCCATCCGTGATGTCCCAGGAATGAGACGAGCCCCTTGGCGAAAAGCATTTCGATGAGGACGCCGAGCAACACCGGTAGCACCGTCGGGGGAGAGCGATAGACGATGATCAGCATGACCAGGATGAGGAGGATGGTCACGATCGTGACGTTGTTCAGGCTGGCGTTGGCAATGCTCAGTGTGTCCGATGCAAGTGGCGCAGCGCCGCTCACGAAAACCTTGAGTCCAGGAGGGGGGGTGTTGTTGTCCTTGTCGCCGTGGTTGACGATGTCGCGGACGGCGTTGACGGAATCGTTGGCTTCGATAGTCCCGATGTCGCCGGACAGCCTTAGCAGCACGTAAGTGCACTTACCGTCGACGCTCTGCGCCCCGGCGGCGGTAAACGACTTACCCCACAGGTCCATCACGTACTGCACGTGCTTGGAGTCGTGCGCGAGGCGCTTCATCAACTTGTCGTAGTAGGCGTGGTCCTGGTCGCCCAGTGTTCGGTTCTGCGCCTCGAGTACGACCATGCTCAAGTTCGTCGAATTGGACTCGTGAAACTTTTCGCCGATATGCAGCAGCGCGCGCTGCGACGGCGCGTAATGCGGGACCATCGGTCCGGCGAGTTCCTCGGCGACGTCCTCTACCTTGGGCGTGAAGGCAGTCATGGTGACCGCGCTAAAGCCCCAGAAGAAGATGATCGGTATCGCGAATCTGCGGACCATGCGGGGGAGGAACGGCCGTTTGACGCGGGGTTGATCGAGGCGATGCTCGCTCATGCGGACTTCACCCTGCACTGGACGTCGGCGTCCGGGTGATTGTCCGAAGCCTCCGGCACACCGGACGCCGGCGGCGGCGGCACACCATTCACCAGCATGCGGCAACGGAGTGGACCGCCGTGCACGTGCACTGAAATGCTGCCGGAAGCCACTGTCAGCGTTGTGGTTTCGTCGTGAGTCCAGGGCTGAGTCGTGAATGTGACATCAACCGGATGCGGATGTCCTTCGATGTCGACGTAGACAATCTTGCCGGTTCTCCCGACCGGGCCATACACCTGATAGGTAAGCCGTTTGACGTTGAATTGCTCCGGTGCCTGCGGACCGTTGACCGTGATGACGGGCTCCGGTTCGGAGAACTGGTGCACCTTGTACATGCACAGCATGCCGACGCTCACGGCGACGACGGCGACCAGCGGCATCCAGATGCGCGACAGCACACTTCGCGCGTTTGGGCGTGGGCTCACCTGATCAGCCTTTCGAAACGCATCGTCAGTTGGTGTATCAATCAGATTGATATGCGGCCGCCATGACGTTACCAGTACAGAACGCGAACGACTACTACGTGCGGAACGTTATCACCACCCCATACGCTCGGCAGCGCAGACGTTCGGGCCTCAGGCCAGGACTTGCGCGGTTTTCAGCCGGCCCTTGAGCCGCTTCGCGCGCAGCAGCTGAATGGCCAGGTTCGTCGAGGTAAACATGGGGATCACGCCGATGAACGTCCGCTCGGACGGGGTGGCTCCCTGCAGGTACTCGAGACACCCCAGCACGTAGAAGATCGACAGCGCGAACAGCGTGAAGGGGATGGCGAACGCCATCGGGTTGCCGCGGATGGCGACGATGCGCTGGGCGTACTCGAACTCCTCGGGCGTCATGGATTCGCGTTTGCGCAGTTTCTTGATGACTCGCGGCGCTGCCCCGATTTCCTCGCTGAACGGCAGCTTCGGTTCGCTCTCCAACCGCCGTACGTAGATGGTTGCGATCGTCAGCAGTAACAACGTCACCGCCAGTGCGATCAACGCGAGCAGACCCCAGAAATACGTACTCACACCTAACGTGCTCACATCCCACTCCCTTTTTTCTGCCGTTCGAACCTAACACCGCGAGCGGGACCCGGCCCATCCGCCGAGACTGCAAGACTGACTCCCATGCAAGCCATCGGCACCCGTGTGCGCGAAGCCAGGCCGCAGGATGCTGCCGTGTGCTTGAAGATCTACCGCCCCTACGTCGAGAACAGCGCAGTGAGTTGGGAACTCGAAGTTCCCACCGTCGAGGAGATGGCAAATCGGATCGTCACGGTCAACGAAACTCACGCCTGGCTGATGCTTGAAAGAGACGGCCAGACAATCGGATTCGCCAATGGGCATGCACTATGGAGCCTTCCCTCCTACCGGTGGTCGACGCAGACCGGCCTCTACATCGACAGCGGCCACCAACGTCGCGGAGGCGGCCGAACGCTCTACACGCAACTTCTGAACCGGCTGGGGGAGCGGGGCTACCGGCGAGCGTTTGCCGGAATCACGCAGCCCAACGAGGCCAGCAACGCGTTCCACCGGTCCATGGGATTCCAGGATGCAGGTTTGTACCGGCGCGTTGAATGGAAACTCGGACGCTGGCACGACGTCGCATGGATGCAGTGCGATCTACCGGGCGCCGCTGACGCCGCCGAGCCGCCCGGGTCGATCACGTGAGCGTCCCGGGATCTGACGAGAACGGAGAAACATGAGCCATAGCGCCCAAACCGGGACCATCACGACCCGCGTTCCCGCACGTCTGGATCGGCTGCCGTGGTCGCGGTTTCACTGGCGCGTCGTCGTCGGACTCGGCGGGGTGTGGATTCTGGACGGCCTCGAGGTCACGATGGTCGGCAACGTGTCGTCTCGACTCACCGAGCACGGCAGCGGGATCGCGCTCACGCCCGCCGACATCGGCACTGCCGCGGCGTTCTACATCGCCGGAGCGTGCTTGGGCGCGTTGTTCTTTGGCCACCTGACCGACCGATTCGGACGACGCAACCTGTTCATCCTGACCCTCGCGGTCTACCTGGCCGCGACCGTTGCGACGGCATTCGCCTTCGCGCCGTGGTACTTCTTCGTCACCCGATTCTTTACCGGCGCCGGCATCGGCGGCGAGTACGCCGCGATCAATTCGGCGATCGACGAGTTGATTCCCGCACGGGTGCGCGGCCGCGTGGACTTGGTGATCAACGGGACGTACTGGCTGGGATCGGCGGCCGGGGCGGGCGGCGCGCTACTCCTGCTGGACACCTCGAACTTCCCCGCCAATATCGGATGGCGTCTTGCGTTCGGGATCGGTGCGATCTTCGGAATCTTCGTGCTTCTCGTCCGCCGCAATGTTCCGGAAAGCCCGCGCTGGCTGTTCATCCATGGACATAACACAGAAGCCGAGCAGGTCGTCGGCGAGATCGAAGCCGACGTCGAGCGCCACACGGGACGGCCACTTCCGGCGCCCGAGGGCGAGCCGCTGAAAGTCCGGCAACGCGAGACGATTTCGTTTGTCGAGATCGCCAAGGTCGCCTTCAAGCTCTACCCGCGACGAGCCGTCCTCGGGCTGGCATTGTTCGTCGGGCAGGCATTCCTCTACAACGGCGTGACATTCAATCTCGGCACGTTGCTGAGCGGTTTCTACGGAGTGGACCCGGCGAAGGTGCCGCAGTTCTACGTGCTGTGGGCGCTGAGCAACTTCTTCGGGCCGCTGGTGCTGGGTCGGCTCTTCGACACCATCGGTCGCAAGCCGATGATCACCATGTCCTACATCGGCTCCGCGGCGGTGGCGGTTGTCCTGGCGATCCTGTTCGTCACCCAGACCGGGGGAGTCTGGGCTTTCATCGCGGTGCTTGCGGCCACGTTCTTCCTCGCGTCGGCGGGCGCGAGCGCTGCCTATCTGACCGTCAGCGAAATTTTCCCGATGGAAACCAGGGCGCTGGCCATCGCGTTCTTCTATGCCGTCGGTACCGGCATCGGTGGTATCAGCGGGCCTCTGCTGTTCGGCCAACTGATCGAGTCCGGTCAGCGCGGCGAGGTGATGTGGTCCTTCCTGATTGGCGCGGCCGTCATGGCGGTGGCCGGGTTGGTGGAGCTCTGGCTGGGCATCGCCGCCGAACAACGCCCTCTCGAGGACCTCGCGTTGCCTTTGACGGTGGCCGACGCCGAGCGCGATGACGAGTCCCAGGGGTCCTGAAAGCATCGCGCGAGCGACGAAGCCGTTAACGCTCGTTGAAATTGCATCGGCCACCAGCCCAGATATGCGGAGGCGTACTGCATCTCGTACGCAAATTTGGAAGACTCTGGCGTCATGAAACGACTGCTGATGCTGCTCTGCATCCCCACCATGATCATCATGGCTGCGCCGGCCTACGCAGACGACCCGGCGCCCAACCCGGCGCCCAACAACGACGAGGACTTCGCCAAGCAACTCACCGACGCCGGGGTTACCTATCAGGACCCGAAAAAGGCGGTCGCGGCCGCTAAGGTCGTGTGCGAACTGCTCGACAACGATCAACCTAAAAGCGTGGTCGAGAAGAATCTGGAATCACGCAACGGATTCACCGACAACGGCGCGCACAAGTTCATGATCTTGGCCACCGCCGAGTACTGCCCCAAGCATTCGGCCTGAGAAAAGCGCCGTTCGAAAACGCCTGGCGCAACAGGTCACTAAGCCCCGCGGCGGACGACCTCGTCGGCTGTCGCACGCATCCGTTCCGACAGACGGAGCAGATCGTGTTCGCCGATGCCGTTGTGCAGGGTGTACGCGAGCTGCCGTAGCTCTACCGCGCAGTTGCGCAGTTCGTCTTCGAGCCGGGTCTGAACCGGGATCATGACCATCTCCCTCGGGCAGGACGGGCGAAAAGCCCGACAATCCAATATGAAAAATGTACGTAGTCCAGCGTCCGGTCGGCGAGGGTTGTCGACGCGTATTTACAGGACTTTGACATCTCGTTTACGCCCCAAGCTTCCTGTCGCACACGTCAGTCGCGACTTCGAGCTTCAACGCGGCGCACATTGCTCAAGTCCGCCGAAACCGACTCGCCTCGGCGACGTCGACCCGCACCGGCAGATCGCAGTCTGCACCTGGTGGCGGCTCGTATGTCATTGCGCCACAATGACATCGCCAGGTTTGGTGTCGGCCGCACGAACACATCGCGGACTTATTCACGATCCGTTCGGCTCTCATCAGATGGCCACGGGGGCAACGCAGCGGCGGCCGCGCATTGCGAATCGGCGGAAACCGCACCAGGTCACCGACCGCAGTCATAGAGCGAAGGTAAGCGCCGTCCCTGCGCACGGCATTAACAAATCAGATGGACTTGCTGAGAAAAATTCAGCTCAGTGCGACGTGGCGGCGGAGGCCGAACTCGACGAAAGAAACGGAGTATTCCTATGTTTCGTGACTGCCGGCGTGGCGAGGTGTTAGCTTCGGTCCGTGTCTGAACCCGGAACAACGTTGCGTCTCGGTGTGCTTGGGGCGGCGCGGATCGCGCCGTTGGCACTCATAAGGCCCGCGAAAGACAACCCCGACGTGGTGGTGGCTGCGGTGGCCGCGCGGGATGCCTCACGCGCCCGGGCGTTTGCCGCCAAAAACGGCATTGAGCGCGTGCACGAGAGCTACGAAGCGCTGATCGCCGATCCTGACCTGGACGCGATCTACAACCCGCTACCGAACGGCTTGCACGGCAAGTGGACTCGGGCCGCGATTGACGCCGGCAAGCACGTGCTGTGCGAGAAGCCATTCACCGCGAACGCCGCCGAGGCCCGCGAAATCGCCGCAGTGGCGGCGCGGTCCGATCGGGTCGTGATGGAGGCATTTCACTACCGATACCATCCGCTCGCACTACGCACTGAACAGATCATCGCCTCGGGGGTGCTAGGGAAGCTGAAGCGGGTCGAGGCCGCGTTGTGCTTTCCGTTGCCCAAGTTCTCCGACATCCGGTACAACTACGGTCTCGCGGGCGGAGCGCTGATGGATGCCGGCTGTTACGCCGTGCACATGGCCCGAACATTTGGCGGATCGACGCCAGACGTGGTTTCGGCGCACGCCAAGCTTCGTGATCCACAGATCGACCGGGCTATGACAGCCGAATTGCAATTCCCCGAGGGCCACACCGGCCAGATCCGCTGCTCGATGTGGTCGGCGCGCCTGCTCGAGATCAGGGCTCGAGTGATCGGCGACCGCGGCGAGTTGCGGCTGCTCAACCCCGTGCTTCCGCATGCTTTCCACCGGCTCGCCGTCCGCACAGCGGAGGGCAGGCGCGTCGAGCGCTTCTCCCGTCGGCCGTCCTACGCATACCAACTCGACGCGTTCGCAGCCGCCGTCCGTCGCGGTGAACCGGTGAAAACGACACCGGAGGATGCGATCGAGACCATGACGGTCATCGACGCGATCTACCAGACTGCCGGTCTGCCGCTGCGCCAGCCCAGCTGAGCGCGATCTCCCTCGACCGATGGCCCGGCTGGGCTCGGGCGCCGTCTCGCGAGCCGACTGGTGTGTCCGGATCGATCGCCGGGCCGGTGTCACGGTTGTCGACGAATGCGATGGCAGGCCAGAACGCGCGCCATATCATCGGGTTATGAGCACTGGCGGCCTGGATACGGTGGGCTCGCCGGCCTTCACCGACGAGGAATCAATCCGCTACCGCGAGGCGGGCTGGTGGTCGGAGACAACATTGTCCGACGCGGTAAGCCGCAACGCCGAGCAGCACCCGGCCCGGGCCGCTTACGTCGACCGGCCCGGCCTAGCCCTGACATGGGACGAATTCGACCGAACCGCAACAGCTTTAGCTGAACAGCTGGTCGGGGCTGGCGTGACCCGCGGTGACCGAGTCGCGGTGTGGCATGGCGACTCCGCCGCCATCCATGCCCTGTTCGTCGCCCTCGAGCGCTGCGGGGCCGCGGTGGTCGGTATCGGCGCGCGGGCCGGCACCCGCGAGGTCGCCGCGATCCTGCGCACGTCACAGCCGAAAATGCTGGTCAGCGATGGGCGACGCAGCGATGACGCAGCCCGGGCCGCCGGGTCCGCGATTCCGGTGGTGACCCTGACGCAGGGCGGCGCGGGGCTGCGATTTGATCTCGAGGCGGCCCCGGGTGTGCTGGCCTCGGACCAACCCCTCGGGCCCGACGACGTGTTCCTGATCAACTCGACATCCGGGACCACCGGACTACCCAAGTGCGTGGTACACACCCAGAATCGCTGGTTCTACTTCCATCAGAAGGCGGTTGCCAACGGGCACCTGAGCGCCGAGGATATTTTCCTGCCCGTGATCCCGATGCCGTTCGGGTTCGGGATTTGGACCCGTCACACCACACCGATCTACCTGGGCGCCACCACGATCGTCCTGGATCGGTTCAGCGCGCGCGCGACATGTGAGGCGATTGCCGAGCACCGGGCCACTGTGTTGTGTTGTGTCAGTACACAGTTGACGATGATGATCGCCGACGCTGCCTCGCGGGAGTTCGACCTCACTTCGCTGCGGGTCGTGTTCACCGGCGGGGAAGCGTTGCCCTATCAACCCGCGGAGGAATTCGAGAAGCTCACTGGCGCAACGATTCTGCAGTTTTACGGCTCGAACGAAACCGGTCTCCTGAGTGCCACCACGCTGGACGATTCGCAGCCTCGTCGACTGCGTACGGCTGGCCGGATCGTTCCCGAGATGTCGGTCCGGCTTTTTGACGGCGACCACGACGTCACAGAGCAGGGTCACGGCCAGCCAGCCTGTCGCGGGCCGGCCACCAGCCTGGGCTATCTCGGCGGCACCGATCACGACAAGCTGTTCACCCGCGACGGCTGGATGCGAATGGGCGACATCTGCGCAATCGACCCCGACGGCTACTTGAGCGTCACCGGTCGCACGTCGGACTTCATCCTTCGCGGCGGCAAGAACATCAGCGCGGCTCAAGTCGAGGACGCCGCGACCGCGCACCCCGCGATCGCCGTAGCGGCGGCGGTGCCGATGCCGGATCCGGTCTTTGGCGAAAAGGTCTGTCTCTACACCGAACTCGCCGACACCCAGTCGATCGACTTGCCGACTCTGGTCGAGTTCCTCCTGGGCGCAGGCGTATCCAAGGAACTGCTGCCAGAGCGCCTCATTGTGGTCGACGAACTACCCCGGTCATCGGGCGGCAAGATCGCCAAAGGCCGACTCCGCGAAGATATTCAGGCCAGGATGGAGTCCGAACATGAACGCACCTAACCCCCGTCGAGGCGGACTGGAGGTGTGGGCGCCGTCGGTGGTCCCACCGATCGGCGTCGAGTTGTCCAACCAGCAGGCACTCGCGGTCGCCTTTCGTCACCTGGCCGGTATCGGATTCGCCGAGAATCTGGCCGGCCACATCACCTGGCAACCGGACGGGCAAACCGACATGCTCGTCAACCCGTGGGGGCTGTGGTGGCAGGAGATCACCGCCTCGGACATCTGCGTCGTCGATACCGATGCGCGAGTCGTCGACGGCCGATGGGACGTCACGCCCGCGATCCACATCCATACCGAACTACATCGTGTGCGCGATGACGCACGCGTGGTCATTCACAATCACCCGTACTACGTCTGTGTGCTCGCCGCGCTGGGTCGACTTCCGGAACTGGTTCACCAGACCGGCTCCCTCTTCCTGGACGACCTGTGCCTAGTCGATGCATACGATGGTGAGATCGACAGTGCCACGCGCGCAGCCGATCTCGCGGCTCGCATCGGCGGCGCGAACCTCACGATCTTGGCCAATCACGGGGTGATCGCCACCGGCCGCAATCTCGCCCAGGCCGTCTACCGCGCCGCGTCCATCGAGCGGGCGTGCAAGCTGGCCTACGACGTGATGCTCACCGGCCACGAACCCACGAAGATGAACTGGTCGGACATGGCGGGGATGCAGCGATCGCTGATCGAACGGGCCGCCGACGTGTATTGGGCAGGCGCGGCCCGCCTGACCATCAAAGCCGATCCCGCCGTACTGAATTGAGCGAAATGCGATGAAATCAATCGATGACCTGGCTGCCAACCTCAGCTTCACCACCGCCAAGACCGGTGACGACCGCTCGGTCACGTTTCTGCCCGATCCGCCCAGGGCGGCACGCCGTTACACGTTGATTTCGGTGGACGACCACATCGTCGAGCCCCCGGACACGTTCACCGGCCGTCTGCCGCGCCGGTTCGCCGATTCCGCGCCGAAAGTGGTGGATACCGCCGACGGCGGGCAGACGTGGGTCTACGACGGACAGGTACTACCGAATGTCGGATTCAATGCGGTTGTCGGACGGCCGGTGTCGGAATACGGTTTCGAGCCGGTCCGATTCGACGAAATGCGCAGGGGTGCATGGGATATCGACGAACGCGTCAAGGACATGGACCTCAACGGTGTCTACGCGTCGCTGAACTTTCCGTCGTTCCTGCCGGGGTTCGCCGGCCAGCGACTGCAACAGCTCACCACCGATTGCGACCTGGCGTTGGCTTCGGTGCGGGCCTGGAACGACTGGCATCACGACGTGTGGGCCGGGTCGCACCCTGGCCGGATCATTCCGTGCCAGTTGCCCTGGCTGTTGGATCCTGAACTCGGCGCACAGATGATCCGTGAGAACGCCGAGCGCGGCTTCCACGCCGTCACCTTCAGCGAGAATCCCTCGATGCTGGGGTTGCCCAGCATCCACTCCGGTCACTGGGACCCGATGATGGCCGCGTGCGCGGAGACCGGGACGGTGGTGAACCTGCACATCGGATCATCGGGCTCGTCGCCGTCAACCACCGACGACGCGCCACCGGATGTGCAGGGCGTGCTGTTCTTCGCCTACGCCATCTCGGCCGCGGTCGATTGGCTCTACTCCGGATTGCCGAGCCGATTCCCAGACCTGAAGATCTGTCTATCCGAAGGCGGAATCGGTTGGGTCGCTGGACTCTTAGATCGACTCGACCACATGCTCAGCTACCACGAGATGTACGGCACGTGGGCGGCGTTGGGGGAGAACCTGACTCCGGCCGAGGTGTTCACCCGCAACTTCTGGTTCTGTGCGGTGGAAGACAAGTCCTCGTTTGCGCAGCACGAGCGGATCGGCGCCGACAACATCATGCTGGAAGCCGACTACCCGCATTGCGACTCGACGTGGCCGCACACCCAGCAGACCGTGCACGAGCAGATCGGAATGCTGCCGCCTGAGCTGATCCGCAAATTCACTTGGGAGAACGCATCACGCCTGTATTGCCATCCGGTACCCGTTGAGGTTCAGCAAAATCCAGACGCCTTCTGAGGTTCCCACGTCGGTTACCCGACTTCGGTGTCGGCCGGCCGATAGACTCCGCGGCCATGACCGCACCGCAACCCGCACTGGAAGGCCGGCGAATCCTGGTGACCGGCGCCGCCACCGGGATCGGGGCCGCGGCCACACGGGTCCTGCACGCCGCGGGCGCCCGACTGGCCGCTACCTATCACCGCACCGCTCCCGCTGACGACCCACCCGACGTGCTGTGGCTGCAGTGCGACGTGCGCGACACCGAATCAGTCGACACCACCGTCGACCGCGCGGTGGCCCAGCTCGGCGGCCTGGACGTGTTGGTCAACGCCGCGGGTCTGTGGCAACCCGGGGTGCCCGGTTCGATCACCAGCGACGAAATCGACTTCCTACTGGCGACCAACGTCAAAGCGACGGTGCTGACCAATCAGGCGGCTCACCGGGTGATGCGTGGAAACGGCGGCCAGATCATCAATTTCGGATCCGCCGAGGCCGTGATGGGCAGCCCGGTCGCGGCGGTCTACGCCGCCACCAAAGGCGCCGTGCAGGCTTGGACCCGTTCGGCGGCGAAGGCCTGGGGCGCCGAACGGGTCACCGTGAATGCGCTTGCGCCGGCGGTGCAGACGGCTGGCGCCGACCGGCTGCGCGACTTTCTCGGACCCGACGTCGCACCGTTCATCGATCAGCAGATGAAACTGTCCATCCCCCTGGGCGGCAAGCTCGGCGATCCCACGGACGACCTGGGACCGGTGTTGGTATTTCTGGCCAGCGCTGGCGCCCGCTTCATCACCGGCCAGCTGATTCCCGTAGACGGCGGGCTCGCCATGGTCGGAGGCTGAGCGAGTACCCGAGACATGGACCGCCTCGGGATCGAGATGCTCAGCGTCTTCGGCATGCCGCCGATCGAATACCTCCATCTCACGGCCGATCTCGGCTGCCGGTACATCACTGTGGCGATGGTCGGCTTCGCCCCGTCAAAGCCCTTGGTTACCCGGCATTTTCGTTACGTGACGAACCGCAACTGAGAAAAGACCTGCTCGCGGTGATGGACGACCGCGACGTCTCGATCTCGTTGGACGAGGGGCCGTTGATTGCGCCGGGGGTCGACTTTCGTTCCTACGCCGCCGATCTCGACGTGATGGCCGAGCTACGGATACCGCGGATCAACACGGTGAGCCTCGAACCCGATCGGGCCCGGGCGTTCGACGAACTGGCCGTCCTGACGGCGTTGGCAGCCGAACGCGACATCGCCACCTGCGTCGAACCTGTTGTCGGCCTGAGCATCGCGGATCTATCGTCGGCGATCGCCGCGATGGAGCACGTAAACCGAGACTAGATACCGATGCGGTCGCGCGCGGAGGAAGGCGTCAGCGCCCGCGACCGTCTGCTCCCGTGCGTGCAGAGCGCCAGGTCGCTACTGGATCAAGCGCGCGAAAGCCACTGATTGGCAATCGGATCCCCAACCGCCGGGTGGTCAGCTCCCTAGCGCTTGTTTGATCACCTCGTCCTGCTTTTGGCCGACATCGGTGACGAAATCTTGGGGTGCCAGTGCAAAAGAGGGTCCGTCGAATTCCATCGTGACCAACGCCTTGCCTTCGGTGAACAGCAACACCGTCACGCCCTTGGAGTGATCCGGCGACAGGCCGGTGACCGTCACGCCCCCCACGCCGACTTCAACGCGCAGCGACTTGGCTTGAAGGGCTTCGCGGTGCGTGGACTTGGCCGAGTCGAGCGCACTGGCGGCGGCTTCGATATCCGGCAGAATCGTTATGGTGTCGACGATCGAGTGGCTGTGGTCGGCGTCGGTGAACGTGACGGTGGCACCCTGCTGGCCGTTGGGATCCTTGGTGGCCGGACCGGCGGTAAAGGCATCGGGGGCTTTGATGTCGCTGGCCTTGATCAACAGCGTGGTGTAGTCGCTGATCGCCGGGCGTGTGGTGGTAGTGGCCCCTGGGGCCGGCGTCGACGGCTTCGATGCGCTGCTGCAGCCCGCGGCCGACACGCCTACCAGCGTCGCCGCGATCGCCATTGCGGCTATCACCGGCGGCGGAATCCTCATCACACACAGCTCCTTTTACGTTGAGTTAACCGAAACCGTATCCCAGAGCCCTGCGAGGTGCCGCTCGGTCGTCCGGCTCGACTGCCGAAACCCCTGACCAGGGCACCGCGGCGAGGGAAGCCGGTGCTGCGGTGTTTGGCCGGATGCCCTCTCGGGAAGCCACTGAGTGCGAATGAGCAACGGGTGGCCGCTCACGCGCGCCAATGTGCTCACCGCACAGCCCAACTGGTGGGTGGCGCCCGATTCGCAGAGGTAAGCAGTGTGTTCACCACAGACGAAAGGAAAGATCCATGGGGGATCAGAAGAGCGGACCTGAAGAAGCCGTGAAGGGCGCGGTGGAAGGCGTCAAGGGGAAAGTAAAGGAAGTCGGCGGATCCGTCATCGGTCGTGACGATGTCGTGCGCGAAGGACAGGCGCAGCAAGACAAGGCCGATGCCGAGCGCGATGCGGCGAAGAAGGAAGCCGAGGCCGAGTCGGCACGCGCCGGCGCGGACGCCGCCGAGAAGCGTCAGCAGGAACACCAGTAGTTGCGTGCACGAGCGGCCCGGCCTGGTAAATCAGGCCGGGCCGTTTTGGTTGGCTATCAGTGACTTTGGGCTACCTCGCCCGCGCCGACCACGTCGCGGGCGTACAGTCCGCTTCCGGTGATGAACGGCAGATCTAGTGTCGTCCTGATGCCGGGTGGTGCCGCGATCACGGCCGGAATGGCGTTGACGATCCGCCCCGCGGCGCCGCAAATTGCGGCCTGGTTGTGGTCGCCGAATCGACTGCTCGGCACGATGTCGACCGCATACGAGGGCTCACCGGTGATCTCGACACGGTAGGAGCCGCCACCCGCGGCAGGCTGCGGCAGGTCCGGCCGCAGATCGGGCCTCAGTCGGGTGATGTGCTCGATGACGATCGCCGGGTGGCCGTCGACCATGCCGCGGATCTCGAACTGCAGGGCGGCCAGGGTGCCCTTGGCCACCCGGCCGACGGCGATATCGAAGTCCTCCGGCGCCGGTTCGCGCTGATACGACTCAGTGATCTCGTCGACTTCGATGCCCAGGCCGGCCGCGAGCTGCCTGATCGCGGTGCCCCAGGCGATGCTGAGTACGCCCGGTTGCAGCAGCATCGGAATCTCGTCCATCGGCCTGGCGAATCCCATGTAATGCATGACTTCTGCGCCGTCATACGACGCGTAGTCGTGGATCTCCATGCAGCGCACCTGTTCGATGCGCTGACAGGTGCTGGCAAGCGCGAGCGGAATCAGGTCGTTGACGAACCCGGGGTCGACGCCGCTGATAAACATGCTCGAATTACCCTGTTGCGCAGCGTCTTCTACGCGTTGTATGTACTTCTCAGGCATCACACCCCAGGGATATTGCAACAGCCCCGGGGACGAGCCGACCACGTTGATACCGGCGGCCAAGATGCGCATGACGTCGGCCATCGCGTCGGGCAAACGCGTATCACCCATCGCGCAGTAGACGATGCACTCCGGCCGACCGGCGATTAGCGCATCCAGGTTGTCGACGGCCGCGATCCCGGTGGATACATCCAGGCCGGCGAGTTCGCCGGCGTCCCTGCCAACCTTTTCCGGCGTCGAAACGCACAGCCCGATCAGCTCGAATCGCGGATTGGTGATCAACTCGATCAGCGCCAGCCGACCGACGTTTCCGGTGGCGACGTGGGCGACTTGGATCGCCATTGATGTTCTCCATCCGTGGATGCGCGCGACAGACCGCCCTCGACGCTAGTCCACGACGAACGCCGGCGCGACGAATCGTCGCACCACTTCGAGCTCGGCGGCGTCGTCACCGACCGGCCAGTACAGCAGCGACATCACCACCCGGACCACCCACAGCGCGGCCTGCGGATCACTGTCCGTCAGGCCGGTGAGTTCGGTCGCGAACCCCGCGAGCAACGGTGAACCCGTCAGCCATACCACGTCGTTGGCGCGAACCGAACTGAACATCGGCCGGCTCAACGGATCAGCGCGGATCAGCCTGAGCGCCACCGTAATCGCCGTGACGACGCGCTCCGGGCCGTCTAGATCCTGGACGGCCACCCGCACTTGTTCGACGATGCGGGCGGCGGAACGGGCCACCACTGCGTCGCGGATCTGCGCCTTGCCGCCCGCGTAGCGGTAAATGGTCGCGCGCGAGCAGTGAACACGCGCCGCCAAGGTGTCGATGTCGAACGCGTCCGGCCCGTCTCGAGTGATGAGCTCGGTGGCAGCGTCATAGATGCGTTCGGCCGCGATTCCTCGGCGGTCACCGCCGACCAACCAGTCGTCACGGGGCATCGCACACCTCCAAGCGCGCGCGAGACCGTTCGAGCGCCATTCTTAGATCTGAGACATTTCGACAGGTTCTTCTCATCGTAGACCCAGGTCCGTTTGGCGCGGTGAGACAATGCCCGGTCCTGGCCGCTCGACGCTAGTTTCAACCTCGCCCGGCGGCGTTGACGCCGTTCGCGCTACCGGCTCAGCCTGGACACATGACCGCAGGCAATCCCATCGAATTGTTCGAGGCCGACTCTCTTCAAGACCCCTATCCGCTGTACGCGCGGATGCGGGCCGGCGGTGCGGTTCGTCGGATCGGAGATTCCGACTTCTACGCGGTCTCCGGTTGGGACGCGGTCGTCGAAGCCATCGCCCGCGTCGACGATTTCTCGTCGAACCTGACCGCGACCATGGTGTACCAGCCGGACGGTACGGTCGCGCCGTTCACCATGGCACCGCTCGGCGATCCATCTCACGCACTAGCCGTCGCGGACGACCCCGCACACGCGGCGCACCGCAAACTGCTGGTTCCGCATCTGTCGGCCAAGAAGGTCCAGGCGCTCGAGACCTTCGTTTCCCAGACGGCTGAACGGCTGTGGACCGACGGGGTGCACGACAGCCGGATCGAATGGATGGATTCCGTTGCCAATCGGCTGCCGATGCTCGTCGTCGCCCGGCTCATCGGCGTGCCCGAGGCGGACGCCGACAAACTCGTCGAATGGGGATATGCGGGGACACAGTTGCTCGAGGGCCTGGTCTCTGCCGACCAACTCGAGGCCGCCGGGGCATCGGTGATGGAGCTGTTGGGTTACGTCACCGACCATTTCGCGCGGGCCCGGGCCAACCCGCGGGACGATTTGATGGGCGGCCTCGCTATCGCTTGCGCGGCGGGCGAATTGGATGAGGTGGTGGCGCTGTCGATCATGGCCACGCTGTTCGCGGCCGGCGGTGAGTCGACCGGCTCACTGCTCGGGTCCGCAACCTGGATCCTGGCTAGCCGAGCCGACGTCCAGCGACGGCTTCGCGAAAGCCCGGACTTGCTGGACCCATTCATCGACGAGGTCCTGCGATATGAACCGCCATTCCGCGGCCACTACCGGCATGTCGCGACGGACACCTCTCTGTGCGGGACCGACTTGCCCGCCGGCTCGCATCTCATCCTCTTGTGGGGCGCAGCCAACCGCGATCCCGCCCACTTCGATGAACCAGACAAGTTCCGGCTCGACCGCGCATCGGCCAAGGGGCACATCGCCTTCGGCAAAGGCGCCCACTTCTGTGTCGGTGCTGCCCTTGCTCGCCTCGAGACACGGATTGTTCTGCGTCAGCTACTCGACCGCACAGCCGAGATCACGGTCGCGCGGACAGGACGGTGGTTACCTAGTCTGCTGGTCCGCCGTCTCGAGCACCTCGAATTGGCGGTCGTAGCGCGGTAGCGGGCTCAGTTCCCAAATCCGCCACGGGGCGAGGGCGCGCCGCCGGTTCCCTGTAGATGGCTTGCGGCGAAGTCGGCTCCCTGGGCGATGACGCTGCCGTCGTCGACGTAGCTGTTGTGCGCGGCGAAATTCACGCCTTCGGAGCACACCGGGTCTTCGGGCGCGCACACCTCGATGGTCTTGGCCTTGTACAACGGCCCGATCACCAGCTGAGGCTGGCCGAGGAAGTCCATCGCCCGCACGTTTGGCGTGCCGAACAGCACCACCGCCGCAACATGATTCGCGACGGACGGATCCAGCGGCTTGGGGATGGTCGCTGGATCGACGTCCTTGGGTACGGAGTCCGGAACGGCGGGGGACGTGACGAACCCGGCGACCGCTGCGCCCTGCGAATAGCCACCAAGCACCATCTTGGTGTTGGGGCACGTGTTGGCCTCCGACACGACGTGCGCGCCGGCATCCCGGATGCCGTCGAGGCCGGTCGACCACTGATCGCTCGCGGGGTAGTTCACCGCGTAGACGTCCAGCGACCTTCCCGGTAGCCGATCACGCAGGGCATCGATGAACGCCTGTCCCGTCGGCCCAACGCCCGGATCCTCACCTGTGCCGCGCGCGAAAACCACCTGAGTATCGGGACATGGCTGGGCGGATGCCGACGGGGCGACGGCGATCGGAAGAGCCGAGACCGCGAATCCCCACACAGCGGCCGAGGCCGCACCATACATACGAGTGACACGATGCGCATTCATGAGGCAGTAGGTTCCCATACAAATGTTTCCCCAAACTAAGAATTCGCTGGACATAACCTGAGTGCACCGCGCCGCGCCAAAACTTAACAGGGGAGAGGCGTTCCGTCACCAGTTCGACACGGCAGCAAGACAATTCAACGCTAGGAATCGATGCTGGTCGGCGCATCCGCCAGTTTCACCAGCTTGACCTCCGGCAGGGCGGGAACCTCATCGGTGAGGAACCATCGGAAGGCCAGGTTTCCGCGGGGATAGTCAAGTGTGGTCAGCGAATTCGGGTGGGTCGTCATGCCTCGAGACAGCACGACGGTTACCGAGCTGTCCGAGTTGGGAACCGCGCTGTGGCCGTTGACCGAGCAACGCGCGTCGGTTACACCGTGTGTGGCCATGAATTGGTTCCACACCACCAAGTTCCAGAACCTGCATGGCGGCGGACGATGAGTGATCACCAACGCTTCGTCATCGTTGAGTACGAAGCTGCCGTACGAGTAGCAGGCGTCGCGCGCCGACCAGCCGAAGTTGGCGTCCGGCACTTGATAGGGCTCGGCGAATTCGTTTGCTGCGTGAGCGATCTCATGACCGAGGGCATGCGCCTCGTCAACCCGTGCACCCACGGCCAGCGGGACTATCGCGAACATCGTTCGCATCCAGGTGGCAGCGGCCCGCAGCTTTGCCGCCGTCTCGGCATCTCCGTGTCGCACGGGCTCCGGCTCGTCAAGCGATTCGATTTGCCAGTTGATCGGACGACCGGTCTGCGGGTCAGCCTGATAGTCGCGAGTCATCAACATCGCCGCGCCCGGTGTGGGCCCGAGCTCGAATGAAAAGTTGCCGTCCGCGTCGATGTCGAGATCGTCGTCGCGCACGATGGCCACGATCCGATCCGACCAGGCGCCGGGCGACGGTTCGTTGTAGGCGGTCAGCGAGAAGTACACGCTGTCGCCGCGGTTGCCGCTGATGCGATAACGCCGGCCAGGATCGACCGGACAGATGTAGTAGTAGGCATCCGTGTTGTCACCGCCCCAACGGCGGTCACGCCGAAATGGAGTGTTGACCGCCACGAACACCGGTCGGCTCGGCTCGCCGAACAGGCAGGTGTCGAATGCGACGCCCAAGGTGCTGGCGAGCATTCGATAGCCGTCGGCGATCTGCTGGTCGTCGGTGACGGCGCGGTCGCCCTCCAGGAACGAGCGATCCAGCCCGCCCACCGTCTCCATCAACTCGCGCCAGGCGGCGGTGGACTCATGCTCGCTGTCGATCATGCGCTGATTCCTCTCGCTATCAGGGCCGCGGTGCGATCGACCCATGATTCGTCGAGCCGGTCGCCCCGGGTGAGCAGGGCCAGAAAGGTGGTGCCGGCCAAGACCTCGACCACCTGGGCGGCGGTGACATCGGACCGGACCTCGCCGCGCGCGACAGCGTCGACGAGGCGATCGGTCAAACCTCTGGACAGGATGTCGCTGAAACGCTCCAGCAGGGCCGCGTGCAGCGTCATGTCGGCCGCCATCTCGCCGACCAGGCCGGGTAGCGCGGCCCGCGCCGCGGGAGTGGTCAGCACCGCGGCGGTTCGGCGAACCATCTCGCGCACGTCTCCGGTCAGCGAGCCGGTGTCGGGGAGCGCCGTGGCGTCGCTGATCGGAAAGACGGCCTCGTGCACCAGGTGCGCTTTGCTCGGCCAGCGCCGATAGATCGCGGGTTTGCTGGTGCCGGCCCGCCGGGCGATGGTGTCGACCGAGAGGTCGGCGTAGCCGGTCTCGGCGAGAAGCTCGACGGTCGAATGCAGCACCGCGCCGTCGATGCGCTTGTCGCGGGGGCGGCCCAACTCTGTCGTCATTACGTAACTCAGAGTAACATAACTAGCCGTGACCAATGCCGGACCCTCGCCCGTTCATCTCGACGACCTCGCTGTGCCGCGATTCAGCCCGGCGGTAGAGCAGCTTCGCGAGCTGATGGGGGCGATGGCGCCGGAGTGCCCGCTGGACGCCGATGTGCTGCACGCCAAGGCCACGGCCGAGACCGGCCTGACCGACTTCGGGCCGGATGACTACCGGGAACGCCTCGACGTCTACCTCGAGGCGCTGCGCGATATCGACGGCCTGCACGGCCCCGGGATCGTCAACCTCCACGCCCAGGTCCTACAGCTGCTCAAGAATCGACTACTGCTGCACGACCTGCTTGCCCGCCATCCCGAAATTCGCGACATCGAACTACTGGCACCGGTCGTCATCGCGGGTCTGCCGCGCACCGGCACCACCCATCTGCACAACCTGCTCGCCATGGGCCCGACGTTCCGCACGCTCCCCTACTGGGAAAGCGTGGAGCCGTTCCCTCTGCCGGCCGAGGTGGGGATCGAGCCTGACCCTCGCAAGGCGCGCATGGACGTCGCCGTCGAGTTCATGAACGCGACAATGCCGTACTTCCCGCTCATGCACGAGATGACCACCGAGCACGTCCATGAAGAGATCCAGCTACTGGCCAACGACGTGTCGACGATGCTGTTCGAAACACTTGCCCATGTGCCGCGCTGGCGCGACTACTACCTCGCCCACGACCAGACGTCGTCATATGAGTACCTCAAGCTGCAGCTGAAAGCGCTGCAGTTCCTCAGGGGCGGCCGTCGCTGGCTGTTGAAGTCGCCTCAGCACCTCGAACAGCTGCCGGTGCTGAACGCGGTGTTCCCCGGCGTCGTCGTGGTGTGCACCCACCGCGACCCGGTTCCGGTCGCGCTGTCGATGCTGGCGATGATCACCTACACGGCGCGGATGCATCGCTCCCCGGTGCCGGTGCACGAGATCGCGGCATCGTGGTGCGACCGCTTGGGGTTGATGCTCAACGCATTTGTCCGGAATCGGGACGTCATACCCGCCGAGCGGTCAATCGACCTCCGCTTCGACGAGTTCATGGCCGACGAACTCGGTGCCGTCGAACGAATACACGCCCTGGCCGACGAGCCGCTGACCGATGCGGCCCGCGCCGCGATGGCCGAATATCTGGACGCCCATCAACGCGGACGGCTGGGCTCGATCGTGACGTCGGCCGATATGTTCGGTCTCGACGAGCACGATCTGCCCAGCCGTTTTGCCCGCTATCGCGAGCGATTTTCAGTCTGACGCGCGCTTAGGCGCCTTGCGGTGGTGCCGGAGCGTCATTGGGTGCGTCGGCGACCGCCGGCGCCGCCGGGGGCGGCTCGGGGGCCAACACGCTTACCAGGACAGGAGCCGGGGCATCGGCCGGCGCGTCGCCGGCGTCCACCGGCAGGTACATGTGGTGGTTGAACTGCGGCTGGTAGGCGCCACCACCGCCGATCCGCACCCCGCCGCCTTCACCGCTGGAGACGGGGGTGCCGTCGGGCAGCGTGACCGCGGTGTGGCCACCGTTCCAGCCGATCACCAGGGCACCGGGCGCGGTGCCGTAGTGGAACCCGCGCGCCAGCAGCGCTGACTCCTCGTTGCCGGTGTTGAACCGGCCGCTGAAGGCGGGTCGGTCCGCTGCCACGTTGGAAACCAGAGAGGCCAGACCGGAGCAGTCCGTCCCTGCGGGGGAGTTACCGCCGGTGACGTAGGGCGTCCCCGACATCTGGTTGACCAGAGCCATCACAGTTTCTAAGAACATGAGCCGGGACGGTACTTACAAGCTCAATAGGTAACCAAACTTTGTGCAGCCCATCACTTTTGGTTTCTAAACATGACTTACGTCTCATTTGGAAGCGAAAAGCCCTGGTAGATGGGGCCTCAAAAGATCAATTCGACATACGTGGAAGAGTAACGCAGTCTTGACTTTTCGCCAGGGAAAGCGCTCAGATGCAGCAACTTTAGGCCAAAATCGCTCTTTAGCAAAGTGTTATTCGTCACCGAGGTCAAAATCGCTTGAAACAACCCACTCTTCAGTTGGTGCTGAGCCAACTCATAGGTGTGCGTTAGGCATTCCACAACCGACGCGACGTTGCGCTGTTCGATATTTGCACACCGACGTGACGGCGCCTGATTTTTCCGGAACATGCTGTGTTCCAGTGGTATTCATTGGATCAACATGAATCATGCTTATTAGCAATCGGTTACGCAGCTCGCCCCTTAACGACGGCTCACGCGCCTGATCATGCGCACGGTGGCCTGTTCGATCACTTCGCGTCGTGCTTCGGGACTGCGCTTCCGTTGTGCCCGGCGCAATGCCGGCGCAATCGTGAGGCCCTGCTCGTAGGCTTCGACAACCCGCGGATCCACATACGAGCGACGCACCACCGCCGGCGTGTTACCCAACTGGTCGGACACCGCGCGCATCACCGCGGCCTCCTCGCGCCGCCGCGCCGTCTTCGAGGTCGGCTCGCGTGCAACGCCAAACGCTTCGGCAGCCAGCACTGTGCCGTGCCACGTTCGTAAATCCTTGACACTGAACTCCGCACCGACAAGTTCCCGAAATCGTTCGTTGATGTCGTCGGCACGGACTTCAGACCAGCCATCCGAGGTCTGATAGGCAAGCAGACGCGGCGTAGTGGTCTTGGCGCGCATCAAAGATCGCACCGCCTTGAGCACCAGTGGGTCCTCCAGGGAAATAGTCTGTCTCACACCACTTTTCGCTGGAAAATCGAAGTCGACGCTGTCGCGATGCACGTGCACATGGTCGCGTAGCAGGGTCGATAGGCCGTAGCTGCCGTGTTCTCCTACGTACTCTTCACCGCCGGCCCGGAAGTACCCCTGGTCGATAAGATGCTGTGCCAGTGCCAGGACACGATCGCGCGCCAGTCCCCGGCGGCGTAGATCGGTGAGCAGGTTCAGCCGCCAGCCGGGCAGATGCTTGGCCAGGCTCAGCGTGCGCTCGTACTTCTCTTCGGACCGTTCTGCCTGCCAGCGTTCGTGATAGAGGTACTGCCGTCGTCCGGCCGCGTCGGTACCGACCGCCTGAATGTGTCCGTTGGGGTGTGGTGAGATCCATACTTTCTTCCATGCCGGCGGAATCACCAGTGCATCGATGCGGGCGAGCACGTCGGCATCGCGAACCGGGTCACCGTTGTCGTCGATGTAGGAAAACCCGCGACCACGGCGAATTCGGTGCAGCCCCGGCCCATCGACGGTGCTTTTTCGCAGCCTCATCGGAATCGGTGCGTGGCGCGGGAGATCGGCGTCCGAATTCGCTGTGCGTTCATCCGTACACGACTACCCAGCAAGAGAATTGCAATAACGCGGTTGCCTGCGCGGCAGGGCCGACACGACCGGATCAGCGGCCGTCGCGGGAGCCGACGTGAGACGGTAGTGAGTTATGCAGGGCTTTGAGTACGTCAGCTACGAGACTTTTGGCCGGCGCTTCTTCGAGGTGGCCGTCACTGAAGAGCGCGTCGCGGCCGCGTTCGCCGCGATCGCCGGTAGCCAATTCGAGATGCCGCCGATGGCTCAGGGTCCGGGAAAGATTGCCAAAGTCAGCGCCAGCGTCACCATCAAGCAGCCCAAGGTCACGCGAAATGTCGCCGACAGCATCACCTTTGACATTCATATCCCGCTGCTGATCGACCTGCTGGTCGACCTCCGGATCGACAAGCAGCGGTTCATGGTCGACGGCGACATCGCACTGAGCGCGACGGCACGGGCCGCCGAGCCCCTGTTGCTGATCGTCGACGTCGCAAAACCCAATTCGTCGGACATCGCCGTGCACGTGTCGTCCAAAAGCATCCGCGGCGAGATACTCCGCATCATCGGCGGCGTCGACGCGGAAATCCGCCGCTTTATCGCGCAGTACGTCAAAGACGAAATCGATGCGCCTCAATCGCAGCAGGCACAGGTCATCGATGTTGCCGAGCAGCTCGACCAGACCTGGACGGGCCTCTGATCGCCAGCTCCACGGTTTACCACGCTGGCACGTCAGGGTATGTAGTTCCCCGCACGTGACCGGGTTTTCAACCGCTGCAAGGAGTGAGACGAGGTGGCTCAAGTCGATGTCTCGACGACGTCGAAACTTTCTCCCGAGTCCGCATGGAAGCTGGCATCGGATCTCAGCCGGTTCGGAGACTGGATGACGATCTTCGGCGGCTGGCGCGGCGAAGTTCCCGACGTGATCGAAAAGGGCACCAAGGTGTCGTCGCTGATCAAGGTAAAGGGATTTCGCAACGTCATCCATTGGATGGTCACCCGCTACGACGAACCGAAGGCGATCGAACTGTCCGGCCGCGGGCGCGGCGTGGGAATGACCGTCGCGATGCGGGTCACCGACGACGACCCCGGTTCGACGTTTCACCTCACCGCCGACCTGAACGGTCGTCTGCTCAGCGGCGCAGTGGGACGACTTGTCGCGCGGATCATCACTTCGGACGTGCGTAAGTCAGTGCAGAACTTGGCTTCTCTGGAATAGGTCTCTACCCGGCGTTGCGGTGGGTCCGGCTCCAGTCCCGTTGAACCTCGCGGACCCGCCTGGCTTCCATCGTCAGCCAGGCCAGGCCGGCGCCGGCCGTCAACAGCGTGACGATCGCGGCACCGATTCCCACCCCGACCGCGTGTTCGGCGAAGCTGGCCAGGCACACCACAAACGCGACAACCGCGATTGCAACCAATACCAGACCCGGCATTTTCGCCGTGTTCTTCATCGTTTCGCCGGCCAGAGGCTGCGCGGTGCGGTGATGGTCGACGGGGTCGTTCGAGGTGTCTCCCACAGATCTCTCCTTGATTCGCTCGGGTCCCGGCGTGCAACGAAATACCCGGATCAATCGGCAGAAAAACGGTCGAGGCCGGCGGGGCCAGCGGTTTGTGCACCGACGCGAGGGGCTACAAAGGAACGGTGACGTCGGTCGTGGTGGTGGGCAGCGGATTTACCGGCTTCGAGTGCGCGCGGCGGCTGGCCCGCCGATTACGCCGGGCCGACGTCGACGTGACGATCATCTCGCCGATCGACTACATGCTCTATACGCCGCTCTTGCCGGACGTGGCCGGCGGGGTCGTAGATGCGCGGTTCGTCGCTATCCCGCTCGCGGGCACGCTCAAGGGCGTGCGCGCCATCCGCGGCCGGGTCGACAGCGTCGATCTCGAACAGCACCGACTGCAATTCACCGATCTCGAGCAACGCACCCGCGAGCTGTCCTGGGACCGATTGGTGTTGACCCCCGGCTCGGTGACCCGTCTGTTCGACATTCCCGGATTAGCCCAATACGCAAGGGGATTGAAGTCGACGGCCGAGGCGCTGTATATGCGTGATCACGTGTTGGAGCAACTGGAGCTGTCGTGCCTGGAGGAGAGCGCCGAGTTGGCACAGGCGCGGCGCACCATCGTGGTCGTCGGCGCCTCGTATTCCGGCACCGAGCTCGTGTTGCAACTTCGCGCGCTGGCTCACGCCGCGGCCAAGCAGATGAATTTCGACCCGGCATCGGTGCGATACCTGCTGCTCGACCTCGCCGAACAGGTCATGCCGGAGGTCGGCGAGAAGCTCGGCGCCCGCGCACAACGCGTGTTGCGGAAACGAGGGGTCGACGTCCGATTGGGGTTGACGCTCAACGAAGTTCACCCCGACCATGTGGTTCTCAGTGACAACACCCGGGTCGACACCCACACCGTCGCATGGGTGACCGGGGTGACGGCCGCGCCGCTGATCGACACGCTCGGGTTACCGACCGAGAAGGGCCGACTCAAGGTGCAGACCGACCTGACGGTGCCCGGCCATCCGGACGTCTTCGCCGCTGGGGATGCCGCGGCGGTGCCCGACGTGACCCAGCCGGGCAAGATCACCCCGCCGACGGCGCAGCACGCGACCCGCCAAGGTAAGACGCTCGGCGATAACGTCGCCGCCAGCCTCGGGCACGGCAAGAAGCGCGACTACAAACACCACGACATGGGCCTGGTCGTCGATCTCGGCCCTCATCAGGCGGTGGCAAACCCACTGAAAATCCCGCTGTCCGGCTTCCCGGCCAAGGTTGTCACCCGCGCCTACCACTTGTATGCCATCCCGCGGGGGGTAAACCGGTGGGCCGTCATCCTGGCATATCTGACCGATGCCATGTTCGCGCGCTCGGTGATCTCGATGGGGCTCGCGACGCAGGGCGATGCCGAATTCTCCACCAGCGAAGGCATTCCGCTGCCCGAAACCGGCTGACGACAACGCTTCTGACACCGCCGGGGCGCCACGGGTCGCAGCGGGTTAGGTTGTGCCGGTGAAGTTCGTCCTTGCCGCCTATGGCAGTCGCGGCGACACCGAACCCTGCGTCGCGGTCGCGGCGGAGTTGCAGCGCCGCGGCCACAATGTCCAGCTGGCGCTGACGGTTCCAGTTGAGATGCGCAGGTACGTCGAATCCGCGGGATTGGCCACGACGCCTTACGGACGCGACTGGCACGGGCTGATGAGCGACGAAGACTTCACCCGCATGCTGCAGAACCCGATGAGCGCCATTCCGCAGGCCGTCGAATACGTAGCCCGAGTCGTCACGGAGAAGACCGCCACATTGGTGTCGCTGGCTGAGGGCGCCGACCTGCTGGTCGCGGGGATGACCGAGCAGACGCCGGCCGGCAATGTGGCCGAATACCACGGCATTCCGCTGGCTGCACTGCACTTCTTTCCCGCGCAGATCCTGCAGCAGGGATCCCCGGACGACAGCGTCTCGACCCAGTCCGATCGGGAACAGCGTCGAGCGTTGGGTTTGCCCGATTCTGCTGCACCCACGCGGCCACTGGAGATTCAGGCCTACGACGAAATCTGCGTACCCGGGCTGGCAGGGGGATCGGCGGACGGCGCCGACCGCCCCTTCGTCGGGGCACTGACGCTGCAGTTGCCGACCGATACCGATGACGAGGTGCTGTCATGGATCGCGGCCGGAGCGGCGCCCGTGCATTTCGGCTTCGGCAGCACCCCGATTTCGGCGCCGGCCGACACGATCGCCGTCATCGGCGCCGCGTGCGCCCACCTCGGCGTCCGCGCCTTGATCTGTATGGACCCGAACGACTTTGCCGGAATCTCTGTTCAGGACCATGTCAAGGTTGTCCGCGAGGTGAACCACTCGACCGTCTTTCCCGCCTGCCGCGCGGTGGTCCACCACGGCGGGGCGGGGACGACGGCCGCCGGACTGCGGGCCGGCGTGCCGGCCCTGGTGCTGTGGAACGGCCTCGATCAGCCGGTGTGGGCGGCATCGGTCAAACACCTGGAAGTCGGTCTGGGACGCCCCTTTTCAGAGTCGACGCTGGACTCCCTGATCGCCGACCTGGGAGAAGTCCTCACCCCGCACCACGCGAACCGCGCCAAAGCGGTCGCGGATCAGATGACCACGCCGGCCGAAAGCCTCAGTCGGGCCGCGGATCTGCTGGAGGACGCGGCGGCACGGGGCCGTCAGGGCTGAGCGGGTCGCACCTGGCGCACCCGCCGGGTTTCGATTGCGTCAATCGTCAACTCCCGGCGGCGAATCCGCCATCCGCCGTCGGCAATGCGCTGATATTCGTCGGCGTAGCGCAGATGCCACGTGACGTCGCGGAGCTGGTCGTCGTGCCTAAGCCAGTGATGGGCGATGCAGGCGATGCGGCCGTGAGCGCCGCCGCGGCCGGAGTCGGCGTCGTACACCTCGCCGACGATGGCGTGCTGCGTGCGGATCATGGCGGACACCGCGGCAACGGCCTCGGAGATCGCGGTATGACCGGAGTGCGGCCGGACTGGCTCCAACGCTGACGGTGGATCGGGCAGGACCAACTCCCCGTCGTGGGTGAAAAGGTCTGCAATGGAATCGAATTTCCGGTCATCGACCCTGGCGGCGTAGCGGTGCACGAGGTCGCTGAGCGCCGCCCGGTCGTCTGCGCCGAGCGTCATGCCGAAAGAGAAAGTCGTTGGGCGCAGGCTGAGAGTTCGTCGCTGGCCTGCTGCAGATCGGTGATCGGCGGCATCGCCAGCACGATCCGGTCGGCGCCCTGGGCGGCCAACCGCTCGGCACGCTCCGCGTCGATCTTGGTGACCGAATGCCCCAGCGTCAGTTCGATATCGGCCACGTCACGTCCGGCGGCCACTGCCTCGTCGCGCATCAGCGCCAGCAGGGTCTCCAGCTGCGCGCCGGCCACTCCCAACGGCTGGAAACCGTCACCCAGCCGCCCGGCCCGTCGCGCGGCCGCCTTGCTGTGGCCGCCGATGTGGACTGGAAGATGTTGACCGGCAATGGGTTTAGGGCTACAGACCACGTTGTCGAATTGGAAGAACTCACCGCGGTGGGTGACGCCGTCGGGCTGCAGCGCCCACAGCGCCCTCAGCACCGCCAGCTGCTCGTCGGCGCGTCGGCCCCGGCTGGCGAACTCGGTTCCACAGGCCTCGATTTCTTCCCTGAGCCAGCCGACCCCGACGCAGAGCCGAAGTCGCCCGCCCGACAGTGCATCCAGGGTGGCTGCCCGCTTGGCCAATACGACCGGGTGATGGTTGGGAAGCACCAGCACACCCGTTGCCAAACCCAACCGCTGAGTGTGGCCGGCCAGAAATGACAGCAGATCGAGCGGATCGGGAACCGGACAGTCCGGGGTCAACTCCACACGTCCAGAGGAATCGTAGGGATAGACGCTGTCATACCTGGTTGCGAGCACGGTGTGCTCGACGGCGACGATCGATTCGAAGCCGCACGCCTCCAGATGCTGCGCGAACGCGGCGATCCAATGGGGGTCCGCAGTGACCCCGGCAGCGACGGGGGCGACTACCCCAAACTTCAAAGGCTTCATGGCGAATCGAAATTAACAGGCGGACCGCCGGCCGTCTGCTCACGCATGGCCTCGGCCAGGGTGGTCGCCCGGTGATCGTTGAACACGTCCTCCAGCAGGATCGGTCGGCCATCGGGACCGCTCAGCGGAACCCTCCAGTTCGGGTACTCGTCGGTGGTACCCGGTTGATTCTGAGTTCGCTTGTCACCGACCGCGTCGGTGAGCGCGAGGCCGAGCAGCCGCGACGGGGTTCGCCCCAGATACTGGTGCAGGGCCAGGACGGTCTGCTCCTCGTCGGCGTGCTTGGACAACAGGCCCACTCGGCGCAGTTCCGTCAACCAGGCCGCTTGTTCGGCCTCGGCCGCCGCCAACTCCTGCTCAACCGGCCGGGTCAGCAATCCCAGCGAATCCCTCAGTCGCACATGCTCATTGGCGAGGTAACCGGCCGTCGGCGGCAGGTCGTGGGTGGTCACCGAGGACAGGCAGTACTCGCGCCAGCGTTCGGCCGGCAACGGGCCGCCACCCCCGTCGCGGTCGAGTTCGAACCACAGAATCGACGTGCCCAGCACGCCGCGGGCGCGAAGATAGTCGCGCACCCAGGGCTCGACGGTGCCCAGATCTTCGCCGACCACCAACGCCATTGCGCGATAAGCCTCCAACGCAACGATGCCGATCATCGCCTCGTGGTTGTAGCGCACATAGGTGCCTTCGGTAGGTGCTTGGCCCTGCGGAATCCACCACAACCGGAACAAACCGATGATGTGATCGATGCGCACCCCGCCGGCATGCCGCAGCACGCTGCGGATGAGCGCGCGGAACGGCCGATACTCCTGCTCGTCAAGGCGATCGGGCCGCCACGGGGGCTGTGACCAGTCCTGGCCCAGCTGGTTGAACTCGTCCGGGGGCGCGCCGGCTGACACGCCGAGGGCCAGCGAATCCTGCAAAGCCCAGGCATCGGCCCCATCCGGGTGCACGCCGACGGCGAGGTCGTGCACGATGCCCAACGACATCCCGGCCGAAACCGCGTGAGTTTGCACGGCGGCCAGTTGCTCGTCGAGTTGCCATTGCAGCCAGCGGTGGAAATCGACTGCGGCCGAATGCTTTTTGACGAACTTGGCGACGCTGTCGGACCCCGGATGACGCATCGATTCGGGCCACTGATGCCAGTCGGCACCGTACTTTTCGGCCAGCACACACCAGGTGGCGAAGTCGTCGAGGGCCGTACCCTCACGAGCGCAGTACGCCGCGAACGCGAGGTCGCGGCCGGCCGTACGGGGGACCGCGAAGACCAGCTCCAAGGCCTCGCGTTTGGCCGCCCATGCGGCATCCCGGTCGATCGAATCCAGCGATGCTGCGTGCTTCTGTACGCCCTCACGCAGCCGGCGGACCCGGCCCCGCCGGGGTAGCTCCGCGAACTCCGGAATGGCTTCAACGCGCAAATACAGCGGGTTGACGAATCGGCGCGAGGTCGGCAGATACGGCGAGGGCTCCATGGGGGAGGTCAGCTCGGCCGCGTGCAGTGGGTTGACCAGCACGTAACCGGCCCCGTGCACCGACGCCGACCAGACCGCCAGGTCCACCAGGTCGGTCAAATCGCCGACGCCCCAGGACTGCCGGGATCGGACGCTATATAACTGTGTGGCCAAGCCCCAGGCGCGACGGGCGGCCAGGCGCTCGGGCACTCCCAGCCAGGCCGGCGTCACGATCACCGCGGCATTGAACTCCTCGTCGCCCGAGCGCAGGTATGCGCGGTGATAGCCCAGCGGCAGATCGTCGGGCAACACGAAGCTTGCCTCACCGACCCGCCGGCCATCCAGGTCGAACGGCGGGGTGAAGTTGTCGACCTGTCGTATCCCAGTGCGGACGGTGCCGTCCTCGAGCTGCAGCCACACATCGGCCGGCTGGCCGTGCGTCACATGGACCCAAAAGGTCGTCTGGGTGCCGGCCTGCCCGAGGATGGTCGGCGGCAGGGCGCGTGACCAGTGCGCTTTCTCGTGTGCCGCCCGCGCGGCGTTGCGTTTAGCCTCGTCCGCGGCGTCGACGCCGAGCGCGGCCAGCACCGCGATCAGTGTGCTCTCGGGCACGTCGACCCGACGGCCGCTCCAGTCCTCGTAAGCGGTGGAAATCCCGAATCGACCCGCGAGATCGACCAACGACGGCGCCATTTGGCTCATAACAGACATCTTGCTTGTCGAGATGTCTGCGAGGCGAGCCGAGTGTCTACCTCAGCGTCGCTTTTCCGCCAAGTTGCGTTTACTCCTGGCCGTACTATTCGCAGTGACGAAGCCGTCGAATCTTTCCACTATCAATTGGCAGGTGACAGCTCTGTGGCACAAACCACACACGGCGCCGACGTGAACATCGCCCGCGCTCAAACGTTCGCGTGGCAAGGTCGCGCGGGGTGCCCTACCGTTATCACTGTGAATCGTGGGACTACAGCATCGTCGGTCGTCGCGTCCGACTGGAGCGTGACCGAACATGGCCGGTGATCAGCAGCGGGGTTCGGGCTACGGCCTGGGACTTTCTACCCGGACCCAGGTAACCGGCTACCAGTTCCTAGCTCGTCGTACCGCGATGGCGTTGACTCGCTGGCGGGTGCGGATGGAGATCGAACCCGGCCGTCGCCAGACGCTGGCCGTGGTGGCGTCGGTGTCCGCGGCGTTGGTGATCTGCCTCGGTGCCCTGCTGTACTCCTTCCTCAGTCCTTCGGGCCAGCTGAACGACACCCCGATCATCGCGGACCGCGATTCGGGCGCGCTGTATGTCCGGGTCGGGGACAAGCTGTACCCGGCGCTGAACCTGGCGTCGGCGCGGCTGATCGCAGGCCGTGCGGACAACCCGCACAAGGTGCGGGCCAGCCAGATCGCGGAGCAACCGCACGGGCCGCTGGTCGGCATCCCCGGGGCTCCGTCTGAGTTCGCCCCGACCAGCCCCGCCACCTCGTCGTGGCTGGTATGCGACTCGGTGACCCCGACGGCCGGTGTGGGGGCACCGCCGGTGACCGTCACCGTGATCGACGGCAAGCCCGACCTGTCGAACCGTCGACACGTGCTCAACGGGGCCGAGGCCGTGGTGCTCAGATATGACAAGGACACGTACGTAATCCGCCAGGGCCGTCGGTCGCGTATCGACTCGGCCAACCGCGCGGTGTTGCTGCCGCTGGGTTTGACCCCGGAGAACGTCAGCCAAGCCCACCCGATGAGCCGAGCGCTGTATGACGCGCTGCCGGTCGGCCCCGAACTGTCGGTGCCCAAGGTCCCCGGCGCCGGCCAGCCGGCAGCATTCGGCGGCGCGCCAGGGCCGATCGGAACCGTGATCGTCACGCCGCAAATCAGTGGGCCCCAACAGTATTCAGTGGTACTTGCGGACGGCGTGCAGACGGTCAACCCGGTGGTCGCGCAGATTCTGCAAAACGCCGGCACCCCGGCGGGAAACTCCCCGATGGTGGTGGCGCCCGCGTCACTGGCGAAGATGCCGGTGGTCCACGGGCTGGATCTGTCGGCGTATCCCGACGCCCCGCTCAACCCCGTCGACCTGAAGGAGAATCCCGCGACGTGCTGGTGGTGGCAGAAGACCGCCGGTGAGGAGCGGGCTCGCATCCAGGTGATCTCCGGGCCGACGATCCCGGTGCCCAACAGCGCGACCGACAAGATCGTGGCGCTGGTGAAGGCGGATTCCTCGGGACGCGAAGCCGATCACGTCTACTTCGGACCCGAGTACGGCAACTGGGTCGTTGTCACGGGCAACGACCCAGGATCGACCACATCCGAATCCCTGTGGTGGCTCACGAGTTCCGGTGCGCGATTCGGCGTGGAGAACACTCGTGATTCCCGCTCCGCATTGGGGCTGACGGCTCAGCCGTCGCCGGCACCGTGGGTGGCGCTGCGGCTGTTGGCGCCGGGCCCCGCACTGTCCCGCGCGGATGCGTTGGTGCGCCACGACACCCTTCCGACCGATATGAATCCCGCAGAGTTGGTGGTACCCAAGTGAAGCAAGGTTTCGCACGCCCAACGCCCGAGCGGGCGCCTGCCGTCAGGCCGGAGAACATCGTCCTGCCGACACCGCTGAGTGTCCCGCCGCCCGAAGGCAAGCCGTGGTGGCTGATCGTGGTCGGCGTGCTGGTGGTCGGCTTGCTGGTCGGCATGGTCGGTATGACCGTCGCCAACGGTTCGCGGATGTTCCTCGGTGCCGGTTCGATCTTCCCGATCTTCATGATCGGCGGGGTCGCGATGATGATGTTCGGTGGCCGTTTCGGAGGCCAGCAGCAGATGAGCCGGCCGAAGCTGGACGCGATGCGCGCCCAGTTCATGCTGATGCTGGACATGCTGCGGGAGACCGCGAACGAGTCGGCCGACAGCATGGACGCCAACTACCGCTGGTTCCACCCGGAGCCGACGACGCTGGCCGCCGCGGTGGGCTCCGCCAGGATGTGGGAGCGCAAGCCGGACGGTAAGGACCTCAACTTCGGTGTGGCCCGGATCGGGGTGGGCATGACCCGTCCCGAGGTGACCTGGGGCGAGCCGCAGAACATGCCGACCGACATCGAGCTCGAGCCGGTCACGGGTAAGGCGCTGCAGGAATTCGGTCGCTACCAGAGCGTCGTCTACAACCTGCCGAAGATGATCTCGCTGCTGGTCGAGCCGTGGTACGCCCTGGTCGGTAACCGCGATCAGACGCTGGGCGCCATGCGGGCGCTCATCTGCCAGCTCGCTTTCTCGCATGGGCCCGATCACCTGCAGATGATCGTCGTCACGTCCGACATGAGCAGGTGGGACTGGGTCAAGTGGCTGCCGCACTTCGGCGACCCGCGCCGACGCGACGCGGCCGGCAACGCGCGGATGGTCTACGCCTCGGTGCGCGAGTTCGCCGCCGATCAGGCCGAATTGTTCGCTGGCCGTGGGTCTTTCACACCCCGCCACGCGAGCTCGTCCGCGGAGACGCCGACGCCGCACCACGTGATCATTGCCGACGTTGACGACCCGCAGTGGGAGTACGTCATCAGCGTCGACGGCGTCGACGGCGTGACGTTCTTCGACCTGACCGGTTCGGCACTGTGGACGGGCAACCCGGAGCGAGTGCTCAAGTTCACCGACGACGTCGGCGTGATCGAGGCGCTGCCCCGTGATCGCGACACCTGGATGGTGATCGACGACAACCGGTGGTTCTTCGCGCTCGCCGACTACGTCACCGAGGCCGAGGCCGAGCAGTTCGCGCAGAAGGTGGCCCGTTGGCGGCTGGCCGAGGCCTACGAGGAGATCGGGCAGCGGGTCGCGCAGATCGGCGCTCGAGACATCCTGTCCTACTACGGGATTGACGACCCGGCGGAAATCGACTTCGAGACTCTGTGGGGCAGCCGCCGCGACGCGCTGACGAGCCGCTCGCGGTTGCGGATCCCGTTCGGAAACCGTTCCGACAACGGCGAACTGCTGTTCCTCGACATGAAGTCACTCGACGAAGGCGGCGACGGCCCGCACGGCGTCATGTCGGGAACGACGGGTTCCGGTAAGTCGACGCTGGTGCGTACCGTCCTCGAGTCGCTGATGCTCTCGCATCCGCCGGACGAACTGCAGTTCGTGCTGGCCGACCTCAAGGGTGGGTCCGCGGTCAAGCCGTTCTCCGGCGTGCCACACGTCTCGCGCATCATCACCGACCTGGAAGAAGACCAGGCGTTGATGGAGCGCTTCCTGGACTCGCTGTGGGGTGAGATCGCGCGTCGAAAGGCGGTCTGCGACAACGCCGGTGTCGACGACGCCAAGGAATACAACGAGATGCGCTCCCGCATGCGGGCCCGCGGTCAGGACATTCCGCCGCTGCCAATGCTGGTGGTCGTGATCGACGAGTTCTACGAGTGGTTCCGCATCATGCCGACCGCCGTCGACGTTCTCGACTCCATCGGCCGGCAGGGTCGCGCCTACTGGATCCACCTGATGATGGCTTCGCAGACCATCGAGAGTCGGGCCGAAAAGCTCATGGAGAACATGGGTTACCGGCTGGTACTGAAGGCGCGTACCGCCGGTGCGGCACAGGCGGCCGGTGTTCCCAACGCCGTCAACCTGCCCGCGCAAGCCGGTCTGGGATACTTCCGTAAGAGCCTCGACGAGATCATCCGGTTCCAGGCCGAGTTCCTGTGGCGCGACTACCGCCGCGGCGTCTCCCTCGATGACGACGGGCCGGCGATGCTGACTCACTCGGTGGATTACATTCGGCCGCAGCTGTTTACCACCGGATTCACTCCGATCGAGGTCGGTGTCACCGGGCCGGACGACTTCGACGCCCTGACCAACGGTGACAGCGGCGGCGAGCTTTTCCTCGGCAACGGCTCCGGCGAGACGCCAGAGGAAGAGGAAGAGGAAGCAATCCGGACGCCGAAGGTCGGTACCGTGATCATCGACCAGCTCCGGCGGATCGACTTCGAGCCGTACCGGTTGTGGCAGCCGCCGCTCGACCAGCCGGTCTCGATCGAAGCCCTGGTCAATCGCTTCCTCGAGCACCCGTGGCAGGAGCAGTACGGCCAGACCACGGACCTGGTGTTCCCGGTCGGGATCATCGACCGGCCGTTCAAGCACGACCAGCCGCCGTGGACCGTGGACACCTCCGGGCCTGGTGCCAACGTGCTGATCCTGGGGGCCGGTGGATCGGGCAAGACCACCGCGCTGCAGACGCTGATCGCCTCGGCCGCGCTGACCCACACTCCCGAGCAGGTTCAGTTCTACGTGCTGGCGTACAGCAGCACCGCGCTGACCACGGTGGGTGCACTGCCGCATGTCGGTGAGGTCGTCGGTCCGACCGACCCATACGGCGTCCGCCGCACGGTGGCCGAGTTGCTGGCCCTGCTGCGCGAGCGCAAGCACACGTTCCTCCAGTACGACGTGCCCTCGATGGAGGTCTTCCGTCGGCGCAAGTTCGGTGGGGAAGCGGGCCAGGTTCCCAACGACGGCTTCGGTGACATCTTCTTGGTGATCGACAACTACCGGGCGCTCGCCGAAGAGAACGAAGTACTCATCGAGCAGGTCAACCAGATCATCAACCAGGGGCCGTCGTTCGGTATCCACGTGATGGCCACGGCCGACCGCGAATCGGAGCTTCGGCCCCCGGTCCGCAGTGGTTTCGGATCGCGGATCGAGTTGCGGCTGGCCGCGGTCGAGGACGCCAAGTTGGTGCGCTCGCGATTCGCCAAGGATGTTCCGGTCAAGCCGGGCCGCGGCATGGTCGCGGTCAACTACGTGCGACTGGACAGCGACCCGCAATCCGGTCTGCACACGCTGGTGGCTCGTCCGGCGATGGCAAGTACGCCCGACAACGTCTTCTCCTCGGAGAGCGTTGCGGCGGCGGTCAGTCAGATCGCGGTCGGCCACGCGCCTCCGGTGCGCAGGCTGCCCGCGAAGTTCGGCCTGGAGCAGGTCCGGGCACTGGCGCAGCAGGACAAACGCCAGAACGTCGGCGTCGGCGGAATCGCTTGGGCCATCAACGAACTGGACCTGCAGCCGGTGTACCTCAACTTCGCCGAGAACGCGCACCTGATGGTGACGGGCCGACGCGAATGTGGCCGTACGACGACACTGGCGACGATCATGGCCGAGATCGGACGGGTGTACGAGCCGGGAGCCAGCATCGCGCCGCCGACATCGCGCCCGTCGGCCCAGGTATGGCTGGTCGACCCGCGTCGTCAGCTGTTGACCACACTGGGCACCGACTACGTCGAGAGGTTCGCCTACAACCTCGACGGTGTCTCGGCGATGATGAACGAGCTGGGCGAAGTGCTGGCCCGTCGCGAACCGCCGCCGGGATTGTCGGCCGAAGAGCTGCTGTCCCGCGCATGGTGGAGCGGGCCGGAGATCTTCCTGATCATCGATGACGTGCAGCAGCTGCCGCCGGGCTTCGATTCGCCGCTGCAGCGGGCCGCGCCGTGGGTGACCCGCGCCGCCGACGTCGGTCTGCACGTCATCGTCACCCGGACTTTCGGTGGATGGTCCTCGGCGGGCAGCGACCCGATGCTGCGAGCGTTGGCTCAGGCCAACGCGCCGTTGCTGGTGATGGACGCCGACCCCGACGAGGGCTTCATCCGCGGCAAGATGAAGGGCGGCCCGCTGCCCCGCGGTCGTGGTCTGCTGATGGCCGAGGACACCGGTGTGTTCGTCCAGGTGGCAGCCACGGATCTGCGCCGGTAGCTGGCTCCAAAGAGGTCCCCCGCCCGGATGGGTGGGGGACCTCTTTGTGCGACGCGGGCGCTGCCAGACATCTCATAGCCAGCGCATAGCTTCGCCATGACTGCGGCCCATCATTGCTGGTTAACGTCTCTAACCAGTGACAGGTGGCATCTGTGGCGAGGGGAGTGCCAGATGTGGTTTGTGAGTACGCAGCCGGCCGAGTTGACGGCCGCCGCGGACAATCTGCAAGGCATCGGGTTGGCGATGAGGGCGCAGAACGCCGCCGCGGCAGCTCCGACGACGGGCGTGACACCCGCTGCGGCAGACGAAGTTTCGGCCCTCACGGCGGCGCAGTTCGCCACGCACGCCGAGATGTACCAGGTCATCAGCGCGCAGGCGGCGGCGATCCACGAGCTGTTCGTCAATGCGCTGAGCGCCAGCGCCGACTCGTACGCGGCCACCGAGGCCGCCAACGCAGCCGCGGCCGGCTGGGCGGTCTGAAGACCATGCTGGATTTCGCCGCTCTGCCTCCCGAGACCAACTCCAGCCGAATGTATGCCGGTCCAGGACCGGGCTCGTTGCTGGCCTCCGCGTCGGCCTGGCAGTCGCTGGCCCAGGAGCTGAGTTCCGTTGCCGCAAGCTACGGGTCGATCCTCTCGACATTGACCAGTGGCCCTTGGACGGGCGCCAGCTCGGCGTCGATGGTCGCGGCCGCGTCGCCCTACGTGACGTGGCTGAGCGCCACCGGCGAGCAGGCGCAACAAGCCGCCACGCAGGCAGCAGCAGCCGTCACCGCATACGAAACCGCTTACGCCGCAACCGTTCCGCCTCCGCTGATCGCCGCGAATCGAAGCCTGCTGATGAGCCTGATCGCGACCAACATTCTCGGGCAGAACGCGCCGGCGATCATGGCCACCGAGGCCCTCTATGCCGAGATGTGGGCCCAGGATGCCTCCGCCATGTACGGATACGCCGCCGCCTCGGCCACCGCGTCACAGGTCAGCCCGTTCACCTCGCCACCTCAGACCACGAACCCGGGTGGGCTGGCGAGTCAGGCTGCGGCTGCCGCCCAGTCGGTGGGCACCTCCGGCGGGACCGACGTCGAGACGGTCATGGCGTCGGGCCCGCAATTGATCTCCACCACCCCACAGGCCCTGCAAAGTCTCTCGTCGCCGCAGGCTCTGAGTGGCCTGGCGACTACTGCGACCGACACCTCATCCTCATCGTCGTCGTCGATGTCGCTGCTCAACGAGCTCAGCACGCCGCTGCGGATGGCGACGACGCCGATGAGCATGCTGTCCAGGCTGTTCACGGCGGGCAGCACGGCGACCGCCGCCAAAGCCGCGACGACTGCGGCCAACGAGTTGGGAGCGGCCCAGTCCGCCGGAATCGGTGCTGGCAGTGGCACATTGACGTTGTCGGGCCTGGGCGGGCTGGGACACAGCATGCCAGCTGTCTCCGCGGGCATGGGCCAGGCGACTACCGCGGGTGCGTTGTCGGTGCCGACCGCCTGGACGGCCGCGGGGTCCGCGGCAACGCAGTTCGGCGGGGCCGGCGCCGCTTCGGCGGTCCAGGCGGGGGCGCACGCGGGCCTGCCGCCGATGATGCCGATTACCGCGATGGGCGGCCGCCAGGCCGCCCAGACACCGCCCCGATTCGAGCTCCGTCCGACCGTGATCCCCTTCACACCGGCCGCCGGATAGCGGGCCGCACTGCGGCCATCGGGTGGCGCAAAACCGAACATCATCTGAACAACAGTTGATCGCGGATGAACACTGCTTGATGAGTCGTGAATTGTCGGCATCGTCGTCGCGGATCGCGCGCGCGGCCATCTAGTGTCTCAGCCAGCGACTGTTCAGTGATGAGCACGGGCGCTCAATGTTGTTGACGCTAAGGGTTACCGAGGAAAGAAAGCGCATTTCGTCTGTGGCCACACACCGTGTTCCGCACATCGATCTCGACCGGGCGGCCATTCAGAGCCTGCTAGTCGCTGACCAGTTCATGACCACGCCCCACGCCGCCGCCCCGACGCGGCGGTCGACGGCGCAGACACCACTTGGCTTGCTGACGGAGGGTCCTAGTGCTTGATTTCGCCGTGTTGCCACCTGAGGTCAATTCGGGCCGGATGTATTCGGGTCCCGGACCGGGGCCGCTGTTGGCGGCCTCTGAGGCCTGGGACAGCCTGGCCGCGGAATTGGGTTTCGCGGCGACTGGGTACGGATCCGCTCTAGCGGAGCTGACGAGCAACAACTGGGTGGGCCCGACGTCGGTGGCGATGATGTCCGCCGCGACGCCCTACATCAACTGGTTGACCGCAACCGGCGCGCAAGCCGAGCAGACCGCCAACCAAGCTCGAGCAGCCGTCGCCGCATATGAGGCCGCGTTCGCAATGACAGTGCCACCTCCGGTGATCGCTGCCAACCGCGCGCTGCTGGCAGCCTTGGTCGCCACCAACTTCTTCGGTCAGAACACACCGGCGATCATGATGACCGAAGCCCTGTACGCGGAAATGTGGGCGCAGGACGCCGCGGCGATGTATGGCTACGCGGGCGCCTCGGTGGCCGCCACGCAGATGACGCCATTCGTCGAACCTCCGCAGACAACCACCGATAATGGGGCGAGCAGCCAGGCGAGCGCGGCGGCCCAGGCCGCCGCCACACCGGCCGGCCAAGCCGCCACGGTGGCGCAGAACGCGGTGTCGGCAGCGCCCGCCACGACCACCCAGATGGCAGCAAGTCAGATGGCCGCGAGCTCCACGCTGCCCGCGGCGACAGCCCCGCCGAATACGTTCGTCGGTTGGCTTGAGACGCTGTACCAAAACACCATCACCAGCCTCGGTCAGGGCGGCTGGGGCGTGGGCTTGACGAACGCCAACCTGAACACGATGCGGCAGGTGCTCCAGGCCTACTTCGCGGTCGGTCTCGGAAACTTCGGCTACGGCCTCGGCCAGCAGTTGATCACCCCCGCGCAGGCAACGGCACTAGAGCGGGGGCTTGGGTTGATGCCACCGGCCGCAGGACTTGGCGGTCTGGGCTCCAGCCTGGGTGGCGGCACGGCCGGCGTCAGCGGCGCACCCTATACGGCTAGCAGCGTGTCGGCCGCTATGGGCGAGGCGAACGCTCTCGGGCGGCTGTCAGTGCCCGCGGGTTGGCAAGGGGTGGGGCCTTCGGAGACGATCGAGGCTCGGCTGGTCGGCGCCGCGCGTCCGGTCGCAGCGTCGTCGAATGGAATGCTCGGCGGTATTCCGATGGCGGGCAACGCCGGCCTTGGTGGAAACCGCGCTGCCGGCTACACCGTGAAATACGGCGTCAAGCACGCTGTGATGCCCAAGCCGCCCGTGGGCGGGTAGCCGCGCAGTCAATCACGAGGAATTGCAACGGCTTTGGCAGCGGCAGGCACCTGGCGTAATCGCAGGTGACGACCGGATGCGCGCCGGAGTCCCCGGCACAGCTCGCACCGTCCGCGGTCTCAGCGCCGATCAAAAGCCGCTCAGGCGTGGGACTTTCACGCTCGCAGTCGTCGAGCCGCTTGACGTTCCCCGCCCGACCGCACCGCGCGGGGTCTCGAAAGGTGTTGTGGCGAAAGCCCGTTCCCGTGATCGGTACCACGGGCACGTTCGGTCGCACGACAGCCTGGACAGCAACTGAACGGCCGATCCCACACCGCGCGCCAGTGCCGGTCCACATTGCAGCATTACCGCAGGTGAAAGGTTTGTCGAACGTTGGATGAACAGCCGATATCGGGGGGTGAATACTGGCCGTCCAGGCGTGAACAGTTAGGTCGGCAGCGGTGTTATTCACGCGTGACCCTCTACTCTTTCAACCGAACGACCTTGCCCTAGGTCGTAGATGCGAACGGTTACTAAGGAGGAGACCGGATGTCGTTCGTGACCACACAGCCGGAAGCACTATCGGCGGCGGCCACTAGCCTGCAGGGGATCGGCTCGGGGCTGAACGCCCAGAACGCCGCTGCCGCGGCTCCCACCACAGGTGTGGTTCCCGCTGCCGCCGACGAGGTTTCGGCTCTCACGGCGGCTCAGTTCGTCGCTCACGCGCAGCTGTACCAGGCCGTGAGCCAGCAGGCTGCAGCCATCCACGAAGCGTTCGTCAACACGTTGGGCACCAGCGCCGGTTCCTACGCAGCCACCGAGGCCGCCAACGCGGCAGCGGCCGGCTAGGGGGCTTCCATGATCGATTTCGGAGCGATACCACCTGAGATCAACTCGGCCCGGATGTACATGGGTCCCGGTGCTTCGTCGTTGCAGGTTGCCGCGTCGGCATGGAACGGCCTTGCGGCCGAACTCCAGTCGGCTGCCCAAGGCTACGAGACGACGATCACGCAACTCGCCAGCGATGCGTGGAACGGCCCAGCCTCGGCGGCGATGGCAAGTGCGGCGCAGCCGTACGTCACCTGGATGCAGGAGACCGCCGCGCAGGCCGAGCAGGCCGCGACTCAGGCCCAGGCGGCTGCTGCCGCCTACGAGCAGGCGTTCGCGTCGACCGTGGCGCCGCCGCTCATCGCGGCCAACCGTGCTGAGACGGCGGCGGCGACGCAGGCTAACGTCTTCGGCCAGTACACCGCGCTGATCATGCAGCTCGAGGCGCAGTACGCCCAGATGTGGGCGCAGGACGCCGCGGCCATGTACACCTATGCGGGCCAATCGTCGGCGGCCAGCAAGGTCACCCCGTTTGCCAGCCCGGCCTCGACCACCAATCCTGCCGGCACCGGAAACCAAGCCGCCGCGGTCAGTGCGGCCACCGGCAACTCGGCGGCGTCGAGCACGCAGAGTCTGTTGTCACAGCTGACCTCGTCGACGCCAAGCCAGCTGCAAAGCCTCGCGGCGCCGGCAGCCAGCTCGGCGGCCCCCACCACGACGCCGTTCCAAGATCTTTATGCCTTGATCTTTGGTACGACCGTCTTGCCGACGAACCTGTCGGCGTTGGTCACCGCCTACTCGCCGTACGCCAGCTTGTTCTACAACACTGAGGGTCTGCCTTACTTCAGCGTTGGTATGGGTAACTTCGGCGTTCAGATCGCGAAGAGCGCGGGAATGCTCGGTGGGGCTGCCCCGGCCGCTGCCGCCCCGGCACTCCACGGCTTGGGTGGCCTCGGTGCCGGGCTGGGCAGTGGTGCTGCCGGCGCGGGTGCGCATGCGGTGTCCGCCGTTTCGGGCGGCGCCGCCTCGGTCGGCAAGTTGGCGGTACCGGCGTCGTGGATCGGCGGAACTCCGCAGGCGGCCACACCGGCCGTGCAGCTGGTCAGCAACGTCAGTGCTGCACCGGAGGCTGCGGCCGGCGGCGGAAACCTGATGGGCGGTATGCCGTTGGCCGGTACCCGTGCTGGTTTCGGCAACGGCTTGGGCCCGCGCTACGGATTCAAGCCCACTGTGATGGGCCGGCCACCGATCGGCGGCTGAGTCCGAATAGCTTCACACACTTGGGGTGTCACGTCGCGGCGTGGCACCCCACGTGCGTTGGGCGCGAAAAACGAGCTGCCGCAGGCGATGCTCGAACAAACAGCTACCATCGCCCACGACGGCCGCTACACGAACCGTCGCCAATGGGCACAACTCAGCCGACACATGACGTGCATCTGTGGCAATGGGGGTTCCCACCGAATCGAGGATCCGATGAGTGACACGTCCGATAGGCCGACCCATCCGCTGATCGGGTTCGTCACTCGTGACAATCCACCACAGATTGCCCCGGCACCGATTAGCCGGGCGTGGATGTCGGAGATGTCCGAGAGCCGAAAAGGTTGGCCCAATCGGTGTTTGCCGATGCTCATCGCCAACCAAAGCGGCTGGGAACTCCGCAATCGCTGCGCCTTCACCGCTACCTGGATCGGTCAGGGAGACGTGGACGTGAACGTCATGCCCGATAGGCGGGACACCGCTCAGTTCCTGCCCGTCAGCCATTTCGGTAACGGGATTCTGACCTGGCATGTGCCGATAGTGTTTCGCACCCCGCCGGGCTATAACCTGTTGGTCCGCGGGCCGGCGAACTATCCGAAGGACGCCGTATCCCCGTTAGAGGGTATCGTCGAAACCGACTGGGCCAGCGCGAGTTTCAGCATGAGTTGGAAATTCACCCGTAAATTGATGCCGGTGCGATTCGAAGTCGACGAGCCCATCTGCATGATCGTTCCGCAGCGCCGAGCCGAACTTGAAGACTTCGCACCCGAACTCAGACGCATCGACTCTGACGAAGACCTGGACCGCAAGCATAAGTCTTTCCTTGGCGCACGTGACGTGGAAGGCCAGGCCCAGGCAGCGGCGGCCGTCGCCGCGGGGGAGCCGGTGCAGTGGCAACGTGATTACACACGTGGCCAACACGTCGACGGCGAGGCCGGGGCAGCGGACCATCAGACTCGCCGTCATCTTCGTTCCTTCGTCGAGGCGCAAGACGACAAGCGGCAATGAGCCCCACAGCCGCCGTCCTTGGAGCGAGGTAAATCGCGGACGTCGCAAACATGACTCGCACATGAACAGTTGGGGAGCTTTCGGAAGCACGCGAGAGGAGTGGCGTAGGTTTCCGAGAGATGAACAATGGGGGGCGACGCCAGGAGGGCTTCGTGGCCAAACACGCTGAGGCATCCGGACCGCTGACGTTGTCGCCGAGACCCCGAAACACCGGCCGCACGCTCCCGAAGAGCAATGCCGGTTCGCGGGTGTTCAGTGCACCAAACGTGTTGCCACGCAGGCCCACTCAGCCCGCCGAGATCGCGCAGGCGCGGGTATTCGAGCGCCTTCTACAGGACGAGTCCGCCGAACTGCGGGACCTTGCGCACCGCGTTGGAACTGACGATTCCGAGCGGGCTGGGGAGCTGACGCAGATCCACGCTCGGCTCGACGAAGTCGATGGCCTGCTGCGGGCATTGCAAGGGCGGTTCCCGCACTCCGCACCAGACGGTGACCGTTAGCCAGAGTGAATTAGTCCTCGTCGAGGATCAGCGCCATCTCCGGACACGACGCCACCCCGTCACGAGTTACCTGCACGTCTTCCGGGGCCACCTCGTGTTCTTCGAGAATGGAGTAGCCGGAGTCATCGATCGGGAAAATTTCGGGGTCAACCGCGTAGCACTGAGCGTGGCCGACGCATCTCGCCTGCTCGACACGAACCTTCACAGTGCCGATTCTAAAAGACATGTCGAACATCGTCGCCCCATTCCGCACCGGGTAGGACGCCGACGGCGCCACCGAACCGCATTGGGCCGCATACGATGTCTACAGTCGCCCGCCACGGCGCCGGAGACGACGAACCAACCTGCGACGAAAGATCACGTACATGAGCACCACTGATGAAAGCCTGTACGGCACCGGCTTTCACCTTCCGCGGCTGGATTACTACTCGCTGCCGATGGCCGTTGACCGTGGCGCCGGGTGGAAGGTTCTGCGCGACGCCGGACCCGTGGTCTTCATGAACGGCTACTACTACCTCACCCGCCGTGAGGACGTGCTGGCGGCGTTGCGCAGTCCCAACGTTTTCTCTGCTCGACTGGCGCTTCAACCACCGGGAAGCCCAATTCCAGTGATCCCGTTGGGATTCGACCCGCCAGAGCACACGCGGTACCGCAGGATCCTCCAGCCGTTTTTCAGCCCGCACGGGTTGAGTAAGTCGCGACCGGTGCTGGTTCGCCACGCCGCGGACATGATCGACGCGATGGCCGGCGGTAGTGAATGCGAGGTGATGAAAGACCTCGCTAGGATATACCCCTACCAGGTATTTCTGGATCTCTACGGTCTGCCGTTGGAGGACCGCGACCGGATAATCGCCTGGAAAAACGCGGTGCTCTCCGACGACCCATTCGCCTCCCAGGCCGACGTCGCCGCCGCGGCGCAGGCGATGTACCACTACTTGATGGACGCGATCCGACAGCGCCGGGAAAACCCCGGCTCGGACATGTTGTCCACCGTGATGCACAGCGAAGGCCAGTTCACGGACATCGAACTGCTAGGCATGAGCCATCTGCTGATTCTGGCGGGACTGGACACCGTGACCGCGGCGATCGGCTTTGCCCTGCTTGAGTTGGCGCGAAGACCACAGTTGCGCGAACAGCTCCGCGATAACCCAAGGCAGATCAGGGTTTTCATCGAAGAGATCGTGCGGCTGGAGCCGTCGGCGCCGGTGGCGCCACGGGTACTGACCGAAACCGTCGTCGTCGGTGGAATGACGTTGCCCGCGGGCTCGTCGGTCTTCTTGTGCATGGCCTTGATCAACCGCGACGGCAGCGATGCGATCTCGACCGACGAACTCACGATGGACGGTAAGGTGCACCGGCACTGGGGGTTTGGCGGCGGCCCGCACCGCTGCCTGGGATCGCACCTGGCGCGCATGGAACTGACAGTGATCGTCGACGAGTGGCTCAAGAGAATTTCCGAATTCGAACTGGCACCTGACTACGAGCCCGAAATCAAGTTCCCCAGCAAAACGTTCGCGCTCAAGGAACTCCCGCTGCGTCTCGGCTGAGCCAGCGCCCCACAGCCCGGCGAAACGGGGTGGCCTCTGACCATGGCCGCCGGGCGCCGTCGCGGACGTTATCCGCGCTTAGATTTTTTCGCCGCGCCGAAGGTCCGCGCCGTCCACGCCTTGATCAACCCGTGTCGAACAGAGCCCGCCCGCGCACTGCGCATTTGAGCACTTCAGGAGCCCGTTCGGCCGTCACGACCGGACGCCGCGGAGCCGCGTCCGTTACCCCGCTGTTACCGCAGATGAACAGTTGTTGCTAGCGGGTGAACAGTTGCAAACACCCAGCGTCAGCCCCGGCACACGGCCGTGTGCCCGTCTATTCTCATCCACGAACAGACCGCCGGAACTGACTCAGGAGGATCCCCGAATGTCGTTCGTGACCACACAGCCGGAGGCACTATCGGCCGCGGCCACCAGCCTTCAGGGAATCGGCTCAGCTCTCAACGCGCAGAACACGGCCGCAGCGGCTCCGACGACGGGCGTGGTTCCGGCCGCGGCCGACGAGGTTTCGGCCCTGACCGCCGCTCAGTTCGCCGCTCACGCGCAGCTCTACCAGGCGGTGAGCGCTCAGGCGGCGGCAATCCACGAAGCGTTCGTCAACACGCTGGGCACCAGCGCCGGTTCATACGCGGCCACCGAGGCCGCCAACGCCGCCGCCGCAGGCTGATCGCCGCCTATATGAAGACCATCCCACTGTGGCTCCACACCCGGTGGCAGCCATTACGCGGGGAAGGGGGGACCAGCCGTGTGTTTCAAGTCGGCGGTTACCTCAGGTAACCGTTCCGACTACCACGTTTATCGCCGTCAATCACTACTCAAGCAAGGAGAAAGTTAAGTGCCTACGCGTTTTATGACTGACCCGCACGAGATGCGGGCGATGGCGGGCCGTTTCGACGTGCACGCGCAGACCGTTGAGGACGAGGCTCGCAAGATGTGGGCGTCGAGCCAGAACATCGCCGGTGCGGGTTGGAGCGGTACCGCTCAGGCCACCAGCTACGACACCATGGGTCAGATGAACACGGCGTTTCGCAACATCGTGAACATGCTGCACGGGGTGCGCGACGGGTTGATCCGCGACGCGAACAACTACGAGGCCCAAGAGCAGAGTTCTCAGCAGATCTTGAGCAGCTAGCTCGCTGACCAGCGTAAGCTTTCACACACAGGAGGATAGATAAATGTCGATTAGCTACCAGTTCGGTGATGTCGACGCCCACGGCGCGTTGATCCGCGCCCAGGCCGCTTCGCTGGAAGCCGAGCACCAGAGCATCGTGCGCGATGTCCTGGCCGCCGGTGACTTCTGGGGTGGCTCGGGTTCGGTGGCTTGCCAGGAGTTCATCACCCAGTTGGGTCGGAACTTCCAGGTGATCTACGAGCAGGCCAACTCCCACGGCCAGAAGGTGCAGACGGCAGGCAACAACATGTCGTCCACCGACTCCGCTGTGGGCTCAAGCTGGGCCTGACAGTCAGCACAGGGCGCGGCAGCACACCGATTAAGGTGTGCTGCCGCGTCGTGCGATAGCCGCAAAACCATCTACACGAGAGAAGCGAATGGATCAGACCACACGCACCGACATCACCGTCAATGTCGAGGGTTTCTGGATGTTGCAAGCGTTGCTGGACATTCGCCACGTCGCACCCGAGTTGCGATGTCGGCCATTCGTCTCCACAGATTCCATGGACTGGCTCAACCAGCATCCGGGCATGGCGGTCATGCGCGAACACGGCATTGTGGAAGGCGAGACGGTTAACGAGGCGGTAGCCGCCCGAATGCGCGTCCTTGCCGCGCCCGATCTTGAAATCGTCGCACTGTTGTCGCGCGGCAAATTGCTCTACGGCGTCAAGGAAAAAGAAGAGGGTGGCGCCGAGGAGCAGGTGGGCTCGCGTGACATCCCGGACAATGAATTTCGCGTGCTGCTGGCGCGTCGCGGTCAGCACTGGGTGTCGGCCGTGCGAGTCGGCGACGAAATCACCGTCGACGACGTTGCGATCGCCGACACCACCTCGATCGCGACCCTGGTCTTCGATGCGCTGGAGTCCATTCACCACGCCGAGCCAGCGGCCATCAACGCGGTCAACGTGCCGCTCGAAGAAATGCTCGAAATCACGAAAGCCTGGCAGAGTTCCGGGTTTAACGTCTTCTCCGGCGGGGATCTGCGCCGGCTGGGTATCAGCGCAGCGACCGTGGCCGCTCTCGGCCAGGCGCTGTCGGACCCGGCCGCCGAGGCTGCGGTCTACGCCAGGCAATACCGCGACGACGACAAGGCGCCGAGCGCCTCGGTGCTGTCGCTGAAGGACGGCTCAGGCGGCCGAATCGCGATGTATCAGCAGGCCCGCACGGCGGGTTCGAACGAGGCCTGGCTCGCGATCTGCCCAGCAACTCCGCAGTTGGTCCAGGTCGGCGTGAAGACCGTCCTGGAAACCCTTCCCTACGGAGAGTGGAAAACGCACAGCAGAGTTTAACTGATTGTTACGCAGATACCGTGCACGCCAAGGATTTTCGATGCAGCATTTAGCGAAGATGCGGATGCCGCGAAATCCTTTTAGAATCTGCTCAGCAAATTACGACGAGACGTCGTAATCCACATAGCGAGGCAATACACATGGACCCACAATTCGTCGACAAAGGGGTGCACCGATGACCGCAGTAGCCGAGGCCTCACAGCCTGGCGCAGAGCTAGTTTCGACGCCTCAGTCGGCCGTCATCGGCATCATCGCCGGCGAGGGCGTACAGATCGGCGTCCTGCTGGACGCCAACGCCCCGGTTTCGGTGATGGTCGATCCGTTGCTGAAGGTCGTCAACGTCCGACTGCGGGAACTGGGCCTCGCGGCGCTGGAAGCCAAGCAGCGCGGCCGATGGGCATTGTGCCTGGTCGACGGCACGCCGTTGCGGGCCACCCAGTCGCTCACCGAGCAGGACGTCTACGACGGCGACCGGCTGTGGCTGCGCTTCGTTGAAGACACCGAGCACCGCTCGCAGGTCATCGAGCACATCTCGACGGCCGTCTCGGTCAACCTGAGCAAGCGGTTCTCCTCGATCAACCCGTCGGTGGCGATCCAGGTCGGCGCGGCGATGGTCGGCAGCGGGGTGGTGCTCGCCTCGCTGCTGCTGAGCTGGTTCCGTTACAAGCACGACTCCTGGCTGCCGGCGCCGTACGCCTTTGTGATCGCGGTGCTCGTGTTCACCGTCGCGCTGTTGATCCTGAACCGCGCGCACACCCCGCAGAACCGTCGCGCCGGCGACATGCTGCTGTGGAGTGGCATCGCACCGCTGGCGATCGCCGCCGCCTCCGCTCCTCCCGGACCGGTCGGCTCGCCCCACGCGGTCATGGGCTTTGCCGTGACCACCGTCGCAGCGATGCTGATCATGCGTTTCACCGGCCGTCGGTTGGGCACCGGTACTGCGATCGTCACGGTGTCGCTGATCGCGACCATCGCGAGCCTGTGCCGGATGGCGTTCAACACCGGCGCGGTGACGCTGCTGACCACCATCCTGCTGGTCTGCGTGTTCGGCTACCACAGCGCACCGGCGATGTCGCGGTGGTTGTCCGGCATCCGGTTGCCGGTCTTCCCGTCGGCCACCAGCCGGTGGGTGTTCGAGGCTCGGCCGGACCTGCCGACCACGGTCACGCACGGCGTTGACGGCGGCCGCCCGACGCTGGCAGGCCCGGAGTCCATCCAGGACGTGGTGTTGCGGGCCGAGCGGGCCCGGTCATTCCTGACCGGTCTGCTGGTTGGCCTCGGCGTGCTGACCATCTTCTCGCTGGCCGGCGTGTCCGACCCGCGCACCGCCGACCGCTGGCTGCCCCTGCTGCTGGTGGCCAGCACCGCGGGCTTCCTGATGCTGCGCGGACGCTCCTACGTAGACCGTTGGCAGGCAATCATTCTCGCGGTGACATCGGTCCTGATCGTCGGCGTGGTCGTCGTCCGCTACTCGCTGGTGCTGTCTTCGACTGCCTCGATCGCCGTAACGGCCGGGATCGCGGTGCTCCTGCCCGCGGCGGGTCTGACGGCAGCGGCGACGGTGCCCAACACCATCTACAGCCCGCTGTTCCGCAAGCTCGTGGAATGGGTCGAATACCTCTGCCTGATGCCGATCTTCCCGCTGGCATTGTGGTTGATGAACGTCTATGCCGCGATTCGCTACCGGTAGTCGACGACTGCGGCCGCTTCGCGCGGCCGCAGTCGCCGGCTCCACCCTGATCGTCGCCACCGTCGCGTTGTCCGGCTCGCCGGCCTACGCGATCAACCCGCCTCACATCGACCCAGCCGCCACACCCCCGGACGGTGCGCCGGGCCCCGGCCAGCCGATGAAGCAGAACTCGTACTGCACCGAAGTTGGGGTGTTGCCGGGCACCGACTTTCGGGTTCAGCCGAAGTACATGGACATGCTCAACCTGAACGAGGCGTGGAAGTTCGGGCGTGGTGCCGGCGTGAAGGTCGCCGTGATCGACACCGGCGTCACGCCACACCCGCGGTTGCCACACCTGATCGGGGGCGGCGACTACGTGATGGGTGGCGGAGACGGGCTGTCCGACTGCGACGCACATGGAACGCTGGTGGCATCGATGATCGGCGCCGCCCCGGGAACCGAAGGGGTCGCCGGCGGACCCGCACCTCGGCGCCCACCACCGGTCCCGACCAAGGAACCACCACCGCCGGCCCCACCACCCCAGACGATCAGCGTGGCTCCGCCGCCGCCGCAGACCATCACGATGGTTCCGGCCCCACCGGCATCGCCGTCGGAGGAAGCTCCGGCATGTCCATGGTGCCCGCCCGCGGCGCCCAAGGCACCCGGGGCAGCCAACCACGGGCACGGCCACGCGGTGCTGCCCGGCTACTCCGGCAGCAGGCACGGCCAGGTCGTATCGGTGGACTACCCGCGACCGTTGGACCCACCACCACCGCCGGCACCGAGCGACGCCTACAGCGGTATCGCCCCGGACGTCGACCTGATCTCAATCCGCCAGTCCAGCCAGGCTTTTGGGCTCAAGGATGCCTACACCGGTGACGAGGACCCGCAGACGCGGCAGAAGCGGGACAACATCTTCACGATGGCGCGCGCGATCGTGCACGCGGCGAACATGGGCGCGCAGGTGATCAACATCTCGCAAGTGATGTGCATGAGCGCGCGCAGCCTGATCGACGCCCCCGACCTTGGTGCCGCGGTGCGGTACGCCGCGGTCGACAAGGACGCCGTGATCGTCGCGGCCGCAGGTGACACCAGCCAGCGTGACTGCAAAGAGAACCCATTGGTTGATCCGTTGCACCCCAACGACTCTCGCGATTGGAACGGCGTGACTACCGTGGTGACTCCGTCCTGGTACAGCGACTACGTCTTGACCGTCGGCGCAGTGGACGCCTCCGGCACACCGATGGACAAGCTGAGTGTGGCCGGGCCGTGGGTGGGGATAGCAGCGCCCGGCACCGACGTGGTCGGGCTCTCGCCGCGAGATGACAACCTGATCAACGCAATTGACGGTCCGGACAACACCTTGTTGGTGCCGGCGGGGACCAGCTTTTCGACCGCGATCGTGTCCGGTGTGGCGGCTCTGGTGCGGGCCAAATACCCGAACCTGTCCGCGCATCAGATCATCGATCGGCTGATTCGCACCGCGCGGGCACCCGCTCGCGGGGTCGACAACCAGGTCGGCCACGGGATCGTCGATCCGGTTGCCGCACTGACTTGGGATGTGCCCGAAGGCTCTATCCTGCCGAAGGATTCAGCGAAGCCGCTGAAGCTGCCGCCGGCTCCGCCCCCGCGCAACATGACCCCGGTGTGGGTTGCCGCCGGCGGGTTGGGTGCAGCACTGGTGCTCGTCGGTCTGGTCTTCGGCGGAGCCGTCTTGATGAGGAAAACAGCAGGGAGACAGGAATGAAGGCGCAACGCGAGTACGGGCTGTCGCTCTCGTGGGCGCGGGTCACCACGGTGTTCCTGATTGATGTTGCGCTGTTGGTGATTGCGAGCCATCTGCCCGACTCATGGCAGGCCGGTCGCAACCTCTGCTTCTGGATCGGTGTCGGCCTCGCCGTCATCGTGACCGCGGTCGCCCTGCTCACCAACGGGGGAGTGCCGGTGTCTTCGGCCCCGATCGCCCGAGTGCGGAACTGGTACGCCGACCCCGAGGCGCTGACCGTCGGCTGCACCCCGGCCACCGATCACCGCCGCCAATTCAGCCGCGAAACGGTCGGAATCCGCGAGTACGACAACCAGCTGGTCGCGGTGATCGCCGTAGATGGCACGGGTGAAGCCGGCCGGCACCGCCACCGTGACGGGTTGACCGCCAGCATTCCGCTGGAAGCCGTGGTCAGCTCGCTGCGTCAATTCGACGTGCGTTTGGACAGCGTCGACATCGTCTCGGTCGGAACGCGCCGGGGCGCCAAGGGCGTTCAGGCCGCCGCCAGCGACGACTTCGGCAACGGTCGCGAACGCCGTCCGATCGACGAGCGCAAGACCTGGCTGGTGCTTCGGATGGACCCGCAGCACAATGTGAGCGCCGTCGCCGCCCGTGATTCGGTGGCCTGCACGCTGGCCGCCGCCGCCGAGCGCCTGGCGCACGACTTGGACGGACGCAGCTGCGCCGCCAAACCACTGACCGCGGACGAGATCGCCGAGGTCGACGATGCCGTTCTCGCCGGGCTGCAACCGGCTCACGTCCGCCCGTTCTGGCGCTACCTGAAGACCCCGGACGGCTTCGTCACGAGCTTCTGGGTGTCGCCCGGCGACATCACCAGCGAGACGCTCGAGGAGCTGTGGCTCACCGACGCCGATGTGACCGTCATGACGATTCGCATCATCGCGGAGGGCCACGAGGCCGACGTGTCGGTGTGGGTGCGCTACCACAGCCACCAGCGGCTGCGGAAAGAGGCCTTCAGCGGTTTGAACCGGCTCACCGGGCGCCAGCTCGGCGCGGTGGCCGCCAGTCTCCCGGCGCCGACGTCGCGCCGGCCGCTGCCGATGCCGAGCCGCACGTTGACCCGCAACGAGGACATTCTGGTTCCGGTTGGTGCTGCAGCGGGGGCGCAGGCGGCCAACGCCTAAGCCTTACGATGACAGGATGACGCGACCGCAGACCACCGCGCCGGACTCCCGCAACGCGATGGTGGCGGGGCTCCTAGCATCCGGCATCTCGGTCAACGGGCTTCAGCCCAGCCATAATCCGCAGGTGGCGTTGCGCATGTTCACGACGGCCACCAGTCTCGACCCGGAGATGTGCGACGCCTGGCTGGCGCGACTGTTGGCCGGCGACCAGAGCATCGAAGTGCTCGCCGGCGCGTGGCAATCCGTGCGGACCTTCGGTTGGGAGATCCGCCGGTTGGGGCTGACGGAGTTGGAGTTCCGCCCCGAGGTTTCCGACGGGATGTTCCTGAAGCTGGCGGCAACCAGCGTGGAATCGCTGGGCGCCAGTTACGCGGCCGCCCTCAGCGAGGCGAAGCGGTACGCCGAAGCGGCCGAGTTGCTGGATTCCATCACTCCCCGTAACGCCTCGGACGAGGAACTGATCAAGTACGTGCGCGGGCTGCTGTATTTCCGCACCGGCCGCTGGCCGGACGTGCTCGTCCAGTTCCCGCCGGGGGCCGGTTGGCGTCACCCCGAGTTGAAGGCGGCCGGTGCGGCGATGGCAACCACCGCGCTTGCTTCGCTCGGTGTGTTCGAGGAGGCGACCCGACGAGCCCAGGAAGCGATCGAGGGCGACCGGGTGCCCAGCGCGGCCAACGTTGCGATGTACACCCAGGGGATGTGCTTCCGGCACCTCGGCCGCGAAGACGAGGCCATCGAGAGCCTGCGCCGGGTGTACTCCCGCGACGCGAAGTTCACGCCGGCCCGCGAGGCGCTGGACAACCCGAGCTTCCGGCTGGTGCTCACCGACCCGGAAACCATCGAGGCACGCACGGATCCGTGGGACGCGGATAGCGCACCGACGCGCGAGCAAGCCGAGGCCGCCCGGCATGCAGAGATGGCCAAGAAGTATCTCGACGAAGGGGATGCCGAGCTCAACGCGATGCTCGGCATGGAAGCGGCCAAGCGGGAAATCAAGCTGATCAAGTCCACCACGAAGGTGAACCTGGCCCGCGCGAAGATGGGTCTGCCGGTCCCTGTGACGTCGCGCCACACGTTGCTGTTGGGGCCGCCCGGTACCGGCAAAACGTCTGTGGCGCGGGCTTTTTCGAAGCAACTGTGTGGCTTGACCGTGCTGCGAAAGCCGTTGGTGGTGGAGACCAGCCGCGCGAAGCTGTTGGGCCGCTACATGGCGGACGCGGAAAAGAACACCGAAGAAATGCTCGAGGAGGCGCGCGGCGGAGCGGTGTTCTTCGACGAGATGCACAACCTGCACGAAAGTGGCTACTCGACGGGTGACGCGTACGGTAACGCGATCATCAACACCCTGCTGCTCTACATGGAGAATCATCGCGACGAACTGGTGGTTTTCGGAGCCGGGTACGCCAAGGCGATGGACAAGATGCTCGAGGTCAACCAGGGTCTGCGACGCCGGTTTTCCACCGTCATCGAATTCTTCAGCTACAACCCAAAGGAACTCGTCGCGCTGACCCAGCTGATGGGCCGCGAGAACGAGGACATCATCACCGATGACGCCGTGGAGAGTTTGCTGCCCGCCTACACCAGGTTTTATGAGGACGAGACCATTTCGCCGGACGGCGACCTGATCCGCGGCATCGATACGTTGGGAAACGCCGGGTTCGTGCGCAACGTGGTGGAGAAGGCCCGCGATCACCGCAGCTTCCGCCTCGACGACGAGGATCTCGACGCCGTGCTGGCGAGCGATTTCCATGAGTTCAGCGACAACCAGTTGCGCCGGTTCAAGGAATTGACGCGCGACGACCTCAACGAGGGACTCAGCGCGGCGGTGGCCGAAAAGAAGACTGACTGAAACCGTTGGTGTACAGCGCCTTTCGGCGCTCAGTCGGCAAGCATCTGGTGCTAGAACCGGCGCGTTCGGCCAGCCGCATGTTTGAGTTCGCCCCGGCACCGAGTTGACTCCCGTCGATCCGGGTGGAACCATGGCCCAAGCAAGCACCTCGCTAGGTGAGGCGTCTGCGCGGATACAGGCCACTGACCTCAAATGTCGAAAGACGCCCAGGGTCAGGACAGCTCTTCCCGGCTTAAGGGTTGAGCCCAAGTGGCTTCCGGGTTTTCGGGATACGCCGCGCAGTGCCAAAGCTCTGTCGAGAGGGGTGCGGCGGCTGGCTCGTCTGCCGGTTCCGTCTCGTCCCGCGTGCACCGTGTCGGCACCCCTGTGTGCCCTGGCCGCGAGGAGGTGAGGCGAATTGAGTCCGAGCGATAGTCCGTATCCGAGATCGGCGACCGGTTCGTCGAGACCCGACCCCGGCGCCCTCTCCACCCGTTAACTCGGCTTTCGCCGTTTCAATTACTCACGCGCGCTTGATTTTTCGTGCGCGTGTCAATCTGTCGCGCCGTGACACAGACGCGGCTTCAACCTGCCCTCGTTAAGGAGCGCCCGATGACTTTTGTGACGACTCAGCCCGAGTTGCTGTCGACCGCGGCTAGCCAACTTGCCGGCATCGGTTCGGAACTCGCGGCACAGAATGCGGCGGCGGTGGGCCCGACGACCGGTGTGGTCCCAGCCGCTGCCGACGAGATATCGACCTTGACCGCAGCGCAATTCGTGTCGCAGGCCGCGATGTATCAGGCGGTCAGCGCTCACGCCGAGGCTGTACACGAGTTGTTCGTCGACGCGTTGGGCACAAGCGCCGATTCGTACGCCGCCACCGAGGCCGCCAACGCGAGCTCAGCGAGCTAAAAGGAGCGCGATGATGACCGCACCATTCGACTTCGGCGCATTCCCGCCGGAAGTCAACTCCGCCAAGATGTATGCCGGTCCAGGCTCGGGATCGATGCTGTCTGCCGCCGCCACCTGGAACGAGCTGGCATCCGAACTGCGTTCGCAGGCAGCCAATTACGGCTCGATCGTGTCGAACCTGACCGGTGAGGGCTGGCAGGGACGCGCATCGACGGCGATGGCCGCCGCCGCCGCGCGTTACACGTCGTGGATGAACAGCACGGCGGCTTCGGCCGAGCAGACCGCCGACCAGGCGCAAGCCGCAGCGGCCGCCTACGAGGCCGCTTACGGAATGACCGTGCCACCGCCGGTGATCGCGGCCAATCGAATTCAGTTGGCGTCGTTGGTCGCAACGAATCTGCTGGGCCAGAACGGACCGGCAATCGCGGCCACCGAGGCGCACTACGGCCAGATGTGGGCGCAGGACGCCGCCGCGATGTACGGGTACGCGGCACAGTCGGCGTCGGCGACCAAGGTCCCGTCGTTCACCGCTGCGCCGCAGACCACGACGACCGGAGCGCTCGCCGGGCAGGCGGCCGCGAGCACTCAGGCCGCCGGTTCCAGCGCGCAGGCGGCGTTGTCGCAGCTGACCTCAACCGTGCCGGGCGCGCTGCAGGGGATGGCTGCACCGGCGGCATCCACGCCGTCGTCGTCGCTGCTCTCCGAACTCGAGGGTCTGCTGACCGGCGGGACAACGGGAAACTCTCAGCTCGACACCTTCTGGAGCACGTGGGGCCCGAACGCCAACATCTGGAACACGCTGACCTCCACCGGAGCCATCAACCCGCTGCAGGCGGCGCAGCTGGCGACCAGCGGCAGCTTCCTGGGGCCCAGCGCGATGGCGACAAACGAAGGCCTGGGCGGACTTTCACCACTGGGACTGTCAGCCGGCCTCGGCTCGGGTATGACGGGAATTTCCGGTTCGGCCGGACTCGGTGCGACAGGCTCCTCGATGGCGGCGGGCTTGGGTCAAGCCACGTCCATCGGACCGTTGTCGGTGCCGCCCGCCTGGACCGCCACGGCTCCGACGGCGGCATCGCCGGTCACCCCAGCACCGGGTAACACCTTGTCGGCCACGCCCCCCGAGGTGGCGGGCGTGCCGGGAGTCGCCCCGACTGGCGCCAGCCTGGGTGCCCGCGCGGGGGCCAGCGCCGGAATCACGGACGACCGCTTCCTCGTCCGCCCGCCGATGGTGCCGTCGTGGGCCGCGGTCGGGTGAAACAGGAAAACCGATTTCACATCACGCAACTGGGCCTAACGCCGATCACGGGCGACGTCGTCCACACTGGTAGGCATCTCGGCTCACGAGAAAGGAGGGCCGCGTCATGCAGACGATAAGCATCGCGGAGTTCACGCTGCGATTGGCGATGGGACTGGGCTGCGGCGCCCTCATCGGAATCGAGCGGCAATGGCAGGCGCGACGGGCAGGCCTGCGCACCAATGCGCTGGTCGCCACCGGAGCGACGTTGTTCGTGCTGTATGCGGTTGCGACCAACGACAGCAGTCCCACCCGGGTGGCGTCGTACGTGGTTTCCGGCGTCGGGTTCCTCGGTGGTGGCGTGATCCTGCGTGAGGGATTCAACGTTCGTGGGCTCAACACCGCGGCAACGTTGTGGTGCTCGGCCGCGGTGGGTGTGCTCGCCGCCAGCGGGCACTACCTGTTCACGCTGGTCGCTACCGGCGCGATTCTCGTGATCCATCTGCTGGGACGCCCGCTGGGGCATCTCATCGATCGCGACAACGTGGTCGAGGAAGACGAGGACGACCAGCCGTACCAGCTGCAGCTGGTCTGTCGACCCAAATCGGAAAAGTACGCGCGCGCTCAGATCGTGCAGCGCACCGGATTTGGCGGCGATCGCTTCGTGCTGCGCGGCATCCACACCGGTCGCATCGCCGACGACAGCGTCGAGTTGACCGCCTACCTGCTCAGCGACGGCCACGCGCCGGCCCGGCTCGAGCAACTCGTCGCGGAATTGTCGATCCAGGAAGGCGTTCAGGCGGTGCATTGGTACGCCGGCGACGACGACGACCGGATGCCGCGGGCACGTTAGCCAATCCGTTCTCAACGCAGGTCAACGACGTCGTAGGGTGGGAGAGTGGACGCGATCGCCGGTTTCCTATCCGTTCTGCCCGAGCAGATGCGGGATCCGGTGTTGTTCGCGATTCCGTTCTTCCTTGTGTTGTTGATTCTGGAGTGGACGGCGGCCCGCAAGCTCGACCGCATCGAGCGGCACTCTGATCGTCCGGGCTCGGGCGCCTACCTGGCGGCCGACGCGTGGGCCAGCATCCGGATGGGTCTTGTCTCGGTGGCAACGACGGCGGGCTGGAAATTCGTCGCGCTCATCGGCTACGCCGCGATCTACGCCTACGTGGCGCCCTGGCATCTGCCCGCGACGCGTTGGTACACCTGGGTGATCGCGATTCTCGGTGTCGACCTGCTTTACTACTGCTATCACCGCTGCGCACACCGGATTCGGCTGATGTGGGCGACCCATCAGGCCCACCACTCCAGCCAGTATTTCAATTTCGCCACCGCGCTGCGCCAGAAGTGGAACAACAGCGGCGAGATTCTCATGTGGATTCCGTTGCCGCTCTTGGGCATTCCGCCGTGGGTGGTGTTCTGCAGTTTCTCGGTAAACCTGATTTATCAGTTCTGGGTGCACACCGAGCGGGTCGGCGGAATGTGGGCCCCTTTCGAATTCGTCTTGAACACGCCGTCGCACCATCGGGTGCATCACGGCATGGACGCCGAATACCTGGATAAGAACTACGGCGGCATTTTCATCGTCTGGGATCGACTCTTCGGCAGCTTCCGGCAAGAGACGTTCCGTCCGCATTACGGGCTGACCAAGCAGGTGGACACATTCAACGTGTGGAAGCTGCAGACTCACGAATATCTGGCCATTGCCAGGGATTTCCGTTCTGTGACCCGTTTGCGCGACCGGCTCGGCTACGTGTTCGGACCCCCCGGATGGCAGCCGTCGTCGGCCGCGCGGCCCGAGGCATCGGCACCGCTGACGCCGTCCCGCTAGACGATCGCTCAGCGGTGCGGCTGTTCACTCGGCGTTTTTATTGGAGCGATCCGAAAGCCCCCATGGCTCAGCCAAGATCAGTAAGTTCGACGGCGAGGCAGGTATCCGCCTGCCTTGACCACGAGAGGGGAATTGCTGTGGGAGACACTCTCACCGAGGGGCAAAAACTTGTCAAAGGTGAATCGCTTACCTCGAGCAACGGGGCTTACACCCTGACGTTGCAAGACGACGGGAACCTGGTCCTGGCATCGCGCGGACACGCGATCTGGGCGTCGGGGACCAACGGAGAAGACGTGGTCCGCGCTGAGGTCCAGAGCGATGGCAACTTCGTTGTGTACACGGGTGACAAGCCGGTGTGGCACACCGACACCAAGGGCAAGAAGAACGTGCGTCTCGTGCTTCAGGACGACCGCAATCTGGTGCTCTACTCCGGCGACGCGGCCGCATGGTCGACCAAGACCGAGACCGACGCACCCCCGCCGCCGGAACCGGAAGCCGCCGCACCGGCAGCCGAGGAGCCCGCGGTTGAGGAAGCCGCTCACGCGGAGCCCGAGCCCGAACCCGAGCCCGCGCGCACATACACCGTCGAGTCCGGTGACACGTTGTGGGCCATCGCCGAGCAGTTCTACGGCGACGGCAACAAATACCAGATCATCGCCGACGCCAGCGGCATCTCGAATCCGGATCTGATTCAGCCGGGTCAGGTACTGACCATTCCTTGATTGTCATGGGGAGCGCGCCGGCCGTGCCGCGGTCGGCGTGTTTCCAACTGTCCCCCCCGCCGAGGGCTGCTCGCCTAATATCGACTAGGGAGCCTAATGGCCGGCCAATGGGCGCTGGCCCTCGACGGATCGGAGTCGGCGGGTGGGGGGTCCGGTAATCCGCGCTTTCGGCGCGATCGTCGTCGCCGTGGCGATGTCTGCTGTTGTTCCTGCGTCCGCCCATGCCGATCCGATCGTGGTCTTTCCCGGGATGGAGATCCATCAGGGCAGCCATCTGTGCACCCTGGGCTATGTGGACCCTGGGCTGCGGGTGGCGTTCAGCGCGGGTCACTGCCACAGCGACGGCCCGGTGCTCGACCGGGAGAACAAGGTCATCGGGAACGTGGCGACGTTCCGGGACAACACACCCAACGGCGCGTTTGTCACCACGGATCAGGAAATCTCCGATTACGAGTCGATCGTCCTGGCACCGGATGTCGTCGTGAACAACATCCTGCCTGGTGGTCGCGCGCTGCAAGTCGACCCCGGCCTGGTCGTCACGCCTGGCGAACCCGTCTGCCATTTCGGCGTGGTCACCGCCGAGACCTGCGGAACCGTGGAAAGCGTCAACAACGGCTGGTTCACCATGGGACACGGCACCGCCAGCCAACAGGGCGACTCGGGAGGCCCGGTCTACCTCACGTCAGGCCCGGGACCCGCCCGGATTGTCGGGATCTTCAACAGCGTGTGGGGCAACTTCCAGGCGGCGGTCTCGTGGCAATCCACCACCCAGGAGATCCGCCAAGACGTGGGTGTCGGCGGTCCGACGATCTAGCCGTCGGCGGTCAGCGCGAAGACCGGGATCGACGGTGCGGCCGCCCTGACCTGGTCGTCGGAGGAATCGGGGGTCAGCCCCGCGATGTGCCCTTTGACCTCCCAGTACCACCGATCCAGGTAGCGCCGCAGCAGTTCCGGCTTCGCCGCGTCGTGCACCTCGGTCGCCCGCAGCGTGCGACGGCGCCAGCCAGGTCCCATCTCCACTGCGCCGGCGGCCCGCACGTTGCGCGCCCACTGGGTGTTGCCGCGCGGAGACACCAGATAGTCGACATCGCCGACGGCCAGCACATTGACCACCACCTTGCGGGTCCGGCCGGTTTTGCGACCGCGTACGCGCAGGGCCCGGGTGCCCGCGATGCTGATGCCCGCCTCCGCCAGCCAGCGGATCACCGCGTTTGCGGCTTTGGCCACGCCATTGGGCTCGTCGTATCGCGCTGTCATGGAGGTGTCCTCTCTCGATCAATTAGAGAGCAGCGCTCTCTGTTACGTCGACCTTGTCACACCTGCGCCCGAAAAACAAGAGCACCGATCTCATTTATGCGAAACTGGCCTGATGACGAAGCGGCGTGACTCGCGCGAGCGCATCGAGGCGCAGATCATCGAACTGGGTCGGCGTCATCTGGTCGAGCACGGCGCTGCCGGGCTGTCGCTTCGCGCGATCGCCCGTGACCTGGGCATGGTGTCGTCCGCCGTCTATCGATACGTGTCCAGCCGGGACGAGTTGCTGACGCTGTTGCTCATCGACGCGTATTCCGAGCTGGCCGACGTGGTGGATCGCGCCCGCGAGGCCGTGCCGGACGTGTGGAGCGACGACGTCATCGCGATCGCGCACGCCGCCCGCGGGTGGGCCATTACTCAGCCGGCCAGCTGGGCGTTGTTGTACGGGAGTCCGGTGCCCGGTTATCACGCCCCGGCCGAGCGAACCGTCGGCCCCGGAACACGGGTAATCGGAGCATTATTCGACGCGGTAGCGGCCGGCATCGCCACCGGCGACATCATGCTGACCAATCACCCTGCACCACAACCGATATCGGCCGACTTCGAACGCATCAGACGCGAATTTGGTTTTCCCGGTGACGATTCCGTGATCGCGAAGTGTTTCGCGATTTGGGCCGGCGTGGTTGGCGCGATCAGTCTCGAGGTGTTCGGGCAGTACGGCGCCGACACGCTCACCGACGCGCAGACCGTGTTCGACACCCAGGTACGACTGCTGGTCGGGGTCTTGACTCACGCCGACGTCGACTCGCCGCCGTTTCACGTTGCGACCCCGAACTAGAACGTGTTCACCAGCGGGCCACGGCGTCGGATACCGCAGATGATGGCAACATTTTTTCGGTAGTTTCAGCGGGAGCCGGTGCTGGGTTATTCTGCGAGACGATGAGCGTTTCCTTCGGGTCACCGGTCCAGACCGCCTGGGTGACCAACGACCTGGACGCCACAGAAACGGCTCTCACCGGCCTGTTAGGCGTCAAGAAGTGGGTGCGCCTGCCCGACATTCATTTCGCGCCGGACTCATGCAGCTATCTCGGCGCACCCGCAGACTTCGTCGCCCACATCTCGCTGAGCTACCTCGGCGACATGCAACTCGAGCTCATCGCGCCGGTCCGCGGGCCTAATATCTATAGTGACTTTTTGCAACGCGGCGGACCGGGTCTGCACCACATTTGCGTCGAGTCCGACACGCTTGAGGACTTCGATGCGGTGCTGGCCTTGGCAGCCGAGCAAGGAGCCACCGTGCCCCAGGAGGGTGTGATGCCCGGCGGGGTGCGGTTTGCCTATATATCGGCCCCGCAGTATGGGGTTCCGTTCGTGGAGATCGCGCATTTCTCTCCGGAGATGCGTCAGTTTTTCGACTACGTCAAGCAGGAGCAGCGTTGAGCACCGACATCCCCCCAACGTTGAACGTCGACGACGTCACGTCATGGTCAGACGACGTCGACGTGGTGGTGATCGGTTTCGGCATCGCCGGAGGCTGCGCGGCGGTGAGCGCGGCCGCCGCCGGTGCGCGGGTGCTGGTGTTGGAGCGGGCCGCGGCGGCGGGCGGCACCACCGCGATGGCCGGCGGACATTTCTACCTGGGCGGCGGAACCGCCGTTCAACAAGCCACCGGCCATCCGGATTCGGCCGAGGAGATGTACAAGTATCTGGTCGCAGTGTCGCGTGACCCCGACCACGAGAAGATCCGCGCCTACAGCGAGGGCAGCGTCGAGCACTTCAACTGGCTGGAGGACTTGGGTTTTCAATTCGAGCGGAGCTTCTACCCGGGCAAGGTCGTCGTCCCGCCGGGCACCGAGGGCCTGAGCTACACCGGCAACGAAAAGGTGTGGCCGTTTTGCGAGCAGGCCGTTCCCTCGCCGCGCGGACACTCGGTGCCGGTGCCGGGGGAGTTGGGCGGTGCGTCGATGGTGATCGACTTATTGGTCAAACGCGCCGATGAGCTGGGCGTGCAATTCCGTTACGAGACGGGCGCCACCAACCTGATCCTGAACGCAGACGGCGCCGTGGTCGGCGTCGCCTGGAAGCACTTCACCGAAACCGGTGCGGTGAAAGCGAAATCGGTCGTGATCGCAGCCGGCGGTTTCGCGATGAACGAGCAGATGGTCGCCGAATACACACCCGAATTGGGGCAGCCGCGACGCACCAAACACCACGGGTTGGTGGCGCCTTACATTTTGGGCAACCCCAACGACGACGGGCTCGGCCTCCGGATGGGTATTTCCGCGGGTGGC
>NZ_LZLV01000098.1 GCF_001673405.1 Mycobacterium sp. 1245111.1 | reverse complement strand
GCCGATCGCCGGCCTCCAGAGCGTCGGCCTCCGGGGCGTCGACGCGCAGCAGGTGGTCGTCGCGCACTACGCCCAGCACGATGTCGGGCAGATGCCGCGGTGAGCCGCCGAGCTCGGACTGCTCGACCTCGCGCTCGGCGATGGCGAATCCGTGCGAGGGCGTCAGCAGGTCGTCGATCATCTCGACGACGCTGGGCGTAGTGCGCGACGACCACCTGCTGCGCGTCGACGCCCCGGAGGCCGACGCTCTGGAGGCCGGCGATCGGCTGCTCTACGTCCGCAACACCGGGAAGTAGGGCACCCATGGACTTTCAACTGAAGGGCGTGCCGCTGCTGTCGCGGATCGGCGCCGACCGGGCCGACCAGGTGCGCACCGATACCGATGCCGCGGTTGCCGGCTGGCCGGACGCGGCCCTGCTGCGGCTCGACTCGCGCAACCAGGTGATGGTCGCCGACGGCAAGGTCCTGCTCGGCAAGGCGATCAAACTGGCCGACAAGCCGCCACCGGACGCAGTGTTCCTGGGCCGCCTCGACGGCGGTCGACACGTCTGGGCGGTCCGCGGTCCACTCGAATCGCCCGAGGAACACGGCGTCAATGCCGAAGTCGCCGATCTGCGCAGGTCCGGTCAGCTGTTCGACGACGTTGGCGCGCAATTGGTTTCGGCAGCCGCGGCGCTGCTGAATTGGCACGCCAGCTCGCGGTTCAGCTCGATCGACGGCTCGCCGACCAAGCCGGTCCGGGCAGGCTGGGCGCGGGTCAACCCGGTCACCGGTCATGAGGAATTCCCGCGGATCGATCCCGCGGTCATCTGCTTGGTGCACGACGGCGGCGACCGCGCGGTGCTGGCCCGCCAAACCGTGTGGCCGGACCGGATGTTCTCGCTGCTGGCCGGTTTCGTTGAAGCGGGGGAGTCGTTCGAAACCTGCGTCGCGCGCGAGATTCACGAGGAGATCGGGCTCACCGTCCGCGACATCCGCTACCTGGGTAGCCAGCCGTGGCCGTTTCCCCGGTCGCTGATGATCGGCTTCCACGCGATCGCCAACCCGGCCGAGCCGTTCGCGTTCAACGACGGCGAGATCGCCGAGGCCGAGTGGTTCACCCGCGACGAGATTCGGGCGGCGCTGGCGATCGGCGACTGGAGCAGCGACTCGGAATCCAGGCTGCTACTGCCCGGTTCGGTGTCGATCGCCCGGGTGATCGTGGAGTCCTGGGCGGAGGCCGGCTAACCGGCCAGCTCGGCCAGCTTCGCCTTGACCTCGTTGGCACTGGGGTTGGTCAGCGTCGAGTCGTCGGCGAACTTCAGCGTCGGCACGACGTGGTTGCCGCCGTTCACCGAGCCCACGAAATCGGCAGCCGTCGGGTCTTCCTCGATGTCGACCTCGTCGTACGCGATTCCCGCCGACTTCAACGCGGTCTTCAACCGATGGCAGAACCCGCACCACTGCGTGCTGTACAAGGTGATGGAAGCGTTACTCATAGTCCTTCAAACATAGAGGGCGTCGCGGTATGCCGTGGCGCTGCGGGACGTTTGTCGGCGATCACTGCCAAGATGGACGCCATGCCGATGATCGCGGACGCCCTGACTGCCGATCTCGACGACGAGCAGCGCGAGGCCGTGCTGGCTCCCCGCGGGCCGGTGTGCGTGCTGGCCGGGGCGGGGACGGGTAAAACCCGCACGATCACCCATCGCATCGCTCAACTCGTCGCGGCCGGGCACGTCGCCCCGGGTCAGGTGCTGGCGGTGACGTTCACCCAGCGCGCCGCCGGCGAGATGCGGACGCGGTTGCGCGCACTGGGTGCTGCGGCGCAGACCGGTGTCGGTGGCGTGCAGGCGATGACGTTCCACGCGGCCGCGCACCGGCAGCTGCGGTACTTCTGGCCGCGGGTCGTCGGCGACACCGGATGGCAACTGCTCGACACCAAGTTCGCGGTCGTGGCGCGCGGGGCGACCAGCGCAGGGTTGAAGCTCAGCACCGACGACGTCCGTGACGTGGCCGGCGAGATCGAGTGGGCCAAGGCGTCGTTGATCTCCCCGGAGCAGTACCCCGACGCGGTGGCCGCGGCCTCTCGTGATGTTCCGCTGGACGCGGCCAGGGTCGCCGCGGTCTACACCGCCTACGAGTCGCTGAAGGCCCGCGGTGACGGGGTTGCGCTCCTGGATTTCGACGACCTGCTGCTGCACACCGCCGCGGCGATCGAGAACGACGCCGCGGTGGCGGAGGAGTTTCGAAATCGCTACCGCTGCTTCGTCGTTGACGAATACCAGGACGTCACTCCGCTGCAGCAGCGGGTGCTCTCGGCGTGGCTGGGCGATCGCGACGACCTCACCGTTGTGGGTGACGCCAACCAGACCATCTACTCGTTCACCGGGGCTTCGCCGCGCTACCTGCTCGATTTCTCCCGGCGATTCCCGGACGCGACCGTGGTGCGCCTGGAGCGCGACTACCGGTCCACGCCGCAGGTGGTGTCGCTGGCCAACCGGGTGATCGCCTCGGCCCGTGGCCGGGTGGCCGGCAGCAAGCTGCACCTGGTGGGCCAGCGCGCTCCCGGCCCCGAGCCGACGTTCCGTGACTATCCCGACGAGGTCGCCGAAGCCAACGCCGTGGCCAAGTCGATCGCCCGGCTGGTCGACGCCGGCACACCGCCGTCGGAGATCGCCGTGCTCTACCGGATCAACGCACAGTCCGAGGTTTACGAAGAGGCGCTGACCGAGGCCGGCATCGCGTATCAGGTGCGCGGCGGCGAGGGCTTTTTCAGCCGCCAGGAGATCCGGCAGGCCTTGCTGGCGCTGCAGCGGGCCGCCAACCAAGACCTTGAGGGTCCACTGCCCGAGGTGGTCCGCGGCCTGCTCGAGCCGCTGGGGTTGACCGCCGAAGCGCCGACCGGCACACGGGCCCGCGAGCGTTGGGAAGCGTTGGCAGCGCTGGCCGATCTGGTCGACGAAGAAGTCGCGCACCGGCCGACGCTGGACCTGCCCGAGCTGTTGGCCGAGTTGCGGACTCGCGCCGATTCACGTCACCCGCCGGTGGTGCAGGGTGTCACGCTTGCGTCGCTGCACGCCGCCAAGGGTCTGGAGTGGGATGCGGTGTTCCTGGTCGGTCTGACCGACGGCACGCTTCCCATCTCGCACGCGCTGGCCCATGGCCCCGAAAGCGAGGCGGTCGAAGAGGAACGCCGGCTACTCTATGTCGGAATCACAAGGGCGCGAGTGCATTTGGCGATCAGCTGGGCGTTGTCCCGCAATCCGGGCGGGCGGCAGAGTCGTAAGTCGTCGCGCTTCCTCAACGGGCTGTCCCCGCAGACGCAAGTCGACGCCACACCGAACCGGCCGCGACGCAAGAACGGGCCCGCGTCGCGCTGCCGGATCTGCAACAACCCGTTGACGACTCCGGCGGCGATCATGCTGCGCCGCTGCGAGACGTGCGCGGCCGACATCGACGACGAGTTACTGCTGCAGCTCAAGGACTGGCGGCTGCGCACGGCCAAGGACATGAACGTCCCGGCCTACGTGGTGTTCACCGACAACACGCTGATCGCGATCGCCGAGCTGCTGCCCACCGACGACGCCGCGTTGGTCGCGATCCCCGGTATCGGTGCCCGCAAGCTCGAACAATTCGGTCCGGACGTGCTCGACCTGGTCCGGGGTCGCACCTAAAAGCCCGTGGCGATCGCCGGCGCGGAGTAGCCCGGGCGCCGTGGGTCGCCACCAAAAGCCCAGGTCAGAAATTCGCTTGCCGCATCGAGCTGGTAGCATTTAGCCTCGAAGCGCACTTTTCGCATGCCCACACGAAAGGGGGGAGCCCTCATGATCACGCGCAATGCGTTCGACGTACGCCCGGCCGGCGCTGGCTCCCGCCATGCTGCCGCCGCCTCGGCGGCTGCGCACAAGCGCATTGCCGCCGCCAAGACCCAGCGTCCGTGGATTGGGGCTCCACCCATTTAGGAAGCCCGAATCTCGCCAGATGGCCACGGACCCGAAGTCACCAGGATCCGTGGCCACATTTTTTCCCAAGCCACCCGCCACTGATCCGGACCCAGCAGACGCCCGCCAGATCAGGAAGCAGGTAGCACGACATGACCGCGGAATTAGATCCCGACGATCAGCAGCCCGAGTTGCCGTGTCACGTCAGCGATCCCGACCTTTGGTTCGCCGACAGCCCGTCGGACTTGGAGCGTGCCAAGCAGTTGTGTGCCGACTGCCCGATTCGACAGGCGTGCCTGGCCGATGCGCTGGACCGCGCCGAGCCCTGGGGAGTGTGGGGCGGCGAAATTTTCGACCGCGGCTCCGTGGTCAGCTTCAAACGTCCGCGCGGGCGACCCCGCAAGATCGCCGCCTAAGCGCGGAAGCGAACGTCGTTAGACGGCGGCCGCATCCGGCTCGGCGAACCCGGGGACCAGCTCCTCGGACAGCTTGCGCGTCGGCACGTGGGCGTCCAACTGGCACAGGATCGCCATCGACGTCGCGAGCACCCGCATCGGGATCGCCAGCTTGGGTGGCAAATTCATCTGCCGGGCCGTCTTGATCTGCGCGACGCCTTGGTTCAGCTGACGATATGTCATGCGCTGCAACCATTTACGCGTGTAGTGGAAGACCTCGACCTCGACGGGTTCGACGTATTGGCGCAGCATCTCGTCGATATCGCGGACCGAGACCTGCTCGCCCTTCTGGATGAAGCCGGCCCTCTCCATGGTGGGCAGCACCATGTCGTAGTTCTTGTCGCGGGCATAGCGGATCGTCGCCCCGAGTTCGACCGGGAATCCGCCGGGAAGCGGTGCGACGGCGCCGAAGTCGATGACGCCCATCTTCCCGTCGGGCATCAGCATGAAGTTGCCCGGGTGGGCGTCGCCGTGGATCATCTCGATCCGCCGCGGTGAGTCGAAAATGAAGGCGGCCAACCGCGTTCCCAGCAGATCCCGCTGCTCGACGGTGCCGTCGCGGATGATGTCGGCCATCGGGATGCCTTCGATCCACTCCTGGACCACGACTTTGGGGGCGCTGGCCACCACGCGCGGGACCAGGAAGTCGGGGTGGCCGTCGTAGGCCTTCGCGAAGGCCCGCTGGTGCTCGGCTTCCAACCGATAGTCGAGTTCCATCTCGGTGCGCTCGATCAGCTCGTCGACGACGCCTTCGACGTCGACACCGGGGGCAAGCTGCTTGACCACGCCGATCATGCGCCGCAAGGTCTTCAGGTCTGCGCGCAACGCCTCGTCGGCGCCCGGGTACTGGATTTTGACGGCGACCTCACGGCCGTCGGACCACACGCCCTTGTGCACCTGGCCGATGCTGGCCGAGGCCACCGCGGTGTCGTCGAATTCGGAAAACCGTTGACGCCACTTTGTGCCCAGCTGCGCGTCGAGCACCCGATGGACCTTGTCGGCGGGCAGCGGCGGTGCATCCTTCTGCAGCTTGGTCAGCGCCTCACGGTACGGCTCACCGAACTCCTCGGGAATCGCCGCTTCCAGGACCGACAGCGCCTGGCCGACCTTCATCGCGCCGCCCTTGAGCTCGCCCAGCACGGTGAAGAGTTGCTTGGCCGCTTTCTCCATCAGCTCGGCGTTGATCTCGTCCTGCGATTTCCCGGCGAGCCGCTTGCCGAACCCGAGAGCGGTGCGACCGGCGATGCCACCCGCCAAGCCCGCTAGCTTCGCGTTCCGCGCGGCGCCCCCGCGTTTGATGTCTGCCACGCCACCATCATCCACGACGAGCCTGTGGTTGCCCCATCGATCTGCGAATGGGCGCTGTCAGTCGGGTGCGATCGGAAGTCCGGGGCACACCTGGATGTAGTCGATGCCCGGCGAGACCCAGTCGCGCCACTGTTTGCGGCTCATGTTGGCGGGCAGCTTGTCGCAGAGCTGAGCGGGATCGGCGATGGCCGGCGTGAGCAGAATCGTTCCGTTCAGCACCGCCGACGCGGCGAGGCGTCCGTCGGGGCTCAAGGCCACGTCCATCACGGTGTCGGGCGTGCTCAATGGCGCGGCGGTCGGCGTGCCGGTAGCGGTATCCCACAGCCGCAGGTTCGCGTCGGTTCCACCGCTGGCCAGCTCGGGTCCGGGGCCGAAGGCCAGGCCGTATGCGAAGCCGGTCTGGTGTGGCAAGGGGCTGTGCGGTAGCGGCTTTAGCGTGGATGACTCCCAGAGTTGGATGCTGCCGTTCGCTCCGGCGACGGCGAGTGCCTTGCCGTCGCGGCTGAACGCGAGCGTAGCGACGGGATTCAGCGTCTTGGTGTACGTCTTGACCGTTTGCTCGAGTTGGCTTGTCTGGGTGTTCCACACTCGCACCCCATCGAGGTAGCCGATCGCCAGGCGACGTCCGTCCGGGCTGAATTGCATGGTTTCTAGTGCGTTGACGGGATTGTGCACCTCCAGCGGTGGCCCCAGGCTGCGGCCGTTGGTGGCAGACCACAGCTGCGCGACGGCATGTTTGTCGTCGGCGACCGCGACCGTGTGACCGTCGGCGCTGAACACCACGCGGCGATCATTCGTCACGCCATCGATGTGAATCGCTGGCTGCAGAGGCTGCCCGTTCTCGAGGTTCCAGGTCTGCAGCGTGCCGTCGGATGCGGCGGTCACGATCCGGCCACCGTCGAGCACGGCGAAGGCTCTTGCTCCCCCTTCGTCTCCGCCGACCGGCAGGGTCGGCAGCGGCTCACCGGTGGCGGTGTCCCATTGCTCGACGACGGTCGCGGCGAGGGCCACGATCCGTCGGCCGTCCGGACTGATCGCCACCTTCGTCAGCATTGGTTCCGGGCCGCGCATCGGCAGGCCCACTTTGATATTCCAGATTCGCAACGTGCCTTCTATGGACGTCGTCGCCAGCTGCCGACCGTCGGGACTGAATGCGATGGCCGTGGACTCGCCGGTTTGTCCGGTCAACGTCGGGCCGATCTGTGCGCCGGTGTGGGCGTCCCATATTTGGACCGCGCCGTCGAAGCGGCCGGTGGCGATCCGATCCCCGTCGGGACTGAAAGTAACGGCGGTCGCAAAGGCACCCGCTCGCGAAGCGCCCAGCGCGATGGTCCTGATTTCCTTGCCGCTGTCCGTGTCGAGCAGTCGCAGGCTGTCGCCACCGACGGCGATGGTGTGACCGTCGGGGCTGAGCGCGATGTGGAAGCCGGCGGCTCCGTCGGTCGTGGCATCGATCAGCGGGCCGCGCGCGGTGAACGTGTCGGTGTCGTAGATCGCGAGCTTGTCGTGGGCCAACGCGGCGAACCACCTGCCGCTTCGATCGAACCGCACGTCGTCGACGTTTCCGGTCGAATTATCCATCACCTGAGCGGATTTCAAGAGTTGGCCGGTGTGGGCGTCCCAGAGCTGGACGCGGTCCGCGTCGCCTCCTGTCACGATCACCCGCCCGTCGGGACTCACGGCGAGAGTCTCGGGAAAATCGGTGTGCGCAGGCTTGGGATTGAGCGCGGACCCCGTGTCCGCGTTCCAGAGCCGTAAGGCGTTATCGGCACCGGTGGAGGCGATGGTCCGGCCGTCCGGGGTATAGGCGACAGCGCTGGCGACCTCGGCATGCCCTGCAATGTGCGGACCGACGGCATTGCCGGTAGCCGAATCCCACTGCCGCACAGCGCCATTGGCTTGCGCAGTGGCGATACGACGCCCGTCCGGGCTGTATGCCAGCCCTTTGACGGCCGAGCCCGCGTCGACGATCTTTCGGGTGGCGAAGCGAGCAATCTGGGCGTCGAGGATCGGGACCCCGCTCGACCGAATAGCGTTGGCGGCCAGCAACTCTTGCATGCCGCGCTCGTCGCCGCCCGGAGTCAGGCCGGCCAGCATCGCGGCCCCCTCGGCGTTGAGCTTGGCCGTCACTGCCTCGTGGAGACGGCTGACGGCTTCTTGCCGCTGAGCGAAAGCAACGCCGGCGGCGACCACCGCGACCACCGTCAGCAGTGCTAGGCCGGCGATCGCGGCGGCGCGCAGCCGGCGGAAGCGGCGCTGTTCTCGCAAATCGTCGCCGGCCAGCTGGTCCTTGGGCTTGCCGTGGACCGGCGCCGCGAGCGCGGTGACTTTGTCGCGAAACGTCAAAGACCGCAAATCCCAAGGGGAGTCGTCGCTGACGTCGATGTACAACGGCTCGGACTGAAGTGAACCCGGCTGCGTGAGAGCCGGGGGAGCCGCATCGGAGGCCGTCGGATCGAAGCGCTTGCCTGCCGGATCCCACTGCAGGCGACCTTCGGCCAGCACCAGCATCAGCTTGTCGCCGCCACGGTGGCCGAGCCAGTGGCCGATCTCCTCGTTGACCCAGTGCGATTTCGCCGATTGCGGAGACAGCACCACGATCATGTGGCCGGATCGATCCAGCGCCTCGACGATCTTGCCCCAAAGATCGGGGCTGGCAGCCAGATTCGTGTCGTCGCGGAAAACTCTCAGCGCGCGCAGCTGTCCGAATCGTCGACCGATCTGATGCAGGCCCTTCTGGATGGCCGTTGCGACTTGGCGGTCGCGGTGGGCATAGGACAGGAAGGCGTCGTACTCGTGCGGCTGGTCGGCCATGGCGTTCATCCAATCACGCAGCGCGAGTGGCTCTCACCGGAAATCGTCAGCAGGAACATAGGGGATGCTTCGGCCATTGCCGCGCCACGATCGAGCCGCTGTGCACATCGAACTCGAGCGTGGTGCTCAACGAGATGGGCGGGTCGGAGTCGACGCCGCGGACCGCACGGATCACCCGGTTGACCTGGCTGAGTGCCAGCGCCGCGGTCGCCAGCAGCGTCGCGCGATCGGCCACCCCGACGGTGTCGCGCAGCTGCGCGACAACGGTGGGCCACGCCGCGTCGCGGTCGCGCCGGTGCAGGTCAGCGCAGTGCAGACAGCTCGTCACTCCCGGCACGACAAGAGGACCGACCAGCCCGATGCCGTCGCGGACCCGCACGGCGAGGTGCGCGACGCCGTGGGCGTGCAGCTCGCGCAGTATCCGCGGGTCGGCGACGAGGTTGTCGGACAACACCACCAGGTCGGTGTCGGCTGACGTGGTGGCAGCATGCGGCTGGTTGCTCTGTTTGACCTTGGCGCCCGAGCCGCGCAGCCCCTCGGCCAGCAGGTCGGACAGGGGTCCGCGACCGTGCACCCGGATCGACGCCGAGCGCGTCGCCCGATGGCGAGCACCGCGTGTGACGACGCCTGCCGTCACCAATTGCCCTATCAGAGTGCTTAACTCAGCGTTGCTGAGTCCGCTGGGCCGGCGCTGCAGCTCGCTCATCGGCAGCGGTGAATGCATCGAGCGCAGCAGGGTGGCCAGCCCGGTGGCGGTCACGTCGCGTGGGGGCCGGATCAGCACGGCGCGACGCGGGCTCCAGCCCACTTGGACGGCGCCGTCGGGGCGAAGCAGCACCGGCAGCGCCGGGTCGAGCGCATACAGCTCCCCAGCCTGAGCCATCGTGGCACTGTGCCACGGCGATACGCCGCCACGGCTCAGCTATCCACAGAACCGATGGCTATTTCCAAAATGGGTTCATGGGTGTGGCGTACATGTCGTTATCGGTGAGCGGGGCCAACGGGTTCAGCACAGTAGGCAGGGCGTTGCCACGCAAGGCGTCTTCAATCGTGGCCATCAGGCTGTATTCGTTGGCGTACTGGTCGGTGGTGAAGGGACCACCTACCATGCCGCTATCCACAGCCCCTCCGTTCGGGATGATGATCATCGGAACGTTGTTGCCTTCGTTGCCGAAGCCCAGCGACAGGTTGTTGTTGTCCTCGTCGAACGTGATGATGATCGCGTCCTTCTCGCCCGAGTCAGTCCAGGTCGGCGAGTTCTCGATGGCGGCCACCTGCTGCTGAGCGAACTGGTCCGCGGCCTCGACGTTGTATTGATGGTCCGTGAACTGGGTGTAAATGAATTGGGCGATGCCTTGGAGACTGTCGATGGGGCCTTCCCCGTTGTTGGCCTCGTTGGCGGCGATCCAGGTGAATTCCGGGAAGCTGCTCGGGTCCTTGAGATCGTCGGACAATTGCGTCAGCGGCAGCAGGTGTTCGGCAAGGTAGCCGGGGGTGTTGTCGGTGACGTAGCTGAATTGGGTGAACGGCAATTCGTCGACCGAGTAGTCGCCCGATGACACCAGGTCGCCCGGGGTGGGCATGCTCTGTGCGTAGCCGGCCCACGATATGCCCGCCTGATCCAGTTCTTGCATGAGGTTGGGTGCGTTGATGCCGGCCAAGGTCGGGTTGTAGTCGATGCCGAAGTCAGTTCCGCCCAAGGGCCGGATGTAGTTGGGATCGCTGGGGTGGCCCAGTGCGAAGTAGTTGGAGTCATAAAGTTCGCTGTTGATCAGGCTGTTGAGGTACGGCGCGTTGGGGCTGCCGACGATGTCGTTGACGCCCTTGTTCTCCAGGTAGATCAGGAACACGTGATCGAGCTGGCCGACGTTGGAGTCCGGTGCGGTGAGGGGCGCCGCGGTAAGGCTCGGATCGCCGACGGTGAACGACTCGTTGTCGGCGTAGGCGCCGTTGTAGTTGCCCAGGACCCAGTCTTTGTCGGTGAAGGTCGTGGTCACCTGTGCCGACGTGGTGCCCTCCGGGACCGTGCCCGAGATGGCGCGTTCCTCGAACCCGGTGGTAAACAGGCGATCCCATACCGTGACCGGGTTGAGCGAGTCGGTGCCCAGGACGTTGCCCTGGTCGTCGAAGAAGGTGACCTGCACGGTGGCCGTGGAGGGGTCCCACCCTTGGCCGCCGAGATCTGCACTCAGGTTGAACGGCGTTCCGGCAGCGCCGGTGAGGTCGACCGTCTGGCTGATGCTGGACGTGGCCACGGGTCCGCCGCCGGCGAAATTGTCGCCTCCGCCGACGGGTGCGGTCTGTGGGAAGTCGAAAAACTTCGGGAACGGGGTCGGGAGTCCGATCGGATAACCGCCCTGGGTGCCGTAGGCGATCACGGTCGGGGTGCCGGTCTCCGTCCAGCCCGGAATGGTCACCCCGCTGTAGCCCGACCCGGACGGGTCAGCGATTTCGAAGTTGGGGTTGACCAGCAGGTTCTCGCTCATCGGCTGCGCGGGATCGGCAGCAGGAACGGCACTGGGATCGAGCTGTTTGAACCAGGCGCTGAGCGCGGCGTCGACCTGCTGGCCGAACGCGCTGCCAGTCCAGTCCTGCTCCAGCACCTGCAACCAGGTATCGGCCGGGCTGGCCGTGGCGGCACTCGCGCCCAGATGTCCCAGCTCCGGAACGATCGCATTGACGATCGAATCGATGACCGCATCAAACCCGTCGGCCCGGGCCGTGGGCGCGTCGGCCACCTGTGCCAGCCCGAACGTCAAAAACCCACTGATTGCGCCTGTCACCCACGCCGCGCGCTTGCGGCGGCGGACCATCGTGGTACGTGAGTGCGGATTGTGCTTGCTCAAGCGTCGCTGGGTCATCGCCGGTACTTCCCGTCCACGCATTTATCCGGATCTCAGGCGTTCTTAAGGTAAACCCTAAGTTTTGTCTGCGGCAGCATTTCGGCAAGCAATCGCAAAAAATGCCCGTAGAACGCCCGGGTGGCGGGTGCCAGTGCGTGGGTCAGCTCTCGTCGTCGTCGCGGGCGCGGCGCTCGAATTCGGCGATGGCTTCGTCGATCCCGCTGGTGTCGCCGCCGAGCGAGCGGTCGATGAAGGCGGCCGGGTCGTCGAGATCGTCGGCTCCGGGCAGCAGGTCGGGGTGCTGCCAGACCGCGTCGCGTGCGTCGACGCCGACGGCTTGGGTGAGGCGGTCCCACAGCGCGGCGGCCTCGCGCAGCTTGCGCGGCCGCAGCTCCAGGCCCACCAGTGTCGCGAAGGTCTGCTCGGCCGGCCCGCCGGTGGCCCGGCGGCGTCGCAGCGTCTCGCCGAGCGCGGCCGCGCCGGGGATGCGTTCACCCAGTGCGGCGTCCACCACGGTCTGCACCCAGCCCTCGATCAGCGCCAGCAGTGTCTCGAGCCGTTCCAGCGCCTGGGTTTGCTCGGGCGTGGCCTTGGGCTCGAACACCCCTTGTTCCAGCAGCTGCTCCATCGCGGCCGGGTCACTCAGCGTCGCGGGGTTGAAATCGCGTGCCAGCTCCTCGATCCCGTGCATGTCGATCTTCATGCCCTTGGCATAGGCCTCGACGGCGCCGAGCAGCTGGCTGGACAGCCACGGCACGTGACTGAACAGCCGATGGTGGGCGGCCTCCCGCGCGGCGAGGAAGGTGACGATCTCGCTGCGGGGCTGCTCCAGCCCGTCGGCGAATGATTCGACCGCGTCGGGGAGCAGCGCCGCAATTCCCTTGGGGCCCAACGGTAATCCGATGTCGGTGGAGGTCAGCACTTCCTTGGACAGGCGGGCCAACGCCTGGCCGAGCTGCGAGCCGAACGCCATGCCGCCCATTTGCGACATCATCGACATCAGCGGGCCGGCCATGGCCTTGGCTTCCTCGGGCAGCGCCGACGCCCACACCGTGGAGATCTGCTGCGCCATGGGATCGCACAGCCGTTTCCAGGTCTCCAAGGTGTTGTCCACCCAGTCGTTAGGTGTCCAGGCGATGGCCTTGGTGGTGCCGGCGGGCAGCGCGGTCACGCCGTCGAGCCAGGTCTCGGCGAGGTGGACGGCGTCGGCGATCGCCTCGCGGGTGGCGGTCGGGATGGGAGCCACGAAGCCGATCGAGCTCGATGCCAGCTGGCGGGCCAGTTCGTAATTGACCGGGCCGGAGGACTGCCCGCCCATGGAGCCGGCGCCGCTGAACATCTGTCCCAGCCGGGTGAACATCTGGCCGAGGTCGGCCACGTTGAATTCGCCGCCGAGGCCGCCCAGCCCGAAGGGGTCGGCAGATCCCGAGCCGGATTCGGGGTCGTTCTCGCGGCGCTTGTCGCGGTCCGGGTCGTCTCCCGCGGAGAACCCGAAAGGCAGGTCAGCCATGCCCACAACGGTACTCATCGCGAACACGCGACGCGCAGCCCGGCGTCACGCTCTGAGTGAACCCGGCTGGTGTGATGCCTCCGTCTAGTCTTAGCGGCGTGAACAGGCGGATTCTGACGCTGATGGTTGCGCTGGTCCCGATCGTGGTCTTCGGTGTGCTGCTCGCCGCGGTGACGGTGCCCTACGTCTCGCTGGGCCCGGGGCCGGCATTCGACACCCTCGGCGAAGTCGACGGCAAGCAGGTCGTCGAGATCAAAGGCACCCAGACGCACCCGACGACGGGCCACCTGGACATGACGACGGTGTCCCAGCGTGACGAGCTCAGCCTGGCCGAGGCGCTGACGCTGTGGCTGTCGGGGCAGGAACAGTTGATGCCACGCGATCTCGTTTACCCGCCCGGACAGTCGCGCGAAGAGGTCGACAAGGCCAACGACGCCGATTTCAAGGAGTCGGAGCACAACGCCGAGTTCGCGGCCCTGGGCTACCTGAAGTATCCGGAGGCCGTGACGATCGTGACGCTGACAGACCCCGGGCCGTCGGTGGGCAAGCTGCAGGCCGGTGACGCCGTCCAGGCGGTCAACGGTAAGCCCGTAGCGAACGTCGAGCAGTTCACGTCGTTCCTGAAGACCACCAAACCCGGACAACAAATCGCGGTCGATTTCCGCCGCAAGAATGCGCCGCCCGGGACGGCCCAGATCACCTTGGGCCATCACCCGAAGGGCGACTACGGCTTTGTCGGCGTCTCGGTGACCGACGCTCCCTGGGCGCCGTTTGCGGTCGATTTCAACCTCGCCAACGTGGGCGGCCCGTCGGCGGGGTTGATGTTCAGCCTGGCCGTGATCGACAAGCTGACCACCGGAAACCTCGCCGGTTCGACATTCGTGGCGGGCACCGGAACGATCAAGCCGGACGGCGAGGTGGGCAAGATCGGTGGGATCGGGCACAAGATGAGCGCGGCGCGCGATGCGGGGGCGACTGTCTTCCTGGTGCCGGCCGGAAACTGTTACGAAGCGAACGCCGAGAAGGTGCCTGGCTTGCAGATGGTCAAGGTCGACACCCTCAGTGGGGCAGTGGATGCCCTGCATGCCGTGGCCTCGGGCGGGCGACCGCCGAGTTGCTAGTGCGTGCGTACAGTTGAAACGTCGAGCACAACCGAGCAGGGAGCGTAGCTAGTGGGGATGCGGCCCGCCGCCAGAATGCCGAAGCTGACTCGACGCAGCCGAACTCTGATCGCGATCGCGCTGACCGTGATCGGTCTGCTGCTGGTCGGTCCCCGGTTGATCGACGCGTACGTCGACTGGCTCTGGTTCGGCGAGTTGGGTTACCGATCGGTGTTCACCACCGTGTTGCTGACCCGCTTGATCGTCTTCGTGGTCATCGGGCTGCTGGTCGGCGGCATCGTGTTCGCCAGCCTGGCGATGGCGTACCGGACCCGGCCGGTGTTCGTCCCGAGCAACGGCAGCGATCCGGTGGCGCGCTACCGCACCGTGGTGATGTCGAGGCTGCGGGTCATCGGTATCGGTGTGCCCGTGACGATCGGGCTGCTCGCCGGCATTGTCGCGCAGACCTTTTGGGTTCGGATTCAACTCTTTCTGCACGGCGGCAGCTTCGGTGTCCGTGATCCCCAGTTCGGTAAGGACCTGGGCTTCTACGCCTTCGAGCTTCCCTTCTACCGGCTGGTGCTCAGCTTCTTCTTCGTGGCGATCTTCCTGGCCCTCGTCGCGAATCTGCTGGCGCACTACATCTTCGGCGGCATCCGGTTGTCGGGGCGCACCGGTGCGCTGAGTCGCTCGGCGCGCATCCAGTTGATCAGCCTGGTCGGAACGCTGGTGCTGCTCAAGGCGATCGCTTATTGGCTCGACCGCTACGAGTTGCTCTCGCACACCCGGGGAGGCAAGCCGTTCACCGGAGCCGGCTACACCGACATCAACGCCGTGCTGCCGGCCAAGCTGATCCTGTTGGCGATCGCGCTGATCTGCGCGGCCGCGGTGTTCTCCGCGATTGCACTGCGGGACTTGCGGATTCCGGCCATCGGGCTGGTGCTGCTGTTGCTGTCGTCGATGGTCGTCGGTGCGGCCTGGCCGTTGGTCATCGAGCAGTTCAGCGTCAAACCCAATGCGGCGCAGAAGGAACGCGAATACATCAGCCGCAGCATCACCGCGACCCGGCAGGCCTACGGGCTGACCGACGATGTGGTGAGCTATCGGGATTACAGCGGCGACGGGAAGACCACCGCCGAGCAGGTCGCTTCGGACCGGGCCACCACCTCCAACATCCGGCTGCTCGACCCCACCATCATCAGCCCGGCGTTCACCCAGTTCCAGCAGGGCAAGAACTTCTACTACTTTCCCGACCAATTGTCGATCGACCGCTATCGCGACAAAGACGGCAACCTGCACGATTATGTCGTCGCCGCAAGGGAACTCAACCCGGACCATCTGATCGACAACCAGCGCGACTGGATCAACCGGCACACCGTCTTCACCCACGGCAACGGCTTCATCGCCTCGCCGGCCAACACCGTGCGCGGAATCGCCAACGACCCCAACCAAAACGGCGGATACCCCGAGTTCTTGGCCACCGTCGTCGGCGCCAACGGGAGTGTGCTGGCGCCCGGCCCAGCGCCGTTGGATCAGCCGCGCGTCTATTACGGGCCGGTGATCTCCAGCACGCCCGCCGACTACGCAATCGTCGGCAAGAACGGCGTCGACCGGGAATACGACTACGAGACCAACACCGAGACCAAGAACTACACCTACACCGGCAGCGGGGGAGTGCCGTTGGGCGGCTGGCTGTCCCGCAGTGTCTTCGCCGCGAAGTTCGCCGAGCGAAACTTCTTGTTCTCCAGTGTGATTGGCTCCAACAGCAAGATCCTCTTCAACCGCGATCCGGCCCAGCGAGTGGAGGCGGTCGCGCCGTGGCTGACCACCGATAGCAACGTGTACCCGGCGATCGTCAACAAGCGACTCGTCTGGATCATCGACGGCTACACCACGCTGGACAACTACCCGTACTCCGAGCTGACCTCGCTGTCGTCGGCCACCGCCGACTCCAACGAGGTGGCGTTCAACCGGTTGGCGCCGGACAAGCAGGTGTCCTACATCCGCAACTCGGTCAAGGCCACCGTCGACGCCTACGACGGAACCGTGACGCTGTATCAGCAGGACGAGCACGACCCGGTGCTGCAGGCGTGGATGAAGGTCTTTCCCGGAACGGTCAAACCGAAGAGCGACATCACCAGCGAACTGGCCGCGCATCTGCGCTATCCCGAAGACCTGTTCAAGGTGCAGCGGATGCTGTTGGCCAAGTACCACGTCAACGACCCGGTGACGTTCTTCTCCACCTCGGACTTCTGGGACGTGCCGCTGGACCCGAATCCGACCGCCAGCAGCTACCAGCCGCCGTACTACATCGTCGCGAAAAACATTGCCAACGACGACAATTCGGCGTCGTTCCAATTGACCACTGCGATGAACCGGTTCAAGCGCGACTACCTGGCCGCCTACATCAGCGCCAGCTCCGATCCCGCGACCTACGGGAAGATCACGGTGTTGACCATTCCGGGGCAGGTCAACGGTCCCAAGTTGGCGAACAACGCGATCACCACCGATACGGCGGTGTCGCAAGACCTCGGCGTGATCGGGCGCGACAACCAAAACCGCATCAAATGGGGCAACCTGCTGACGCTGCCGGTGGCCAAGGGCGGGCTGTTGTATGTCGAACCGGTGTACGCCTCGCCCGGCTCGAGCGACGTCGCCTCCTCGTACCCCCGATTGATCCGGGTGGCGATGATGTACAACGACAAGATCGGCTACGGGCCCACCGTGGGCGATGCGCTCAACGGGTTATTCGGGCCCGGCGCCAGTGCGACCGCGGCCGGCATCGCGCCGACCGAGCCCGCGCCGCCCGCCGGTGCACCGCCGGGCGAACCGCCCGCGAACCCGCCACCTCCGGCCAATGCCACCGTGCCCGCGCCCAGCGGAGCGGTCAGCCTGTCGCCGGCCAAGGCCGCGGCACTCAAGGACGTCGAGACGGCGATGGGCGCGGCCCGCGATGCCCAGAAGTCGGGTGACTTCGCGGGCTACGGGGCGGCGCTGCAGCATCTCGACGAGGCGATCACCAAGTACAACAACGCGAAGTAGTCGCGTCCGCTCCGCCGAGGAGGTAACGAGATGACCGATATGGCGCCAATTCCGGTGACGGTCGTGCAGCCCGGCGAAGGGGAGTACGTTGCGCTGCCCGGCTTTGGGGCGGTGTTCAAATTGTCCAGCCGCCGCAACGGCGGCGAGGTGTCCATCGTGGAGCATCCATTCGCGGTGGGGTTGCTCACCGCCGCGCACCGGCACACCCGCGAGGACGAGCACTCGATCGTATTGGCGGGCGAGATCGGCTTCCGTTCCGACGACAGCGAAGTCGTCCTGGGTCCCGGTGGTTACATCACCAAGCCGCGCGGGCAGATGCACGCCATGTGGAACGCCGGCAGCGAACCGGGGCGCATCATCGAGGTGATTACTCCGGGCGGCTTCGAGAACTACTTCCGCGAGCTCGGCGAGCTACTCGTCGAGCACGCGAACGATCCGATGGGCAAGGTTCTGCACGAGTTGCCCGAATTCGGCGAGCTGGCCGACAAATACGGGCTGACCTACGGCACGCCGGACTGGATGGACGACGTCAGACGGCGGTACGGTCTGGGCGCCCCGTCGCACTAACGCGGCTTCGAGCCTGGTAGGCGCGCGATTTGGAGGCCTCGCGCGCGTTCGGTAACCTGATATTCACCCGTCGCGGGGTGGAGCAGCTCGGTAGCTCGCTGGGCTCATAACCCAGAGGTCGCAGGTTCGAATCCTGTCCCCGCTACTAGTAGGAACGGCCCCCGGAGATCACTCCGGGGGCCGTTTTCATGGTCGGCGGACACGTGTTTGGACACATTCACCTTTGCTGATTCTGTCCGAGCGCTCGCAGATCTATCGCAGGCTGCTTTCTGAATGTCAGCGGTGGATGTTCTCTATGTGGTCGGCGTCCACCATTCCGCTGCGACTAGGGCAAGGTCCCCGAGGAGCCGATGCGGTTGCACCCCGTGGCCTTGACGAGATTTTCCGCCATCGGTACCCGCCGAACACCGGTGCTCTGAGCGGCCCCGCGGTCAAAGAGGCGCTGGAGCGAATCAAAATGCTTCCAGCCGCCAGCGGAGCGCCGGGCACGCGCCTTCGGTTCGGCAAATTCATCCGCCATGGGTGGATGGGGAGCGGGTTCCTGGTGGCCCGTCGTGTGTTGCCCGACGACAGTAGATCGGTGTTGCACGCCACGATCGATGGCCTCATCGAGGCGCCGCAGTGACGGGCCCGCCTGTACCGCGACAGATGTTCGACCTCGCGGGGCGCGTCGCGGTGGTGACCGGTTCCACCCGCGGCATCGGACGGGCCATCCTGCAAGGCTGGTCGGCGGCCGGAGGCACGGCGGTCGGAATCGCTTGTCACGTCGGCGATTGGGAGGCCATACCCGATTTCGTCGACGCTGTGCTTGAGCATTACGGGCGCATCGATGTGCTGATCAACAACGCCGGAATCAATCCCGTTGTGGAGGACATCAATTCGGTATCAGTCGCGTTGTGGCGCAAGGTGTTCAACGTCAATGTCGAGGGTGCGCTACGGATGAGTGAGTGCGTCGCGCCGGTGATGCGTGACGGCGGTGGCGGCAGCATCGTCAACGTCGGCTCGATGGAGGGCTACTCCCCGTCACATCCACGCTCGGTCGTGTACGGCGCGTCCAAGGCGGCGCTGCGCAACCTCACAGCGTCGATGGCGAACACCTGGTCGCCGTGGGCGGTTCGGGTTAACCTGCTGTGTCCCGGTCCATTCGCAACCGAGATGCTGCTCGAGGCCGAGCAGGCGTTCCCGGGTTCGCTGGACCTGCTGGCCGGCATGAACCCGCAGCAACGCGTCGCGAGCCCGCACGAAATCGTAGGTCCCGCACTCTATCTGGCGAGCGACGCCTCATCCGTCGTGACTGGAGCCGACATCGCGGTCAGCGGAGGCATGTGCAAATAATCCGTTGCCGTTCGAGCTGAATTTTTCAACGGCGATCCCCGCCGCACCGCTATGCAGGTATTAACCGCCGATGATCAATTCAGCGGCCCGTTCTCCAATCATCATCGATGCGGCATTGGTATTGCCACCAACAATGGTCGGCATGATCGAGGCATCAGCCACGCGTAGGCCGTCCACTCCGTGAACCCGTAGCGCGGGATCGACGACCGCGCGTTCGTCGGTGCCCATCCGGCACGTCCCGACCGGGTGATAGACGCCCGAAGCATTTCGACGCACGAATTCTGCAAGATCCTCACCACTTCGATGCACACCGGGCAGCACTTCGTGACCCACCTCCTGCGCGATCGCCGGGTGCACCACTGTCTCCCTGACCAGCTCCATGCCGGCCACCAGGGTCGCCAGATCCTGGGGTTCAGCGAGGTAGTTGGGATCGATCAGGGGTGCCGCGAAGGGATCCGTTGAGGCCAAGCGCAGAGTTCCTCGGCTCTGCGGATAAATCATCGCGGGCATGAGGGTCAACGACGGCGAGGAATCAGGCAGGTGCATGCCAGGCTGATCTTGATTCTCCGGATAAGCCATTGGGAGGATGAACATCTGTATGTCGGGAACGTCGGTACCCGTCCGCAGTCTGCTGTTGACGAAGCCCACGGCCTCGAACGGCGTGTGCGCCAAGTACGTCGACCGTGGGCGGACAATCTCGCGGACGGCTGCCTGTGCGAACTTTCGTGGTGACGCGCTTCGTCCGCGAGGTGCCCGATAGCACATCGGCACAAACAGGTGGTCGTGCAGGTTGTCGCCAATCGGTAGGTCTGCAACCACCTCGATTCCATGCCCCGCCAGGTGGGCGGCATGGCCGATGCCGGACAACATCAGAAGTCGTGGTGAACCCAGCGAACCGGCGCTGATGATGATCTCACGGCTGGCACGTACGGGGCCGAGAGTCCGCCGGTGACGCGTTGAGACCAACTCCACACCCACCGCTCGGCTGTGTTCCACGATCACGCGCGTTGCGGTGACGCCGGTAAGCACCCGCAGATTCGGAGGCGCGTCCCAGAGGTACCCACGATCGGTGCCGGTTCTCCTCCCGGCCCTGGCGCTCTGTTGGATCGGAGCCACCCCGGCCTGCTGCGCGGCGTTGTAGTCGTCATTGATTCCGACTCCTGCGGTCGCTGCGAGCGCGGCCATAAAGCTCCGTGTGACACTCGCAAGGCCGGTGGCCCGTTCCACTGCGATCGGGCCGTCTCCACCTCGCAGGTCGCTGGGACCGTCTTCAAAACTCTCTAGTCGCCGGAAGGCCGGCAAGACATCTGAGAACGCCCAGCCTTTCGCGCCGTCGGCCGCCCAGTCGTCATAGTTTTGGCGATTCCCCCGGACAAACGCCATCCCGTTTATCACGCTGCCGCCGCCAAGTACCCGGCCGTGAGATTGAGGCAGCGTGCGGCCATTCATGTGTCGTTGCGCGACGCTGTAAGCCGGCCAGGTCAACGATCGCTGTAGTGCTGTGACAGCATGCATTGCCCCACACAGACCCGGCACCGTGACGAGCGGGCCGCGGCGCTGACGGCCGGACTCGATCAGGGTGACCGCCGCACCGGCGTCGGCCAGGCGTCGGGCCACTATCGCTCCTGCGCTGCCTGACCCCACGACGACGTAGTCCGCCAACTCGCCCGCGGCGGCCATAGCCCCGTGTGTGCGCTTCACCCAAACCTCCGGTGATTGCAGCGGTCGGACACGACGGCAATGTTGGTCGGTCGTCCCTGGGGCTGCGCGATCTGCCATGCGCTGGCCTTCCCGCTGGTGAATGGTCCAGGAGCTCCCACGGCTTGGTAATCACCACGCGGATCCCAGGTCTTCGCGTGGGGGTACGGCCATGGACAGGCGACGTTGGATGCCGCATTGGTGGCACGCAGCAGCCAGAACGTCGAGCTGAAACTGATCATCGCGATGTTGAGGATCGAGGCCATCACCAGAAAGTTCGCGACATGGGGATGACGAGCGTGCAGGGCAAATCGTTGCGCCAATTTGTCGGCCTGGGATCTTCCCGTGTCATCGCGATAGAGAAGGACCGAGGCCGGGATCATGACGATGGTGATGAGCCCGCTAGCCATCAACAGAGGGAATTGGCTGGTCTTACCCACGTCGATGGTTCCGAAGGCAATGACGTGGCTGTAGATGAGGAATTGGGCCCGGGTCAGCAGGATTTCCTGGGCGGCATCCCAGATCACCCCGATCGCCAACGTGAGCAACGCTATTGACATCAGCGGGTGCCGCCAGGCGAAAGCCGTCACCGCGCTGCGACGTTGAATCGCCCGCAGGATGGGCATGGCCAGGAAATAGGGAACCAGGACATAGGGCGCGTAGATGAACGAGGTCAAAGGCTCGATGACAGGAGAGATGTTGAGCCACGGCCAATTTCGAGGAAAATGCCAAAGGTTTGGGTTGTAGACCAAGCCGATGGCCCAATTGTTGATCGGATCCCACCAAAACAGTGTGCTGGTTGCGAGGGCCATGAGGACGACTGGATGTCCGGGACGACGCCGCCAGGCCAGAATCGAGGCGATGATGCTGCCGGCGGCGAGGAGAGCGCCCAGAATCTGTCCCCACATCACCCAGTCGAAGGGGTAAAGCAACGGTTCCACCGACGGGGGCTTGCCGCCGCCGTCTGGATTCAGATTCTCCGGCGATGACGGTCCGTGCTTCTGCGCGGTCATCAGGATTATTGCCCCCAGCCCAACCACGGTCGCCCAGCACGCATGGACCGCGAAACGCGAAATGGTGCGTGGCCGCGCGGCCGGGGTGGTGGCCGCGGAGTCGGGCAATCGAGTTGACGGCTGCATGGGCGCTCCGCGTTGTTGTGGCGACCAAGGTAGCCGCGGGTCCAATTGGGGCGGGTTGTCTGGGGGCGTTACGATCCACCTAAGATTGTAGAATGTCTGCGATCTGTCAAGCTGCTGGATAGAGTCATTGCTGCATGCGACCCCGCAGCTGACGTGGGTGCATAACCGGCCCGGACGCCGAAGTTTTGCGGAAAGCGGTACCACGTGTTGGATGATGCGACGGCGCAAAAGTTGGCGCGACGTTTCGCGGACCTGCTGGCCAATGACCCGGAATTCGCAACCGCGATGCCCGATCAGAAGGTCGCCGAGTCGATCCTGCAGCAAGACATCGGGCTGGCCGGCGTCATTCGTGCGGTTGCTGAAGGCTATGCCGACCGGCCGGCGCTAGGCCAGCGCGCTGCCGTTGTTGACATGTCCGACGACGGCCGGCGGGTCCTGAAATTTGAGGCCCGGTTCGAAACGGTCACCTACGGTCAGCTGTGGCGGCGTGCCAGCGGGCTCGCGGCGGTTTTGACCGAGGATGGAATACTCGCCGGCGAACGAATAGCGACTCTGGGGTTGGCCAGTGTCGACTACACCGCGATCGACATGGCGGTGGCGTTGCTCGGTTGCGTCTCGGTGCCCCTGCATACCGGTGCCCCGGCGAGCGTGCTCGCGGCGATGGTCGAGGAAGCGGATCCATCCGTGATCGCTTGCAGCGCAGCGTACATCGCAGACGGAGTGCGACTGGCCTTGGGCGCAGCTGGTCCGGTTCGGTTAATCGTCTTCGACCATCGGCCGAATGTCGATGACGATTGTGAAGGCCTCGACATGGCGCGCGGCCGTATCGCCAGCGCCCATAGCGCGTTGCAGCTCGACATTCTTGATGAATTGCTGGAGCGGGGATATGCCTTGCCGCCAATCGATTTACCGCCCGCAGATGACGACCAGCTGGCGGCGATCGTCTACACGTCAGGCAGCAGTGGCAATCCGAAGGGGGCGATGCTGACAGCGGGCCTGGTGCGGGAGGCGTGGTCGCAGGGTGCGGCGATGTTGGTGCAACGCAACATCGCCATTCCTTCGATCATGTTGAGTTACCTGCCGATGAGCCATACCGGGGGCCGCAGCATGCTGTTTGCCACGTTAGGTACCGGTGGCACAGCATATTTCACGGCCGGGAATGACAACTCGACGCTGCTCGAAGACCTTTCGCTCGCGCGGCCAACGCAGCTTAACTTCGTGCCGCGGGTGTGGGAGATGCTATACCGCGAATTCGTGGCCGAGTGCACACTCCGGGAGCGCGGGAAGACAGTCCTCGCCCAGATCGATGACGATGTTCTCCAGGATCTGCGTACCCGCGTTCTCGGCGGCCGCTACGTCACTGCATTGACGGGTTCGGCGCCGATCTCGGCGAAACTGGCAAGCTGGGTAGAACGGCTCCTCGACGGGCCCTTGATGAATGCACTCGGCGCAACCGAGTCAGGCGCTGTGTTGATCGACGGCAAGGTGCAGTGCCCGCCGGTGACCGACTTCAAGCTCGTCGACGTACCGGAGTTGGGCTACTTCGGTACCGATCGTCCGTATCCGCGCGGCGAGCTGCTGATCAAATCGACGACGTTGTTCCACGGCTACTACAAGCGACCGGAACTCACGGCTGAGGTTTTCGACGAGGCCGGGTTCTATCGCACTGGTGACATTGTGGCGCAGATGAACTCGGACGAGTTCCGATTCGTCGACCGCCGCAACAACGTACTCAAGCTCTCGCAGGGCGAGTTCGTCACCATATCGAAATTGGA
>NZ_LZLV01000097.1 GCF_001673405.1 Mycobacterium sp. 1245111.1 | reverse complement strand
CTCCTCAACCTCGACAAGGTCGGCATCGACGACTCCTTCTTCGACCTCGGCGGCCACTCCCTGCTCGCCATGCGCCTGGCCACCCGCATCCACACCGAACTCGGCATCGACATCCCAGTGCAAACCATCTTCGACCAACCCACCATCACCCAACTCGCCCAACACATTCAGCCGCACCAGCGGTTCAACTGAGGGAGCGGCCGGTCACCACATTCCTGGGACGAGCCGGTGGCGAACCTTCTCGGAGTACTCGCGGTATCCGTTCAGCTGTTCTCGGAGCAGCTTCTCTTCGTCGCGGATGCGTAAGGCGAGCACGATCAGGGCGGGCACGACGAAGACGAGTCCCAGGTAGGAACCGAGCGCAAGCGGGATACCGATCAGCATGACGACGTTGCCGGTGTACATGGGATGCCGAACAAGTCCGTACAGGCCGGTTGAGACAACCGTCTGGCCCTCCTGGACTCGGACCGTAGCGGCCGCGTAGCTGTTCTGAATGATCACCAGCGCCACGACACCGAGTCCGGCGGCGACCAGGACATCACCGACCAAGCAGATCGAGGCCGGCACCGACGACATGCCGAATCGATGGTCCAGCACGCTGACCACGACCATCGCCGCCAACGACGCGTACAGCCCGGCTATGAGGACCTTCTGCGCGAGCCGGGTCTCGGCTGTCGGCCCTCCGCTCATCCGGCGTTGACGCACAACGGGGTCGGTGCGCAGGACGTGGATGTTGGGGACCCATGCGGCAGCGGTGACCACCGCCAGAAAAACCCATGCCTGCCAGTAGTCGAACGTCCCGGCCGGCACGAACAGCATCGCGCCGAACGCGACAAGCTCCACCAGACCGATGACCAACATCTTGGGCAGGGTCGACACCGATCCTCCTTAAAGCCCGTCCGGTAACGCACGGTAACAGTGCACCCAACTGGATTGTTCAACTTGTGTCAAACACGCGTGCAGGGCCGCTTTGCGGAGTAGCTTTCGCGTCAGCGGGGGCGCCGTCGAGAGTGACGATTGTGGGCACCCGCGGGGTGCGCCCGCGGGAAGGCGGACCGGTGACGCACCTGATTCGTAACGGTCTACTTGGGATGCTGGCGGCCGGAACGAGCCTCGGTGCCGCTCTGGCCGCTACCCCGGGGGCCGCCTTCGCAGACTCGTCCACCGATCCGTATTCGTGGCTCGATCAAGTGGTGAGCGGTCTGCCCGTCCCCGCCGCCGATGCCGCTGCGCCGCTGGATATGCAGATCTCCATCAGCGGGTTCGACTTGTTCCCGACGCTCGGCAACACCGCCACCGCCGAGTCGTCGTTCGGTAGCTTCGCGGTCGCTATCGGCGACGGCGCCCACGCCAACGCCAGCGGCGGCTTCCTCGACGGCGCATTCGCGTACGGCACCGATGCCAATGCAGGCGCCGGGTTGGCCGGCAACTTCGACATCGCAATCGCCAACGGCGACAACAGCACCGCCGGCGCCGGGGTGGGCGGCAGTTTCGTCGTCGCAATCGCCAACGGCGACAACAGCAATGCCGGCGCGGGGATTGGCAGCAACTTCGACATCGCCGCCGCCGACGGCGACGGCAGCAAAGCGGTCGTCGGAATCGGCGGCGGGTGGAACATAGCCACCGCCGAGGGCGCCAATAGCAGCGCCAACGCCGGGTTCGGCCAATTTGATATCGCAAGCGCGACCGGCACCGGCAGCAACGCGTCCGCGGTGGGCAACCTCGACCTGGCATTGGCCAACGGCGACAACAGCAACGCGGCCGCCGAAGGAGGCAGCCTCTCCGCCGCACTGGCCGCTGGCCCCAACGTCGACGCCACCGCCAACGGCAATGTCGACATCGCTTTGGTCATCAATACCGGCACTGCGGCTGACCAGGCCTTCGCCGGCGGTACCAGTCTCAGCGCCCCGGGGAATTACGACATCGCCACCGTCATCGGCACCGGCAGCAGCGCATTCGCGGGCGCCGACCCCACCACGGCCGGCAATTGGGATCTCGCCGCGGCCTTCGGCGACCTGCTTCACGCGATCGCCACGGGCGGCAACAATCTGCTCGACATATTGCCGTCGGTGTAGGGGCGGCCCCGGCGGGTTAGATTCATCGCCATGGCACGCGAGGCCTTTGCCCACGACGCTGTCGTCGCGATGCGCTCCGGCGACAGTCCGAATGCACCGGGTGGCGCGATCACTGCCGAGTTGTGCGGAAGTTGGGACCATTCACCGCCGTGTCCGCTCGCGCCGCACTACGTCAGTAATGCCGCAGACGGCGAAACCGTGGCGTTGCGTGTGGTTTTCGCGACCGAGCCGTCGAACGAGCAGCGCGTGCGCGATCTGATCGACACGGCGTTGGGCCGCGGCCAGTTGACCGTTCCGGACGGGAGCACTGCGTATTGGGAATTACGGTCGGCGTCCCCGGGCAGTCTGCGTGAGGACGAGCAAGATCTCGCCGCAGACCTGATCACGCACTGAGGTGCTGACGTGGCGCGCCCGAAGGGATTCGAACCCCTAACCTTCTGATCCGTAGTCAGATGCTCTATCCGTTGAGCTACGGGCGCCTGTGTTCAGTTGTCTCGTGCTGTTGTGCCGACCCGCTTCGCCCGGCTGACGCCGCGCTCGCGATCGCCACGCTTGGCGGAGGCGAGAGGATTTGAACCTCCGGTCCCCTGTAAGGGGGACAACTCATTAGCAGTGAGTCCCATTCGGCCGCTCTGGCACGCCTCCCTGGCCGTCTGAGGGTACCGGATCCCGCTCAGGTACCGACGCGGGCCGGGCAGCGGACCGCGGAGGAGCCTGACCATCGAGCACGGTTGGCTCCCGGAACCGCCGCGGAGCACAGCGTACACAGGCCAGACATATGCTGTCGAAATGACCGCTCGCCTTCGCCCCGAAATGGCCGAGCTGCCTGCGTACGTCCCCGGCAAGACCGTCCCGGGCGCGATCAAACTGGCCAGCAACGAGACCGTGCACGGCCCGCTGCCCAGTGTGCGCGCCGCGATCGAACGAGCCACCGACGCCATCAACCGGTACCCGGACAACGGCTGCGTCGAGCTCAAATCGGCGTTGGCCAAGCATCTGAACTCCGGCCGGGTAGGCAGTGCCGGCGGCTGGGGGCCCGAACACATCGCCGTCGGCTGCGGATCGGTGAGCCTGTGTCAGCAGCTCGTTCAGATCACGTCCACTGCGGGCGACGAGGTGATGTTCGGCTGGCGCAGCTTCGAGATCTATCCGCTGCAGGTCCGCCTGGCCGGCGCCACCGCGGTCCAAATCCCGCTCACCGACCACACTTTCGACCTGCAGGCGATGCTGGCCGCGGTCACCGACCGGACCCGGCTGATTTTCGTGTGCAACCCCAACAACCCCACCTCTACGGTGGTGGATCCGGATGCCTTGACCCGCTTCGTCGAGGCGGTGCCGTCACACATCGTGATCGCGATTGACGAGGCCTACGTCGAATACATCCGCGACGACATGCTGCCCGACAGCCTCGCGCTGGTGCGCGAGCACAGCAATGTCGTTGTGCTGCGCACGTTTTCGAAGGCGTACGGGCTGGCCGGGTTGCGGGTTGGGTATGCCGCCGCCCACCCGGACCTGATCACCGCGCTGGACAAGGCCTACGTGCCGTTCACGCTTTCGAGCATCTCGCAGGCCGCGGCGATCGCCTCGCTGGATGCCGCCGACGAGCTGCTGGCCCGCACGGGTGCGGTGGTCGCCGAGCGGGCGCGGGTGAGCGACGGCCTGCGCGACGCGGGATTCACGGTGCCGTCGTCGCAGGCGAACTTCGTGTGGCTGCCGTTGGGGCCGCGCACTGTGGACTTCGTCGAGCAGGCCGCGGCCGCGCGGATCGTGGTGCGGCCGTATGGCAGCGACGGTGTCCGGGCGAGCATCGGAGCGCCGGACGAGAACGACGCACTGCTGAAATTCGCCGAGGATTGGATCAAAGGAGATCGCGATGGGTGAGACGTTGGCGCGCAAGAAGTTCGACGAGTTCAAGGACCGCACCGGCCCCATTGCCGATGCCGAGTTGGACGACTACTGGGCCAGCCTCCCGCCGGCCACCGTCGACGGCATGATCGGCGAGTGGAAGGGCGGCGAATTCGTCACCGGCCACCGGATGAACGGTCAGCTGGAGAAGTCACGCTGGTTCGGCAAGACGTTCAACTCGCCCACCGATGTGCAGCCGCTGGTGTGTCTCGACGACGACGGCAACCGGTTCTCCAACGTCAAGATGGGCAAGGGAGAGGCCAGCCTGTGGCTGGAGGAATTCCGCGGCGAAGTCACCGCGACCATGGTCTACGACGGCCAACCGGTGCACGACCACTTCAAGCAGGTCGACGACCACACCGTGATGGGAATCATGAACGGCAAGGGCGTGATCGACTTCCAGGATGGGGTGGCGCGGTACTTCTACTTCTTCCTGGAGCGCATTTAACTCAGGGCGCTTGGGTCACGGCCGGTGAAGGCGGCCAACCGGTCGAACCCACTCGCGCCGTCCGGCGGGTCGACGGCGGCGCCGAAATCCCCGTTCGCACGGCGCTCCGGGGTGATGATCTTCTCGGCTATCCCCATGACGTAGTTCGCCAACGAATCGGGAACGTCCGCCGGAATTCCGGTGGCCGCGGCGTAGTCCCACCCGTGCACGAGCATCCCGAATGCCAGCACGGCCGCCAATGTCCGCACCGGTGTCTCCTTGCCGCGCCAGGTGACCGACCCGTCGAGACCGTGACGAAGATGGAACGCATCCAGTGTCGGCCGGCCGACGGCGATGAGCTGGCGCTCGACGGTGTCGTCGGGGTCGCGCGGCGGAATGTCGGCTCCCAGGGCCTCACCGACCGACGTGATCGTCTCGACCAGATGCTCGGTCAGCTGGGCCACGGCGAAGCCCTCGCTCGCGGTGGGCCGTGACAGGTCGTCGCGCGAGATCGGGTGGACGATGTGCTGCAGGACTCCCAGTGACGCTTCGGCGGCGCGCAGCTCGTCGGTGGGCGGTGAGTCAGGTCCCGGTCGCAGGTCAGAAGCCATGCGTTCCACGGTACGGTCTCGGCATGGGCCAGCCGTATGAATCCGTCCTCGTCGAGACGAAGGATCACGTCGCGCAGGTGACGTTGATCGGGCCGGGCAAGGGCAACGCGATGGGTCCGGCGTTCTGGTCGGAGCTGCCGGAGTTGTTCGCCGAGCTCGACGCCGACCCGGATGTGCGGGCCATCGTCCTCACCGGCTCGGGTCGCAACTTCAGCTACGGCCTCGATCTGCCCGCGATGGGCGGGACGCTGGCACCGGTGCTGGCCGAGGGAGCGATGGCCGGCCCGCGCACCGAGTTCCACCGCGAAGTGATGCGCATGCAGGGCACGATCAGCGCCGTCGCCGACTGCCGGACGCCGACGATCGCCGCGATCCACGGCTGGTGCATCGGCGGTGGCGTCGACCTGATCTCGGCGGTCGACATTCGTTACGCGAGCGCCGACGCGAAGTTCTCCGTCCGCGAGGTCAAGCTCGCGATCGTGGCTGACGTCGGCAGCCTCGCGCGGCTGCCGTTGATCCTGTCCGACGGGCACCTGCGCGAACTCGCTCTCACCGGTAAGGACATCGACGCGGCTCGCGCCGAGAAGATCGGTTTGGTCAACGACGTGTTCGCCGACGCCGACGCCACCCTGCAGGCCGCGCACGCCACCGCCGCCGAGATCGCCGACAACCCACCGCTGACGGTCCGTGGCGTCAAGGACGTCCTTGACCAGCAGCGCATTTCGCAGGTGTCGGCCAGCCTGCGGTATGTGGCGGCGTGGAACGCGGCGTTCCTGCCGTCGAAAGATCTGTCCGAGGGAATCGAGGCGACCTTCGCCAAGCGCCCGCCGAAGTTCAAGGGCGAATAGCATCGGGTAACCGATGCGGATGGCTACGTATCGAGTAATCAACCCGCACGGCGAAGTCGTCGACACCAAGGAGATCGCGAGCGCCGACGACGCGCACGCCTGGTTCGTCGACGCCAAGGCCGACAACACCGAACTCGGTTGGCGGATGGAAGTCGAAGCCGACGGCGACTGGCGGTTCTTCGACGACACCGAGGGCGACCGAGCCTGACAGTTTGACCTGACCGGTCGTGGGAACCCGATTCGACATGGATTCTGAACGTCTACGACCGCTGTTGACCGCTCGCGGACCGTTCGCATCGGTCTACTTCGAGGACTCGCACGACACCCCCGACGCCGACGCCCAACTCGAGTTGCGCTGGCGCGCGCTGCGCGAACAGCTTGAAGAATTGGGCGCCGACGAGTCGGTGACCGCCGACATGGAACGCGCTGTACTGGGCGCCCGCCCGCCGGTCGGCCGCAGCGGCCGCGGGGTGGTGGCCAGCGCCGACGGGGTCGTGCTCAACGATCATCTGATCAGGCCGCCCGCCGCGCCGATCGTCCGGTTGTCCAAGCTGCCCTACGTCATCCCGATCGTCGAGCACGGCTCCCAGGACGTGAACTATCTGCTGGTGGCCATCGATCACACCGGCGCCGACATCACGATCCGAGCCGGATCCAAGCGCCGCACCGAGACGGTCGCTTCCGAGGACGCCGTCCAGCAGTTGCCCAGTGAGGAAGACGCGCGCAAGAACCTTCGCGCCGTCGCCGACCGCGTCGAACATCTGCTCGGCGAATACGGGCCGGAAGCCGTGTTCGTCGTCGGCGAGAAGCGATCCCGGGCGGACTTCCTCGCCGAGCTGCCCCCTCAAGTCCACGCTCTGGCAGTCGAGCTGGAGGTGGGAGCCCGCGATAGCGGACACGATGCCGACGAAGTACAGCAAGCCATCGACGCTTACATGCTCAAGCGGCGCTTGGCGTCGATTGACGATGCCGCGCAACGGTTTACCGCCGAAGTCGGCCGACAGTCCGGGTTGGCGGCCGAGGGACTCGGCCCGGTCTGCTCGGGTCTGCGCCAGGGCGCCGTCGAGACGCTGATCATCGGCGACATCGGTGAAGAAACCGTGGTTGCCGACGAAGACCTCACCACGGTGGCGCCCACGGCCGAAGTGCTCTCCGAGCAAGGTGCGGCCCCGGCACGGACGCTGCGCGCCGACGAGGCCTTGCCGATGTTCGCTGTGTCGGTGGGCGCGTCGCTGGTCCGCACCGACGAGCGGATCGCACCCGCCGATGGCATTGGCGCGGTGCTGCGTTATGCACCGACTTTGCACTGACACAACGCATTACGGAATTCCGTCATCGTCACTCCTTAGGAGTTTCTCGGGGTGGTGGTAGGTGTTGATGCGGGGTTGGCCGTGGTCGAGGTGGGGTGGTGGGATCCATTGGGTTTGGTAGCG
>NZ_LZLV01000096.1 GCF_001673405.1 Mycobacterium sp. 1245111.1 | reverse complement strand
CCTGGTCGAACTTCCTGCGCGTCTCTGACATGACTACTCCTCATAGTGCATGCCTCCACGCTTTCGGGGGATTTCCACCCGAAGTTGCCCGAGCGTCTTCGACGCGAGTCTTCCGATCCTGGCCTACGAGCACCTGAACGACCCCCTCGAGGCGCACCGGCTGATCGCGGGGGCCCGCGACCGCGCGCCGATCGCGATCGGTACCCACGGCCCCGAAATCCTGCGCTACGACCTGGTGCACAGCGTGCTGCGCGACCCGCGGTTCCGCATGCCCAAGGGGATGTTCCTGGCCGGCCAGGGCATCACGTCCGGGCCGATCTGGGACCGCGTCACCGCGAATCTGATCAGTCTCGATGGGGAGGCGCATCACCGTCTGCGCCGGTTGGTCTCGAAGGCCTTCACGCCTCGGGCCACCGAACGGCTACGCTCGACGGTCGTCGACGTGATCACCGATCTCGTTGGGCGCCAGGCGTTTTCCGGACGATGCGACGTGGTGGCCGATATCGCACGTCAGTATCCGATCCCGATCATCTGCGCGCTGCTGGGTGCGCCGGCCGCGGACTGGAAGCTGTTCTCGGACTGGACGGACGACATCTTCAAGGCGTTCAGCTGGAACGTCGCGGAAGAGGCGGACGTGATCCTGGCGGCGTGGGAGGCCGTCGACGACTATGTCGACGCGATGGTCGCCGACCGCCGCGACGCGTTGACCGACGACCTGATCTCCGAGCTGATCCGCGCCGAGCACGACGGCGATCGCCTCGACATCGACGAGCTCCGGATGCTGGTGGTCGGTCTGCTGATCGCCGGCACCGACACGACGCGCAACCAGCTTGCGGCCTCGATCCAGGCGCTCTGCGACCACCCTGACCAGTGGGAACTGTTGAGCCGGCACCCCGAGTTGGCCGCCAAAGCGGTCGAGGAAACCATGCGGCACTCCCCCATCGCCTGGGGCACGCTGCGCGTCGCCCTCGAAGACGTCGAGCTCGCCGGAGTCGTGATCCCGGCCGGCACGCTGGTCGTCGCAAACACCGCGTCGGCTAACCGGGATCCCGCCGTCTACGACCATCCCGAGCGGCTCGACCTCACCCGCACCGACGCGCCCGCGATGCAGACGTTCGGCGCGGGCATGCACTACTGCCTGGGCGCGAACCTGGCGCGGCTCGAACTCGCCGAGGCGTTGACCGTGATGACGCAGCGCATGCCCAATGCCCGGCAGGCCGGACCAGCCCCGTGGAAGCCGTTGACCGCGCTGACCGGACCCTCGACGCTTCCCATCGAATTCGACTGCGTCACAGCGTCTTAGGAGCGAGTCACCAGGCTCGGGTCATGTCCGCGTGCTGGCTGATCCAGGTGTGCATCGCAATGCCTGCGGCGACGGCGACGTTGATGCTGCGGGTCGATCCGAACTGCGCGATCGAGACCGTCAGCGCGGCGCCGTCGCGGGCGTCGTCGCTGATGCCGGGACCTTCCTGGCCGAACAGCAGCAGGCAGTCGCGGGGCAGCGTGGTCTGCTCCAACCGCGCCGCACCCGGCACGATGTCGACGGCGACCACGGTGAGGCCCGCAGCCGCGGCGAAGCTCAGCAGTCCGGCGGTGTCGTCATGATGCATCAGCCGCTGGTAGCGGTCGGTGACCATGGCGCCGCGACGATTCCACCGGCGGCGGCCGACGATGTGGACGGTGTCGACGGCGAACGCATTGGCGGCGCGCACCACCCCGCCGATGTTGGCGTCTTGACCGAAGTTCTCGATCGCCACGTGCAGGGGGTGTCTACGGGTGTCGATGTCGGCGACGATCGCCTCGCGCGTCCAGTACCGATAGGCGTCGACGACGTTGCGGGAGTCGCCGTCGCGGAGCAACTCGGAGTCGTAGCGCGGGTCGTCGGGTAGCGGACCCTGCCACGGGCCGACCCCGGCCATCGGGACCGTCCACTCGGTGGGGCCAGCCTCTTGACGATCCGGACCGGAACGGTCCGGGGAGGAGAGTGGCACATGAGATCTGTCGCTCACTTGACCGTCCACACCGCGGCGTGGGTGCCGACGATCGACACCGTCGCGTAGAGCAGCGCGTCGTTGACCTCACCTTGGGTGCAGAGCGAGGCATTGACGTGCACGGCGTCCAGCGAGGCCTCGGGCAGGATCAGCACCGAGGACCCGTAGGCCACGCAGGCCGGGCTCAGGCCCGGCGGCGGCAGCGTCGGTGAGACCAGCACCATCATCGGCCCGCCGCGGGAGGCGGAGTCGTCGCGGTATTTGGCCGCCAGGGTGTCGGCCTCCAGACCGAGCAGCATGTAGCCGCTGCCGTTGAACGCCGCCGGATCGCCGAGCGACTGCTGGTTCAGTGGCGTGCCGTCGGCCCGCCACGCCGCGATGCTGGTGGTCTTGACCACCATGCCGGTGTCGCTCTCCTTGGTCGGCAGCACCCCGACCGGGAAGGCCGCCGGGTAGGCGGCCGTGGTGTCGGCGATGCGGTCGCGGGGCGAATACAGGTAGACGCCGCGGACGGCGGCCCGGTCCTTCATCGGGCCCAGGCACACCGTGCCGGTCAGCCGGTTACCCCCTGGCGCGGAAAGCGATTGGATGACAAGATTTTTCACGCCGTCACAGCTGCCGATGCCGGCGGTCTCCAACGGATGAGCCAGCGCGCCGTACATCCCGAAGCGGATGTCGCGCGGATCGGCGTGCGGCTTCGCTGGGTCGGTCGGCGCCGCATCGACGTCGACGAGCACGTAGTCGTCTTGCCAGCGCAGGTTCGAGATCGACGTGTTCCAGCCCAGCACCGCCAGCGATTCACCGATGCGCGCGGTTCCGGCGCCGTAAACCTGTTGGTGGGCAGCAGATTTCGAGCATCCGCACAGCAGCGTAAACGCCGCGATCATCGCGATGACAGTACGCATGCCGACTAACCCAGCCCGAGGTCCGCCAGCCCCAGCACGCTGCGGTACGGAAAGCCCTCGGCCTCAATGGCTTCGGCCGCGCCGGTCGCCCGGTCGACGACCGTCGCAACGCCGACGACCTCGGCGCCGGCCTCCAGCACGGCACGCACCGCGGTCAGCGCCGAGCCGCCGGTGGTGCTGGTGTCCTCGACCACCAGCACCCGCTGGCCGGTGATGTCCGGACCTTCGATAAGGCGTTGCATCCCATGGGTTTTCACCGACTTCCGCACGACAAAAGCGTCGATCGGACGACCGGGTGCGTGCATGACGGCGGTGGCGACCGGGTCGGCACCCAGGGTGAGGCCCCCGACCGCGGCGTAGTCCCAGTCGGCGGTGAGGTCTCGGACCAGTTGGCCGATCAGCGGCGCCGCCCGGTGATGCAGGGTGGCCCGGCGCAGGTCGACGTAATAGTCGGCTTCTTTGCCCGACGACAATGTGACGCGACCATGCACTACCGCCAATTGCCTGACCAATTGCGCTAATTCGGCAAGCTCAGGTGCGACCACGGCCCCGCCCGAAGAGACTGGTGGCGGCGCGCGACAGCGTTCGCGGCACCATCCGGGTGGCGGTCGTGATCACCTTGTACTGCAGCCCGGGGATGATCAGCACATTGCCGCGGGCGACCTCGGCGAACGTTTCCCGCACTACATCGTCGACCTGGAGCCACATGAACGACGGCAGCGAGGTCATGTCGATGCCGGCCCGGTCGTGGAACTCGGTGTGCACGTAGCCCGGACATACGACGTGGATCCCGACGCCGGTGCCGCGCAGCCCGACGGCCAGGCCCTCGGTGAACGACACAACGTACGCCTTGGACGCCGAGTAGGTCGACCCGCGACCGGACAGCAGGCCCGCCACGCTGGAGACGTTGATGATCGTGCCGGCGCCGCGGTCGATCATCGCCGGCAACGCGGCCCGGGTCAGCTGCATGATCGCGGTGACGTTGACGTCGAGTTGGCGTTGTAGCAAGCCGGGGTCGGCGGTCCAGAATTCGCCGGAGGTGCCGATGCCGGCATTGTTGACCAGTACGTCGACGCCGGCGGCCAACCGTTCGGCGACCGTGTCGCGGCCGGTGGCGTCGGCGAGATCGGCGGGCAGTACTTCGACATTGCGGCCGCCCTCGTTGGACAGCTCGGCGGCCAGAGCCTTGAGCCGATCCGCATCGCGCGATACCAGCACCAGGTCGTAGCCGTCGGCGGCATAGCGTCGGGCAAAACCCTCGCCGATACCTGAAGTGGGCCCGGTGATCAGGGCGACGGGGCGAGGCACGGCGCCAGTGTACTTAGCGCCCGCGCGACTTCGATTCAGCGTTGGTGATGCGACGCCTGGTGGCCGTTACGACCGGTCGGCGGACGGCGGACCGGCTCTTGGCGCGGCGCCGGCGGGGTCGCGGTCGCGCGCGACGTCGTCCCGCTCTCCCGAGACAACGTTTCGGGTTGGCGCTGCGCGGCCTCGCTGCGGCCGGCCGGGGCCAATGGCCGGCTGGGCGAGGCGTTGCGGCGGCCGCTCGCCTGCGGAGAGCCGGACGATCCGGCCGGCTGCGGCACCGGCGGCAGTACCCGCAGCAGGTCGTTGAACTGGCGCACGGTGCGCAGGCCCTCGTCCCACTGGGCGCGAGTGCTGCCGATCGGCATGCTGACCAGCGTCCAGTTCTGCTCGTTCCACATGATCTCGGCGCAGTCGGGCGCGGTGTGGGCGAAGGTGACCATGCGGCGGTCGCAGGCGCGACGGGCGGCGTCCAGGTTGGTGGAGTACACCATCCGCGGCCCGATCGCCCCGAGTAGCCAAATGTCGTTCTCGCGAGGCTCTTTGAGGCCTTTGAGCCGCACGTCGACGACCACGTTGGTGCCGACCTTCCGGTGCAAAGCGATGACGGTGGCGACTTCTTCGAGGTCGAAGATGAAGACCGCCTCGCCGCGGATCTGGCCCAGCACGACGTTGCGGGCCGGGATGTTGCTGCCGACGGTCGACATCACGCCGCGCGTCCAGCGCTTGAGGATCTCCGTGGATTCCTGCTCGTAGTCGAATCCGTGCGATCGCGCCCACGACTTACGGCGCCGTCCTCGTCCACGGCGGCGGTCGATGTCGACGTACAGCAACACCGCCGCACCGACGAAGCACAGCGCGGAGAGCGTGAACCAAAGCGGAACCATCGCCACGTAGCCTAACCGCTCATCGCCCCCGACCGGGAATGCGAGCAGGTCACAACAGAATTAAAGTTTGCTACCGCTTCGAGTAGATCCCGCGCGAGCAGGCGCAAAATCGCACACACGGGGACGTGCTAGCGCGATTTTGCGTCTGCTCGCGGGTATGAAATCAGCCGAGCACCAGCGAGTCGCCACCGGCGCCGACGTTGACCGGCACCACGTCGCCGTCGTGCACGTCGCCGGCCAGCAGCATCTTGGCCAGCTGATCGCCGATGGCCTGCTGCACCAGCCGGCGCAGCGGACGGGCGCCGTAGACGGGGTCGAACCCGCGCTGCGCCAACCACTGCTTGGCCGGCAGCGACACCTCCAGCTGCAGCCGCCGCTGCGCGAGCCGCTTCTGCAACTGAGCCAGCTGGATGTCGACGATCTGCACCAGCTCACCGGGCTCCAGGCCGGCGAAGATGATCACGTCGTCGAGCCGGTTGATGAACTCCGGCTTGAATGCCGAGCGCACCGCCGCCATCACCATGTCCTCGTCGCCGCCCGAGCCCAGGTTGGACGTCAGGATCAGGATCGTGTTGCGGAAGTCGACGGTACGGCCCTGCCCGTCGGTGAGCCGGCCCTCGTCGAGCACCTGCAGCAGCACGTCGAACACGTCGGGGTGCGCCTTTTCCACCTCGTCGAACAACACCACGGTGTACGGCCGGCGGCGGACCGCTTCGGTCAGCTGACCGCCCTGGTCGTAACCGATGTAGCCGGGGGGCGCGCCGACCAGGCGGGCCACCGAGTGCTTCTCGCCGTACTCGCTCATGTCGATGCGGACCATTGCCCGCTCGTCGTCGAACAGGAAGTCGGCCAGCGCCTTGGCCAGTTCGGTCTTACCGACCCCGGTCGGCCCGAGGAACAGGAACGAACCGGTGGGGCGGTTGGGGTCGGCGACCCCGGCCCGGGTGCGTCGCACCGCGTCGGAGACGGCCTGCACGGCCTTGCGCTGACCGACGACGCGCTTGCCCAGCTCGTCTTCCATCCGCAGCAGCTTGGCGGTTTCGCCTTCGAGCAGCCGCCCGGCCGGGATGCCCGTCCACGCCGACACCACGTCGGCGATGTCATCGGGCCCGACCTCTTCCTTGAGCATCACGTTCTCGCGGGCCTCGGCCTGTGGCACCGCGGCGTCGAGCTTCTTCTCGACTTCCGGGATGCGCCCGTACCGAAGCTCGGCGGCCTTGGCCAGGTCGCCGTCTCGCTCGGCGCGGTCGGATTCGCCGCGAAGCGTTTCCAGCTGCTCCTTGAGCTCGCGGACGACGTCGATGGCGTTCTTCTCGTTCTGCCACCTGGCGGTTAGCTCGGCCAGCTTCTCCTTCTGGTCGGCCAGCTCGGAGCGCAGCTTCTCCAGGCGGTCGCGCGATGCGTCGTCTGATTCATTGGCCAGCGCCATCTCCTCGATCTCGAGGCGGCGCACCAGGCGCTCGACCTCGTCGATCTCGACGGGCCGGGAGTCGATCTCCATCCGCAGCCGGGACGCGGCCTCGTCGACCAGGTCGATGGCCTTATCCGGCAGGAAGCGGGCGGTGATGTAGCGGTCGGACAGCGACGCCGCCGACACCAGCGCGGAGTCGGTGATGCGCACACCGTGGTGCACCTCGTAGCGGTCCTTGAGCCCGCGCAGGATGCCGACGGTGTCTTCCACCGACGGCTCACCGACGAACACCTGCTGGAAGCGGCGCTCCAACGCGGCGTCCTTCTCGATGTACTTGCGGTATTCGTCGAGCGTCGTGGCGCCGACCAGCCGCAGCTCGCCGCGGGCCAGCATCGGCTTGATCATGTTGCCGGCGTCCATCGCCGATTCGCCGGTCGCACCGGCGCCGACGATGGTGTGCAGCTCGTCGATGAACGTGATGATCTGTCCGGCGGAGTTCTTGATGTCGTCGAGGACGGCCTTGAGCCGCTCCTCGAATTCGCCGCGGTACTTGGCGCCGGCCACCATCGAACCGAGGTCCAGGCTGATGACGGTCTTGTCGCGCAGGCTCTCCGGGACGTCTCCGGCGACGACGCGCTGGGCCAGGCCCTCCACGATCGCGGTCTTACCGACACCGGGCTCACCGATCAGCACCGGGTTGTTCTTGGTGCGACGGCTCAGCACCTGGACGACGCGACGAATCTCGTTGTCCCGCCCGATAACCGGGTCGAGCTTGCCCTCGCGGGCGCGGGCGGTCAGGTCGGTGGAGTACTTCTCCAACGCCTGGTAGGTCGCCTCGGGGTCGGGGCTGGTGACCCGCGCGCTGCCGCGCACATGGGTGAACGCCTCACGCAGCGCTTGGGGCGAGGCCCCGTGTCCGGTGAGCAGCTTGGCGACGTCGGAATCGCCGGTGGCCAGCCCGACCATCAGGTGTTCGGTGGAGACGTATTCGTCGTCCATCTCGGTGGCCAGCTGCTGCGCGGTCGTGATCGCAGCCAGCGATTCACGCGAGAGCTGCGGTTGGGAGTTGGCGCCGCTGGCTTGCGGCAGGCGGTCGAGGATCCGTTGCGCTTCGGCGCGGACAGCGGCGGGCTCGACGCCGACAGCCTCCAGGAGCGGCGCGGCGATCCCGTCGTTCTGCGTGAGCAGGGCCAGCAGTAGGTGAGCCGGCCTGATCTCAGGGTTGCCGGCGGCACTCGCCGCCTGGAGTGCCGACGTCAGCACCGCCTGCGTCTTGGTTGTCGGGTTGAAAGAGTCCACGACACCTCCGTTCAAAGTTCAGGGCAGGCCGCAGGGGCCCGCCAAAAATGCTCGTCGCGTTGTTCAACGCCGTCAAGGTTGAGTCTGTTCCGCTCAACTCTAACTATTTTTTCGTGATTGCTCTAGTGCCTCAGGACCCTGATCGGAGCGGTCGCCGGGCGACGTCGACGGATTCGGCAAGTGCGCCCGGCGGGCCGATCATCTCGATTCCGCCCTGACGCGATCGGGCCGTTCGCCGGGCACCGTATTCGAACGTATGATCGATCGATGGGCGACCTCGCGTCGATCGGATACAACGGGCAGCCGGTGCGCAATCCGTTTCGGGTGGTGCGCCCGCCGATCACGGTTCTGATCGACCTGACCGTTCTCTTTCCCCGCGAGCCGCACCGCACCGGGCGGTATCACGCGAACGGTCTGCAGTTGCACAAGGTTGTCGAGGGCCGGCTGAGCTGCTGGGGAATCTGCGAGCAGGGCGACTGGTGGGGGCTGGTCACCTATCCGATCGCCTACGGGTCCAAGCGCAAGACCGTCACACACTGGGTGCCGGCGTGGACCCTGCGACGCAACGACGCGGGCTCGCGACGAGCCCGCTGAGACGCGGCGCCATTCAACCGAGCAGCGGAAGCGTTAATCGTCGAGCACCGAGCCGAGCTGGGCGGCAATGCGAACCCAGCCGTTGCCCATGATGGTGCGCGCCCGCTTTTGAATTTCGTCGTCGGGGTCGAAACCACTGTGCCGCAGAATGACTCGCGTACCTTTCCCCTCGGCACGCAATGTCCACGACACCAGCCAGCCGTCCGGTCGACCGGTATGAGCGTCGGTCCAGGTGATGGTGAGCCGCTCGCCTTCCACCAATTCCATTACCTGGCACGCGATCTCGCCAGAGAAGTCGGCGGCGGGCATGGGCTCGGTGTGGAAGGTGAACCGCGTCCCGACCACAGGGGCGAATCCGGTGGGCTCCATCAGCCAACGCGCCATCAGTTCTGGTGTGGTGAGCGCGCGCCAGACCCGTTGCGGGGGATGGGGATAAAACTGATCTACCTCGAAAATTCGCTGGTCGGCGGCGGTTTCGGTCATGGTGTCGTTTCCCCTTCATCGCTGATGTCGTCGAGCACCTCACCCAATGCGGTCAGCCGCTCGCGCCAATACCGTTCGTGTGGACTGAGCCAGGTTGAAATCTCTTGCAGTGGTTCGGGATTGACCCGGTAATGCCGGAATCTGCCGTGCTTGTCCTCGGCGACCAGTCCGCAGTCCCGCAGCACCTTCAGGTGCTCCGACACGCTCGGGCGGGCCATGTCGAAACGCTCCGCGAGCGCAAGCACGGTGAGTTCGCCACCGAGCAGCATGTCGAGGATGTCCCGACGCGTCGGGTTGGCGAGCGCGGCGAACACCCGATCGGTACGTCCGGACTTCACCCGCGCTGGCATGCCGGCCATATTAGGTAGGATTTTCCCTACCTGTCAAGTTCGTACCGCATCAGGCGCCGCACGATGCGAAGATTCAGCCGTGACAGGAAGTTGGGTTTCCCTGCTGGCCACGCTGATTCCATTGGCGCTCGTCGTCTCGATCTCACCGTTGTCGGTCATCCCGGCCGTGCTGGTGTTGCAGACGCCACGGCCCCGGCCGACCGGTCTCGGCTTTTTCGGCGGTTGGCTTCTGGGGTTGGTTGCGTTGACCGCCGGATTCATTGCGTCCTCCGACGCTCTGACCGGACTGCACGGCAAGCCGCCGGCGTGGGCGTCGTGGACGCGCGTGGTGCTGGGGCTGGCGCTGATCGCGTTCGGCATCTACCGCTGGCTGACCCGCAAGGGCCACACCGAGTCACCGAAGTGGATGCGATCCTTCGAAACCCTCACACCCGGTCGGGGTGCGGTCTTCGGGTTGGCGTTGACGGTGGTGCGGGTCGAGGTGCTGACCATGTGCGCGCTGGCCGGTCTGGCCATCGGCAGCGCCAACCTCGGCAGGACCGGCGAGGTGGTCACGGGGGCGATCTACGTCGCGGTCGCGGCATCCACCGTCGCGATCCCGGTCCTGGCCTACGTCGCCGCCGGTCACCGCCTGGACGCCCCGATGGCGCGGCTCAAAGAGTGGATGGAAAAGAACAACGCCGCGATGCTCGCCGCGGTCCTGGTCCTGATCGGCGGGATGGTGCTGTACCACGGCGTCAACGCGCTCTCCTAGGACGCGGCGCGGCCAGGCATAAAATCGGCGGCCGTGAGCCTCAACGACCCCGATGCGCTGGCGGTATTGCATGCCGCCCTCGACTCGGACGACGGCAACGGGCTCATCGGCCGCTTCTACACCCGCTGGTTCTCCTTCGACGTGTCGCCGCGCGACCTGTTCCCGCCCGATATGGCAGCTCAGCGGGCCGCCTTCGCGCAGGCGTTGAAATGGATCTACGGCGAGTTGGTCGCTCAACGCTCGGAGGAACCGGTGGCGTTTCTGGCCCAACTGGGCCGTGACCATCGCAAGTACGGGGTGCTGCCCGAGCACTACCAAACCCTGGGGCAGGCGCTGTATGCGACGTTGCGCGACGCGCTGGCCGACGTCTGGACCGACGCCGTCGAGACCGCCGCCCAGCAATCGCTGAACCTGATCACCGGGGTGATGAGCGGGGCCGCCGAGGCCGAAGAAGGACCGGCATGGTGGGACGGCACGGTGGTCGAACACCTTCGGGTGTCCCGCGACCTGGCGGTGGTCCGGCTGCAACTGGACACTCCGATGCCTTACCACGCCGGCCAGTACGTCAACGTCGCCGTGCCGCAGTGCCCGCGGCGATGGCGATACCTGACGCCGGCCATCCCGCCGGACGACACCGGCGCGGTCGAGTTTCACGTCCGCGCGGTGTCGGGTGGCCTGGTCAGCAATGCCATCGTCAACGAGACGCGGTCCGGCGACCGGTGGCGGCTGTCCAGCCCACACGGCGCCCTACAGATCGACCGTGCCGGCGGCGACGTGCTGATGGTCGCGGGTAGCACCGGGCTCGCCCCGCTGCGCTCGATCATCATGGACCTCACCCGGTGGGGCGAAAACCCGCGGATACACCTGTTTTTCGGCGGCCGCTACCCGTGCGAGCTGTATGACCTACAAACGTTGTGGCATATCGCGGCGAACAGTCCATGGTTGTCGGTGACGCCGGTCTCCGAATTCAGCGGCGATCCGGCGTGGGCCGCCGACTATCCCGACGTGACACCGCCGCGGGGACTTCACGTGCGACAGACCGGCATGTTGATGGACGTCGTCACCCGATACGGCAATTGGGGCGATCGCCAGATCCTGATCTGCGGCGGACCGGACATGGTGCGCGCCACCAAAGATGCGCTGATCGCCAAAGGTGCGCCACCGGAGCGTATTCAGCACGACCCATTGTCCCGCTAGGCGACGACGATGCAGACCGCGAAGCGGTCTGAGGAGGAGTCGGCTCAGATAGCCTAGGCTCGGATCGTGCGCATAGTCACGCTGAGCGATCCGTCATCCGAAGTCGACGCCCAGTTCGTCCCGGAGGCCGGCATGATCGGCATCTCGATGACCGACTCGGGCGTCGAACTACTCGGACAGCGCCGCGGACTCGACGCCTATGTGTCCAACGGGAAGACGATGGGCATCCCGCTGTTGTACCCGTGGGCAAATCGGCTGGGCGCCAACACATACGAAGCCCTAGGGAAGACCGTCACGCTGACCGACGGCGAATACGGGGTGCGGACGGATCCCAACGGCCTTCCGATCCACGGTGTGCTCGCCGCGTTTCCGAACTGGCGGGTGACGCACGAGTCGGGTCACGAGATCACCGCCGAGGTCGACTTCACCAGGGACGAAGAACTGCTCGCCAGTTTTCCGTTTCCGCATCGACTGTCGCTGACCGTCACGCTGTTCGACCGGACGTTGCGGCTGCGGGTTGCGGTGACGCCGACTGGGGAATCCCCGGTGCCCCTGTGTTTCGGTTTTCATCCATACCTTCAGTTGCCCGATGTGCCACGCGATCAGTGGATGATCGAGACACCGGCGATGCGACATCTGACGCTCGACGACAAAGGGCTGCCCACCGGTGACGCGGTCGTCCAGCCCGCCCTCTGTGAACCGCTGGGCGACGACACTTTTGATGACGGATACGACCAGGTTGCCGACGGCTCGGCGTTCGCGGTGTCCGGCGGAGGCCGCCGCATCGAGGTCCATTTCGAGGAGGGCTATTCCGCGGCCCAGATCTTCGCACCGCCCGGCGAGAGCGTGGTGTGCTTCGAGCCGATGACCGCCCCGACCGACGCGTTACGGCGCGGTGGCTATCCGTCGGTTCAGCCGGGCGACTGGGGCGTCGCCCAGTTCTCGATCCGCGTGTAGCGACGCGAAAACTAGCGGCGCGGTTTCCAGACCACCACAGCGGTGCTCTTGGGCACCACCGCGAGGTCACGACGCTGGTTGTCCCGCAACACCTCGATCTCGGCGGCCATCTCTTTCAATCGGGACTGCAGTGCCTCGACCTGATTGGTCAACTCGATAATCCGTTTAATGCCTGCGAGATTGACGCCTTCGTCCTGAGAAAGCCGCTGCACTTCGCGGAGCAGGTCCACATCATGCTGCGAATAGCGCCGTCCCCCACCGGAACTTCGGCTGGGACTGACCAAGCCGAGCCGGTCGTAGGTACGCAACGTCTGCGCGTGCATACCGGCCAGCTCGGCGGCCACCGAGATCAGAAACGTTCTCGCCTCGTCCTTTTTGGCCATCAGCGGTTACCAGCCCATCCAGCGCGGGGATCGAAGCCACTGGACCGCTCCGCGGCCGCGTAGGCTTCGAGCGCTTCTTCCGCGGCGCCCTCCAGGTTCGGCGGCACAGCGACTTTCACGGTGACCAGCAAATCGCCCTGACCACCGGAACGCTTGGGCACCCCACGGCCGCGGACCCGCAAGATCCGACCGTCGGTCGTCCCCTTGGGCACCCGGACACCGACCTTGCCATCCAGCGTGGGAACGGAAAGCGTTGTGCCCAGTGCTAATTCGCTGAAGCTAACTGGAACCGTGACGGTGAGATCATCGCCGTCACGACCGAACACCTTGTCCGGCCGCACATGCACGGTGACGTACAGGTCGCCGGACGGGGCGCCCCGCAGACCGGCTTCGCCCTGGCCGGCCAACCGGATCCGCTGGCCGTCTTCGACGCCCGGCGGAATGCGCACGTTGATCGTGCGAGTCCGGGTGGTGACACCGGTTCCCTTGCACTCGTCGCAGGGGTGCTCGATGATCGACCCGCTGCCACGGCAGTCGGTGCACGGCTCGGAAAAGCCGAAAGCGCCTTGGTTACGGTTGATTACGCCCGAGCCGTTACACGTCGGGCAGACCTTGGGGCTGGTGCCCGGCCGCGCCCCACTGCCGTGGCAGTTGGTGCACGGCGCCGGACTGGTCAGCCGCAACGGCATCGCGACGCCCTTGGTGGCTTCCAGGAAGTCCAGCTCGGTTTCGGTTTCCAGGTCGTTGCCGCGACGCGGTCGGCTGGGCCGCGGTTGAGCGCCACGGCCGAACAATCCACCGAACAAGTCGCCGATGTTGCTGCCGCCGCTGCGGCCAGCCGCGTCGAACAGGTCGTTGAGGTTGAACTCAGCGCCGTCTCCGCCGAAGCCACCGACGAAGTCGCCGGCTCCAGCGCCACCGTTGAAGCGCCGACCGAATCCGCCACCCGCGAAGAGCCGACGGGTTTCGTCGTACTCCTTGCGCTTTGCCTCATCGGACAACACGCTGTACGCCTCGGACACCGCCTTGAATCGTTCCGCCCCGGCCGGATTTTTGTCCGGGTGCAAGTCGGACGCCAACTTGCGATACGCCGTCTTGATCTCTTTGGCGCTGGCGTCAGAGGAGACGCCCAGCTCCTTGTAGAAGTCCTTCTCTACCCATTCGCGTTGAGCCACCTTGCGTCACCTCCTTCGCCATTCGTCGTTCGAATCCGTCGCTATTTCTCCGACGGTTCTGATTCTGCGTGGTGCTCACCCTCGTTCGCGTCGTTATCGCCCGTGTCGGTGGTCCCGGAATTGTCCGAGTCATCCGCGACGGTGTCGACGACACCGACCAGCGCGTGCCGCAGCACCTGCTCGCCGAGCTTGTAACCCTGTCGCATCACGTGCCCGATCACCGGCTTGGAGTCGTTACCGCCATCGCCTTCGTGCTGAACGGCCTCGTGCAGCGCCGGGTCGAAGTCGTCGCCCTCGGCCGCGAAGGCCGTCAGTCCGAGCCCGGTCAGTGCACCGACCAACTTGTCGGCCACCGACTTCAGCGGACCCGAATCCAGGTCGCCGTGGCTGCGCGCACGCTCGAGATCGTCGAGCACGCCCAGCAACTGGCTGACCACCGCGGCCTTGGCCCGCTCGGCGCTGGCTTCCTGATCACGCAGCGCCCGCTTGCGGTAGTTGGCGAAATCGGCCTGCACCCGCTGTAGATCGGCGGTCAGCTCGGCAACCTGATCGCCCGCGGCCGGCGCGTCCGGTGCCGCCCCCGCGGGGGCGGCACCGGCGCCGGAATGGCGTACCTCGCCGGTCTCGGGGTCGATCCGTCGCTTGTCAGTGACGATTACCGGTTCGTCTGGGTTGCCTTCTGTCACTGGCCCTCCCGGTCATCGTCGACGACCTCCGCGTCGACAACATCGTCGGCTCCGGCGTGGCCCGGCTCGCCTGCGCCGCCGGCGGCCTGCTCAGCCTGGGTGGCTTCGTAGATGGCCTGTCCCAGAGCCTGCGACTCCTGGCCCAGCTTCTCCATCGCCGCCTTGATGGCGCCGATGTCGGTGCCTTCCAAAGCCGTCTTGGCTTCGGCCACCGCGGCGTCGACCTTGTTCAACGTGTCCTCGGGGACCTTGGATCCGCCTTCGGCACTGCGCTGTTCGGTGACGAACTTCTCCGTCTGGTAGACCAGCGTCTCGGCCTGGTTGCGAACGTCCGCCTCCTCGCGACGCTTGCGGTCTTCGTCCGCGTGCGCCTCGGCGTCCTTGATCATCCGGTCGATCTCCTCCTTGGACAGGCCGGAGCCCTCCTGGATCTTGATCGTGTTCTCCTTGCCGGTGCCCTTGTCCTTGGCCGTGACGTGCACGATGCCGTTGGCGTCGATGTCGAAGGTGACCTCGATCTGAGGGACGCCGCGCGGGGCCGGCGGGATACCGGTCAGCTCGAAGGAGCCGAGCAGCTTGTTGTGCGAGGCGATTTCGCGCTCACCCTGGAAGACCTGGATCTGCACCGACGGCTGGTTGTCGTCGGCAGTGGTGAAGGTCTCCGACCGCTTGGTCGGAATGGTGGTGTTGCGCTCGATCAGCTTGGTCATCACGCCACCCTTGGTTTCGATGCCAAGGCTCAGCGGCGTAACGTCAAGCAGCAGAACATCTTTCACCTCACCCTTGAGCACACCGGCCTGCAGTGCGGCTCCGACGGCGACGACCTCGTCGGGGTTGACGCCCTTGTTGGGCTCCTTGCCGCCGGTGAGTTCCTTGACCAGGTCGGTCACCGCGGGCATGCGGGTGGAACCACCCACCAACACCACGTGGTCGATCTCCGACACCGCGATACCGGCGTCCTTGATCACCGACTGGAACGGCTGCCGCGTGCGGTCGAGCAGGTCCTGGGTGATCTTCTGGAATTCGGCGCGGGTCAGCTGCTCGTCGAGGAACAGCGGGTTCTTGTCGGCGTCGACGGTGATGTAGGGCAGGTTGATCGAGGTGCTCTGACTCGAGCTCAACTCGATCTTGGCCTTCTCGGCCGCTTCCCGCAGCCGCTGCATGGCCATCTTGTCCTTGGTCAGGTCGATGCCCGCGGTGCCCTTGAACTTCTCGACCAGCCAGCTGACGATGCGGTCGTCCCAGTCGTCACCACCGAGGTGGTTGTCACCGGAGGTAGCCCGGACCTCCACGACACCGTCGCCGATCTCCAGCAACGACACGTCGAAGGTGCCACCGCCGAGGTCGAAGACCAGGATGGTCTGTTCCTTCTCGCCCTTGTCCAAGCCGTAGGCCAACGCCGCCGCGGTCGGCTCGTTGACGATCCGCAGCACGTTCAGGCCGGCGATCTGGCCGGCCTCCTTGGTGGCCTGGCGCTGAGCGTCGTTGAAGTACGCGGGCACGGTGATCACCGCGTCGGTGATGTCCTCACCGAGGTAGCTTTCCGCGTCGCGCTTCAGCTTCTGCAGAACGCGAGCGCTGATCTCCTGCGCGGTGTAGTGCTTTCCGTCGATCTCCACCGACCAGTCGGTGCCCATGTGTCGTTTGACCGAACGAATGGTGCGGTCGACGTTGGTCACCGCCTGGTTCTTGGCGGGCTGACCGACCAGCACCTCGCCGTTGCGCGCGAACGCCACGACGGATGGAGTCGTCCTTGCACCCTCTGAGTTTGCGACGACGACGGGGTCGCCACCCTCGAGAACCGCGACGACGGAGTTGGTGGTCCCGAGGTCGATACCGACCGCACGAGCCATGGTGAATCCTCCCTGATATTCGAGCTTGGTAGGCACTACGTTACTGAGTGAACCTGGCTCAACCTTGCCTGCTGCGGAGTGCCGCTGTCAAACCAAGGTTGAGTCTAAGTCACTCAAGGTTGTCAGACGGCTCAACGAGTACACCCAAGAGTTTGTTCCCGCGCGGTTGAGGCGGACATCACACCGTGGGATAGTTTCGCGATCCAGCCCCGTAACGGATGTGCCCGCGTCGCTGCGTTGCACCAAGACACGACGATAGGAACTCGATGTCAACGCCGCCCACGCCCCACTCGGCAGCCGTCAACGCGCCGGCGGTGGCCCGCGAAGACGCGGGCTACCACCACGATCTCACCAACCGGCAGATGCAGATGATCGCGATCGGCGGCGCGATCGGGACCGGGCTGTTCATGGGCGCGGGAGCCCGGCTCGCATCCGCGGGGCCCGGCCTGTTTCTGATCTACGGGATCTGTGGCGGCTTCGTGTTCTTGATTCTGCGGGCGCTCGGTGAACTGGTGCTGCATCGTCCGGCATCGGGGTCATTCGTCTCCTACGCGCGGGAGTTCTTCGGGGAGAAGGTGGCTTTCGTCGCCGGCTGGATGTACTTCCTGAACTGGGCGATGGCGGCCATCGTCGACAGCACCGCGATCGCGAGCTATTTCCATTACTGGACGGCGTTTCAGGCGGTCCCGCAGTGGACGCTCGCGCTCGTCGCCCTGGCCGCGGTGGTGTCGGTCAACCTGATCTCGGTGAAGGCATTCGGCGAGTTCGAGTTCTGGGCGGCACTGATCAAGGTGATCGCCCTGGTGACTTTCCTGGTCGTCGGCATCATCTTCCTGGCCGGCCGCTTCAAGATCGAGGGCAGGACCACCGGGCCCAGCCTGTGGACCGACCATGGCGGGTTTTTGCCGACCGGCCTGCTGCCGCTGGTGCTCGTCACGTCAGGAGTGATATTCGCTTACGCCGCAGTCGAATTGGTAGGCACTGCGGCCGGGGAAACCGCGAACCCCGAGAAAGTCATGCCGAGAGCGATCAACTCGGTGATCGCCCGGATTGCTGTATTCTATTGCGGTTCAGTGCTTTTGCTGGCGATGCTGCTCCCCTACACCACATACAAGCACGGCGAGAGCCCGTTCGTCACCTTCTTCTCGCACATCGGTTTCAGCGGCGCCGGCTCGGTGATGAACATGGTGGTCCTCACCGCCGCGTTCTCCAGCCTGAACGCCGGACTGTATTCCACCGGCCGGATTCTTCGGTCGATGTCGGTAAACGGCAGCGGCCCGAAGTTCACCGCTCGGATGTCGAAAAACGGTGTGCCATATGGTGGAATCCTGCTGACCGCGACCATCGGACTGTTCGGCGTCGTACTCAACGCGGTCAAACCGAGCGAGGCCTTCGAAATCGTGCTCAACATCGCCGCCGTGGGCGTGCTGGCGGCCTGGGCGACGATCGTGCTCTGCCAACTCCGGTTCTACCGCATGGTGAAGGCCGGAACGCTGCAGCGGCCCGACTTCCGGATGCCGCTCGCCCCCTACAGCGGCTATGTGACGCTGGCGTTCCTGGTGGGCGTGCTGGTGCTGATGGCGCTCGACCCCCACAAGGGACCCTGGGTCATTGCGGCGCTGGTGGCCGCCGTTCCCGCCCTGATCGGCGGCTGGTTCCTGGTTCGCGACCGCGTCAGCGCGGCCGGACTCGGCGAGCCCACCGCCGACGTCACGGAGCTGGCCCAGGAGTAATAGAGCAGACGCTCTGTTATAGTTTTCCGGGTGCCCCGCCCCCGCGTATACGAGCCCGATGAGGTTTTGGACGCCGTCGAGTCGTTGACCGTGGCATCCGGGCCCGCCGCGGTCACGATTCGTGCGGTCAGCAATGCCGTCGGCGTGTCCAACGGCGCGCTGTACCACACGTTTGAGTCGCGCTCGGGGCTGATGGGCCGCGCCTGGATACGCGCCGCACGGCGGTTTTTCACCCTGCAACACGGGTTGGTCGACCAGGCACTGGCGGACGGAGACACGCGGGCCGCTGTAGTGGCGGCCGCAGAAGCCCCGGCCGTCTTCGCCGAGCAGCACCCTGCGTCCTCCGCGGTGCTGTGGGCGGTATCCCGCGAAGAACTCCTGAACTCAGACCTACCCGACGAGGTCGCCGCCGAACTCCACGATCTTCAGCGGCTGCTGATCGGCATGATGATCCGACTCGCCGACGCGCTGTGGGGCCGCAAGGATGCGCATGCCGTCGACTCGATCACCACCTGCATCGTCGATCTACCGACCGGGATCGTGTTGAGCCGCAATCGATTGGCCAACCCGACGGCCCGCGAGCACCTGCGGGCGTCGGTGCGCGCGGTTCTCGACGTCGGACCACCACCGCTGTAGGAAAGGAAGCCAATGACAATCACGCTGACACACGACGACAAGATCGCCGTGCTCGATCTCGGCGACGACGAAAACCGTTTCTCACCAGAGTTTCTCGACGAGATGGACGGCCACCTCGACGAGTTGGTCGCTTCCGGCGCCCAGGGGGTGGTGACCACCGGCGGCGGCAAGTTCTACTCCAACGGTCTCGACCTGGATTGGCTGTCCGCACACGGCGATCGAACCGAGTGGTATGTCGGGCGAGTGCAGGGCATGCTGGCCCGATTCCTCACGCTGCCGATTCCGACCGCGGCGGCGTTAGTCGGCCACGCGTTCGGCGCCGGCGCGATGCTCGCGGTCGCGCACGACTTCCGGGTGATGCGCTCCGACCGCGGCTACTTCTGCTTCCCCGAGGTCGACATCCGCATCCCGTTCACGCCGGGCATGGCCGCGCTGATCCAGGCCAAGCTGACGCCGCAGGCAACGGTTGCCTCGATGACCACCGGACGACGCTTCGGCGGCGAAGATGCTTTGGGGTTCGGCATCGTCGACGCCGTCGCGGGCGAGGGCGCGGTCACAGCCGGGGCCGTCGATCTCCTGCGCCCCCTCAACGGCAAGGACCAGGGCACGCTGGGTGCCATCAAGCAAACGATGTTCGGACCCGCAGCGAAGACATTGCTTGCTTGACGTTTGCAATGAACATGCTGCTCGCCGCGGCACACCACGCCGAAGTCATCCACAGCCCGCTGGCCTGCTTGCTCTCGCTGAACGACCTGTGCGATCGGCCGCCGATCGCGGTAGACCCTGACCCGCACGACATTGGCGGATACCGGCTCCGTTTCATCGCGACCCGCACGTGCCGCACAACTGGGAAAGCGGGCTCTGATTGGACGAAACCACCTCCATCCTGTTGGCCGGCGACCTGTTCACGCATACGGGTCGATGCCCGGCGCTCACCGAATCCGATTGTGTGGCACCGGCTTTAGCGGCTGAAGAGTTGTTCCATGCCACTGGCCTGACCACCAACCTTGCTCCTACCTTGGAGGAGTTGGCGCAACTGGCGCCACGCACGCTGGCGCTGATGCACGGGGCTTCGTTCAGCGGTGACGGCGCCGCCCAGCTGCGCGCGTTATCCGACGCCTACGCGGCCTTGTCGTAATAACCGCGCAACAGGGCGCGTCACTGCGGCCACTAGTGTCGACTCCTGCGTACGCTGCTTCTGCGATGTTTCTGCGCGACGTGCCCACCCACCCCAGCGGCCGGCTACTGGTCGGCCTGCTGCTGAGCGCTGCGCTGATCAGCGGATGCCACTCGACGACGCCCGGTAGCCCAGTGGCTTCGCCGAGCAAGGGGCCCACCGAGCCGTCGTTCCCGACGACCAAGCCGTCGACCCCGTCGTCGACCGCTTCGCAGCCCGCGCCGCCGAGCGGCGCACCTCCGGCCGGGGCGATCCCGTTGCAGCCTGACGCGAACGGCCGCGTGTTCATCGAGACCAAGTCAGGTCAGACGCGCTGTCAGCTCGACGCCGACAGCGTCGGCTGCGAGGCGCCGTTCACCAATGCGCCAACCGAAGAAGGCGAAAAGGCCAACGGCGTCAACATCACCGCCGCCGGCGAAGTGCAATGGGTGGTGGGCAATCTCGGCGACATCCCCACCGTGCCCATCGATTACAAGACCTACGACGCGGTCGGTTGGACGATCGCGGCCACCGAGAGCGGTACCCGGTTCACCAACCAGCGCACCGGCCACGGGATGTTCGTCAGCATCGAAAAGGTCGACACCTACTAGATTCGCGAGCCGAGCCCCGCGATCAGGTTGACCGTGACCGCCAAGATCACCGCGCCCAGCAGATACGACAGCAGCGCGTGCCGCAAAACCGTCGCCCTGATCGACGTCAAGCAGATCTCGGTGTCGGACACCTGGAACGTCATGCCGATCGTGTAGGCGAGGTACGCAAAGTCCCGAAAGCGCGGCGGGTTGGGATCGTGAAAGTTGATGCCGCCCGGTTCATCTGAGTAGTAGAGCCGCGCGTAATGCACGGTGAACAAGGTGTGCACCGCGAACCACGACGCACTGACGGTCAGGATCCCGACCACCGCCGCCTCGAGCGCGCCATTGCCGGACAGTTTCGATCCCGCGGCCACCACGTAGCCGACGCCCAGCAGGCTCGCCAAGCTCGCCGTCAGGATGACCACGTCGGCGACCCCACGGGTCGGGTCCTCCCGGGTCACCCATCGACGCGTCTGCTCGGCATCCATCCCACTCAGGATGCATCGGGTCCAAACGACATACAGAGCCGCGGCGGCCACCCAACCGGCGAGCGCGAATCGCCACCCGGCGGTGTTACCCACCACGAGGGCGACGACGACACCGAGCACCACCGAACCCAGAATCCGGACTGCGACGGTGTCGCGGAAATGCTTCGCGAGGGAGTTCACGATGCTGACCTAACCACGAGGGCGGCCGGTCGGTTCGGCTCATCGCATAACGCGATACCGAATGTGCACCACGCCTGGCGCTTCGAGCACTCTGTCGAGTTCGAGCGCGGGCATGCCCGCCTCGAAACCGTCGAGCAGACGCTCGCCCGAGCCGAGGATGACCGGGTTCACCTGAAGGTCGATCTCGTCGACGCGGCCGGCCGCGATCGCCTGCCGGGCGCACGAGGCCCCACCCGCGATCGAGATCGGCGCGCCACCGGCTGCCGCCTCGGCCTGCGCGTACGCCGCGTCGATCCCGTCGGTGACGAAGTGAAACGTCGTGCCACCCCGCAGCTCGATCGGGTCATGCGGGTGGTGCGTCAGCACGAATACCGGGCAGTGATACGGCGGTTCCTCACCCCACCAACCCTGCCAATCCGAGTCACCCCACGGTCCGCGGATTGGCCCGAACATGTTGCGGCCCATAATCGTTGCGCCCATGCCATCGAGCATCTCGGAGATCACCTGCCGATTGACCGGGTGGTCCTTCTCGGGGCCGAGGTGCCAGGCGTGCAGGGCTTCGCCGCCGATCCCGAGCGGATGCTGCCGGCATTGGCCCGGCCCCGCGACGTAGCCGTCGGCCGATATCGACATCGACAAATTGGTTCTGCTCACCTCTGGACAGACTCGGTCGCAGGTCGATACTCATCGCTGCCGCTTAAGAACGCCGCCTAATGTGGCGCTCGTGGACTTTCGGGTATTCGTCGAACCGCAGCAGGGTGCCAGCTACACCGACCAGCTCGCGGTCGCGCAGGCCGCCGAATCGCTTGGCTACTCCGCATTCTTCCGCTCCGATCACTACCTGGCGATGAGCGGCGACGGGCGGCCCGGCCCGACCGACTCATGGGTGACGCTGGGCGGTATCGCCCGCGAGACGTCGACCATCCGGCTGGGCACGCTGGTCACGTCGGCGACGTTCCGCTACCCCGGCCCGCTGGCGATCGCGGTGGCGCAGGTCGACGAAATGAGCGGCGGGCGAGTCGAATTCGGGCTCGGCACCGGATGGTTCGAGACGGAGCACCTGGCCTACGCGATCCCATTTCCGCCGCTGCGCGAACGCTTCGCCCGGCTCACCGAGCAACTCGAGTTGATCACCGGCCTGTGGTCCGCCCCGCCAGGCGAGACGTTCGACTACGCGGGGGCGCACTACGCCGTCAACGATTCGCCGGCGCTGCCCAAGCCGGTGCAGCGGCCGCATCCACCGATCATCATCGGCGGATCGGGCGCCAAGCGGACGCCGCGCCTTGCCGCCACATTCGCCGACGAGTACAACGTGCCGTTCGCGCCGATCGACACCATCACCACGCAGTTGGACCGGGTCCGCGAGGCCGTCGACGCGGTCGGCCGACCCGCCGATTCGATGACCTACTCCGCGGCGTTCGTGGTGTGCGCCGGACGCGACGAGACCGAGATCGCCAACCGGGCCGACGCCATCGGGCGCGACGTCGATGAGCTGCGGTCCAATTCGCCGCTGGCCGGCACACCCGCCCAGATCGTCGACCAGCTGGGCCCCTACGCCGAGATCGGCGTGCAGCGGGTGTATCTGCAGGTGCTGGACATGTCCGACCTCGACCACCTGGCGCTTTTCGCCGACGAGGTGCACCGCCAGCTCTGACGTAGCATCGGGGCGTGATTGGTCTTCCGGACGACCCGAGCAATCGGCCGACACGGGTGGCCGAATACGACGTCGACGGTTCGCTGCGGCAAGCCCCCGAGGGCGAATTCGGACCCACCGCCGGCGAGGCCGAACCTGACTCCGCACCGCGGCCGTGGTACCGCAGCCGCGTGCTGCTGGTGCTGTGGACGCTGATCGTCGCGCTCCTGGTCACGCTGATCATCTACGGCATCGTCGAGCTGTCGCGTGGCGGCGGGACCAGCCCCATCCCGGCGCCGCACTCGTCGACCACATCGACCGGATCGTCGACCACCTCGCCCGCAACGACGACGACCACCCCGTCGACCACCGGCGAAGCGCCACCACCGGAGACGCCCCAGCAGACACCGGAAGAAGCGCCGCCGCCGGCAAACAACTCCCCCGCTCCCGGCGAGCCGCCGCAGCACCACCACCATCTGCATGTCCCGTCGACAATTCCCTTGCCGCACACGACAATTACGTTGCCGCACCATTTCTGAGAAGCAGCCGCTGTCGGCCTGACAGGTTCCGAGACTAGGATCGGCGCACGTGACGGGCTACGGACCTCCAGACGACCCCAGCGAAGCGCCGACCGGCTTCTACGACTACGGCGGCCAGGGGGATCCAGAGCGCGGCACACCGTGGTATCGGAAGCCGGTGGTCGTCCTGGCACTGGTCTTGTTCGCCGCGATGCTGCTCGCGCTGCTGATCTACTTCATCGCCGATCAGACTGGCGGCACCGGTGGCACGAAACAGACGCCCACGTCACCGACGACGCCGACGACGGCACCGGCGACCACTGGGGTCACCACCACCGCACCGGCCGCCCCGCCAGAGACGACCACGATGACGTTCCCGCCCTCGACGACGGAGCCGGCCACCACAGCGCCCAGCAGCGCGCCGATGACGACCACGAGCGTCGACGAACACCACCATCACCACCACCACGCCGGCGGGACGCCCTAGCAGTGAATGGCACCCGATCGCCGTACGACGATTACTCGCGGGGCGTCGACGAAACAGAGCAGTTCAGGGTTGACGAACGCCCGTGGTACCTCAAGCGGTGGGTCCTGGCCCTCTGGGGCCTGACGGTGGTGATGCTGATCGCGGGCATCATTTGGGGCCTGGCGATCCTGGCCCGGGGCAACGGCGGCAGCGCCCCGGCGCCGAACACCACGCGGACCACGACGACGACGTCGAGCACCATCACGTCGTCGACCCCGTCCACGACCGAGCCGACGACGACCTCTCCTTCGGAGGACACCACGATCGAGCCGGTGCCCACCACGTCCTGGACACCGCAACATCCTCGGCGGCACTGGTGGCGCAGCAATATGCCCCCGATCCCCCCGATACCTCCGGTGCCGCACTTCTAACCTGGCGCGATACCCAGCGTTCGTGGATCGGTCGGATGCATAGCGGTGGCCAGGTTAGGGCATCCTTCGTCGCGGTGACGCCTTCGGAAATGTCACTATGAGCAGGCCTAGACGGCTTGAGCAGGTGCGGTAGTTAAGTTACCGACGGGTAACATGGTCGAAGTTACCGGTCAGTAACACTGAATATTGGGGAGAAGCTTCGTGCACACGCAGATGCTGATCAGGTTGATCGTCGGCTTGAGCGGGACGGCGATCATCGCCTTGCTCGCGCTCCGCCGCGCCCTGTGGCTGGTCAAACTCACCCTGTCCGGCCAACCCGTCAGCGGCCGCACCGACGCGATCGGCACCCGGATCTGGACGCAGATCGCCGAAGTCTTCGGGCAGCGCCGGCTGCTGAAATGGTCGATTCCGGGCCTCGCGCACTTCTTCACGATGTGGGGCTTCTTCATCCTCATCACGGTCTACATCGAGGCGTACGGCACGCTATTCGTGCCGAACTTCCACATCCCGATCGTCGGGCGCTGGGACGCGCTGGGATTCCTGCAGGACTTCATCGCGCTCGCCGTGCTGGCCGGTATCACGACGTTCGCGATCATCCGGCTGCGCTCCGAACCCAAGGAATACGGCCGCTCGTCACGGTTCTACGGCTCGCACACCGGCGGTGCCTGGCTCATCCTGTTCATGATCTCGCTGGTCATCATCAGCTACGCGATCTTCCGCGGCGCCGCGGTCAACACCGGAAACTTCCCGTACGGCGAGGGTGCGTTCTTCTCGCATGCGATGGGGTCGCTGATGCATCCGCTTGGGGTGACGGCCAACGAGTGGATCGAGACGATCGCACTGCTGACTCACATCGGCGTCGCCCTTGCCTTCCTGCTCATCGTGCTGCACTCCAAGCACCTGCACATCTTCCTGGCGCCGATCAACGTCACGTTCAAGCGGCTGCCCAACGGGTTGGGCCCGCTGCTGCCGATCGAGGCTGCAGTCGACGGCAAGGCTGAGCCTATCGATTTCGAAAACCCGCCGGACGACGCCACTTTCGGCCGCGGCAAGATCGAAGACTTCACCTGGAAGGGCAACCTCGACTTCGCCACCTGCACCGAGTGCGGACGCTGCCAGTCGCAGTGTCCGGCGTGGAATACCGGAAAACCGTTGTCCCCCAAGCTCGTCATCATGGACCTGCGGGACCACTGGATGGCCAAGGCGCCCTACATCCTCGGCGAGAAGGAGTCGCCCCTGCAGAGCACGCCCGAAGGCGGACTCACCGAGGACCTGACCGGTGAGAAGCACGACGAGCAACATCATGTTCCCGAGTCCGGCTTCGGCCGCATCGTCGGCTCCGGGCCCGAGCAGGCCACCCGCCCGCTGGTCGGCACCGCCGAACAGGGTGGCGTGATCGACCCCGACGTGCTGTGGTCCTGCGTGAACTGCGGCGCCTGCGTCGAGCAGTGCCCGGTAGACATCGAGCACATCGACCACATCGTCGACATGCGCCGCTACCAGGTGATGATGGAGTCGGAGTTCCCGTCAGAACTCTCGGTGTTGTTCAAAAACCTTGAGACCAAAGCAAATCCGTGGGGGCAGAACGCTTCCGACCGGACCAACTGGATCAGCGAGGTCGACTTCGACGTCCCGGTCTACGGCGAAGACGTCGACAGCTTCGAAGGCTTCGAGTACCTGTTCTGGGTCGGCTGCGCCGGTGCCTACGACGACAAGGCCAAGAAGACGACCAAGGCCGTCGCCGAACTGCTGGCCACCGCCGGGGTGAAGTATCTGGTGTTGGGCACGGGCGAAACGTGCAACGGCGACTCGGCCCGCCGCTCCGGCAACGAGTTCCTGTTCCAGCAGCTGGCCGCGCAGGCCAAGGAAAGCCTGGACGATCTGTTCGAGGGCGTGGAGACGGTCGACCGCAAGATCGTGGTCACCTGCCCGCACTGCTTCAACACACTGGGCCGCGAGTACAAGCAGCTGGGCGCCAACTACACCGTGCTGCACCACACCCAGCTGCTGAACCGGCTGGTGCGCGACAAGCAGCTGGTCCCGGTGAGCCCGGTGTCAGAGGACGTCACCTACCACGACCCGTGCTTCCTGGGCCGGCACAACAAGGTCTACGAGGCACCCCGTGAGCTGATCGGCGCGGCCGGCGCAAAGCTGGCCGAGATGCCGCGGCACGCCGACCGCAGCTTCTGCTGTGGTGCCGGTGGCGCGCGGATGTGGATGGAAGAGCACATCGGCAAGCGGATCAACCACGACCGCGTCGACGAGGCGCTGGCCACCGGTGCCACCACCGTCGCCACCGCCTGCCCGTTCTGCCGGGTCATGGTCACCGACGGTGTCAACGACCGCCAGGAGGCGGCTGGACGCGAAGGCGTCGACGTCCGCGACGTGGCGCAGTTGCTGCTCGAGTCGCTCGACCGCAGCACGATCACGTTGCCGGAGAAGGGTGCTGCCGCCAAGGCCGCCGCCGAGCGTGCGGAAAAGGCCGAGAAGGCCGCCCCCAAGGCCCAAGCGACTGCCACCGCGCCCGCCCCGGCCAAGGAGGCCGCGGAACCGGCGGCTGCGCCGGCCGAGGACAAGGCCGAGGCCAAGGCGGTCACCGGGCTGGGCATCGCCGGCGGCGCCAAGCGGCCCGGCGCCAAGAAGGCGGCACCCAAAGCCGAAGCGGCGCAAGCTTCCTCGACGGCCGAAGCTCCGGAAGCCAAGGCGCCCGCCGCGCCGGTCAAGGGGTTGGGCATCGCCGGTGGGGCCAAGCGGCCCGGTGCCAAGAAGACGGCCGCAAAGCCGGAAGCCGCGACGCAGTCCGCGCCCGCTGCCGAACCCGAGACGAAGTCCGAGCCGGCCGCCGAGGCCAAGGCGCCGGCCGCGCCGGTCAAGGGCCTGGGTATCGCGGCCGGAGCCAAGCGGCCCGGCGCCAAGAAGGCCGCTGCCCCGGCCGCTCCCGCAGCCCCGGCGCCCGCGCCCGAGCCCGCATCCGAGGCGAAGGAAGAGCCGAAATCCGAGCCTGCGCAGAGCACCGACGACGCTCCGCCGGCGGCTCCGGTCAAGGGTCTGGGCATCGCGCGCGGCGCCCGTCCACCAGGTAAGCGCTGATCAGACCCTCGGAAGAATTGTTAATTGGATAGACAACCATGGCACCATTGGTGATGTGACCACTCACCAGCTGCCATGGCAGAGCGCGGGGCATCAGCCGCGGCAGCGTACGTTCGCGCAGTCATCGAAGCTGCAGGACGTCCTCTACGAGATCCGCGGGCCAGTGCACGACCACGCCGCGCGACTGGAGGCCGAGGGGCACCGCATCCTCAAGCTCAACATCGGCAACCCCGCGCCGTTCGGCTTCGAGGCCCCCGACGTGATCATGCGCGACATGATCCAGGCGCTGCCCTACGCGCAGGGCTACTCGGATTCCAAGGGAATCCTGCCGGCGCGGCGCGCGGTGGTCACCCGCTACGAATTGGTCGAGGGTTTCCCGCGTTTCGACGTCGATGACGTGTACCTGGGCAACGGGGTCTCGGAGCTGATCACGCTGACCCTGCAGGCCCTGCTCGACAACGGCGATCAGGTGCTGATCCCAGCACCGGACTACCCGCTGTGGACCGCCTCGACATCGCTGGCGGGCGGCACGCCCGTGCATTATCTGTGCGACGAAACTCAGGGCTGGCAACCGGATATCGCCGACATCGAGTCGAAGATCACCGAACGCACCAAGGCGTTGGTCGTGATCAACCCGAACAACCCCACCGGCGCCGTCTACAGTCGTGAAATCCTCACGCAGATAGCCGAATTGGCGCGCAAGCACCAGCTGCTGCTGCTCGCCGACGAAATCTACGACAAGATCCTCTACGACGACGCCGAGCACATCAACCTCGCGACGGTGGCACCAGACCTGTTGTGCCTGACGTTCAATGGGCTCTCGAAGGCATACCGCGTCGCCGGGTATCGGGCCGGCTGGCTGGCCATCACCGGACCCAAGGACCACGCCGGCAGCTTCATCGAAGGCATTCACCTGCTGGCGAATATGCGGCTATGCCCGAACGTTCCGGCGCAGCACGCAATTCAGGTCGCGCTCGGCGGCTACCAGAGCATCGACGACTTGGTGCTGCCGGGCGGGCGGCTGCTCGAACAGCGTGACGTCGCGTGGTCCAAGCTCAACGAAATCCCCGGGGTGTCGTGCGTCAAACCCGCCGGCGCGCTGTACGCGTTCCCGCGGCTCGACCCGGAGGTGTACGAGATCGACGACGACGAGCAGCTGGTCCTCGATCTGCTGTTGCAGGAAAAGATCCTCGTCACCCAGGGCACCGGATTCAACTGGCCAGCACCGGATCACCTGCGGATCGTCACATTGCCGTGGGCGCGCGATCTGTCCCGCGCCATCGAGCGGCTGGGCAACTTCCTGGTCAACTACCGCCAGTAACCCCTCGATAGGCGCACCGGGCTGCCGGAATCAGCGTGCTGGCTGGGGGTGCGAAACGCCGCGACAAAATTTGAAGTTTCTATGAATTTGGCCGCTCGTCGCGCGCCGTGATGAAACTTAGGCGCACTATGGGTTACATCTATGCCAATGCCTCGTTGGCTGACCACACAGAAGTGGTGATGCGGTGCACACGGCCTGATCACGGGGGGTGCGTCGGATCGACCGACAGTGACGCCCCAGCAAACTTTCGCGTAACCCGCGCGTATAGCGCTTTAGACAATCCCCGCATCAGTGGGTCTGGATAGATCAGCTTTCATCGAAAGGAGAGTTGCGATGTTCTCTGTTGCACCGCAGGCGCAGTCGCCCGCAGCAACGGCCGACCGCAACCGATCGTGTACTTCAACGACTCCGAGTTTGGGCCGTTGACCATGGACTTCGGTGCACTACCACCTGAAATCAACTCTGGCAGAATGTATTCCGGGCCCGGCTCGGGACCGATGCGTGCCGCGTCGGCGGCCTGGAATCTGCTTGCCGCCGAACTCGAGTCGGCCGCGATCCAGTATCAATCGACGATCGACGTGCTGGACGACGAGTGGCTCGGCCCGACATCGGCGACGATGTCCGCCGCCGTCGACCCCTACATCACCTGGATGACCGCGACCGGGGCGCAGGCCGGGCAGACCGCGACCCAGGCCTCGGACGCCGCCAGCGCCTACGAGGCCGCATTCGCGATGACCGTTCCCCCTCTGGAAGTTGCCGCCAACCGCGCGCAACTGGCGATGCTGGTCGCGACCAACGTCGTCGGCCAGAACACCCCGGCAATCGCCGCCAACGAGGCGATGTACGCCGAGATGTGGGCGCAGGACGCCGCGGCGATGTACGGCTACGCCGGAAGCTCTGCGGCCGCGTCCGCGGTCAAGCCGTTCACCCAGGCGCCGGAGACCTCCAACCCCGCCGCGCAGGCGACGCAGGGTTCGGCCGTCGCCCAGGCCAACGGCGCCAGCACCGGCGCCGGCGTGCAGTCGCAGCTCCAGCAGATCACGTCGGCGATCCCTGGGTCGTTGAAGCAACTCGCCTCGCCGATGTCCGCGGCGGCAGCACCACAGGACTTCGGTTTTCTTGGCCAGATCCTCGACTTCCTGGACGGTGCCGACGGCAACTCCATCGGAACCTTTCTGAACTCCAACTTCGTGAACGGTTTCGTCTCAGCCGGATACACCAGCCCCGCGATCATCACGCCGGGCGTCTTCAGTGGTATGGCCGACATCAACTCGTTGAACCCAGCCGTCGAGTCGGCGCCCGGTGGCGCCGGCGTCACCAGCATGATCAAGCCTGCACCGCCGCCGGTGCCCGCCGCTGTCCCGAACGTGGGCGTCTCGGTTAACACATCGGGCAGCACACTGGTCGGCCGGCTGTCGGTTCCGCCGGCGTGGACGGCGACCGCGCAGGTCGCCAACCACAGCGGCGTCACCTTTGCCGGTGGCGGCTGGACCAACGCGGTCGGCCCGGCCGGCGGCAGTGCCGAAGCCGTGCCGGCCGGTATGCCCGGCATGCCCGGCGCGTCCGCCGCCCGCCAAGGCGGCTTCGGGCACGGGCCCCGCTACGGAAACCGGCTGACCGTCATGGGCCGTCCACTGTCAGGTGGCTGAGCGTCAGCGCCGTTCCAGTAGCTGCAGCAGATAGGTGCCGTAGCCGGATTTCAGCAGAGTTTCGGCGCGACGGGTCAGCTGTGCGTCGTCGATGTAGCCCATCCGCCATGCGACTTCTTCGGGGACGCTGACTTTCAAACCCTGGCGACGTTCGAGCGTCCGAATGTAGTCACCCGCGTCGGCCAGCGAGTCGAACGTCCCGGTGTCCAGCCAGGCGGTGCCGCGGGCGAGCACGTCGACCGTCAGCCGGCCCTGATTGAGGTAAGTACGGTTGACGTCGGTGATCTCGTATTCCCCACGCGCAGAAGGTTTTAGGTTCCGGGCGATCTCGACCACGTCGTTGTCGTAGAAGTACAGACCCGGCACCGCGAAATTCGACTTCGGCGTCGCCGGCTTCTCTTCGATCGAGAGAGCAATGCCGTCCGGGCTGAAGTCGACGACGCCGTAGGCCGACGGGTTGGCCACCCAATAGGCGAAAATCGCTCCGCCGTCTATCTCTTGGTGACGACGAAGGTTGGTACCGAGCCCCGGTCCGTAGAAGATGTTGTCGCCCAACGCCAAAGCCACCGAGTCGTTGCCGATATGGCCGGCGCTGATCGCGAATGCCTGGGCCAGACCCTCGGGACGGCCTTGTACGGCGTAGGTGATGTTGATGCCAAATTGGCTGCCGTCACCGAGAAGTCGTTCGAATGCGGCGGCGTCGGGAACGGTGGTGATCACCTGGATATCGCGTATCCCGGCCATCATTAGCGTGGACAGTGGGTAGTAGATCATCGGTTTGTCGTAGACCGGCAGCAACTGCTTGCTGACACCCATGGTGATCGGATACAGCCGCGTGCCCGCGCCACCGGCCAGAATGATCCCTCGCATCTACTACTCCTCAGTCGACGAGATCAGCGTCCGTCAGATCCGTGGCGGTGAGCGCGGCCGCCAAGTTGTCGTGACGGAACACCGAAGTCACGTGATCGTGCACCACGCGGAAAGCCGACGCGACGGTTTGGCCGGATTCGCCTGGGCCGCCGATCTTCTGTTCGACGACGACAACGCCATCGTGGACGAAGATCCGGCCCACCTCGGCGCGGCGCGGATGAGCGGTTGCCCACTCCTGCAGCGCGGCGTGGCCCTGGGCGGCGCCGCGCGCGTCGCCGACTTCGATGTCATCGCTGGACAGGGCCAAAAGGGTGTCGGTGTCGGCCTCGTTGAGCGCGTCGTGCCAGGCCAGGACGGTGGCGATCTCCGATGTGGTCATGATGTAGCAACGTACCGCGTGCGTCTAGAACGGCGTGCGGTCCAGCCAGTTCTGCCAAATCGTCGCGTCACCGAAGACGGTGATGCCGGTGTCGGCGACGGCAACTCGCCGCACGACTGCCAGCAGCAGATCCACCGCTTCGCCGCGCAGCGCCACGTCGCCCTTGTCGTGACCGTGTACCCACGTGATCCGGTTTCCGTCGGCGCGGATGGTCCATTCACCGGCAGCCCCCAGACCAGGATCTTCGGCGTGCAGATGGACGGTTTGGCCGTCGTTCAGCGGGGGCGCCGCGTCGTTGCTGCCAGACTGGGCCGCGACCCGTTCGAGCCATTCGCTGATGGCGTCGGCTGCCAGCTCGGGTGCGAGCGAGTAGTCGACGGTGAGCGCCAGCGCGGCGTCGGCGCGATGCACCGTCGCCTCGTGCAGTCGCCGCCGAGCCCACCAGTAGGCGGGGCGCGAGCCCAGGAAGGTCCACACCGGGGTCTGTGCACCGACGTCGTCGATCGCGTCGATCAGCCGCTGAGCTCCGTCATGCAGCCAGGCGATCGCCGCGTCGGGGTCGGATGGCGGCTTGCCATTCGGGACCGTCCGCGGATCGAGGTAGTCGTCGACCCGGTCGGCGACGATCTGCGCGGCCCAGCGGTCACCGCGGCCGACGTGACGCATCAGCTGGTCAAGGTTCCAGCCCGGACACGTCGGGATCGGGGCGGAGGCGTCACCGCCACGGATCAGCTCGCCGAAGGCGCGGTTCTGCTCGAGAAACTCGACCGCATAGTCCACGCGGTCAGGCTACGCGGCGTCCCAGACAGTGCACCCGCCAACCGGCTTGCTGCCAGCGCTGCACATCGAGGCAGTTGCGGCCGTCGACGACGACACGGGAGCGCACGCGGTCGGCCAACACGTCGGGGTCGAGGTCGACGAATTCCGGCCACTCGGTGAGCACCAGGACCGCGTCGGCCCGATCGCACGCTTCCTCAACCGAGACTGCGTAGTTCAGCGTCGGGAAGAGCCGCTGCGCGTTCTCCAGCGCCTTCGGGTCGTAGACGTTGACGGCGGCACCGTTGAGCTGAAGCTGGCCCGCGACGTTGAGCGCCGGTGAGTCGCGCACATCATCGGATTCGGGTTTGAACGCGGCGCCGAGCACAGCGACGTTGGCGCCCAACAGCGAACCGCCACAGGCTTTGGTCGCGAGTTCGACCATCCGGGTGCGCCGCCGCATGTTGATGTTGTCGACTTCCCGCAGGAAGGTGAGCGCCTGGTCGGCGCCCAGCTCCCCCGCGCGGGCCATGAACGCGCGGATGTCCTTCGGCAGGCAGCCGCCACCAAAACCCAAGCCGGCGTTGAGGAATCGGCGTCCGATCCGCGGGTCGTGGCCAAGCGCATCCGCCAGCAGCTTCACATCGGCGCCGGCGGCCTCGCACACCTCGGAGATCGCGTTGATGAACGAGATCTTGGTCGCCAGGAAGGCATTCGCGGAGACCTTCACCAATTCGGCGGTCTGCAGGTCCGTGACCAGAAAGGGCACCCCCTCGTCGAGCATCGGGGCGTACATCTCGCGGATCGCGGCCTCGGCACGCGTCGAACCATCTTGCACGCCAAGCACAATGCGGTCGGGGTGCAGGGTGTCGTGAATCGCGAACCCTTCGCGCAGAAATTCCGGGTTCCACGCCACTTCGACGTCCACACCGGGACGTGCCGCCGCCCGCGCCCGCCCGACCAGCTCCGCGGCGGTCCCGACCGGGACGGTGGACTTTCCGACGATCACCGACGGCCGGGTCAAACGCGGTGCAAGCGTGTCGATTACGGCGTGGACATGGCTCAGGTCGGCCCCGTATTCGCCGCGCTTCTGCGGAGTGCCGACTCCGAGGAAGTGCAAGTCGGCGAACTCGGCGGCCAGGTCGTAGTCCGTGGTGAACCGCAGACGGCCCGCTTCGATGTTGTCCCGCAACATCTTTCGCAGGCCCGGCTCGTAAAATGGAACATCACCGGCGGCCAGCTTGGCGACCTTACCGGGATCGATGTCTACACCGACGACCTCGTGCCCTAGTTCGGCCATCCCCGCGGCGTGGGTAGCACCCAGATAACCCGTACCAAAAACGGTGCACCTCATACACCCGTGTGTAAGTCGCTGCAATGAGCTAACGGCATCGCTCTTCTGAGCGGGGGTCAAACGTCAGGTGACGGTTTCGTGTCGAGCGTTAAAAACGCAGGCCAGACAAGCGGTTTAGTGGCCCCAACCGCCGTGACCTCCGCCACCAAATCCGCCATGGCCGCCTCCACCGAAGCCGCCACCGCCACTGCCGTGACCGCCACCACCGCCGGGGAGGCCACCGCCACCACCAGGATTGGGTAAGCCACCACCGCCGCCGCCGGGGTAGCCGCCGCCACCACCGGGATAGCCGCCGCCACCGCCGGGATAACCGCCACCGCCACCAGGGCCCCACTGGCCCGGATGCGGCCCGCCGAAGATCGGCGGAACGCCCGGAATCGGGATGGGTATCGGAACCACCGCGGGAGGCGGCGCGGGCGCAGCGGGGGGCGGAGCCGGCGCTGGCGCGGGGGCCTCGGGTGCCGGAGCAGGTGCGGGCGCCGCGGGCGCGGGTGCCGGAGCAGGTGCCGCGGGTGCCGGCGCGGGCGCCTGAACAACCGGCTCGGGTGCCGGTGCTGCGGGAGCGGGCGCCGGCGCCTCAGGTGCCGGGGCTGCCGGGGCCGGTGCGGGAGCAGATGCCGGTGCCGGTGCCGCGGGCACCGCGGGAGCCGGTTTGGCGTTGTGTCCCGGGTCGGGTCGGGTGGCGGCCGTCGGACGCATGCTGACGGCCAGCGCGACCAGCAGGGCCGCGGCACCCACCACGAACAGCGCTGCCACGGCGCTGGCCACGAGGAACAGCGGTCGCCGACCGCCATCCGACTCGGCCTCGGCGGCCCCGGTGTAGGTGGCGCCGGTGTAGAGCCCGGTCGCCAATTCGCTGTCATCCGCGAGCGCGGTGTAGGTATCGCCGTCGTCGTCGGTGACGGCGCTGTAGGCCAGGGCCTGCTCTCCGGTCTTGCTGTCGGTGGCGACGTCGAAATAGCCGGGCGCGACCGCGTAGGGGTTGACGTAGCCGGTACCCGGGTCTTGGGCGTAGGCCAGCGCGGCGGTCGAGGACGAGAAAAGCGGGGCGTTGGCCGATGCCAGCGCCGCGCCGCGGGCCAGCGCGGTCTCGGGCTCCTCGGGCGCGCTGATGATCAGCCCGGTCGCGGCCTCCAGCTGCGGCTTGAGCTTGGCGATGTCCACGTCGCCGGAGCCGACCAGAAACAGGCCGTCGGGCCGGGCGTCCAGCGACTCCGCACCCGACAACAGCGCGGTCAGGTCGGCGAATGCATCCCGTCCGGGTGTCAACGGCTGGCGGTGCACATCTGTGATGGACCCGTCGGAGCTGTTGACGACGGCCAGCGTCGCGGTGTCGGGCTCGACGAAAAGCAGCCCGGTCTGGGCGTAGCCGACGGAGCTGCCGACCACCTGGGCCAGCGCCGCGGCCGCCAGGAACGACGACACCAACATGACGTTCTCGACCTTGCGGGCCGCCAACGCGTCGCGCAGCGCCGCGGCTTCAATGGGATCGGTCCAGGTCACGCCGATCGAGCGCAGCTGATAGCCGCTGTCGACGGCACCTTCCTGGGTGCCGAGGATCGCCGACACCACCTGGTCGGCCGCATTGATCGTCGGCGCATCGGCCGCCGCGTTGACGTCGAAGCCGTCTTCGTCGACGGTCGGGCCGTCGGCGTTTTCGCCTTCTACGAGAACCATGCGGACCGCAGTGGGTGCCATCGACACGCCAAGTACGGTGTCCACTTCTCCTCCAAAGCTGCGCGCTCACTACCCGGGTGCGGAGCGGCGCGAGTTGATACCCCAATTCGTTGCCATTCCGACGATACCGATCCGTCGGACCCGGCGGCTATGGGTCGTTTTCCCTATGATTCGGGCTTTCAGCGGCCGTGGCCGAAGCCGCCGTGACCCCAGCCGCCACCACCGTGGCCCCAGCCACCGCCGCCGTGACCCCCGCCGGGTCCACCCCAACCTGGACCGCCACCGTGGCCCCAGGGCCCGTGGTCGCCGCCATGCGGGCCGCCCCATGCCGGCGGCGGCGGGCCAAGTCCGGGAATGCCGGGAAGGATTGGCGCAATCGGTATCGGCACCGGGGCCGGCACAATCGCCGGCGGCGGCGCCGGCGCGGGGACAAAGGCGGGTGGAGGCGCCGGCGCCGGGGCAGGAACGGCCGCGTGGACCGGTGCCGGAGCGGCCGGCGGAGCCGGTGCCTGGACGGGGGCGGCCGCTGGGGCGGGCGCGGGCGGCGCCGCGGGTGCCGGTGCCGGGGCCGGTACGCGGGCGGGTGCTACCACGTTGTGGCTGAGGCTAGGTCGCGTATTGGCCGTCGGTCGGATGCTGAAGGCAAGTGACACCACCAGACCCATCACGCCGGTCACGAAGATGAGCAGCACGCCCATCGCCACCAAAAACGGTCTGCGGCTGTCATGTTCCTGCTGCAGCCGGCCGAAGTCGGGATACATGCCGGTGGTGAAGTCTTCCGGCTCGTAGGCGTCTGCGCCCGCCTGCGTGTAGACCGCGGCCGAGTCGTCGGCGACGGCGCTGTATGCCAGCGCGTCCGGACCGGCGTCGGGGTGCGGCACCGCTGCTTCGGCGACGGCCAGATATCCCGGTGCATCCGCGTGCTGGCTCACCGATCCGGTGCCTGGGTCCAGCGCGTAGGCCAGCGCCGCTGTCGACGAGGCGAAAAGCGGCGCGCTGGCCGACGCCAGCGCGGCGCCGCGGGCCAACGCTGTCTCGGGATGGTCGGGCACGCTCAGCGGCAGCGACGTGGCGTCCTCGAGAGCCGGCTTGATCAACGGGATGTCGACGCCAGAGCCCACCACCAGCAGGCCTTCGGGCTGCTGGTCGAGTCCTTCGGCAGCGGAAGCCAAGTTGACCAGCGTGGCGACGGCCTGGTCGTCGTCGTCGGGCAACGTCTCGCGTTGCACATCGACGATCGAGCCGTCGGAGGTGTTGACCACTGCCAACGTCGCGGTATCCGGCTCGACGTAGAGCAGCGCGTTGCGCGCATAACCGGTTGCGCTGCCCAGCGACTGCGCCAGCGCGGCCGCGGCCAGGAACGACGACACCAACATCACGTTCTCGACCTTGCGAGCGGCCAACGCGTCGCGAAGTTCCGCCGCGGCCCGCTGGTCAGTCCAGGTCACGCCCGTCGAGCGCAGCTGGTAGCCGGCCTCGTCGGCGCCTTCGCGGGTGCCGAGAATGGCCGATACCACTTGATCCGGCGCGCTGAAGGTTGCCGGATCACTGTCGCCGGTAACCGCGATGTTGTCCTCGTCGACGGTTGCCCCGTCGGCATTTTCTCCCTCGACCAGCACGACGCGGACCGTCGTGGGCGCCATCGATACTCCGAGTACGGTGTCCACAATTCCTCCCGCCACTTTGCTAGTCGTCCGCGGGCCATCTGGATGGCGGACCGGTCGGTCGCCAACACAGAAGCCATCGCCACTTCGAAGCGCGGCGTTACTGCGCGGACTTTTACTGTTCACGAAGACGTGGCCAGGAGCAATGGTCGAGCAAGCCCCCCGGCCGACCCTTCTGACGAAATTTTACCTTGTCGCGCAACAAGCGAAAGGGTTAGTGGTGGCCGAAGCCGCCGCCGTGACCGAAGCCACCCCCTCCGAAACCGCCACCGCCGAAACCGCCTCCCCCGAAGCCGCCTGGCATGTGGCCACCGCCGAACGGATTGCCGCCGAAGCCGCCTGGACCGCCGCCGAACCCGCCGGGGTTACCGCCGAAGCCGCCCGGACCGCCGCCGAAACCTCCGGGATTACCGCCAAATCCGCCCGGGCCATTGCCAGGCGGATTGAATGCCGGTTCGTGTGGAGGGCTCAGCGGCGACGTCAGGCCGGGAATCCCGAGCCCCGGTAGTCCGGGTAGCACCGGCGGCGCCTGGGGAGGTGGCAGGTGTCCCGGCTCGGAGCCGGGGAATTGAATCGGCGGCTGCGGAGTCCCGATCGGAATCGGGTGCTGCGGTTCTGGCATCTGCACAGGCGGCTTCGGGGCCGGCCAATGCACCGGCGGCTGCACGGGGTCGGGAATCTGGACCGGCGGCGGCGACGGTGGCTTCACCACGGGCGGCGCGTGCACCGGGATGTGAACCGGAGCCGGCGCATGCACCGGAATCGGAAGCGGGACCACCACCGGAACAGGGGCCGGCGCAGGTGGCGCAGCCGGAATCGGCGGCGGCGCAGCGGGAATGGGCGGCGGTGCAAGCGGGGGCGCGGGAGCCGCGGGCGGTGGAGCCGGGATCGCCGCGTGCACCGGCGCGGGCACCGCCGCCGGAGTGATCATGTGGTTCACCTGTGGCGCCGGCGCACTCGCCTGAACCGGAGCCGGAGCGGGAGCGGGAGCCTGGACGATGAGATTCTGCAGCGGTCGGGGCAGTAGCGCAACGCTCGGCCGAATGCCAAGCGCAAGAGCAACTTCCAGCGACAGAGCGGCGGCGACGAAGAGTACCGCGAAGATACTGCCGACGAGAACCAGGGGACCGCGGTGGCGCTCGCCGTCGTGGTCTTCGACGCTCAACACCTCTTGTACGGCGGTGTGAATTTCGGCTTCCTCGTCCGGAACGGCGCTGTAGGCGAGATCGTCTTCACCCAACGTGGTGCCCGGCGGAACATCCGGTGCCACAAGGTATCCCGGCGATACGGCATATGGGTCGACCGCGCCGGTACCGGGATCGAGCGCGTACGCCAGCGCCGCGGTCGACGAGGCGAACAGCGGGGCGTTCGCCGACGCCAGGGCCGCGCCCCACGCCAAAGCGGTGTCGGGTTCCTCGGCCGCGGTGATCGGAATCGTGGTCGCCGCTTCCAGTTGCGACTTGATCGTGGCGACGTCCACGCCGGCGCCGACGATGAACACGCTCTGCGGGTGCGTCTCCAACTCCGCCAACCCGGCCACCATCGCGGTCAGCTCCGTGACGCTGTGCCCGTCGGACATCAACTCTTTGCGGACATCGGTGATGGATCCGTCGGCCGAGTCGATGACGGCCAACGTCGCGGTGTCGGGCTCGAGGAAGAGCAACGCGGTATGCGCGTCGCCGACCGTGCAGCCGACCGTCTGCGCCAGCGCGGCCGCTGCCATGAAGGACGACACCAACATGACGTTCTCGACCTTGCGGGTGGCCAGCGCGTCCCGCAGGGCGGCGGCGTCGAGAGGGTCGGTCCAGGTGACGCCCGTCGAGGTCAGCTCGTGGCCGGCCTCGCTGGCGCCTTCGCGGGTACCCAGGATCGCCGAGATCACCTGATCGGCGGCGCTCAGCGTCGCCGCGTCGTCGTCGGTCGTGATGCCGAACGTAGAGTCCTCAACCGTCACGCCGTCGGCGTTTTCGCCTTCGACCAGCAGCATTCGGACCGATGTGGGTGCCATTGACACCCCGAGGACGATGTCCACCGCGCCTCCAGAGCCAATTCGTAGCGCGCCACGGTTTAAGGCGGAGGGAACACCGCGTCCGGCGCTACTACTGCATAGTCTTCGCGCAACCTGTGGGCTGCAAGGGCTGAACTTAAGTGGACCTTATGAAGTTCAGATAGGACTTCGACGGGGTCGGTCCGCGCTGGCCCTGGTACTTCGACCCGACCGTCGCGCTGCCGTACGGATGTTCGGCCGGACTGGTCAGGCGCAGAATGCACAGCTGCCCGATCTTCATGCCCGGCCACAGCGTGATCGGCAGGTTGGCGACGTTGGAAAGCTCCAGTGTGATGTGGCCGCTGAAGCCGGGATCGATGAAGCCGGCGGTCGAATGGGTGAGCAAGCCAAGGCGGCCCAGCGATGATTTGCCTTCCAGGCGACCCGCCAAGTCCTCGGGCAGCGTGCAGGTTTCGAGCGTGGACCCGAGCACGAACTCGCCAGGATGCAGCACGAACGGCTCGCCCTCGGTCGGCTCGACCAAGGTAGTCAACTCGTCCTGTTGTTGCGCGGGATCGATGTGGGTGTAGCGGGTGTTGTTGAAAACCCGGAACAAGCTGTCGAGGCGGACGTCGACGCTGGACGGCTGGACCAAAGCGTCGTCGAACGGATCGATTCCCAACCGGCCGGCGGCGATTTCGGCCCTGAGATCGCGATCGGATAGCAGCACGCGACGAGCGTAGCCGCTGCGACGTCGCGCGTTTTCGTGGCGGCGCTGCGGGTAACCCCCGAAGGTGCGCGCGGAATCTGTAATTGCCGCAGCTGCGGTCGCCGTGACCGTCGCCGCGTGCTCGTGTCCCACCGGTTCGGCTGACCCCGGGTCCGAGAGTCCACCGTTCCCGATCGGTCAAATGGGCGTGCCCTTGCATGCGCGGTCGGCCGACGGCGCGACCGCGGACATCACTGTCAACAGTGCAACGTGGTCGCCGCCGGGGTGCACCACTCATTTTGCGGCTCCTACGCCTGGCTCCTCATGCAACGTGGTGGAAATGACCATCACCGCGACATCCGAGCGGTTCTTCCAGTTCAACCAGATGTTCATGTTCGCCGGATACGGCGGCGGCAGTCAGCCATGGACCCATCCCAACGATCCGCCCCAACCTTCAACGTTTGCGGTCGATTACCAGCGGCTCCACAAGATGCCCCCGCTTCAATCGGGCGGGCTTTCCGACGGTCAGACCGCGCATGGATTCGTCGGCTTCGGTATGGCGACGGCAGGCGACCTCTACATCACGATCAACGATCCCGGTAACTCCGCTCCCTACACCGAAGCGGGTTTTCTCGTTCACACCTGACGCAGCCACCGCCACTACCTATCGAGTGCTGCGGCGTGGATCGGACACAAGGACGCCGGCCTGACCACGCGGCTGTATGCTCACTCGCAGTTTGCTGCACTGCTGGACGACTGAACGGAGTTCTTGCAAGGCAGAGACACCCGGCCGATGTAGTTCAATGGCAGAACATCAGCTTCCCAAGCTGAATACGCGGGTTCGATTCCCGTCATCGGCTCCACGCACGAGACCCCCTAACTCGGGTGGTGCACCAGCTGTAAGCCGTACACCGGCGTCGGGATTCCTTCGCAACGGGCCTTGAGCTGCAGGGCGAGAAAACGCGAATAGTGCCGTGATTGGGCAAGGTTGCCGCCGTGGAACCACAGGTTCTCCTGCTGGGTCGGCTTCCACATGTTGCGCAGCTCGCCTTCCCACGGCCCGGGGTCTTGCGTGGTCCCCGAGCCCAGGCCCCACACCTTGCCGACTTTTTCGGCGACGTCTGGGCCGATCAGATCCGCCACAAAACTATTCATCGACTTAAAGCCGGTGGCATAGACAACGAGATCGGCAGGCAATTCCGTGCCGTCGTCCAGAATCACCGACTCCTCAGTCAGCCGATCGACCCCGCCGTGGCAGAGCTTGATGTTGCCGTCGCAGATCAGATCGGAGGCGCCCACATCGATGTAGAAGCCGCCGCCGCGGCGCAGGTACTTCATGAACTGGCCGGAATCGTCGTCGCCGAAGTCCAATCTGAACCCTGCCTTCTCCAAGCGGTCGTATAAATCCTTGTCCCGCAATCGCATTGCGTCCGAGATCGGTTTCTGGAAGTCCGCGATGATTCGGTATGGCAACGACGCGACCACCAGGTCAGCCGTCTCGGTGGTGATACCGGCGGCCGCCGCCTGCTCCGAATACAGGCCGCCGAGCGCGATTTCCAACACCGCCCCCGACGTGACGACGAGAGTGGAGGCGCGCTGCACCATCGTGACGTCAACCCCGTTCTCGTGCAGGGCCTTACAGATGTCATGCGCGGACGTGCCGGAGCCGATCACGACGGCCCGTCGACCGGCATAGCGGTCCGGGCCGGGGTGCTGGCTCGAATGATGTTGTTCGCCGCGGAAAACGTTCTGGCCGGGCAACTCCGGCACGTTCGGCTTGCCCGCCATCCCCGTCGCGAGCACCAGGTGGGTAGGTCGCAGAGTGAGCCGTTCACCGGCCCGGTCGACCTCGACCGTCCACTGCTTTGCCTGGGCATCGAACGAAGCCGACAGGCACGTGGTGGAGGCCCAGTAGGGAATCTCCATCACGCGGGTGTAGAACTCCAGCCAGTCGGCGATCTTGTCCTTCGGTGAAAACACCGGCCAGTTCGCCGGGAACGGCAAGTACGGAAAGTGGTCGTACCACACCGGATCATGAAGGCACAGCGTCTTATACCGCTGGCGCCAATGGTCGCCGGGACGGGCGTGCTTGTCGATCACGATGGTAGCCACGCCGAGTTGGCGCAGCCGGGCGCCCAACGCGATTCCGCCCTGGCCGCCGCCAACAACCACCACGTAGGGCTGCTGCGAATAGCCCAGCGACGCTTCGTGTTCCGCACGCTTCTCCGCCCACGAGCGGCCGTCCGGATCGGGTCCGTGCCGGGCGCCGAGTACGCGGCGAGAACCCACCGGCTCCTCGTGACCCTTCAGCTCGTCCAGCGCCGTCAGCAGTGTCCAACCGAGATCGCCTTTAAGCCGCAGATGACCGACTCCTCGGCCGACCCCAGTTTCAAATTCGATGAACGCCGATGCCACCCCACCTCCGTCATCCGTCGGCGTTTCACGAATGCGGAATCCGGACGGCTCGGTATCGGCGAGTCGTGCCCGCAACATGTCGGCGATGCCGTCGTGGCCCTCGACGGTCTTGATATTCCACGTGAACGCCACCAGGTCGCGCCAGATGCCGTCCGGGGCGAACTTCGCCACCACGCGGTCGATGTCACGCGCCGCAAGGGCCGACTCGAAGTCGGCCAACCACGCGTGAACGCGGGCCTGTGGCGATTGAGTCATAGGCTTTTCGCGAAGCCGCTGAGATCGCGCACGCTGGCGGCGAACACGTCGGGCATGACGCCCGGGAACAACAAGTCGCCGCCGTGACAGGTGCCCGCGACCACTCTGCCAACCGCCGGCACCCCGGCACGCAGCAGCCGCCGGTAGTAGTCCAGGCCCTCGTCGCGCATCGGGTCGAGCTCGTTCACCGAAATCACATGTGGCGGTAGATTTTTCAGGTCATCGTCGGTCGCATAGCCGGCGAAACACGTCGGGTCGTTCACGTGCTCGCCGTCCGGGTCGTAGATTGAGCCGAGAAGCTCGGCCTGCTGGAGGTTGACGAAGTAGCCGTCACACTCGCGCAACGACGGCAAGTCGTCGGGGACCTCGTGCCACTTGTTCGAGATGTAGGGGCATTGCGCGTAGAACCCGGCGATCTCGTCCAGCCACCCTTCTCGTTTGGCCTTGTGCCCGACCGTGAGGGTGAGATTGCCTCCGCCCGACTCGCCGGACACGATCAGGTGGCTGATGCCGAGCTCGTCGCGATGCGCCGCAACCCACCTCACGCCCGATGCGCAGTCGTTCAATCCGGCCGGAAACTTGTGCGGGCCAAGCTTTCCCCCGGAGTTACGGAATTCGACTCCGACGACGACCAGGCCCGTCCCCGCGATGTGTTCCCGGATCCGGTAGTACATCGTGTCGGCGGCGCTGGCGATGGCCATGCCACCACCGTGAAGATGCACGATCGCCGGCAGCGGACCGTCGACGTCCGGGCGACTGATGTAGAGCGTGACGTCGTTGCCGTCCTCACCGGTGATCGTCGTTGTTTTGGTAGTGACGCCAACCGCCTCGGGAACTCCGGGGGCGAAGGCATCCAGCACCGCGCCGATCCCCGCCTCGCACATGTCGGCATACGCGAGACGTTCCGCCAACGGCGCATCGATGGAGAGTGGGACGACGGGCATGTTGCCGGCGATTCCGAGTTGCGCCATCGCTTCGACCATTCGTGGGTCCGACCGAGGGTCGGTCCCGAGCGAACAATCCGGATCTGCAAGACGACCTTCAGCCATGTGGTGACGTTACAGCGAGATGCCGCATCGACTCACCCAGATGCGCCGCGGGTGCACACTGGTGCGATGAAGGTATTGGTGTCGACGTCACTACGGCGGCCCTGATGGCATCCGAGCCGCGCCCGCTGAACGGCCTCTCAGATATTCGCGCGTTCTTCCACACCAACAAGGTGCCGCTGTACTTCATCTCGCCCACCCCATTCAACCTGCTAGGCATCGACCGCTGGATACGAAACTTCTTCTACCTCACCTACTTTGACTCTTTCGAGGGCATACATTCGCGTGTGTTCGTACCCCGGCGGCGCGACCGCCTTGATTTCGACTCGATGGGGGACGTCTGCAACCATCTACTGACCGACCCTGAGACGCTCGACTTCATCGCGGGCCGAGGGCCAGGCGCCAAGGCCTGTTTTGTGATGCTGGACGAGGAAACCCAGGCCCTCGCGCGAAAGGCGGGTCTGGAGGTCATGCACCCCTCGGTCGAACTGCGCAACCGACTGGGCTCCAAGACCGTGATGACCCGTCTCGCCGACGAGGCGGGCGTACCGAGCGTGCCGCACGTGATGGGCCGGGCCGGCTCCTACGACGAGCTTCTGACGCTCGCGCAGGGCGCCGGATTGGGAGACGACCTGGTCATTTCGATCCCATATGGCAACGCCGGCAGCGGAACGTTCTTCGTGCGCGGCCAGCGCGACTGGGATGAGCATGCCGGTGACCTGAGTGGACAGCAGGAATTCAAGGTCATGAAGCGCATCCGTAATGTCGAGGTGTGCATCGAAGGCGCCGTGACCCGCCACGGCACCGTGATCGGCCCCGCGATGACGAGCCTCGTCGGCTATTCGGAGCTGACTCCGTATCGAGGCAGCTGGTGCGGCAATGACATCTGGCGCGAGGTCCTTCCACCGCACCAGACCCACGCCGCCCGGCAGATGGTGGGCAAGCTGGGCGACATCCTCAGCCGCGAGGGATACCGCGGCTACTTCGAGGTCGATCTGCTGCACGATCTGGATTCCGACGTTCTCTACCTCGGGGAAGTGAACCCGCGGCTATCCGGTGCGAGTCCGATGACGAACCTGACCACCGAGGCCTACGCCGACATGCCGTTGTTCCTCTTTCACCTGCTCGAGTACATGGATGTCGAGTACGAGCTCGACATTGATGAGATCAACTCGCGCTGGGAACGTGGTTATGGCGAGGACGAGGTCTGGAGCCAAGTAATCATCAACGAAACATCAACGGAAATCGAGCTTTTCACTGCGACGCCCCGCACCGGGGTATGGCGCATCGATGACGATGGTCGCACCTCGTTTGCCCGGCCCGCCAACGACTGGGCGACGCTGCTCGACGGTTCCGAGGCTTTCTACATGCGGGTTGCGGCACCCGGCGACCTACGCTCCGAAGGCGCTCAACTCGGTGTGCTCGTCACCCGCGGACACTTGCAGACCGACGACTATCGGCTCACCGAACGCTGTCAGCGCTGGGTCAAAGGCATGAAAGCCAAGTTCGTCTCGACACCTCTGGTCCCGGCGTCGCCTATCGTCTCGCGGCTCGTCGCACGAGCGTGAGCGTGAGCGAACCTACGCCCGATCCCCCGGCCGGAATCTCACTGCACAATTGGCTGCAGCCGCCCTATTCACACTGGTCTTTCCAGCACGTCGAAGACTTCGTACCGACCGCAGTGATCTCGCGCGGAAGCGATCCGGCGGCCCGTCTCAGTACAGCCGGCGGGCAGGCGGCCGAGATTGCGGTCACCGCGAGCGGCGGGCGCATCAGCACGGTCGGCGAAGTCATGCGCGCCACCGCCACCGACGGGTGGGCTGTCGCTCACCGGGGGCGGGTGGTTGTCGAGCAGTACTTCGGCGGCATGCGTGCCGATACCCGGCATCTGGTGTTCTCGGTGAGCAAGTCGTTGGTGGGTGCAGTCGTCGGCGTATTGCATGGGAGTGGTGTGCTCGACCTCGACGCACCAGTCACCACTTTCGTTCCTGCGCTGGCGAACTCCGGGTACGCCGGTGCGACGGTTCGCCATCTGCTGGACATGCGCTCGGGTATCGGTTTCTCCGAGGATTACAGCGACCCGGACGCCGAGATACACCTGCTCGATCAGGCGATGGGATGGGCTCCGAAGAAAAGCCTCACGGCGCCCTCCACGGTGCGTGACTTCTTGCTCACCTTGCGGAAGAAATCGCCGCACGGCGGGCCGTTTGAATACCGCTCATGTGAGACCGACGTGCTCGGTTGGATCTGCGAAGTCGCGGGCAGTCAGCCGATGCCCGATCTGATGTCCGAGTGTCTGTGGAGCCGAATCGGCGCCGAACACGATGCGACGATCGCCCTCGACCCGGTAGGCACCGGATTCTTCGACGGCGGCGTCAACGCCGCGCTCATCGACCTCATCCGGTTCGGCTCGCTGTTTCTGCACGACGGTGCGTCGTTGACCGGCTCTCAGGTGCTACCGGCGGCATGGATCGCCGACACCCTCACCGGTGGGCCCGATTCACGCCGGGCCTTCGCCGCAAATCCCGACGACACCGATTTGCCGGGCGGGATGTATCGCAACCAGATGTGGGTTCCCTACGCGGGTAGCGAGGTCGTGCTGTGCCTGGGCATGTGCGGCCAGATGATCTACGTCAACCGCCCCGCGCAGATGGTGGCCGCCAAGGTCTCTGCCCAACGACACTCGCACGAGCCGCACGTGCTGGACACGCTGCGCGCGTTCGACGCGGTGGCGCATGAGCTGGGCTGAGTCCAAATAAAGCTAGCGGCAGGCGAATATCCGGCTGGTAACTTCGTCCGCTATGGGTGCATTGGATGGACGCGTTGCCTTGATCACCGGCGGAGCGCGCGGGCAGGGCCGCGCACACGCGCTAGCGCTGGCCGCCGAGGGCGCCGATATCGTGGTCGCCGACGCTCCGAGAGCGATGGCCGATCTGACCTATCCACTGGGCACCGAGGACGACCTGCGCGAAACCGCCAAGCTGGTCGACGAACTGGGTCGGCGCTGCGTGCCGCTGACCCTCGACGTGCGCGACGCGGCCGCGGTCAACGCCGCGGTCACGCAGACCGTCGCCGACCTCGGCAGCCTAGACATCGTGGTCGCCAACGCCGGCATCGTCAGTACCGGACCGCTCGACGAGGTCAGCGACGGGATGTGGCAGCAGCTCGTCGACACCAACCTGACCGGCGCGTTCCACACCCTGCGTGCGGCGATACCGGTGATGCGGCAGCAGCGATTTGGCCGCATCGTCGTCACGTCGTCGATGGGCGGCCGGATGGGCATCCCCGACCTGGCCGCATACAACGCCACCAAATGGGGCGTCATCGGCTTGGCGAAATCCGCCGCGCTGGAAGTCGCCAAGGACGGCGTGACGATCAACGTCGTCTGCCCGACCACCACGCAGACCCCGATGGTGCAACCCGCCGGCGGCGACGACATCCCCGACGAGCTGGTGCGCCGCATGATGAAGGCCAACCCGATCCCGCAGCCGTGGCTGCAGCCCGAAGACGTCAGCCGCGGCGTGCTCTACCTCGTCACCGATCCCGGAGTGATCACCGGCAGCGTGCTCGAGATCGGCCTCGGCGGCAGCGCCCGAATTCATTGATGCATCAAGCATTTACGACGGCGTGGTCCTTCCGTTCCAGCGGCGCCGGCCACGGCGACGGCTTCGGCCGCTGTCGGACGACTTGCGGCCACCAGAACCACTTGCCCATCAGCGCGGCGATCGACGGCGTCATCAGTGACCGGACGATCAGCGTGTCGAACAGCAATCCGAGGCCGATCGTGGTGCCGACCTGTCCGATCACCGTCAACTGACTGACCGCCATCGTCATCATCGTGAACGCGAACACCAATCCGGCGGAGGTGACCACCGATCCGGTGCCGCCCATCGACCGGATGATCCCGGTGTTCAGCCCGGCGTGGATTTCTTCCTTGAACCTCGACACCAGCAGCAAGTTGTAGTCGGCGCCCACCGCAAGCAGGATGATCACCGACATCGCGAGCACCATCCAGTGCAACTCGATCCCGATCAGGTGCTGCCAGATCAGGACCGACAAACCGAACGACGCGCCGAGTGACAGCAACACGGTTCCCACGATCACCGCCGACGCCACCACACTTCGCGTGATGATCAGCATGATGATGAAAATCAGGCACAGCGAAGCGATTCCGGCGATCAGCAGGTCGTAGTTGCTGCCGTCGGCCATGTCCTTGAACGTGGCCGCGGTACCGCCCAGGTAGATCGTCGAGCCCTCCAACGGCGTGCCTTTGAGAGCCTCCTTGGCCGCATTCTTGATCGCGTCGATGTGCGAGATACCCTCTTCGGTCATCGGATCGCCGGCGTGGCTGATGATGAACCGCACCGCGTGACCGTCCGGCGAGATGAAGTTCTTCATGCCCCGCTTGAATTCTGCGTTATTGAACGTCTCCGGGGGAAGGTAGAAGGACTCGTCGTTCTTGGACTGGTCGAAGGCCTTGCCCATCGCCGTCGAGTTCTTCTGCGACTCAACTTGCTGATCCAGCAAGCCTTTCTGGCTCTGATACATGGTCAGCATCGTCTTCTTCATGTCCTTCATGTTCGCGATCATCTCGGGCATCATCGCGCTCAACTGCGGCATGAGGGTGTCGAGGTGATCCATGACGGGCAGCAGGCTCTCGATGTCGTCGGTCATCGTGTCGATGCCGTCCAGCCCATCGAAGACCGACCGTAAAGACCAGCACACCGGGATGTCGAAACAGTGCTTTTCCCAGTAGAAGTAGCTGCGGATCGGGCGGAAGAAGTCCTCGAAATCCGCCATCCGATCCCGTAATTCGGAGACGTCGATGGTCATCGAATGCATCTTCTGGACCATGATGTGCATGTCGTCGGACATCTGCTTGGTCAACCGAGACATCTTCTCCATGCTGTCGATCGTGGTCTGCATCTCGTCCGACTGCTTGAGCATGTCGGCCATCTGATCCATCTGATACTTCTGGTTCAGCTGCTGGGTGACGCCTTGCATGCTGATCTGGAACGGGATCGAGGTGTGCTCGATCGGCGTTCCCTCCGGTCGCGTAATCGCCTGCACGCGACCAATTCCCGGGACCCGGAAGATCGCCTTGGCGATCTTGTCGATCACCAGAAAGTCCGCCGAGTTGCGGAGGTCGTGGTCGGTTTCGATCATCAGCAGTTCGGGATTCATCCGCGCCTGGGAGAAGTGCCGATCGGCGGCGGCATAACCGGAGTTGGCCGGCAGATCGGCCGGCAGGTAGTTGCGGTCGTTGTAGTTGGTGCGGTAGCCGGGCAGCGTCAGCAGCCCGACGAGGGCCACCGCGATCGTCGCAACCAGGATTGGGCCGGGCCAGCGGACCACGACGGCGCCGATCTTGCGCCAGCCGCGAATGCGGGTGTTCCGCCGTGGCTCCAGCGTCTGCCGGAACCGCGAGGCCACCGAAATCACCGCGGGGCCAAGGGTTAACGCGGCGGCCACCACCACGACCATCCCGATCGCCAGTGGAATGCCCAGTGTCTGGAAATACGGCAGGTTGGTGAAGTGCAGGCAGAACGTCGCGCCGGCGATGGTCAGCCCGGACCCGAGCACCACGTGGGCGGTACCGGAGAACATCTCGTAGTAGGCGTCCTCACGCGACGCACCCTTGCCTCGCGCCTCTTGATAGCGACCGATCAGGAAGATCGCGTAGTCGGTGGCGGCGGCGATCGCCAGGGTCACCAACAGGTTGGTGGCGAACGTCGAGAGCAGGATCACCTTGTGATAGCCCAGGAATGCCACCAATCCACGGGCGGCACCGAGTTCCAACACGACCATCGCCAAGGTCAGGAGCACGGTGATGACCGAGCGGTACACCATCAAGAGCATCCCGATGATGACCGCGAACGTGACGGTTTCGATCACCTGCAGGCTGCGGTCACCGGCGATGTTCTGGTCGGCCGACATCGCCGCCGACCCGGTGACGTAAATCTTGACGCCGTTCGGCGGCGCAACGCTTTTGACGATCTGCTGAACGGCCTCGACCGACTCGTTGGCCAACGCCTCGCCCTGGTTACCGGCGAGGTATACCTGCACGTAGGCGGCCTTGCCGTCGTTGCTCTGCGCACCCGCTCCGGTCAGCGGATCACTCCACAGATCCTGAACGTGCTCAACGTGTTTGGGGTCAGCCTCGAGCTTTTTGACGACCTGGTCGTAGTACGCGTGCGCGTCGGCGCCGAGTGGCTTTTGACCCTCCAGGACGATCATCACCGCGCTGTTCGACTTGTACTCTTTGAACACCTCGCCGACGCGCTTGGTGGCGATCACCGACGATGCGTCCTCGGGACTCATCGACACCGAGCGCATCTTCCCGACTTCTTCGAGCTGCGGGACGATGACGTTGAGCAGGGCGATCAGCGCGATCCAGCCGATGATGATCGGCACTGCGAAGGTGCGGATGAAGTGCGGTATCCGTTCGCGGGCGGCATGCTTGGCGACCGGGATCTGGTCCGTGTGCGCCTCGGAAAACACTGTGCTCATACCGATTTCACCATGCAGAAGGTCAGGGCGTGCACGCCGGTGTTGGATTTCTCGTCTTTGACTTCATCGTCGACGGTGATGCGGCAACCGATGAAATCACCGTCACTTTGCGCCACGATGTTCGGAAACACCGATGGCGCAGTCGTTTTGAGCACCAGCGTCCAGGGCAGCGGCGCGTTGTCGACCCGCTGCGGATCGGCGCTGAGATCCAGGTAATTCACGTTGGCGTGGCCGGCCTGGCCGAATATCTCGTATTTCACGACCTTCGGCTTGAACGGTTTGGAGTCGTCGAGTTTGGTCGTGGTCAGCGCTCCGGTGTCGTGGGCGCCGAAGAACGACTTCACCCGCGTCACGGCGAAGCCACCCACCACCAGCACCGCGACGATCAGTAGCGGCAACCATGCGTTGCGGATCAGCTTGGACATCTGCACCTGCTGGGTCCCTCCCGGTCAGATCGCGGGCAGCACGAATAAGCCTGCGTCGCAGACGGATTCATCACACTGGCACACCGGGTACGTTTCGCTCCGGTGCGCCCGCACGAGCATTGCTACATCATGTGCACATTTTGCAGAATGTGCAAGTTTTTCTGTTAGTGGGTCAAATCACTTTGTGAAAATGCTGTTGACCAGCGCCGCGGCCCGCTCGACGTACGGCAAGGGCGTGTCGTCGGCGTCCTCCGGCTTGCCCTGCGTCCAGCGCTCGATACCGGATCGGATGGCGGTCAGAGCCAGCGCCGAGATCACCGCCGGGATCTCGTCGTCGGGCTTCATGCCCTGTCGACGGGCGACGACGTCGATCAGGTGATTTTGAAAACGCTCCAGATCGGCCAGGAACGCCGACAGCATGGCGGGTGCCGTCTTGGCGAGTTCCAGGCAGGTCTCGGCCTGTTCGCGGTCCGGCGGCATGTCCCGGAGGTGGTGAGCGGCCAGCATGATCAGCTCGTTCAACACCACCGAATACTTGGCCGGGCCGGCGGCGACGAACTCGTCGACCAGTTCCTCCGGTATGTCCGAGGGGCCGTAGGCGATCGCGGATTCCTTGTTCGGGAAATAGTTGAAAAACGTGCGCACCGAGACGCCGGCCGCGGCGCAGATCTCGTCGACGGTCACCTTGTCGAAGCCGCGTTTGCGCGTGAGCCGCACCGCGGCGTCACGGATGTCCGCGCTGGTCTGCCGGCGACGGCGTTCGCGCAGACCTATCTCAGTGGCCATACCTCATGGTGACACGAGGCCATCCGGTTACGCCGCCGACTTCTCCAGGATGTGGACGCCGCACGCCGAGCCGAGGCCGATCACGTGCGCCAACCCGACTTTGGCGTTGGCGATCTGCCGGTCGCCCGCTTCGCCGCGCAGGTGGTGGCAGATCTCCCAGATGTTCGCGATTCCCGTCGCCGCGATGGGATGCCCCTTGGACTGCAGCCCGCCCGACACGTTGACCGGCGTCGAGCCGTCGCGCCACGTCGCGCCGCTGTTGAAAAAGTCTGCGGCCCCACCTATTTCGCACAGCATCAGGTTGTCGTAGTGCACCAGCTCGGCGGTGGCGAAGCAGTCGTGCAACTCCACCAGGTCGAGGTCGCCCGGCCCGATACCGGCCTGCTCGTAGGCGGTCGCCGCGGCGTTGCGGGTCAGCGTGTTGACGTTCGGCAGCACCTGACAGCCGTCCTCGAACGGGTCGGTGGTCAGGATCGACGCGGCGACCTTCACCGCCCGCTTGCGCTGCTGCAATGACAGCGATTTCAACGTCTCGCCGTTGCACACCACCGCGGCCGCGGCGCCGTCGCAGTTGGCCGAACACATCGGCCGCGTGTTGGGGTACGCGATCATCACGTCGTTCATGATCTGCTCGAGGGTGAACTTCTTCTGGTACGCCGCCAGTGGATTCAGCGTCGAGTGGGCATGGTTTTTCTCGCTGATCTTGGCGAACAACTCGAAGCTGGTGCCGCCGTACTTGTGGCCGTATTCCGTGCCGATCTGAGCAAACACGCCGGGCATGGACTCGGTGCCGATCCGCCCGTCGATCGGGGCCACCGCGCCGTAACGGCCTTTGGCCTCCCAGACGTCGGAATCCTTTTTCTTCGTGCCCGCACCGCCGAGCAATCCCGCGCCGGACAGCTTTTCCACTCCGACCGCGAGGCCGTACTTCACCTCCCCGGCTTTGACTGCCATGATCGCGGTCCGCAGCGCGGTCGCACCGGTGGCGCAGGCATTGGCCACGTTGTAGACCGGGATACCGGTCTGACCGATCTGCTTTTGCAACTGCTGCCCAATTCCGGCGTTGGCCGCCATCAGATTTCCGGCGGCAATCACGCCGATGTCGGCCATCGTCACCCCCGCATCGGCAAGCGCACCCGTCGCCGCCTCGGCCGCGAGATCAACGGTGTCCTTGTCGGCGTGCTTGCCGAATTTGGTCATCCGGATACCGAGGATCCAAATGTCGTCGCTGGCGCTCATGGGCTACTCCTTGCTCCTGGGAATCGTCAGTTCACGGGCTCGAAGCCGAAGCCGACAGCCTCGGTGCCCGCCGAGTCGGTGCCGATCGGGAATGTCGTGAGTCGCACTTTCATGCCGTCACGGATGTGCTCGGGATCGGGCTCGACGTTGACCAAATTCGCGCGCACCTGGGTGCCGTCGCAGTCGACGACGGAAGCGACGAATGGGGTCGGAATGCCGGGTGCGGCAAAAGTGACAATGGTGAAGGCCCGCACGGTGCCCTCGCTGGGCACCGCGACCATCCGGAATTCCGACGCGAAACAACCGGCGCAGGCGTTACGCCGATCGAAAAATCGGGCGCCGCAGTTTTCGCATTCCTGCGCGACGAGGTGCGGATCGCCGTCGTCGAGCACCAAATAGTCGACCAAGGGGATCTTGCCCGCCATAACACCTCCGTTGTCTGTAGTGTCGACGGTAGCGAGTTCGGTTCAAACAACGATGCCGAATATCAAGATCGGTCCAGCGAAAAGCGAGACTTCCGCCGCGACAAGCGAAGTGCGTAAACTCCTCGCTGACGATAGTTAAGAAGACACGACAATCTTTAGGTCGATTTGGGTATGCGCGACGGGGCTGCGGCACAGGTTGAGTCCGACCACGAATCGCTCTGGACCTACGTCGCGTGTCCCACTCTCGTCGTCGACCAGACCGGAGTCATCAGTGCGCTGAGCGCGTCGGCGCAAGAGCTACTCCCGTCGGCCGCCCTGGGAAGTCAGCTGGAAGCGGCCGTCGATTGGCTCTCGCCGGTCCACATGCGGCTGGTCGCGCCCTCACAGACACCCCACAGTCGGGAATCGTTCAACGCCGGCGGGCCCGTCGGCGGCCGCAAATTCGAAGCCCACCACGCCGCGCTGCCCAGCGGAGAAGTGGCGTGGTCGCTGGTCGAGGACACCGGCCACGTGCTGCGGGAAGCCCAGCATGCGCTGACCCGTGAGCACGAGCGCGCCGAGTTCCTGCTCGAGGCGTCGTCGGTGCTGATGGCCTCGTTGAACATCGACCGCTGCCGCGAAGCCACGGCGCTGTTGGCCGCCCGGGATCTGGCCGACGCGGCTGTCGTCGTTGCACCCGCCGGCCGCGGCCGGCGAATGCCGATCTTTTACTGCGACCGCGCCGGGGCGGCGGAACAGCGCAGCGTCGACGCGGATCCCGCTTCGGTGCCGGGTCTCAGTGAAGCGCTCCGGGGATTCCCGCCGGTACCCTCGCGCTGGATCGACGCGGCCACGCTGCCGGATTGGTTGATTCCGACCGGCTTTCCCGGGCCGGTGCGGTCGGCGTTGATCACCCCGCTGCCCGGCCATGGCGTCTCGGCCGGGGCGCTGCTGCTGCTGCGGAATGCCGAGGAAGCCGAGTTCGATGAGCGCGACGAGGTGCTGGCGCGGTTGTTCGCGGCGCGGGCCGGTGCGGCCTTGTCCGCGGCGCGCCTCTACGCCGACCAGGCCGCGATTACCCGCACGCTGATGCGCGACCTGCTGCCGCCGCAGTTGCAGCCGGTCCACGGGATTGAATTCGCGGGCTCGTATCGGGCTTCGGAAGACTACGAAGTCGTCGGCGGCGACTTCTACGACGTCCATCCCGCCGCGACGCCCGACGGCGAGACGCTGGTCGTGCTCGGCGATGTGTGCGGTAAAGGCCTCGAGGCAGCGATGCTCACCGGCAAGATCCGCAACACGCTGCAGGCATTGACGCCGCTGGCGGCCGATCACCGCGCCGTCCTCGAATTACTCAACGGCGCAATGCTGTCGGTGGAGCACGCCCGGTTCGCCACCCTGGTGCTGGCGTCGGTTGCCAATTGCGACGGTTCCGTGATGGTCCGCCTGACCAGCGCGGGCCATCTGCCCCCGTTGATCATTCGCGACGACGGGCGGGTGGAGCAGGCCGACACCCGTGGCACGCTGATCGGCGCTCTTCCGACCATCGAGGCGCAATCGTTCGAGACGACGCTGGCGCCCGGCGAGACCTGCGTGCTCTACACCGACGGAGTCACCGAGGCCCGCGGCGGCCCGCTCGGCGATTACATGTTCGGCGAGGAACGCCTGGCCTCCGCGCTCGCCGAGTGCGGTGGATTGCCGGCCACAGCAGTGGTCGAGCGGGTGATGATGCTGGCCACCCAGTGGGTCGGACAGCGGGTTCACGACGACATCGCGGTCGTGGCCATCACCGCCCCGCGCCGCACGCACTTGAGCGCCGTCGACGGCCACACCCGGGGAAGGTTTACGGCTTGAGCGTTCCCGACGTCGGTACCGCCAACTCCCCGGCCATCGGTGACACAAACCAGGCGCTAGTCCGCGAGCAATTGTGGGAAGCTGTCGTCGACTGCGACGAATATGCGGCCGTGACGGCGGTTTTCGCCGCAGCCGACGCTGGCATGCGGCCCGAGGACATCCTGCTCGACGTCATCGCCTGGGTACAGCGCAAAGTCGGCATCGAGTGGGCCGGGAACCGTATCACCGTCGCCCAGGAGCATGCGGCCTCCGCGATCAACGATCGGGTGATCGCGGCGCTGGCGCAACACCCCGCGAGCCGTTCGTCCGTCGAGGCCGGCCGGGTGACGGTGGCATGCGTCGACGGGGAGTGGCACGCCTTGCCGGCACGGCTGCTGGCCGAGACGTTGCGCTTGCGCGGCTGGGAGGTCGACTTCCTCGGCGCGCAAGTGCCCACCCCACACCTGATCGCGCATCTTCACCAACGCGGCCCCGACGCCGTCGCGCTTTCCTGCTCCGTTCCGACGGGACTGCCGACGGCGCACGCGGCTATCACCGCGTGCCAGGCTGCCGGCGTGGCCGTGCTGGTGGGCGGGGCGGCGTTCGGGGGCGACGGTCGCTACGCCGCACAGCTCGGCGCCGATGGGTGGGCCCCGAATGCCCGGGCCGCGGCGGAACTGCTGGACGAAGGATTTCTCTGCACGCATCTCGCGACCAACCGGCAACCCGTCGACGACCTGCCGCACCTGATCGACCAGGAATACACCACGGTCAGCCAGACCTCGCGGCAACTCGTCAAGGAGACCATCTCCGCCCTCGAGGACCGCATCCCCGCCATGCGTGACTACACCGAGGAGCAGCGGCAGCGAGCTGCCGAAGACATCGCCCACGTCATCGACTTTCTGGTGGCCGGTCTGTATACCGACGACGACGAGCTGTTCCGCGGCTTCATCACCTGGACCGCAGATATTCTCACTTCCCGCGGCGTCCCAGCCGCGACGTTGTTTCCCACCCTCGAGCTGTTGGGTAAGCAACTGCACGAATTTCCACGCAGCCAACGTCTGTTAAGTGCTGCACTGACCGCCCTCGCCGACGAGAAGGGTTCGGCGACCGACCCCCAATTACATACATGACCTATCACCTGACGATTACCACCGCGCCCCGGATGGCCTCCGTTCGAATCGCTGGAGACCTCGACTACCAAACCACCGACGACCTCGTCGACGTCGCAACGCAATTGCTCACCGAACACGACGAGATGAGCGATCTGCACCTCGACTTCAGCGAGACGGCGTTCCTGGACTCTGCGGCGCTGTCGGGTCTTCTGCTTCTGCACCGCCGCACCACCCAATCCGGCGTCGCGCTGCATCTCGACCATCGCCCTCCGTTCCTCGATCGCGTCCTGCAGGTAACCGGACTGTTCGATCATTTCGTGCCCGCCGATGACGCTGCGGATGCCGGCGATCCAAACCTGGTGGGCCAGGCTAGCTCTGGCGAGTCGCAGGCCCGCTGAGGCTCTGCGCCCCGTTCTCGCAGGCCGTAGCCGAAACGTGACCGACGCTTTACCGAATTGCTAACGCGCCCTTGCGGGTCCAATATTCCGGACCCGCCTAGGATCGCTATTACAACTGGGTCTACCAAAGGAATTGGTTGATGCGCGCGGTTTTTCGGTCTGTTCTGCTGGCGGCTGGCACCGCCGCGTCGGTCGTGGCAGGCCCGTCGGGCGTCAGCCTGGCCGCGTCGGACCAGTCGTTCCGATTCCCGATCGCCTCGATCGGGCCGACAGTGGGCGAGGTCGTGGGTGTCGCACACCCGGTCGTCATCACGTTCCGCTCACCCGTGCTCAACCGGACCGCGGCGGAGCGATCGGTTCACGTAACCTCGTCGCCGTCGATGACCGGCAAGTACGAATGGCTCAACGATGAAGTCGCACAATGGGTTCCAGACCGCTTCTGGCCGGCGCACCGCACGATTGCATTATCGGTTGGCGGCGCCTCAGCCGAGATCACGACGGGCCCCGCAGTGCTCGGCGTTGCCGACATCTCCGACCACACGTTCACGGTCAGCGTCGACGGTGTTGCGAGCGGTCCCTCACAGCAGCTGCCGACACCACACCACGAACCTCACTACGGCGAACCAGGCGTCCTGCCCGCCTCGATGGGCCGGCCACACTTTCCGACGCCGGTTGGTCTCTACACGGTGCTGTCGAAAGAGCGCACGGTGATTATGGATTCGAGCAGCGTCGGCGTCCCGGTCACCGATCCCGAGGGCTACAAGACCCCGGTGGAGTACGCCACCCGCATCAGCAGTCGCGGGCTGTTCGTGCATGCCGCCCCGTGGGCGCTCAATGCCCTCGGACGTGAGAATGTCAGCCACGGCTGCATCAGCCTGAGCCCAGCCGACGCCGAGTGGTACTTCAACACCGCCAAGATCGGGGACCCGGTGATAGTCAAGGAATAAGGGGCGCAACCCTTTTCGTCCGGCGCACCAAAAAAGCCCCCGCGTGATGCGGGGGCTCTTTTGGTGCTTCGCTCAGCCCGGCCCAGCCGGCAGGGGGTCGCCGGGCGTCGGGCCGCTCGTCGGTGCCGCACCCGTCGGCGCCCCCTTACCACCCGCGACACCGGCCATGTCGGCGATCGGCGCACCGGGCACGCCGCCCAACGCAATCAGGGGGGCGCCGGCCGGAACCGCAACTGGCAGTGGGGCTCCCGCTCCGGCCGGAACACCGGCGGGAATCGGAGCGCCCGCTGGGAACGGAAGCCCGCCAGGAATCGGCGCACCACCGAGGACGGGAGCACCGACGGGCAGTGGCGCACCGGCCATGTCCGTCACCGCAGCGCCCACGGGTGCGCACGGTGCCGCAGCGGCCGCCGCACCGGGTACCGCAACGGGTGCCGCAGCGACTTCACCGGCCGCGCCGTACATGCACGCGCCGCCACCTGTTTTCAACGGGGTCGCTCCGGCAAGCGGACTTAGTGCCAGTGCTGCGCCGCATAATCCAACGCCGGCAACAACTTTGATGCTGAATCGGTCAGTCATCGTCGTCAACTCTCTCTTCACCGCCAGGCGGGAGCCTGCAGATCAACACCGGTGCAGTCGCACCGCAACCGCGTTTCTTGCGGCCACCTCTTTTTTAGTGGACCCATGTTCAACGCGCACCACGCCGCACCGCACCGTTTCCAAATAGAGACGTTTCATCCGGTTTATTGGACAGCCGGCGAAGAATGTCCAGGTAAGCATAGCGGCAAGCCGAAATCTGCACCAGCCCTTGATGATTGATGCGCTACATCACAAAACAGCGTCGAAAGCGTTGCGGCCCCGTGACTTAACGCGTACCTCAGCGAACGTAGACTTCGTGGCCGGTCGGATATCCCCCACCGTGCGTGGTGATGTGCACGTGGTCGTAATGGCCGTAGCCGGACCCCGACGGGCCGCTGGGCGTGTAGTACGTCCCCCGCCAAATGCAATCCTGCAGCGAGAACTTGTCCGCGTTCTTGAGCGCGAACGCGACGATCTGGTTTCCGAGGGCGATGCCGGCCGCGCTCGACGGGTTGGGGATCATCACGTCGATCGCCAGACCCCGCGGATGCCACGGAAGGGCATCCGGCCGGACGCCGCCCATGCTCTTGATCTCGGGGAAGATGGCGCTGATCGTGCGAGCCACCAGGATCGTCTTGACCTGGAGGCCGCGTTCCGGAGCGACGTCGGCTATCAGTACCTGGGGGGCGTTCCTGGCCGCGACGTGCCAGCGCGAGGCACGTGAGGCGGGCGCGGTGTCGGCGTCCGGGCCGTTGGTCTGCACGGCGGGCCCGGACCACGACGATGCCGTCGGCGTGGCGGCCGTCAGCTGCAGGTGGCAACACGACGTGGCGTCCTCGGCAGCCGAGGCGGCCTTGCCGTGGTGGTCCCCGGCGTGGGCACTGCCACCGAGGGCAAATATGACGGCAAGCGGTGTGGCAACCGCAGCCATCACTGCCGGCGATTTACGCCTACCGCTGGCTAACTTGTGGCGAGGCACCGCAGCAGCTTACGAGGAAATCGCGAAATAGTCACGATCAGATAACGACGCCGCAGGTGAAGCACCTGCTTTAGATCGGCCAGCCGCTCGATTCCGGCTCAAAACGCAAGGTGGCGACCGGTGGTAGCGGACGGCGCTCACCCGCCGAGATGGCATCCAGCATCAGTGCGACGTAGCGGCGCCAGCCGTCGCTGCCGCTGTCCATCGTCTGCAGCACGGTGTAAAGCATCGCGAGCATCCGTGGCAGGTCGGCGGCGGCGAGGTCGGCCCGGACAACACCGGCGCGCTGGCCACGCTCGGCAAGCTCGGCGAGCGCGTCGTTCAGCGCGGTCGAGACGTCCGAGGTCAGGGAGCCGGCCCTGCGCACGGCGGTCAACAAGTGGTGTTCGCGGGCGCCCAGCGATATCGCCGCGTCGATCAGTCGTGCGAGGCCGTCCAGCGGGTCAGCGGCGCCACGGGCCGACTCGATGATCGGCGTGAGGTCTTCGGCGATGCACAGGTCAAGAGCTGCCCGGACCAGCTCGGCCTTGCTTGGAAACCTGCGGTACAGCGTCCGCTCGCCGACGCCGGCCCGACGGGCGATCGCCTCAATGGGCGCCTCGGGACCGAGTTCGTGGTGAGCATCGCGGGTGGCCCGCAGGATCCGCTCGGCATTGCGTGCGGCGTCGGCGCGCAACGGCCGTTCGCTCACCGCGGTCATGATCCTCAGCGTAACTGACAGTTGACTGCCAATAGGCCGGCTTTTACGCTCGTGAGCAATTGGCAGCCAACTGACACTTAATGGGGGGTCTGTGACCACAGCGACTTCCGATTTGCCCGTACTCCCGATGCAACGCGCCGCGCGGTGCCCGCTCGCGCCGCCCGCCGAATTCGAGAGCTGGCGCGAAGAGCCGGGTCTGCGGCGGGCCATGTGGAACGGCCGGCCCGTCTGGAGCGTCAGCCGCTACCAGGACATCCGCACGGCGTTGGTCGATCCGCGGTTGTCCGCCGAGACCTTGCCAGATCTAGCCACGCCGTCGGAAGACGAAAGTAAGCCAGCCGTTTTCGCGCGTATCGACGATCCCGAGCATCAGCGACTGCGACGCATGATGACCAACCAATTCACCTTTCGGCGCTGCGAAACGATGCGGCCGCGGATTCAAGAACTGGTCGACGACTACCTAGGCAAGATGATCGACACCGGACCGCCCGCCGACATCGTGCGCGACTTCGGCCTGCCGGTGCCGTCGCTGGCGATCGCGTTGCTACTCGGCGTTCCACCGGAAGACCTCGAGCTTTTTCAGCACAACACCGCCGCCGGGTTGGACGTCAATTCCACCGAGGAGGACCGCGTGCGGGGGTTCGGCGAGATGTACCTCTACATCCAGGAGTTGGTGGCACGTAAAGAGCGCGAACCCGGCGACGACCTGATCAGCCGCCTCCTGACCGACTATGTCGCGAGTGGACAACTCACTCGCGACACCGTCGCCGTCAACGCCGTGATCATGATGCAGGCGGGCCACGAAACCACCGCCAACATGATCTCATTGGGAACCGTTGCGCTGCTTGAACATCCGGATGTTTTCAAACTACTCGGCCAGACCGACGACGCCGCCGTCGTCGCGCGCGCGGTCGAAGAACTGATGCGTTATCTGAGCATCGTGCACGCGCAAGTCGACCGCATCGCTCTCGAAGACCTGACGATCGGTGGACAGTTGATCCGCGCCGGGGAGCGGGTGTTGATGAACTTGCCCGCCGGCAACTGGGACACTCAGTTCGCCGATCACCCGGAAAAGTTCGACATCCAACGAAATGTCCGCGGGCATCTGGGATTCGGCTACGGCGCCCACCAGTGTATCGGCGCCAACCTCGCGAGGGTCGAAATGCAGGTGGCATTCTCGACGTTGGCGCGTCGGCTCCCCGGGTTGCGGCTCGCGGTACCGGTGGACGAGCTGAAGTTCAAGGACGCCGATATCTATGGCATGAAAGAACTACCGGTCACCTGGTGAGCGACGACCTGCGGTTCGACGACCAGGTCGCCGTGATCACGGTCATGGCGAACCGGCCCGACTGACTCCTACAGATGCTTGGCGGCGAAATCCGCTGCCTGCTGGGTCATTCCGTTCACCGGATATGAGGCGTGGGCGAAGCTGGGCAGGCCGCCGGGATCGCCGTTGCAAATGGTGTCGCCATCTGCGCACAGGGCAAGTGTCTTGGGGGCATACAGCGGACCGATGGTGACGACCGGCGCGCCGTAGTTCTGCAACCACTGCGGCGATGGCTCCCCGAACAGCGTGACCGCGGCGACATGGTTGGCGATCTCCGCCGGCATCGGCTTGGGCAGGAACGAAACGTACTCCGCCGGAACGCCATCGGGGATCTTTGCCGACGTGACGAAGCCGGCCACCGCCGCGCCCTGAGAGTATCCCCCCAGCACGATCCGGGTCTTGGGACAGTTCGCCGCGGTGGCCTCGATGTGGTTGCCGGCGTCCCTGATGCCGTCGACGACGCTCTGGGCGAACTGAATCTTGTCCGAGAAGTCGCTGCTGGCTTCGTAGTTGACCGGGTACACATCCAGCGACTTCGGCCCGACCGCGGTCCGCAACGCATCGACGAACGGCTCACCGATACCGCCGACGCCGGGCGGCTCGCCAGTACCGCGGGCAAACACCGCTTCGACATCAGGACATGGCTGCGCAGCGGCGATCGGTACGGGCGCACTCAACAGTGTGCCGACGGTAATCAGTGCTGCGAAAAGAAAACGGCCGATCAGGCTTGGGGACATGGTCCCCATTGTGGCGTAAAGAGCGCGCACGTGCCGCTACGACGTCTCGTCAGAGTTGTCGAGGACGCTGACCGCGATGCCGTAGGGCAGGAAGCGCACCTTGCGGGTGGCGTCGGTGTTGTTCTGGTTGGCCCGCAGGGCGTCGAGTTCGGTGGCGTACACCTCCTCGACGCGGGCGCCGCCGTCGGCGCTCACGGTGTATATCGCCCACACCCCGTCGCCGGCTTCACCGGCGGTCTCGGGCCTGGTTCGGGTGCGTCGCGCGAGGTCCTCGAAGACCGATGACCACCCTGCCCGGTCGCTGGGGAAGGTGAGGAACCGGCCGACTCCCTCGAAGACCTCCCGGAGACCTTCGGTCGCGTCGCGAAGTATGTGTTCGAAGTCTTCCGGCTCGAATCCGAACCGACCGTCGTCGTCCATTGCGGCCTCCTGGCTGCTCACACCGAATACACCCAGTGTGCGCATTTCGATCGGCTTACGCCACGCCCTAGTAGCCGTACCCGGGGCCCGAGTAGGGGTACTGCGGCCCGTACGGGCTCTGTTGGTACGGATTCTGCTGGTAGGGGCTTTGCTGGTACGGATTCTGCTGCTGGTACGGGTTTTGCTGCTGCGGCTGCTGCTGGGCCCCGCCCTGGCCCTCGGGCACCTGAACCGGGATCGGTACCGGCACGAACGGCAGGTTCAGGTAGGTCGTCGTCATCGCCGGCGCCGTGGAGGTGCTCGACGACGGGGGTGGCGGCGCGGGCGGCGTCGTGGTCGGGGTGGTGCTCGTCGCCTGCGGCGTCGTGGTCGTCGGCTGGGGCACGGTCGTCGTGGTGGCCTGCGCCGTGGTGCGCGGCGCAGGAGGCGGCACGTACGTCTCGACCGGCGCCTGAGCCGAAGCGGGCGCGGGCGGCGGCGGCGGCGCTTCGGTGCTGGGAGGCGGCGCCGGCACCTCGCTGGTGGGCGGCGGAGGAGGCGGAATCGCGCTCGACGACGGCAGCTGGGAGCTCAGCGGCGGCGGCGGCGCCGTCGTGCTGCTGCTCGGCACCGTCGGCGCCCGGTTGCTGCTGGTCAACGTGAAGGCCACCCCGCCGATCGCAACCATCGACACCAGCGCCGCGAGCCCCAGGAACAGCTGGGGCAACCGCGTTCCGCGCAGCCGCACCGGCTCGACCGGCTCGACCCTCGGCAGCTGCATCAGCTGCGACGGCGTCGCACGGTTGTCGTCGATGTCGTACGGCTCGCCGGTGTACAGGACCGGCTCGTCGTCGGAATCGTCGGCCTGCGACCACGCCAGCTCCGTCAGCCGTTCCGACGGATCGTCGAAAAGTGCTCCGGCGGTGGGGATGTCGAATGTGCCGGTCGACGCCGAGAACGCGCCAGTGGAGGTGCCGATCACGTCGGTGGGCGCGACGAATCGCCCGCTGCCGGCCATCTCTGTGGTCGAGGTCGCGAAACTGCCGGTGGCGGCGCCTACCAGCGTTGCGATAGTCGCCTCTTCGCGGTCCGCGTCGCGCTGCGCGATCGGTTGGCGCGCCGAGAGCTTCACGGCGCCGACCGCCGTCGCGAGCGCGGGCTGCACGGCGGTGATCACAGAGGCTTTGGTGTGTGCCGAAAGACGCTGGGCGACAAGGGGAATCTTGGCTGTACCGCCGGCCATCGCAACGGCAGCGATGTCTTTGCTGCGAATCCTGTTGCGGCGCAACATGTCGTCGAATGCGGCGAGCACGCCGTCGAGCCGCTCGTCGATCAGGCGTTCGAGCTCGCTTCGACTGATCTTCAGGCGGGTGTGCTGACTGGGCAGCTCAAGCGCCAGTTCGGTCGTCGTTTCGCTCGACAACCGCTCCTTGGCCAGCTGGCATTCATGGCGCAGCCCCGCGAATCGCCCGACAACTCCGGTGCTGGCCGGATCGACGGTGCCGCCGCGGCCGGCGTTGTCCAGGGCGTGCACCATCAACGCCTGGTCAACCAGGTCGCCGGAAAACTCTTCGTAGCGCAGCGTGTCGGCGATCGAAGTGAAGTCGGATGCGGCGTCGGCCAGAGTGATGCTGGTCCCGCTTCCGCCGAAATCCAGCAGCGCGACAACGCCCTTGTCGGGCAAGCGGGAATCGGAGTTCAGCGCGGTCAGCGCCGCGACGGAGTCCGGCACCAACCGGGGCGCGATACCGCCGTGGACGAAGTCCGCGTGGGTGTTCAACGCGCCTTGCATACCCCGCAATGCATCCGAACCCCAGTGCGCCGGAACGGCCATCGTGATGTTCGAGGTCGCGGCTTCCCCACCGGCCTCGTTGATCAATGCGTCCAGCGCCTCGACCAGCAGCAGCGACGGATCATGGGTGGAACCGTCGGCAGACCTCAGCGGCTTCGACCCGCCGACTCGCTCGACAAAACCGGTCATCAGCGTGCCGGTGTCATCGGCGTCCGGGTTATCAACTGGCTCACCGAGTTCCGGCGCGCGGTCCGGGAACAGCGTCAACACGGCGCGACGCGAGACGGGCGGATTGCCGCCGCGCACCGCGACTAAGTTTGTGGTCCCGATCGATAACCCCAGCGGGTCATACATAACTCAAATACTTTCGTTGGGCGCGTTCGTTGGCCAGCGTCAACGATAACGGCGGACTGCGCTACGCCCATCGGGCACAACATCATCGGTACCCGGTCGATGCGGTTGCGTCACCGAAGTGAGACAGCCGACGGCTTGACAGATCGAGTCGGGTCAGACCACGGTCAGGGGCAGCGAACGCCGCGGCCGAAACTCGAAGGTCGCGCCTCCGCTGACCTTGGCGATCGAAACTTCGGGCAGCTCTGGTGCCGCAGAATCGGTCTCGGACAGCTCGGCGGTCCAGTCGGTGCCGGTGCCGGTGATCCGGACTTCGACATGAGGGTCGATCGCGGTGGCGATCGCCTGGAGCGGCTGGACCGACTCCGGCGAGCACAGCGAAATCCAAGCGGCGTCGTCGTGCGCCGGAGACCGGTGGACTGTGAGCCGGTCCCCCACCTCGGTGTTGACGTAACCCCGCGGGTTGAACAGCGGGTGCAGCTCGAAAACCTTTCTCACGCCGTCGATCCCGTCGGCAAGACCCAGCGCCTTGTGAATGCGCTCGGCGCCGAGGCCGGCGACGCCGATCAGCTGGCGAGTGCAGATCGAGTCGGCGAGCTTGACGTCCGATCCCGCGCGGGCTCGCACCGCGATCGCGAACGACAGGTACAGCAGATGCATCTGCAGGCACACCTCGTCGGCCATCCGCACCAGTGCCGAATGCGAGTAGGCGGCGAAATCGAAGTCCGACACCACCGGACCCGAGTAGTCGGCCAGCCCTTCGTCGGAGCGGTCGATCGCGTCGAGTTCCCAATTCGCAGCCCGTGTTTCGGCCACGATGTCCAGCGCCGGAATACCTTCGACCGGCGGATAGGACTCGTCGATGATGACCGTCCACGCGCAGTGCGGGTGCCGGTCCGACGGCACCCGGGGCGGGCGATGGATGGGACGCACCTGCGCGCGCGCATTGGTCGCGACGGCCGTGGCGTCGAACGTCGGATCCTCGATGGTGTGACACATTCCGAACACGTAGTCGTGACCCATCGGCTCGACGTCGAGCAGCGCGCCGCAATGATCGAGGTGAAACTCGCCGTGCCAGCGGTCGTGAATGGTGTAACGGAAGTCCATGAACTGGGGCGGTGCGCCGATGTCGAGCTGTAGGCCCTTGAAAATCGTTGGTACGTCGACACCTTCGTAGTTCAGCGCGCGCTGCATACGCCGGGTGTAGATCGGGCTGGCGCCGGCCCACTCCTCGATCGCGATCTGCACCATCTCCTCGCGCCCGAATTCCTGGATGCACCAGGCCATGCCGGAGCGGTCGATCATCTGACCGATCAGCAGCAGCTCGGGAAGCAGAACGGCGAGCTGCTCGCGGGACAGCTGGGCATAGCGGGATGGGCTCACCGCCCAAAAATAGAGCCGACTATGTTATAAAGTCAACAATGTCTATCGTCGCAGGCCAGAAGGCCCCCGTCAGCCCCACTCGACGGACCAGCGCGCCCCGTAAACGGGGCGATGACACCCGCGCGAAGATCATCGACGAAACCGTCCGCTGCATCGTCGAAGAGGGCTACGGCGCCGCGACGGCAAAGCATGTCGCCGAACGGGCAGGCGTCACGTGGGGCGTGATCCAGTACCACTTCGGCGACCGCAACGGCCTGCTGATGGCCGTCGTCGACGACGGGGTGGCCCGGCTGCTCGAGAGCCTCTCGTCGGCCGAGGTCGCCGAACTGCCGATGCGGGAGCGCATCGAGGTCGTGGTGGACATCGCCTGGAGTTGCTATAGCAGCCCGACGTCGATGGCGGCGTTGGAGATCCTGCGCGCCAACCGCGACGGACCGGGCGGCTCGTCGCGGCACCACCTTATGGAAATGAACACCGCAATCGGCCAGCTCGGCCGGCTGATCACCGACGACCCCGCCAATGACGGTGTGGCCGACGTGATTTGGGCAACGCTGCGCGGCGTGGTACTGGCGCAAATGATCATCGGCACCCCGATCGACTGGCAGCGGGAGCGACGCGCGCTCATCGAGATGGTCACCCACTACCTGGGTTGAGTGTCAGCCGGGAATCTTCGCGGCGATCCCGTGCACGATGTCGAGTGCCTGCTCGGCGATGTCGTAGCGACAGGCCGAGACATCGATCGCGACGTTGTTGCGCACACCCAGCGCGCGCTGGCATTGCATGCCGCCGCCGTCCTTCAGGGTCTGCGTCATGGTCATCGTGCCGTCCATGTCGGTCGGTGTGCCGGCGGTCCACAGCTGGGGGGTCGGCGGCGTGGGGAACGCCAGCGACAACGTGCGGCCCGAGCAGCTGGCCCACTGCGACTGTTGGTCGGCGAGAAGCTTTTTGGCGGCATCGGTGGTCGGAAAGCTGATCACCGCCTGGATCACCGCATAGATGCGTGGGCCCTCGCCGGCGTTGCGCAGCGCCTGCGATCGCACGCCGGTCCACCCCGCGTCGGCGTACACCAGATGCTGCGCCGGTGCCATCACGCCGATGCAGTCCTTCTGCAGCAACTTCTGTGAGTCGTCGATCACCGAGTCGGCGAACGATTCCTGAACCAGCTCGGCGGCTCCGATGATTCCGGCGACCTGTTCGGGCGGTAGTAGCAGACCCGACAACGCCGTGCTGTTCAGCGGGCCGCTAGGGCCGGTCGCCGTTGATGCACCGGTGGACGCCGGCGAAGCGGGTGGACGTGACTTGGTGGCCAGTACCCCCACGACCACCAGCGCGGCAACCACGATGACGATGGCGCCGACCACCGCGCCCAGCCGCGGGCCTTGACGGACCGCCGAGGCCGGATAGGGCCCGGGTCCGTGCTGACCCCACTGCGGCGCACCGTGAGTCAACGGCGTCGTCACCTGCCAGGGCGCCGTGGTCGAGCCCAGTTGGTCGTTGAGGGCCTCGGTGGCCGCGTCGGCGAAAGCGCGCGCCGAAGCGAACCGGCGAGACGGGTCCTTGGCCATCGCGGTGGCGATCACCTGGTCCATCTCCGCGGACAAGGCGGGCACCACGTCTGTGACCTTCGGCGGCGGCGCGTGCAGGTGCGCGGCGATCACCGCGGCCGATCCGTTGGCGGTCGGATACGGCGGACGTCCGGTCAACAACCGAAATAGGCTGCACGCCAACGAATACAGATCAGCCCGGCCGTCGAACGGCTGGCCGGCCAGCACCTCGGGTGCCGCGTAGGCCACGGTCGCCGTCACCGATCCGGTGGTCGTCAACGCCGGATCGTCGTAGGCACGCGCAATCCCGAAGTCCCCCAACAACACCCGCTCGTCGGGTCCGATCGGCCCGGACAGCAGAAAATTCGCCGGCTTGATGTCGCGGTGTACCACGCCGTGCTGATGCGCATAGTCCAGCGCCTTGGCGACTTCGCGGAGGATGTGCACGGCCCGCGCCGGCGTCATCGTCCCCGCTTTGAGCGCGGCATTCGCGTCGGTGCCGTCCACGAACTGCATCGCGATCCACAGCTGGCCTTCGAACTCGCCGCGCCGGTGGATCGACACGATGTTGGGATGGTCCAGCGCCGAGGCAACTTCGGCCTCCCGGATGAAACGAGCCCGGAAATCCTCGTCGCTGGACAGCTCGGGATTGAGTACCTTGAGCGCCTCGCTGCGCGGCAGGTCGGGGTTGCGTGCGAGATACACGGTGCCCATTCCGCCGCCGCCCAGCACCCGCTCGATCTGGTATCCGGCGAAGATCGAACCGGGGCTCAACATGCTGGCGTGTGTCCTTCGTCTCGGTTGCCCGGAGGATACCCGGCGGCATGTGCTGGAATGACGAGATGAGCTCCCAAGGACACGATGCCCGGCTGGCCGACGTCGCTGCGATAGAACGGGTCAAGTACCGCTATCTGCGTGCATTGGACACCAAACACTGGGACGACTTCGCCGACACCCTCACCGAAGATGTCGTCGGCGACTACGGCTCGTCGATGGGTGAAGAGCACCACTTCACCAACCGCGACGATCTCGTCGAGTACATGCGGTCGTCGCTGCCGGCCAACGTCATCACCGAGCATCGCGTCACCCATCCGGAGATCGAGGTGAACGGCGACGAGGCAACCGGCATATGGTACCTGCAGGACAAAGTGATCGTGGCCGAGTTCGATTTCATGCTGATCGGTGCGGGCTTTTATCACGATCGGTATCGCCGCACTCCGGACGGATGGCGGCTCAGCACCGTCGGCTATGACCGGACCTACGACGCCACGTTGTCGTTGAAGAACCTGGACTTCAAGATCACGCCGGGCTGTGCGCTGGCTCTCTAGCTAAAATCGTTGGGGCGCAACCGCTTACTGCGTGATCGCCATGACCGCGCCGGGGCGCAGCCACTGAATCACCTGCACCAGCTTGGCATCGTCGATCGCGACACAGCCTTCGGTCGCCCCGCCGTCGGTGGTGTGAAAGAAGAATGCCGCACCCTTGCCGGGCTCCCGGTTTGGGTTGACGCCCATCACGACCGCGTGCTTGTACTGCGGGATCTGGAGATTCTCGCTGGCATTGGTGTCGAACGGGCACTGCGCCTTGTTGCAGACCTGCATGGTGTTGAATGTGGGACTGCCGTCATCGCCGTTCCACCAGTGATTCGACCCCACCTGAACGTATTTCAGACCGCCACCGGGATTGGGCGCCGTCCCGAATGCGAACGGCAGGGCGAAGACTCCCATGGGCGTTGCGGGGTAACCGCTCTTGGCTTGGGGCGCAAGGCCTGCCGATCCGATATGCGTCGGGATGCCGGCCTCGACCGGTTGCCAGCCGGCGGGGCTTCGTTGGTAGATGTCCATTTTCGCGCCCGAACCGCCAGTCCCGACAACGGAAATCACCTGTGTCGCGTTGCCTACCGACGGAGCAAACCAAGGTGCGCCGACTGC
>NZ_LZLV01000095.1 GCF_001673405.1 Mycobacterium sp. 1245111.1 | reverse complement strand
CTCGTGGGAGACCGTCACCGAGGCGACGATCAACAAGCTGTCGCGCTATGTGGCGGTCGGCAAGACCTGCCGATGCAACCCAGCCCAGTGTGGTCAGCGCCGCTGCCGCAGCGATAGTCGACTTAGACGTCACGAATAGCAGCATACGGACTTCACGAATTGCGCGCCCGAGCCCAAATACTCGGCTAGGCAGTTTTGGTGAAGAGCGGCAGCAATAGACGACGTCGCGCAGTGGTGGCGTCGGCGAAAAACTGAAGCGCCTCGTGGACCGTCGTCGCGGTCGGGAAGCCGATGTCCCCGTGGGTCACCAGCAGCGTGAGGCTCACAGCCTGGCTGGGGATCACCGCCCATTCCAGCCCGGCGGCGGTGCACGCCTCGTCGAGGGCGTACAGCAGCCGCACAGCCGGCGCACCGAAAGTGTCCACGCCGGTCAGATCGAGCACAAAGGGCTTGTCGGGCAGATTGAAGCGCTGGGCGTAGGTGATGACCTGATCGACGTTGCTTGCGTCGATCACGCCGGTGATCGTCACCACGGTTGCCAGGTGTCGGCACTGCGCGCGGACGAGCGCACCGTTGCAGTCGAAGGGCAGATGGGCGTGCCGCGGTGCCAAGTACGCTGCCGTGGCTTTTGAGTCCTTCATCGAAACGCCCCCATCCCCAAAACACTGTTACTGCAATCGGGATCAGCGACGACCCGAACCTGTTTGAGACGCTAATTGGTTACTCTAAGGTCACTTGTTCCAGCGTTTAATACTTCGGTAAGAAACAATTTCCGAGCATCCGCCCGGGGTGGGGCTAGGTCAACCGGGTGACCGTTCCGGCGTAGCGGAGCGCGGTCTCATACGTGTCGATGTTGTCGCGCGAGATCTTCGCGTGGACCGGTCGTTCGAACAGGAGACGAAGTACCGGGTTGACGGCGCGATAGGTCTCGTGGAAGGTGAGCACGGTGCTGCCGTCGGGCTGTTCCTCGAGTTCGTGATAGCCCTCCACGCGTGACCACAACGGCTTGCCGACCGCCACATAGCGCGACAGCTTGTTGATCGTCGCCTCGGTGACGGTCTCCCACGAGCGCCCCTTGCCACCCGATAGCAAGTATTTGGGCACGGGAAAGACGCAGGTGCGCACGAGACCCTGACCGGCTTCGTCGCCTTCGTTGAGGATCTCCATGCTGCCGGTCGGCCACTCAAGCACCCGCGGCCGCGGCGCGTTCGGCGGGGCCGGCGGGTGCAGCACCCGCCATACCTTTCGCGGGGGTGCGTCGACGTGGAATCGCACGGTGAAGGATTGCATCAGTTATCTCCCCAGCTCTCCCAGAAGGTGACCGTTTCCGCGGGCGGCCGTGCGGCAGGGCGGAAGTCGGTGCCGATCGTGTAGGCCACCGGTAAAAGGGCGGCCTGGGTCACGGCGTCGGGGATCCCCAGCAGCTCGGCCACTTCCCGCTCTCTGGCCAAATGCATTGTGGTCCAGACTGATCCGAGGCCGCGGGACCGCAGCGCGAGCAGGAAGCTCCAGGCGGCCGGGATGATCGACGCCCATGCCGACGAGGCGACGACAAGATCGTTGCCGTCGAAACGGCGCTGCAGGCAGGGGATGACGTGCACGGGCACGTCGGCGAGCGTGTCGGTGAGGGTGAGCGCGCTACCCAGCACACGCTGAGTCTGGGGATCGGTCTCGGACTCCGCCATCCGCGGCAGGTACTGCTCGCCGATGCTGCGGTATATCTCGGCGATCGCGGCGCGTTTGGCGGCGTCGGTGATCACCAGCCACCGCCAGTCCTGGGCGTTGCTTGCTGTGGGCGCCTGCATCGCGATCTGCAGGCATTCCATGATCACGCCTCGCCCGACCGGGCGGGTCAGGTCCAGCCGTCGGCGAACCGCGCGGGTGGTGGTCAACAACTCGTCAACCGACGCGATGTCCACTCGCTCTCCCCGGCTGGCTGTCAGACGTCGATCGCGCAGGACTGATCGACACCGAGAACACTCAATGAACGCCCCAGGCCGAGGAACACCGCGACACAGAGCGTCAGATCGAGGATCTCCGGATCGGAGAAGAGTTTCCGTAGCCGCGCGAAGAACGCGTCGTCGATCGAGCCATGGTCGATCGCGAACCGTTCGGCGTACTCGATCGCCAGGCGTTGTCGCGGCGTGTACCCGGGGAAGGTGGCGTGGGCCGCCACGTTCTCGTAAAGCTCGGGCGCGACCGCCGCTTCGATGACCGAGGGCGCGCGAAAGTCGGAGCAGGCGATGCAATCGTTGATTTGCGCGATCCGCATTCGGGCCAGTTCGCGTTCCTCGGGTGGCAGCACGCTCTGCTGGTAGGCGCCGCGAATCATCCGCTCGACCATGTCGCCGAGTTGCGGGCGCAGCGTCCAGATCATCGCCGCCTCGCCACCGGGGCCGTCGGGCACGTCAAGCCTGGCCATGGATCCGAGCCAACCAGATGCGCGTTGCCGATGTCCAGGTTATTCGCTAGACGGTCAGGTTTCGGCTGCTAAGTCGTTGCCACGGCTCAGGATTCGGCTCGCTTCGGTGGCCATTTCGGTGACGATGTCCGCCGCGGGACGTACCGCGTCGATCAGTCCGATCGATTCGCCGATGAGGATGGCGGCAACGCCGAAATCCTCTGCGGCAACGGCTTTTTCGAAGGTGTCGATCGCATCGGGCAGTTCGGCGTGCAGCTCGGCTTCGTTGCCGTGCCACCCGTCGACAAATGGGTTGCTCAACGCCCGCTCGTTGTACTCGGGCGGCCAATCCAGCTGCCGCACGTAGTCGTAGACCCGTGTGCGATACGTGGTGTCCCCGCTGGCGCCGATGGCGCGCTCGTGCGCTCGCGGGGAGACCAGCGCCTCGGGGGAGGCCCAGAACCTGGTCCCCACGACCGCGCCGTCGGCACCGAGCATCAGGGCCGCTGCCAGTCCGCGCCCGTCGGCCACCCCGCCGGCGGCCAGGACCAACGTGTCGGGTGCTCGTTCGGCGGCCAGATCGACGATCTCGGGAACCAATGTGAAGGTGGAACGGACCGTCATGCCATGCCCGCCCGCCTCGCCGCCCTGGGCGACCACGATCTGCGCGCCGGCGTCCAGCGCGTGGCGTGCCTGATCGAGCGTCTGCACCTGTGCCATCAGCGGAATCCCGGCAGCGTGGATCCGCTCGGCGAACGGCTGCAGTTCGCCGAACGACAGCATCACCGTCGCGGGCTGCCGCTCCAGCGTCTCGTCGAACAGTTCGGGTTTGCGGGCCAGGCTCCACGTGATGAAGCCGCACCCGACCCGTGCTCCGTGGGCCAGATCGAACTCGCGCCCGAGCCAGACCGAATCGCCGTAGCCGCCGCCGATCAGGCCGAGTCCGCCGGCCGACGTCACGGCCGCGGCCAGCCTGCCACCCGAGATCAACGCCATCGGCGCGGAGACGATCGGGTGCTCGATGCCGAAGAACTCGGTGAGACGGGTCTTCATGAGAGTTCTCCGGTCAGAAACTGGGCCCGTCCGTGACCGAAAGACCAGTCCTCGTCGTTGTTTTCGGCGATCGACACGATCAGGTCGGCTGGATCGAGCCCGCATTTCGTCGCCAGGTTGGCGGCGGCGAGCTCGTAGAACTTCTGCTTCATCTCCGGCGAGCGCCGTCGACTCACGACGTGCACCACCACGAGCGCGGCGGAGCGCTCGATACCGAGCCCGGTGTCCCACGCCACGACTTCGTGGCTCGGGTGTGTGCGAACCACTTGATAGCGGTCGCGCAGCGGAACACCGAATGCCTCGACCACTGCGTCGTGAATCGCATCCAACAGGGTGCGAATCTCGGCGGGCCCTCGGCCTTCGATCAGGTCGACATACAACAGAGGCAAGGCTTCTCCTTCTCCGGCGGGCGTGGTGTCGGTGCTGACGCTAGACGTCTCAACACACCGCGGCAGCGATCGCTTCCGCGTCCTGCCAGCGCATTCGCTCGACGGCACACCGAGGCGACGGCTCGCTATCGCTCTGGCGCACTGATACCCTGCCAACGCCGTCGTAAGTGACGATGCGCCGCGGTGGATGAGCACCGACGGCCTCAGGGAAAGATTGTTGTGCGCAGCGGAGAGATCAAGGCCCTCACAGGACTTCGCATCATCGCCGCCGTCTGGGTGGTGCTGTTTCATTTCCGTCCGCTGCTTCGCGATGCCGTACCGGGATTCCTCGATGCGCTGACACCCGTGCTCAACTGCGGAGCCCAAGGTGTGGATCTGTTCTTCATCCTGAGTGGGTTCGTGCTGACGTGGAACTACCTCGACCGGATGGGCGGATCCTGGTCGACGCGCGCGACCCTGCATTTTCTCTGGCTGCGGTTGGCCAGGGTGTGGCCGGTGTATCTGGTCACCTTGCATCTGGCGGCGCTGTGGGTGATCTTCACGTTGCACGTCGGCCATATCCCGTCGCAGGAGATTTACCGCTTCACCGCGATCAGCTATGTGCGCCAAGTCTTGATGGTGCAGCTGTGGTTCCAGCCGTTCTTCGACGACTCGAGCTGGGACGGCCCGGCATGGTCGATCAGCGCCGAATGGTTGGCCTATCTGCTGTTCGGGCTGCTGGTGCTGGTGATCTTCCGGATGGCGCGCGCCACCCGAGCCCGCAACCTGGTCTGGTTGGCGGTCGGCGCCTCGCTGCCGCCGGTGGTGTCGCTGCTGGTGACCGGACAGTTCTACACGCCGTGGAGTTGGCTGCCGCGCATCGTCATGCAATTCACCGCCGGCGCGTTGGTCGCCGCCGCGGTCAGTCGTTTGCAACTCTCCGATCGCGGCCGCCGGGTAGCGGGCTATGTGTCCGCACTGCTGCTCGCCGGCGTGGTGGGCTTCCTGTACTGGTCCGACGCGCACCCGCTCCACGGTGTCTCCGATACCGGCGGTCTGGTCGACATTCTGTTCGTGCCGCTGGTGCTGACGCTGGCGATCGGTACCGGCGGCTTGCCGGCGCTGCTCGCCACCCGGCCCCTGGTCTACGGCGGCCAAATCTCGTTCTGCCTGTACATGGTTCACGAGTTGGTGCACACGTCGTGGATATGGACGGCGCAGCAGTTCGAGCTCACGATGTTCGGCAACGAAGGCAAGTTGCTCTTGGCCGCTGTGCTCGCGGTGACCTTAATCGGCGCGGCCGTGCTGTACCACGTGGTCGAGGAGCCGGCCCGGCTCTGGATGCGCAGGATGGTCGGCGACGGCCGTCCTGTGGTCGACGCCGAGCCCGCGACACCGGGCTCGGGTAACACGTTGCAGTCCATCGACGGCGCCCACGACGGACGGCCGAAATCGGTTACGGCCCGCGCTGGCTGAGCCGACGCGGTGACGCGAGCAATACTGCGCCACAACGTAGATCAAGTACGATCCCTGTGGCGCGAGACCTTCGGGTCCTCGCGCCCGTCGACACAGTGGGGCTTCACCAGCGTTGACTGGCTCCCGCGCAGCGTCCAACCGGATCCCGCGCGGTCGACGGCGAAATTCGTCGTAGAGCTCTTACGATGCCGCTGATACAGGCAAGACACGCGGCCGAGGTGGTGGACATTGCAGCTAACAGTGGGCCGGGTAGCCACAGTCGTTGTCGCAGCCGCGGTCGCGGCCGGCATGGTCACGCACAATCCCGTCGCGCCGCAGTCCTTTCGGACGGTCGCCCGCGGAACGCCGATCGACCACGTGGCGGTGATCGGTGACTCCTACACCACGGGCACCGACGAGGGCGGCTGGGGAGCTAACGCGTGGACCAACCGCACCTGGCTGACGCTCGCACGCCAGGGCGTGCAGGTCGCCCCGGAAGTCGCGTGCGAGGGCAGGGCCGGCTACGTCGTCCGTGGTGACCACGGCAGCGTCTTCGAGGACCTGACGAATCGCGCGGTTCACCCGGACGATGCACTGGTGGTGTTCTTCGGTTCGCGAAACGACCACGGCGTCGACCCGATGCAGATGACGGCCATGGCGCACGACACGCTGGATCTGGCCCACCGGATCGCTCCATCGGCGAAGTTGCTCGTGATCGGACCGCCCTGGACTGACTCCGATCCGCCGTTGGACGTCCTGTATATCCGCGACATTCTCAGCGGTCAGGCCCGCGCGGCGGGAGCGACGTTCGTCGACCCGATCAGCGAGGGCTGGTTCGTCGGAAGGCCCGAGTTGATCGGCCCCGACGGCATACACCCCAACGACGCCGGCCATGCGTATATGGCGGAGAAGATCGCTCCGCTTATCCACGCCCAGCTCTCCCGGCGGGGCTGATCCCGCTCGCGGTCAACGCGTTTCTCACCCGCTCGTCTCGGGTACCTCGGAGTGCACGAGACAAGAGTGGGGATTGACATGAAGTCTTTGCGCACGGCGCTGACACTGGTCTTCGGTGCGGCCATGCTTGTACTGGCAGTCGGCTGCGGCGGAGGTGGAAAGAGCGGTCCCACCACCACGACGACAACCACGACCACAACCCCGTCGTCGAGCATGGCGCCCGCTCCATCGACGGCGCCCGGGGGCGGCGGACCCGGCGGTGCCACCGGCGGCGGCGGACCCAACGGCGGGGGCGGCAGCGTCCCCGGCGGACCCACCGGCGGCGGCGGACCCGGCGGTGGCGGCGGCAGCATTCCGGGCGGACCATCCGGTGGTGGCGGACCCGGCGGTGGCGGCGGCAGCATTCCGGGCGGACCGTCCGGTGGTGGCGGACCCGGCGGCGGTGGCGGTTGCGTTCCCGGCGTCGGATGCGGCGGCTGGCCGTGATCGTGAACTAGTAGCGGATTCCCGCAGCGAACCGCTGGTCGCGGACCGCCCATCGGTTTAGGGTCGGGGCAACTCGACTGCTAGGGGACCGCACATGGCCAAGCTCAGGTTTGGGTATTTCATCGCACCGTTTCACCGCGCCGGGACCAACCCCACACTTGCCATGCAACGGGATCTCGAATTCGTCGAGCACCTCGACGCGCTCGGCTTCGACGAAGCGTGGATCGGCGAGCACCACTCCGCGGGCAGCGAGATCATCGCGTCACCAGAGATCTTCATCGCGGCCGCCGCCGAGCGCACCAAGTGGATCAAGCTGGGTACCGGGGTGATCTCGCTGGCGTACCACAACCCGCTTTGGGTCGCGGACCGCTTGATGATGTTGGATCACCTCACCCACGGCCGGGTGATCGGTGGAGTCGGCCCCGGTTCGCTGCCCAGCGACTCGTCGATGATCGGCCTCACGCCGACTGACACCCGAGAACTGCTGGACACCAACCTCGACATCGTGGTGAGGCTGCTGCGTGGCGAGTCGGTGTCGGCGAAAACGCCTACCCACGAACTACATAACGCCCGCCTGCAACTCGCCCCGTACTCCGACGGTGGCGTGCCGCTGGCGGTGGCCGCGGTCGCCTCGCCGACGGGGGCACGACTGGCCGGAAAGCACGGCATCGGCCTGCTGTCCATCGGGGCGACGCTGACCATCGACGGCTTCAACGCGTTGCAGTACCACTGGGACATCGTCGAAGAGCGCGCCTCGGTGTACGGCACCGCCGTCGACCGCAGAAACTGGACCCTGGTCAGCCCGTTCCACGTCGCCGAAACCGAGAAGCAGGCCCGCGAGGACGTGAAATTCGGTCTCGCGCCGTGGTTTAGGTACTTCCAGAAAGTCGCGGCGTTCCCGCAGATGACGATGCCCGGCGAGCAGGTCGACGAGATGATCGACGTGATCAACGGCAATGGCGCCGGTGTGATCGGCACCCCCGAGCAGGCCCGCGAGCAGGTGCAGCGGATGTGGGATCAGTCGGGCGGTTTCGGCTGCATGCTGCAGATGGGCCACGAGTGGGCGAATCCGGCGGCGACCAAGCGGTCCGCGGAATTGTTTGCCGCCGAAGTGATGCCGCATTTCCAGGGCCAGGCGCAGCCGACCCTGGACGCGGCGGCGCGCGCCAGCGAGGTACGCGAAGGTCTCGCCCAGTCGCAGAACGACGCGGTCGCGCATATGACCAAGAAGTACCAGGACGAAGTCGCTTCGAAATAGCCTCCTTTCGGCCTCAGGCGACCTCGATCCCGAACCAGTCGCGCAGGACGGGGCGCAGTTCGTCGACGTCGGGCCGGGACGCCGACGATGCCCACGCCACATAACCGTCCGGCCGCACCAGCAGTGCCGTGGCCGACACGTCACCGACCGCGCGTCCAGCGACCACCGTAATGCGTTCCGCGACATCAGAAATCGCTCCGACGACGACGGCGTCGGGGGTGAGATCGACCAGCAGCGGTCGGCCGGTGCGGGCCAGCTCGGCCACTCGTTGTTCCCCGCCATCGCTCGCCACGGCGAAATCGGGCACCCACCGTCCGGCCAGCGGATGCGCGCCTAGCGGGTAGTGATTGTCGTTGCCGGACAACAGATCACCGATCCGCTTGGCGTTGTTCGGATCTTCGAGCAGCTCCGAGAACATGTCGCGCAGCGCGGAGATTTCCGTTCCCGGCCGCACCAGGGCCAATTGGGCGCGGCTGTGCATGATCACCCGCTCGGCGGCGGGCCGGCGCTCGGCCTGATAAGTGTCGAGCAGCGCGGTATCCGCGCCGCCGGAGATCACAGCGGCCAGCTTCCAGCCGAGGTTGACCGCGTCCTGCAGGCCCAGGTTCAGGCCCGGTCCCCCCATCGGTGAATGGACATGCGCCGCATCGCCGACCAGGAACACCCGCCCCGACCTGTACTGCGCGGCGATCCGTGAGTTGATGCCGTAGAAGCGGCGAAGGTCCAGCGGCTCGTCGGACACGGGCGTCAGCGGTACGTCAACTCCGAGAACACGTTTGAGGCTCGCCTCGATCTCGGCCAGGCTCACCGGTTCTTCGTTGTAGGCCTCGTCGGTCCCGTCGACGCGGTCCTCGTCGGCCGATCGATCCAATTCCATCGTGATGACCATCGCCCGGTTGCCGAGTCGACGGCATGCGAACACGCCGCGCTCGGCGCGGTGGAACGGGGTAGGAGGCAGTTGACCCCAGCCGGGAATGTTGAGCGCGCCGGTGGTCGGGTCCATCCAGTCGGCAGGAGGTGCTACCCCGAATGCCATTCGGGCCACCGCGTCGTGGGAGGTCATCCCCGGAAAGTCGATGCCCGCGAGCTTGCGGGTCTGGCTGGTGCCCCCGTCGGCCCCGATGAGGTATTGCGCAGGCAGTTCGTACGGGCCGTCCGGGCCCTCGACGTGTGCGACGACGCCGTCGGCGTGTTGCTCGAATCCCGCTAGTCGGTGGCCCCAGCGAATATCGGTGCCGCCGGAGCGGACTCGCTCGGCCAGAAGCTGGACCAGCCGGGGCTGTTGAACCGGGACCATGAAGTGCTGCGGATCGGGCACCTTGGTCAGATCCAGCGCCATCGCGGCGAACATGACCCACGGAGACGGCTGCGGGGGATCGGGCGTCCCGGACACGACGCTGTAAAGGCCGCGATGGTCGAGCAGCCGAACCGCTTGGCCGGTAATCCCATTCGCGCGACGTTGCGGGTTGGGTCCGGCCAACGGCTCCAGCACGACGGGTCGGATGCCGGCTAGCCCGAGCTCGTTGGCCAGCATCAGACCATTCGGTCCGGCACCCGCGATGACGACGTCGATCATTTAGGACAGCTTACTGATCTGCCCCAGGGCGAAGCTACGTGTTTTATCCGAACTGGAGGATGGCGGTCGCGACGGCCAGGCCCAGGCCGAGAACCGCGGGCGCCGTCTCGCCCCCACTGTCGGATGCGCGCGTGTGAAAACCGATGGCGCCCAACAGAAGCAGCGCCGAGCCGATGGCTGCCGCGACACCGATCGGCCACCAGGCCAAGCCCACCAGCACGCCTGCGACGGCACAGAGTTCGAGCACGCCGATCGTCCGCCACTGCACCGGGTTGAGGCCGAGGTGGTCGCGGATCGTCAGCGATTGTTGAACGCCGGCAAGCTTGATCAGTCCGGCAAAGCCGAGCATGGCGGCAAGCAGCGCGGTCACGACAATCTTGGCGATCATTGCTACACGGTAATCCTCAGGCCGCGATGCCGGTGGCAGATGCGAACGCGCGCAACTCACGCTCGATGTCGGATCCAGCTGGCTGGTAGGCGACTTCGGTGACCCCGACGGCGGCGAGGCCGCGGACCCACTCGGCAACCTGATCGGCGGTCCCGGTCAGCGCCGCGGCGCTGGCCATCGGGATGAGCTCGGCGACATACGGCTCGTCGCGCGGGTTGGCCTTTACCAGGTGACCTTCATGGATCGCGAGGTGACGTTCGCTCTCCGGATGTTTCTCCACCGACTCGCGCCAGCCGCGCCCACCCGGCAGCCCGTCCACTGCGGCGGCGCCACCACGCTCGTACATGGCGTGATACACCACCACGGCTCCAGGCCCTGCGGCGTCCATGACCCGGGCCGAGGTCAGCTCTTCGCCGTCGTCGAGCACTGTGCCGAACGCCAGCAACGCCCGCCAGTCGGCGGCCTCGACCGCGTCGGGCTGTGGCACGGCGGCCGAGAACACGCCGTCACCCAGTTCGGCCGCGACCGCCAGTCCCTTTGGTCCGTCGGCCCCGATCAGGATCGGCACGTCGAGCGGTCGCGCTGCGCCGTACCCGGACGCGTGCATCATTGTGATCCGCGCGCCGTCCCACTCGGCGGTCTCGCCCGCCAGCAAGGACTTCAGGCAGCGGACGTAGTCGGCGACCTGCCGCCACGGCATCGGCCGCTTGCCTAACGCGAACCGGCCGGTGAAGCCCGATCCGATGGCCACCGCAACCCGGCCGGGTGCCTGGCCCGCGAGTTCGGCGATCGCGGCCGCGTTGACCATCGGGTGCCGCAGGCTGGGAACGAGCACGCCCGGACCGAGGCCGATGCGCGACGTGCGTTCGGCGCATCGGGTCAGGACCATCCACACGTCGGGGTACAGCGCAGGGGAGTCGTAGAGCCACGCGCGCCGGTAGCCGAGCGATTCGGCGAGTTCGACATGCGCCGGGGTGTCGGAGGAGGTGGCGAACGCACAAGAAATGTCCATAGCCGGACCCTAATCGAAACGGGCCATAGTGTTTTCACTCCTCGGTAGGGTTTTCGCCGACGCAGTCGACGACAAGGAGCCGCAGATGGCGGGGATGGCAGAGCTGGTACCAGTGCTGCCTGCGCATCGCTTCGACGAAGCCACGCTGGCCCGGTACCTGCGCGGGCGGCTGCCAGGATTCGACGGTCAGTTGGAAGTTCGGCAGTTTCAGGGCGGTCAGAGCAATCCCACGTTTCATCTGCACACTGCCGGCGGCGAGTACGTGCTGCGCAAGAAGCCACCCGGCAAGCTGCTGCCACGGGCACACGAGGTCGAACGGGAGCACCGGGTGATGGCCGCACTGGCCGACACCGATGTGCCGGTACCGCGCATGCAGCTTTTGTGTGACGACGAATCCGTGCTCGGCACACCATTTTTCGTGATGGATCATGTACCAGGCCGGGTCTTCCCGGACCGGGTGATGCGTGAAGAGACACCGGCGCACCGTGCCGCTGTGTACGAGGACTTGGCGCGGGTGCTTGCGGCACTGCACGGGGTGGATTGGCGCGCCGTCGGACTCGAGGGTTTCGGTCGGCCGGAGGGTTACATGCAGCGCCAGGTCGCGTTGTGGACCCGGCAGTGGGAGGCCGCGCGCATGGAGGACATGCCGGCGATGGACAAGTTGGCAACGTGGCTGCCCGCGCACCCGCCGGCCGATGATGTGCCCCCGTGCATCGCCCACGGCGACTATCGACTGGGCAACGTGCTGCTGCACCCCACCGAGCCGCGGGTGGTGGCGGTGTTGGACTGGGAGCTCTCGACGATCGGCAATCCGCTGGCCGACCTCGGGTATTTCTGCGTGACGTATCACGTGCCGGGCGGGCCCGGCGGCCGAAGCGGCGTTCTCGGCGAAAACCTCACCGGCACTGGCGTTCCCGATCAGCGGGAGTTCCTAAACAGCTACCGTGCGCATGCCGACCGTGAGCTGCCTGAATCGCTTGACGTGTTCGTGGTGTTCTCGATGTTTCGGCTGGCCTCAATCACCGCGGGGGTCTGGCGGCGCGGGGTCGAAGGCAATGCGGCCGATTCACGCGCCGGCACCAGCGAATACCGGGAGCGCTACCGCAGTATGGCCGAAACCGCCTGGAACTTGGCGCAAAAGATCACTGCCCGAACGGCCTACAGGCCGGCGAAGTAGAAGCCCAGAAGCAGTGTGAAAAGCCCGAGCACCCATCCAGTGGTGGTCAAATTCAGCCAGAGCGGTGCGCGCCGGACTTCCATGAAGTGCTGAATCACCAAGTACGCCTTGACCGCAGCCATCAGCAAGACCACCGTCGTGACCGTCGCATTGATCTGGTGCGCGGCACCGCCGTCGACGGAAATGAACGACGAGGCGATCGTGACCGCCGTGAGAAATGCCCAGACGATCGTGAGGGGACTGCGGATCAGCGACGTCACGGATCTACCTCATCAAATACAGCAGCGCGAATAGGACCAACCACAAAACATCGACCATGTGCCAATAGGTGGCGCCGGTCTCGACGAGCGACATCTTGGGCTTGGCCTCGGTCTTGAGATTGCGGATCACGAAACACATGATGACCAGGCCGAGCGCGACATGGCAGAGATGCATGCCGGTCATCACGAAGTAATACATGAAGAACAGATTTTTTCCCGGCGTCAGACCGGCGCTGATCTCAGGGATCCATTCGAACAACTTCAGTAGCGGGAAGGCAGCGCCGAAAGCGAGCGCAATTGCCCACCCGCGCAGCGCATTTCCCGAATTTCCGGCGCGTGCCGCCGCGGTACCCAATGCGACAAACAGCGAACTCGTCAGCAGCACCACGGTATTGACGGCGCCGATGTCGACGTTGAGCCGGGCCTGGCTCTGCAGGAACATCTCCTGGTGCTGACCGCGGAAGTACATGTAGCCGACGAAGTACATCGCGAATATCAGCAGGTCCCCGATGACGAAGAACCACATGCTGGATTCGCCGGGAACGTGACCACGCGCGTCGACGACCGACTCGTCGACGCCAGTGGCGGAGCCTTCGGCGACGTCGGTCATGCGAGTTCACTCTCGGGCTGGTCCTTGATTGCCTTGAAAATGCACACGTACACGATGAGCTGCCACGAGACGTACAGGATCATGGCGAACCAGAAGGTCATCAGGCCGTTCCAGGCGAACGGTCCGGATTTCACGATCCAGACCGGGGCGACAATCAGCTCGCTCACGTATTGCCAAACGGTGTAGTAGCCCAGCCACTTTGGCAGGATGTTGTTCTCGTCGAGGATGATGGCCAGGCCAAAGGCCATCCACATGACGCAGAAGCAGCCCAGTGAGCCGATGAACGCCAGGTAGCCGAAGTCGTAGAGCATCGCCAGGACTGCCGCGCTGTACCCGGGGCGAAAAGCGCCAAGCCCGAAGCAGAACATCGGAAACAGCATCCCGACGATCGCGCCGGTCATCGCGCCGATCATTATCGAATAGCGGAACGCCGGACTGACCGACATTCGGTTGACTTGCATGAGATAGCAGGCATTGGACACCGGCGCCAAACCGTAAGCCAGCGTGAGGATTACGCACGCGATCAGCAGATTGTGAGAGTGCATGAAGTCGACGATGCGTGGCGTGGGACTGCTGGGGGACCGCGGCGGCATCATCCAACTCAGCGGCACGAACACCAGCCCGAACAGGTTGAAGAAGAACGGCACGCTCCAGAATGCGATCCACTGGTCGAGCTTGCGATTCGTACGCCACGACTTTGCCGGGCCGGCTCCCGGTCGAGGAATCGTCGCCACGCTGCCGCTCATGCCAGCGCCACCCGCTCGTCACCCTGGCGGTTGACCGCCCGCAGCAGGGCCCAGAACATCACCGCGATGTACACGGCAAATGTGGTGAGTCGCAACGTGAATGAGAGTGGACCGTTCCAGGCGAGTGGGCCCGATTTGACGAGGATCGAGAACGCGCTGGGCGCCAGGAATGCAAGGGTCGCGACATTGAAGTGCGCGACCCAACGCGGGAAGATCGGATCCGGCCGCTGGTCGAGATAGACGCTGAGGGCGAAGCACAGGTTCTGCACCATGATGGTGCCGACCGGAGCGACGAAGAAGAACCACGCCATGTCGTTGAGAAGGCTGGTCAGCTGCGGGTCGCGGTCGGGCCTGAATGCGGCCATGCCCCAGCAATAATCGGCGAGGATGAACGCCGTCGTTCCCACCCCGACGCAGATGATGTACGCGTAGGTGAACACCGGGCTCGACGTCGCGCTTCGGGAGATCTGCACCGCGGTCACCGCGAACAGCGGCACCAAGGAGCACGCGATGAGGTTGCACAGGATCGAGACACCGAGGATTCCGGTGACGTTGCCCTGGAAGAACGCCGCGACTTGTTCGGGTGTCAACGTCGGTGACAGCGGGGGAGAGAACACCGGAAACGTGAAATAGGCCAGCACGAACAAGGCCACCGCCGGCGGCGCCGTCCACAACAGGATGCGTTGACCTCTGGTATTCATCGATGCCGTCCCTGCTTTGCCGGATGCGAAGTCGCCCGCTCCGACGAGATGTCCTACCGAGAAAGCGTGCGTCCCACATCTAGCACGTTCGCTGACAGATAACAACGAAATCAGCAACTTGTCACTTGGTAACCGGATTCGACTGCACGGATCATCGGGATCAAAATCGCTTTGACGAGGCCTGATGAGTTCAGCGTCATCAGCCGGAGGTTTTCCGCATTCAACTTTGAGTGATATCTGTCAGCGAATGGACGACATGCGGCAGAATAGTGGGGTGCCGGACACCGCCACAGGTCGCGACGCTCAGCGCCAGAAAACCCGTGCGCGGGTGCTCGATGCCGCGATCGTGGAGTTTCAGCGTGCCGGCGCACAGTCGGCGGATATCAACGCGATCGTCGAAGCCGCGGGGGTTGCTCGGAGCACCTTCTATTTTCACTTTCCCACCAAGGAGCACGTCCTGCTCGAGTTGATCCGTCGCGACGAGGACTACCTCGCCGAGGAGCTCAGCCGGTTTCTCAACACCCGCCGCGGCCTGGAGGAGGTGTTGACCGAAATCATCAGACTCGTCGTCGCACTCGAGACCCGGTGGGGCGCAGCATTGTTCCGCGACGTGATCAGTCTCTATTTCTCACCAACCGCACCCAAAGACGAGAATTGGACCAAGCATCCGACTTTCCTGCTGCTCGCCGCCGAGATCGAACGCGCCCGCATCCGCGGCGAGCTCTACGACGACGTCGACCCCTACGACAGTGCGGCGTTCTTTCTGATCGGCGTCCACGGCCAACTGATCAGCGCCGGAGTGCCCGGGTCCGGGCGTGACGAGGTGCTGAAGAAATTCGTCACGAGCACCCTGCGCAGTCTGCGGCGCTGAACTGTCGGCACCCAACGCTCCCGCGGATGTGGTCGCGCCCATAAACTGACCGATCGTGGGCATTCTGTTTGGCTTCGCGCCGTGGATCGTCTATTGGATCCTGGTCGGCAATACACCGGTCCTGGTCGCTGCTCTGGCCGCCTTTGCGCTCGCCATTGCCGGGCTTTCCGCCGCATATCTCATCAGGACACCGCGACGTTCCCTCGAAATCGGTTCCAGTGCAACGTTTCTGGTACTCACTGCACTGACTCTGGTGGCAGGCCAGTCGGTGGTGCTGCAGTGGGCGCTGCCACTCAGCTTCGCCGGCGCACTGCTGACCATCGTGTTCGGCCGGCAATTCGGGACGTCGTTCGTGCACGAGTATGCCGCGGCGAATCAACCGCCCGGGGTGGTCAACAGCGACGTGTTCGGCCAGATCGTCGCGCGCTTGACCTGGATCTGGGTCGCGGTGTTCGCGGGTATGACGGTCTCGGCGTCGATTCCGCCGGTCGTGGCCGCCGACCCCTCGGTTCTCGACGCCACGACGCCGGTGAGCTACCTCAGCTATTGGGTGGTGCCGTTTGCGCTGTTCGGCCTGGGCGCGCTGGCCACCAGGATCCTGCCTGACTGGATGATCGCGGCGGCTGGCGACGTCGAACGCAAGACCACCTTCGTCGCTTATCACGAGGCCACCATCGACGAGCTGTACTACCTGGCCCAGGAGCATGCCAACCGCGAGGTCGGCGCGGGCGAAGAGGCGTACGCCGTCAAGGTGGGCAGCAAGGGCACCGCACTGGTCGGCGACGAAACTCGCCATTCGTGGCCGTCGACGTACAAGGTGCGCCAGTCCCGGCGCTGACGAGCTCAGGCCAGCCAGTCGATCAGCATCTCGGCGGGTAGCTGCCCGACGCGTCGGCGTGCACGGTGGTCCCGGCCGGCATCTCGGGCACAAGCGCAAGGGGATACCTTCTGACCCCCACCAGCCCGGGCACCTACCGCGCTTCTGGCACCATGGCGAGGTGCTCAGCGGGTATCGCAGACGTCTGGTCGCAACACCGCCGCGCGCGTGGCTCGACCCACTGGTCGTCGCGGTGTTGGCCGCCGCCGTGAGCTTGGCTGGTGCAAGCCGTCCGTCGTTCTGGTATGACGAAGCCGCCACAATTTCGGCCTCCTACAGTCGTTCGCTGAGTCAGTTGTGGCAGATGCTCGGCAACGTCGATGCCGTCGAAGGTCTGTACTACCTGTTCATGCACGGCTGGTTCACAGTCTTTCCGCCGACCGAGTTCTGGTCCCGCGCGCCAAGCGGTTTGGCGATCGGCGGCGCGGCAGCCGGACTCGTGGTGCTGGGCAAGCAGTTCTCGACTCGCGCTGTCGCCTTGACCTCCGGAGTTGTCTGCGCGATTTTGCCGCGGTCGACCTGGGCGGGCATCGAAGCCCGGCCGTATGCCTTGTCGATGATGGCCGCCGTCTGGCTGACGGTGCTGTTCGTTTACGCCGTCCGCCGTGACAGCGCCTGGGTGTGGCTGTCTTACGGGATCGTTCTGGCGTCGTCGGTTTTGCTCGACCTGTACCTCGTGTTGATGTCGCCCGTGCATCTCGTTTTCATTCTTCTGTTTCAGCGCGGCAGGCGCGTCGTCACACGTTTCGCGGTGACGACCGCCGTCGCCGGTGGCGCGGTGGCGCCAGTCGTTGTCGCAGCCGTTCGTCAAGCGCACCAGATCAATTGGGTTGCACCGATCGGACACCGCACGATCGAGGACGTGGCGATTCAGCAGTATTTCGAACGGAGCCCCCCGTTCACGATTGTGTCGGCACTAATAGTTGCGATGGCAATTCTGTTGTGGCTCTTCACCTCCGCGCGCCCAACCGTGTCAGATCGCCAGCTGTTGACGTTGTCAATTGCATGGTCGGTATTTCCGACCGCCGCAATCGTCGCATGGTCGGCCTTGGTGCACCCGATTTACACGCCCCGCTATCTGAGCTTCACCGCACCTGCGATCGCACTCGTTCTGGGTGTCTGCATCGGCGCGTTAGCCGTCACAAGATGGGCAGCTGCGGCTATCGTCGGGCTGCTCGCCATCGCCGCAGCGCCGAATTACATTGCGGTGCAACGCGGCCCATACGCCAAGTATGGAATGGACTACAGTCAAGTCGCCGATCTGATCACCGCACAGGCCGCACGGGGCGATTGCTTGCTCGTCAACGACACGGTGACGTTCATGCCCGCCCCGATGCGCCCCTTGCTGGCGGCCCGCCCGGACGCCTACCGAAAGTTGATCGATCTCACCCTGTGGCGACGGGCGACGGACCGCCACGACGTCTTCGACACCAACCTCATTCCGGAAGTTGTCGCGAAGCCGTTAGGCCGTTGCCGCGTGGTGTGGATCATCACCCAAGCCGACGCGTCACGCCCCGATCATGAGCGCGCCGCACAGCTGCCACCCGGCGAGCGTTTCGGAGCGACCCCGTCATTCGCGGTTCCGCACCAGCTCGGTTTCCGCCTGGTCGAGCGCTGGCAGTTCAACCTGGTTCAGGTGATCAAGGCGACGCGGTAACGATCGGCTACCAGACCCGGATGTAGTCGACGAGCATCTGGGACGGAAAATTCCCGAGGGCCGGATCGCCCGCCCCGACTCCGCCGACCGCAAGCGTGAACATCGGCTGCATCCAATATCCGGGATTGTTGAACGGCCACCGGAGGTCCTCGGGGGGCCCACCGTATACGTGGATGGGTTTCGGCGGAACTTTGAAGTACTCAGCACCGTCGCGCGAGAACTTGAAACCGTCTGTATCCCACCGCATTTGCCAGGTGTGCCACGCGCTGTCCACCAAGCCGGGAATCGACTTGCCTTCCCAGGTCTTCCCGTTGGACGCCGCATGGACGGTGCTTCCCGGGGCCCATTCGCCGTTGCCGTACCACTCGAAGATGTCCACCTCGCCGTCGGGCTGGGGATCCTCGTTGACAGTCCAGAACGACGGCCACAGGCCCGGGAACAAGCAGTCCAGCTTTATCCGCGCTTCCCACGTCGTTCCGATGTGGCCCCGCCAATTGCCGCGCAGCTTGCCGCTGTAGTACTGATCGCCTTCTTTGGTGGCCTGCAGCACCAGATTGGAGTTGCCGTCGAGAAACACGTTCTGGGACCGGTATATCCCGTCGACCGGCGGAAAGACGTCGTCCTGCCAGGTCTGCGGCGTCCATTTCGACAGATCGGGGCCTTGTCCGGCCGGCCCGTCGAACTCGTCGTGGAAGAGGTAGGGGCCGGTGGGTCCCGCGGCGGGCGCCGCTGGCGGCGCCTCATGGGTCGGATTCGCGAGCGCTTCCGGCACAGGGAGCGCGGCCGCGGCCGCAAGCATGCCCAACCCGGTTGTCAAAAACATGTTGCGTCGATTCATCTCCGGCACAGCACGACGATATAGGAGATGGCGTGGCAGCACGCGGAAGCAGCGCAAGATCCGCACCACGAAACCTCAAGTTCGCAGCTTGGGCTGCGTGTTGACAGTCCGTGGCGGCGAACACTGGCCCCCGGCCACGATTGCCCTTCCCGGCTTGGCAGACTGTCCGCATGGCACAGATAACTTTGCGCGGAAACACCATCAACACCGTCGGCGACCTGCCGGCCGTCGGGGCGAAAGCACCCGCGTTCAACCTGACCGGATCGGATCTGGGCGCGGTAAACAGCGAGCAATTCGCGGGTAAATCCGTGTTGCTGAACATCTTTCCATCGGTCGACACGCCGGTCTGCGCGACCAGCGTGCGCACCTTCAACGAGCGCGCTGCCGCCGGCGGTGTCGCGGTAGTGAACGTGTCGAACGACCTGCCGTTCGCGCAGGCGCGGTTCTGCGGCGCCGAGGGGATCGAGAATGTGCAGACCGCGTCGGCGTTCCGCGGCAGCTTCGGCCAGGATTACGGCGTCACGATCGCCGACGGCCCCTTCGCCGGCCTGCTCGCGCGGGCGGTCGTGGTGATCGGCGCCGACGGCAATGTCGTCTACGAGGAGCTCGTGCCCGAAATCGCGCAGGAGCCCAACTACGACGCAGCACTGGCCGCGCTGAGCGCCTCCTGACTCGGTTTGTCGTCTACCTCGTAGCGGCGAGGTAGACACCAAACACCCACTGCCACAACGGCGTTGCCTAGGTACGGACGCGATCTGCCGAGGACAGCGCGACCAGCAGCACGCCCGCGCCGAAGATCACCGCAGTCAGCCACGGGTAATGCCCCGACGGGGCGAAGCCTTCGGCAGCGAGGTACGTCAGCCCGTACGCCGCCATCGCAGCGCCGGACAGCAGCGCCGGCGCTGCCCAGCGTCCCCTGAGCACGTTCAGCCCCGGCAGCGGCGCGGCAAACAGGCGACGGCCCCACCAAAGCAGCGCCAACTCGACCGCCGTCGCGAGGCTGAGAATCGTCACCCATTCCAGCCGGGCGAGCCACCAGGCACCGCCGCCCTCGACCGGCTGCGGCAACAGCCCGGCCGGATAGCCGACGACCGCGACGATCACCACCGGAATCATGTGCCACAGATAGAGGGCCATCACGTTGACGTTGGCCCGCGATAACAGGCGCCGAACGGCATCCGGTCGCAGCGCGCGCTCGACCACCGGAGCGGCGCTGATCACCAAGCCTGCCTGTGCGCACCCAAACGCCAGCATTGCCAGCGACGGTGGTTCGGTGTTCTGCACCGCCTGGCCGGGGACGCCGATCATGCTGACCGGGTAGGGCCCGAGCCAGATCAGCAACCACAGTGCGCACGCCGACCCGAAGGCTAGCAGCCTTGGCCGAATTCCCGCCAAAAGACCGCTCTGCCAAGCGATTCCGAGCTGATAAAGCGCTGCCCAACAGAATAGGTAGTTCAGCCAGCCGAGATGGGCGACATGACCAGCCAGCGAAGCGGTGTCCACCGCCACCACCGCCACCGCGAGTGCTGCGGGCACGAGCAGCCCCCAACGGCGTTGTGCTGCAATCGTAATCGGCGTAAGAGAGACCACGATCAGATAGATGGCGAGAAACCACAGATGCATGGCCACCGCCCAGCCCGCATACTCCAGCAGCGAGCCCGAGGCACCCGCGCTCTCGAACGCCACGACACACGCCGATACCAGCACGACGTACATCGCTGAAGGACCCAGCACTCGGGCAAGCCGATGCCGTAGCCATGCCTGGGCGGACATCTCGTCGTCCGCACGGCGATGGCCCCAGGACACGCCAGTGGCGTAGCCCGCAACGAGAAAGAACGTCGGCACAGCTTGGAACAGCCAGGTGAGCCACTGCGTCCACGGCTGGTCCATCAGCGGGTTCTGCCGTCCGAAAGATCCGTCGCGGTAGGTCACCGACCCGGCGAGCCAATGGCCCAAGACGATCAGCACCACCCCGGACACGCGATAAAAGTCCACCGCTAGGTTGCGAGGCGGACTCTCGGCCATAGCCAAAAAGTACCCGTGCGATGCAAAGCTAGGTGTGACCTATGAGGTTCATGAGTCCAGTCTTCGACCAATCCGGCCCCCGAATTGTTCCGCTAAACTGAAATTCTCGGCGCCGAGGTTCGGCGATTCGCAATCCGGAAGGTGTTCCTCATATGGTCACGCGTTCAATGAGCAAGCTGGCTGCTGCAGCCGGGGGTCTGGCATTGGTGGCGCTCGCCGGCGCGGGGATCGCGTCCGCGGACGGGTTGTCGGAGCAGGCGATCAACACCACCTGCAACTACGGTCAGGTGCACGCCGCACTGCAAGCCCAGAACGCGGGGTATGCAAACCTGCTGGACCAGCACCCGGACGCGCAAGCATTCCTGCAGGACTACCTCGCGTCGCCTCCCGCCGCTCGCCGGGCGAAGGCTGCCCAGCAGGCGGCCGCGCACCCGGGCCAGGCCGCGATGTTTTACCCGGTGATCAACAACGTCGCCGCTACCTGCAACGGCTTCTGACGCCTCTCAGGCGACGGGGTGGACCTTCTGGTTCACCCCGTCGTTTGCGTTGTGGACCTACCAGACCCGGATCCAGTCGACCAGCATTTGCGCCGGATAGCTCCCTGGTCCGGGATCACCGCCGCCCGAGCCGGCAACCGCGAGGTTGAACACGGGGTAGACCGTGTAGCCGGGGCCGTTGAACGGCCAGTCCGGCAGCGAGTCCGCCGAAACGGAGAAGTACGGCGCAGCGCCGTCGACGTAGTCCTTCCAGAACCGCATCCCGGTGGCATCCCACTGGCAGCGCCAGGTGTGCCACGCGCTGTCGACCGCGATGTTCTGGGTCTTCCATTCGCCGCCGTTGGCCTTGGCGTGCACGGTAGTGGCCGAGGGCCAGCTGCCATTGCCGTACCACTCGACGATGTCGATCTCGCCCTGGTCGTCATTGCCGAGCCAGTACGCGGGCCAGGCGCCCGCGGTCAGGCAGTCGAGCTTGATCCGCGCTTCCCAGGTATGGCCGACGCCGCCCCTCCAGCGACTCTGGACTTTGCCGCCGTAGAAGGTGGGCCCATCCTTCGCGGCCTTGAGGACCAGGTTGGATTTGCCGTCGAGGAACACGTTGCGGCGGTCGTCGCGGTACTGGCCGATGTTCTCGGGCAGTTCCCAGTGCGTGGGGTCTTTGATGTGCTCGCGCGCCGTGGCCACGGCCCACTTCGACCCGTCGGGCGCTGAGCCGGCCGGGCCGTCGAAGTCATCGGAGAAGACGTAGTTGCCCGACGGAGCCGCCCGGGCCGGCGGGACCGGGGTTGCGGCGGCCAGCACGCCGAATCCCGTCATCAATATCAGGGTGCGACGATCCATCTCCGGCATAGGCACAGCACGATAGCAGCCGTTCCTGCTCTCATCGAGCGCGGTCGCGGCTGTGAAACAGAAGCAGCGGTCGTAGTTTTGGTCGTATCGCAGCCCTGGCTTCTGTTTCGCAAGATCTCACGCCTTCCGGTACACGAGCCAGCGCAGGTCGATGGGGGAGTATTCGGCGTCGAGATCGAACACGTCGAGTCCCTGGGCCCAGCCTTCGAACCAATCCGTTGGTGGCCAGGCGCTTTCGGGGAGATGAATTTTCTCGTACTCGTAGGCCGCGTCATCGCTGACCAGATCGAACGGTAACTCGCTTGTTGCAGCTGCCAATTCGTCACGTGTATAGATCATCGTGTTGCACTGCTGCCCGAGTTCACGGGTCGCGTCGTCGGGGGTGTAGCCAGCTCGCGCCAGGAAGGTGTTGAACACCAACTGCCCTCCCGAAGCCAGGCAGTCGGCCGCGAGTTCGAAGATTCCGCGCAGTTCACCCGTGGTCCGAAAGTCGGGGACTACCTCGGCGAGAATGATCAGCTGATAGTCACGGCGGACCCCGTCCATGGTTTCGAAGACGTCGCCGTTCATGACGCGCACCTGCAGCGATTCGCGCCCGGCTTCCGCGCGAATGATGTCGGCGAACTTCGGGCTCATCTCCACCGCGTCCACCGGGTGGCCACGCCGGGCCAGCGCCAGCGCATTGCGACCGGTTCCGGCGCCGATGTCGAGCACCGGGTGGGATCCGGGATCGGCCATCTCGCGGGCCAATGCCCACACCCGCGCGTCGGGCTCAGTACCGAACAACGGCCCTTCGCGGGTACTGATCCAGCCGTCGTAGGCGCCCCCAAGTGTCACGGATTCGGTTGTGACGCGGTAGTTCATCCCGATGCCGAACGGAGCGTGGAACGAGATCACGATGTTCGACCGCGATGAGGCGGTATAGGCCTTGGTCAACTCGGCCGCCAGCACCGTCCTGAGCTGAGTGGATTGCTCGGGGGTGTACTGCACGCCGGCGGCGGCAAACACGTTGGCGCACATCGTGACGTACTCGTCGAGCATGCTGGGGACGGCGGGAACCGTGATCTGTGCGGTCACCTCTGCTCGCCGATACAACCGCCGGACCGTTGCCTCGTGCAGCGTGGCCGGACTGACGGGCCGATCGTCCATGACACCCTTGTACACGACCCAACCCCGATTCCACCAGCGCCGGAGTGCTATAACGCAACGTATGTCAAACGGCGGGCATGTGATCACTCACGTCTCAGACACGGCCAGGTGGACCGCGCTGTACCGAGCCACCGAATCCACCCGGACCGACGCGCTGTTTCGCGACCCGCTCGCCGCGCGGCTGGCGGGAGAGCAGGGCCGCGCGATCGTCGCCAAGACCCCGATGACGAGCCGCAGCGGCTGGTGGCTTGTCGCGCGCACCAAGATCATCGACGACGCTATTTCCCAAGCGATCGCCGACGGCTGCGACCGGGTGCTGAATCTCGCCGCCGGCTTGGACACGCGGCCGTACCGATTGGATCTTCCGCCCGACTTTCCGTGGATCGAAGCGGACCTTCCGCAGATGCTCGAGGAGAAGGCGGAACTGCTCGCCGACCAGGTGCCCCGTTGCCGGTTGACCCGGTCCGCGGTCGACCTCGCCGACCCCGTCGCCCGCGAAGCGTTCTTGGACGAGGCGCTCGACGGTGCCAGCAATGCGTTGGTCTTGACCGAGGGCCTGCTGATGTATCTCGAAGACGCTGATGTCACAGCACTTTCGGATGCCCTCAACCGGCCAGAGGTGGGCTGGTGGATGTTCGACTTCGCCGGTCCGGGCTTGAAGAGCCTGATGAACAAGAAAATGGACGGCCTGCTGCAGAATGCCCCGTTTGTCTTCGCGCCCGAAAACGGGTTGGCCTATTTCGAAGAGCTGGGCTGGCGAGTCCTCGAATCCGAGTATCTCATGGCCGCCGCCAAGCGATTTCACCGCTTGCCGGTCTTCATGTGGCCGGCCCTGTGGGGTCCGCAGCCCAATCCACGTCATCCAGGCAAGCGGCCGTGGAGTGCGACAGCCCTTCTGACTCGGCGCGGCTGAATCATGATTTCACGACGCGAATTCGCCAAATACGCTGCGGCAGGGGCGGTGTTGGGCCTCACCTCTTTGGATGCGGCTCTCGACGGGCCTAAAGCGTCCGCCGACAACCCCAGGCTGATCGATTTTGCGGAGCGCCGAATCGCGCCCGCCGAGATCAAAGCGGCCGGCTATGCCGGGGTGGTGAATTACGTGTCCGAGTCACGCCCCGGCGCGAACTTCGAAGCGAAGCCGCTCACTCGCGAGTATGCGGACTCGTTGCGCGCGGCCGGTTTACACATCGTCAGCAATTTTCAGTACGGCAAGCCCAACGGAACCGCGCCGTCGGACTTCACCCGCGGTTTCGACGGCGGTGTCGCCGACGCGCATGAGGCGTTGCGTCTGCACAACGCCGCCGGGGGCAGCAATTCTGCGCCGATCTTCTTCAGTGTCGACGACGACATCAACGCTGACACCTGGAACAGCCTGGCGGTCAATTGGTTTCGTGGCATAATCTCCGTGTTGGGTTTACCGCGCACCGGGATCTACGGCGACGCTCAAGTGTGCCGCTGGGCGATCAACGACGGCGTGATCGGCCATTCCAGCACAGCGGGACATCTGTGGGCCTGGCAGACCAAAGCCTGGTCGAACGGACAGCGTGAACCGGCCGCCGTGCTGTACCAAGAGGTGGTGAACAGCCCATCGAACCCCGGACCGCTGCTCGGCGGCATACACATTGACGTCGACGAGGTGCTCGCCGCCGACTACGGGCAATGGGACCTCAATCGATGATCTAGCCCGCTTGCGCTGCGGTTTCCACCAGATCGGCAGCGCAAGAGGCGCTTTCGTCGGTCGAGATCATCTGTCCGGCGATGTTACGGGCGCGGGCGAGGTAATCGAGTGCCAGGATCGTCTTCAACCCGGCGAACAACGATTGCGGACTGACTTCGGAGAAGCACTGTCCCACACCGATCTTCAGCTCCTGGACCCCGGCCGCCCACACCGGCTGGTCGAGCCAGAGCCACAAGATCAGCGACGGCACGCCTGCACGCATGACCGCTGCCGTGGTGCCCGCTCCGCCGTGGTGGACGGCCGCCTCGCAGCGGGGGAGGATCGCGGCGTGACCGACTGCGTCGACGAACTTGACGTGGTCGTGGTGATCGAATTCGGATAGGTCATTGGGTCCGGCGCAGATGAGCAGGCGCCGGTTCAGTCGCGCCGACGCCGCGATGATCATGTCGATGATCTCGGCGGGCGGCGAGATCGGTGTACTGCCCATGCCGAAATAGATTGGCGCCGTTCCCTCGGCGATCCATGACAGCACCGCGGCATCGGCGTCCGTGCGCAATTCGAGGTTGAGCGCACCGGCGAAGGGCTTACCCGGTTCCGCCCAATCCTCGGGCCGCCCGGGCAGGCACCGTTCGTCGTACGCCTGGATTTCCAGAACCGCCGGCGTGGGCTCGGGCGTATCGGGCATGCCCAGCGCCCGCCGCAGCGGCTCCTCGGACATCTTGATCAGACCGGAGTTGAGCTGGCCGGCCGGCTGAAACCGCGGCGGGAATGAATGCAACGCCACCAACGGAATATTGTGGTATTCAGCGATATTCGCGGCGAGCCGCTGCTCGTTCATACCTGACACGAGCAGGTCGGCGTCCTCGGCGAGCGATGCCAGCGCCGTGCCCTTGTCCACCCAGACCTTGCTGACACGTTCGATCATTTCGGGTAGCGCGCTATACGGATTCTTCATGGTGCCGACGAGAAGATCCGCCGCCGTGTCCAACTGCGCGTGGGAATCGGGTCCGTACGCCGTCGCCTCGAGCCCGACCGACTCGACGAACGCGACCATATTGGGCGGTACCGCGATGCGCACGTCGTGGCCACGGCGCTGCAACTCACGCCCGACGACGGCGCACGGCTCGACGTCGCCCCGACTTCCGTACGCGGCCAGCACACATTTCATCGGCGAACCCTCACTCGGGGACGTTGGCGGCGACGAGTCTAGCGTGGCCAAACCAACGCACTGCACCCCGCGAGCGATGCCCACGGGGTGCAGTTGTGGCAGAACGAACAGGCGTTACTTGAGGTCAAACCGATCGTTGTTGCTGACCTTGACCCACGCGGCGACGAAGTCCTCCACGAACTTCCCCTTGGCGTCGTCTTGCGCGTAGACCTCGGCCAACGCGCGCAGCACCGAGTTCGACCCGAACACAAGGTCATTCGCGGTCGCGGTCCACTTCCGAGCGCCGGAGTGTCGGTCGACTACCTCGTAGACATTCTCGGCCGACTCCGATGCCTTCCACGCGTTACCCATGTCGAGCAGGTTGACGAAGAAGTCGTTGGTCAACACACCCGGCTTGTCGGTGAACACACCGTGCTTGCTGCCGCCGTGGTTAGCGCCCAACGCACGCAGGCCACCGACGAGCACGGTCATCTCCGGAGCGGTAACCCCGAGAAGGTAGGCCCGCTCCACCAGCAACTGCTCGAGCGGTGCCTTCTCGCCGGGACGGACGTAGTTGCGGAACCCGTCGGCTCGCGGTTCGAGCACCGCGAACGACTCCACATCGGTGTCCTCCTGCGAGGCATCGGTGCGCCCGGGCACGAAGTGCACGTCGATCTCGTATCCAGCGTCTTTCGCCGCCTTCTCCACGGCCGCAGAACCCGCCAACACGATCAGATCGGCTAGCGAGATCTTCTTCCCGCCGGACGCGGAGCCGTTGAAGTCCTGCTGAATCTTCTCGAGAACCGGCAACACCTTGTCGAGTTCAGACGGTTCGTTGACCTCCCAGTTGCGTTGCGGCTCAAGGCGAAGCCGTCCGCCGTTCGCCCCACCGCGCTTGTCGGTGTTGCGGTAGCTCGACACCGCCGACCACGCCGTCTTGACCAACTGAGGAACGGATAGTCCGGACTCGAGCACCGTCTTCTTCAGGGCCGCAATATCTTTGTCGTCCACCAGTTTGTGGTCGACGGCCGGAACGGGGTCCTGCCACAACTGCGGCTCGGCAACCCACGGGCCGAGATAGCGGCTGATCGGTCCCATGTCGCGGTGCAGCAGCTTGTACCACGCCTTCGCGAACGCCTCCGCCAACTCCTCCGGATGGTCCAGCCACCGCCTGGTGATGTCGCGGTAGATCGGAGACTCGCGCATGGAGATGTCGGTGACCAGCATGGTGGGGGCGCGACCCGGTCCGCCGAACGGGTCGGGGATGGTGCCCGCGCCGGCGCCATCCTTGGCGACGAACTGCCAGGCATCGCCAGGGCTCTTGGTCAGCTCCCACTCGTAGCCGTACAGCGTCTCGAGGAAGGTGTTGTCCCACTTGGTCGGGGTGGGCGTCCAAACCACCTCCAAACCACTGGTGATGGCGTCCTTGCCGACGCCGCTGCCGTAGGAGCTCTTCCAGCCCAGCCCCTGCTGCTCGATGGGGGCGCCTTCCGGCTCGGGACCAACCAGGTCCCCGCTGCCGGCGCCGTGGGTCTTGCCGAAGCTGTGGCCCCCGACGATCAGTGCGGCGGTTTCCTCGTCGTTCATCGCCATCCGGCCGAACGTTTCCCGGATGTCGATCGCGGCGGCGACGGGATCCGGCTTGCCTTCGGGGCCTTCGGGATTCACGTAGATCAAGCCCATCGTGGTAGCGCCGTAGGGCTGGGCGAGATCCCGCTCTCCCGAGTAGCGCTTGTTGGTGCCCAACCATTCGTCCTCTTCACCCCAGAGGATTTCTTCGGGCTCCCAGACGTCTTCGCGGCCGAACGCAAAGCCGAAGGTTTTGAAGCCCATCGACTCCAGAGCACAGTTGCCGGCGAAGATGATCAGGTCGGCCCACGAGATCTTGTTGCCGTACTTCTTCTTGACCGGCCATAGCAACCGGCGCGCCTTGTCCAGGCTCACATTGTCGGGCCAGCTGTTGAGCGGGGCGAACCGCTGCATGCCCTGCCCACCGCCGCCGCGGCCGTCGTGAATGCGGTAGGTACCCGCGGCGTGCCAGCTCATCCGGATGAACAGGCCGCCGTAGTGGCCGTAGTCGGCCGGCCACCAGTCTTGCGACGTGGTCATGATCGAGATCACGTCCGCCTTGAGCGCCTCAACGTCGAGCTTGGCGAACTCGGCCGCATAGTCGAAGTCATCACCGAGCGGGTTGGACTGGGGGGAGTGCGGGTGCAACTTCGACGGGTCGACTTGGTCAGGCCACCAGTCCCGAATAGTCAGTGGCCCGTGCGATTTCGGCTTCGGCGCCTCGATAGTCGGGTTTTCGCTTTCTGACACAGTATTCCTTTCAGGAGTTGTTGAACCGGGCTGGGATCACGGCTGTGATCCGGACGTTGCGCGTGAGCAGTCGGGGCATAGGCCCCAATAGATGACTTCGGCCTCGTCGAGAACGAAGCCATCTAGAGCGTTGTCGTCGTTGGAAGGGGTCAGGCACGGCGCATCACCGACCGCGCAGTCGACGTCGTTGATGACACCACAGGTTCGGCATACGACGTGGTGGTGGTTGTCGCCGACGCGAGACTCGTAGCGGGCAACCAAACCTGATGGCTGAATCCGCCGAACCAAACCGACTGCGGTCAGGGCATTGAGGACGTCGTAGACCGCCTGGCGGGAGACCTCGGGGAGGGCGCCGCGGACCGCGGACAGGATCGTCTCGGTGTCAGCATGCGGATGGTCGTGCACCGCTTCCAGTACAGCGACCCTCGGGCGGGTCACGCGCAGATCGGCCGTTCGCAGCTGTGCCGAGTAATCCGTCTCCATTGACGACACGAGCCCAAATATTCGCTCTCGTCTGGAGTCAGTCAAGACCTAATTTGGAATTGGTCAAGAATTAATCGACGTGCTTATGGCCGTAATCGCGGCGTCGGCCGCCCGTTCAGCGGCGAGCCTGGACCCTCTGGCGTGGCGGAGCAGACGAGCGAGGCCATCGGGATGCCTGACGGGGTAGCGGCCCACCGCAGGTAAGTTCGGCCGGCCGTCGGCGCGGGTGAGGCCGAAGATCTCAGCATCGACGGTGCGGTCGCTGGCCGCGGACGAAAAAGGAACGGAGAGAAAACCCCGTTCCACTTTCAACATATAGCGCACCCGGGGGCTTGCGGCAAGCCCCCGGTTATGACGCAAAATCGCTGGCCGAGGCGATAACTCAGCGACTTCAGGGGGAGTCACATGCGCATTGAACATTCCGTGATCATCGTCGGGGGAGGCCCGACCGGCCTGATGTTGGCAGGTGAATTGGCGTTGGCGGGAGTCGACGTTGCCATCGTCGAGCGGCGCGCCAACCAGGAGCTGATCGGCTCGCGTGCAGGCGGTTTGCATGCACGCACCATCGAGCTACTCGACCAACGCGGAATCGCCGATCGTTTCCTCACGAGCGGCCAGGTCGCACAGGTTGCGGGGTTCGCCCAAATCCGGCTGGACATCAGCGACTTTCCCACCCGGCATCCGTACGGACTTGCGCTGTGGCAGAACCACATCGAACGCATTCTCGGCGACTGGGTCGACGAACTCGACGTTCCGGTATATCGCGAACACGAAGTCGTGGGCGTCGTTCAGGACGGGACCGGGGTCGACGTAAAGCTGTCCGACGGCCGGCGCGGGCGGGCGCAGTATCTGGTCGGGTGCGACGGCGGACGCAGCGCGGTGCGAAAGTCGGCAGGCATCGAATTTCCGGGCTGGGATCCGACGATGAGCTATCTGCTCGCCGAGGCCCAGCTGAACGCAGAACCGCAGTGGGGCATCCGCCACGACGCCGTGGGTGTGCACGCGCTCAGCGAGTCGACCGACGGGGGATCGGTGCGGGTGATGGTGACCGAACGGCAGATCGGAACAGCAACCGAACCCACCCTGGATGAGCTTCGCGAAGCACTCGTGGCCGTCTACGGCACTGACTACGGAATCCACAGCCCCGCTTGGATTTCCAGGTCGACTGACATGGCGCGGCAGGCGGCGTCCTATCGCGACCGCCGGGTGCTGCTGGCGGGTGACGCTGCCCATGTGCACCATCCAATCGGCGGCCAAGGTCTCAACACCGGGGTTCAGGACGCGGTGAATATGGGATGGAAGCTCGCCCTGGTCGTCAACGGGTCGGCGCCGGACAGCCTGCTCGACAGCTATCACGCCGAACGCCATCCGGTCGCTGCCCGGGTGCTGCAGAACACGATGGCCCAAATGACGCTGCTCCGGCATCCCGACGACGATCGCACAAAAGCGTTGCGCGACATCGTGTCTGGCCTGCTTGCCATGGACGAGCCGCGTCGACACTTCGCGGCGATGATGTCGGGATTGGGCATCCACTACGACCTCGGAGCCGAACACCCCCTGCTCGGACGTCGCATGCCCGATCTCGACATCGTCACCGACGATGGTCCGGGTCGGGTGTTCCCGCTGCTGCACTGCGCGCACGCAGTGCTGATCAACTTCGGCGAGCCCGGCGCACTGAACGTATCCGCCTGGGTGGGCCGAGTTCGGCTGACCGATGCGAAATACGTTGGCGAATGGGAACTTCCCGGCCTCGGTGCGGTCTCCGCCCCGGATGCCGTACTGGTCCGGCCCGATGGATACGTCGCGTGGGTTGGCGACGGTTCCGACACCGGCTTGAGCGAGGCGCTAAGCAGGTGGCTCGGCCCGCCGAGCGCATGATTACACTGGGCGCTCAGCGCTCGAGGGCATCCTGCAGTTCACGCACGTGGTCCTGCGTTTGCTGCAACAACGGTCGGAGAGCCTCGGCGACGTCCGGTAGACCCAGATCGTTGGCTTCGATCACCCGCTTGCGGTAACGATCGAGTTGACGCTGCTCTAATTCCACGTCGGCCTTGAGCGCCGCGATGCCGTCAGAGGCGTCGGGCACTTCAGGCACCCGCACGGTTGGCTTACCGCCCAGAAAATCGATCTGCTGGGCGAGGATCTTCGCGTGCTCCAGCTCCTGGGACAGGTGAGTGTCGATCTCTTCGGCAATCGAGTGGTATTCGGGCCCCTTGATCGTCGCCGCGTGCTGGATGTATTGGACGATCGACTGGTACTCCGTGCCGAGATCCTCGTTGAGTCGCTCGATGAAGGCGGTTTTGTCCATGACGGCAGGTTTGACCCGACATGGCGGCGCTGAAACCTGGCAGAGGGCCACAGCTTGGACTTTCCGGCCAACCGTTACGTTCGGGAGGTAACTGTCTGGCCGCAGCGCGGCGGCGACTGTCCAGCAACGGTGCTGGTTGGATGTAACTTCCGGCAACGAGCACGAGGAGACAACGTGGGCAAGAAAGCGGTCATGCCCGAGTCCGACCGCGCGTGGATGATCGACACGCTGCTGGCGCTGCTGCAAACCCCGAGCCCATCAGGGCGGACCGACGCCGTGATGCAGCTGATCGGTGACATCTTCAACGACTTCGGGGTGCCGTTCTCGTTGACCCGCCGCGGCGCGCTCATCGCCGAGCTTCCGGGCAAGTCCGACACCACCGACCGCGCTGTCGTCGTGCACGCCGACACCATCGGCTGCATGGTGCGCGGGCTGAAGGACAACGGCCGCCTCGAGCTGATCCCGGTCGGCACCTTCTCGGCCCGTTTCGCCACCGGCGCCCGCGTGCGCATCTTCAGCGACGACCCGGACGAGTTCATCACCGGCACGGTGCTGCCGCTCAAGTCCAGCGGTCACGCCTTCGGTGACGAGATCGACACTCAGCCAACCGACTGGGATCACGTCGAGGTCCGCATCGACCGCAAGGTGTCGTCACGCGACGATCTGCTGCGGCTCGGCATCCAGGTCGGGGACTTCGTCGGGCTGATCACCAGTCCCGAGCTCGCCGCCGACGGCTTCATCGTCTCGCGGCACCTTGACGGCAAGGCCGGGGTCGCGGTTGCGCTGACACTGGCCCGGAATTTCGCCGAACAGAAGGTTGTGCTGCCGCACCGCACCACGATCATGGTCACGATCACCGAGGAAGTGGGCCACGGCGCCAGTGACGGGTTGCCCGCCGACGTCGCCGAGCTGGTATCGGTCGACAACGCCGTGTGCGCCCCGGGCCAGCATTCGATCGAGGATGGCGTCACGATCCCGATGGCCGATCTGCATGGCCCGTTCGACTATCACCTCACTCGAAAGCTGTGCCGTCTTGCCGAGGAGCACAAGATCCCGCATGCGCGAGACGTGTTCCGCTACTACCGATCCGACGCCGCGGCGGCGATCGAAGCCGGCGCAGGCACGCGCGCCGCGCTGGTCGGCTTCGGACTGGACGGCAGCCACGGCTGGGAGCGCACCCACATCGAGTCGTTGGAGGCGACGTACAACCTGCTGCATGCGTGGCTGCAGACCCCGCTGACCTTCGCGAAATGGGACGCACATCCATCGGGCAAGCTGCGGGACTTCCCGTCGTCGGAGCAACCCGCTCCCACCGAGCAGTGGGTGCCGTTGTCGCGTGGCGAACACGCCGAGCCCGGCCACGCATCCCCGGGCACGCACTGGCCGCCACCCGACGTGCCGTAGAGACTAGCCGCGGCTGGCGAGTCCGCCGTCGACAACCTTTACAGGCTTGTGCGGAAAGCGTTTCTCCGCATGTGACTTCGCGGCGGAGTTCGGCAGTACGTACAGCGTCTCGCGCTTGTCCTGCAATGGTTTGAGAACCCGATCCATGAATTCCTTACGGTCGTCGAGATAAGGCTCGATGACCTCTTCGCCGGCCGGGCACACGGCAAGGCAGTAGGCAGCTTTGTAGTTCGCCTTGAAGGACAGGCTTTGCCACATCGATGCGTTCTCGGAATCGCTGACGCGCGAACGGAATTCGCGGGCATCCGAGCTGTCCGCGATCGTCTGCGCCCAGTCGGTGAAGCCGCCCATGAACTCCCGGTAGTTGTGCGTCGAGCAAGCCATGAAATCGAACTCGCCGTCCTTGCCGATGGCGCCGACCGGACAGGCCGCCACGCACAACTTGCACTCCAGACATGGGGAGTAGTCCAGCGGCTGTCCGTAGGAACTGATGTCGGCGTCGACCAGGATCGTGGCGAGCAGGATGAAGTTGCCGAAGCGGGGATGAATGACGTTGCGGTGTATCCCCATCACGCCGAGACCCGCGGCAACGGCGACCGGCTTGTGGGCCACCACCCAGATTCGGCCCGGGAAGCGGTCCATCTCCATCGGGAAGGACATCGACGGGTTCAGCGCCCGGTAGCGATGATCTTCCAGGACGCGCGTGATCTCGTGCGCGGCCTCGTTGAGAATCTCCCCGCTGCGGTGGAACTCCTGATTCGCCACGCTGCGGGCCGGTGACCGGACGTTCTCGCGATTCATCTTGACCACCAGCGAGATAAAGCTCCGAGTACCCGGCAACGCCTCTTGCACGTGCGGCAGTTCGGAGGCCAGCGCGGGGTCGTCGACCGAGGCGAACGCGACGTCGTCGGCTCCGGCGGCCAGACAGACGGACCTGAGCCAGTCCGCGTCGATGAGGTCGCTGCGCGGCGGTCGCTCCGCTCGCTCAGCGATCACTTTCTGAACCGTGGGGTGTTCGGCAAGGCGGCGGGGCAGCTGAGGCTTCACCCTAGATATAGTAGACTATACTCAGCAGGTCCGTCCAACCAGCCGCGACGCGATCGCCACCGGCAAACAGTGAGGAACCCCTTATGCGGCAATGCATCACGATGCGCCGAACGTCTGGATTGTGACCGCGGTTTCCAGCAGGATGAAGCCATGCGAATTCGCGTGACGCTCGTATGCTTAGCCGCATTGATCGCAAGTGCCGCGCCGGCACACGCCGACCCGGACCCCGACGCACGATTCCTGCACGGGCTCACCAATGCCGGAATCACCTACCACAATGGGCCCGACGCCGAGGCCATCGGTCGGCGGGCGTGCGAATTGATGGACCAGGGCGCCCCGGAAGCCGATGTGATCAAGGCGATGACGCAGCAGAATGCGGGGTTCAGCAACGACGCCGCGTCGAAGTTCACCAGAGTCGCCGAGGCCGTCTACTGCCCGGCGCACCTCGGAGGATCACCTAATCCGCCGCCGCAGTGGTCTCCGCCCATCGATTTCCCGTTGCCCCCGTTAGGCGCGGCCGCATAATCGGGAGGCAAGCGCAAAGGAAAGTCAACGATGAGCCGTAGCACAGTGATCGCACTCCCGGCGCTGGCCACCGCAATTGCCCTCGCGCTCGCGGGCTGCTCGCAATCACCCGGACCGACAGCGCCGAGGGCCGCGGCGGATCCCAACCCGCCGACCACGATGACGGTGGCGGCGACACCGAAAGCCCCCGAGGGCGCGCAGCCTCGGCTGGCGTCGAATCCCGCGCAGGTGGCCGACGACTTGGTCGCCGACGAGCACGCGTTGCGCGACCCGGCGACGGGGGAGGCCGGACTGACGGCAGCGGCGCGTCGCCAGCAGGCCGCCTACCGCGCCATCGGGCTACATCCGGATTGGGACGCCGCCGCACGACCACGCATTCCGGCGGCGCTGCTCGACACCTACGACCGCAACGTCGACGCCCGTCGCGCGCTCAACGCGATAACCCCGGCCCGCACAACCCTCCCGGCGTGGCGCATCGTGCCGCCGGCGCCTGCGGACCAACTGCTCGGCTTCTATCACCAAGCCGAATCGGAAACCGGTGTCGGGTGGAACTATCTGGCCGCGATCAATCTCGTCGAGACCCGGCTGGGCAGTATCGACGGTGTCAGCACCGCTGACGCGCAGGGGCCCATGCAGTTCCTGCCGGCGACGTTTGCAGCCTACGGCCAGGGCGGTGACATTCACTCGCCGCACGACAGCATCATCGCGGCCGCTCGCTATCTGGCCGCGAACAACTTCGTCAACGACCACGATCACGCCATCTATCGCTACAACCACGCGAGCGAATACGTGCGCGCGGTGAACCAATACGCCGCGCTGATCGGCGGCGATCCCGCCGCGTTTGCCGGTTACTACCGATGGGACGTCTACTGCCGCACGACGGCCGGAGATGTGTTGCTGCCCATCGGATATGTTGCGACGTCACCGATTCCGGTTGCGGACTACGTCGCGACGCATCCGCAGTGAATCAGGTTTTCGCGCCTACCAGGTCTTCGGTGAGAGCGTCGTCAGTGAGGTCTTCGAGTTCTTTGGCTTTCGTTTCCGGTCCCAGCAGGTAACCGACCACGGTCAGCACCCACAGTCCGGCCAGCGCCAAGTAGGGCGTCTGCAGCCCGTACCGCGTGATAGCCCAGCCGATGATCGTCGGTGCGGCGATGGATACGATCCGCCCGCCGCCGACCGCGATACCAAAACCCGTGCCGCGCAATACCGTTGGAAACAGCTCCGCGATGTAGGTGTCGCCGACGCCCCACAACCAGCCGAGTGTGGCGATCGCGATCGCGCCGAAGATCTGGTAGTGCGACAGGGAGTCGGACGTGGCGGCCAGGATGGTCGCGACCACCTCGATGACCGCTGCCAGGATCGCCGACGGGCGTCGACCTATCCAGTCGGCGAGCGCCGTGCCGAGGTAGGCAAAGACCGCCTGCAGTAAGAAGAACACCAGCGCGTAGCGGATCGCCTCGATCGGCGTCGCGTGAAACCGCTTCACGATGTACGTCGTCAGGAACACCGTCATGCCCCAGTAGCCGACGGCATTGGCGGTGTAGATCAGCCAGCCGGCGATCAAGCGCCGTCGCACACCGGGTAGATGCCACAGCCGCGGCTTGGCCGTCTCGCGGGCCCGCACGTCGACGTAGCGGTGCGACTCGGTGATGCCCCGTCGGACGAGGAACAAGATGATGGCGGGGACGATCGCCACGATGAACGCCGACTGCCATCCGAAGCGAGGGACCAGTGCCAGCGCGACACCGGCGGCGAGAACATAGCCCAGCGAGAACAGCGAAAAGATCACGCCGCCAACGCCTATCGCGCGGGTCTTGGCCGGCCAGACTTCGGCGGTGTACGGCGCGCCTACCGCGAGTTCGCCGGCCCCGCCGACACCGGTCAGGAACCGCAGCCCGGTAAACGCGGCGATGTTGGTGGTGAGGCCGGCGACGGCGGTGGTGATTCCGTACAGCAGGATCGACGCACCCAGAGTGGCTTTGCGTCCCCACCGGTCGGCCGCCAGGCCGAAACCGATCGTGCCGATCGTGTATCCGAGCAGGAAGATCGAACCGATGTAGCCGGCTTGCGCGTCGGTAATGTGCAACGTCTTTTTGATCTCCGGCAACACCAGGCCGTAGATGTTCACGGCGTAGGAGTCGAAGCCGTAACCCAGGCCCGCAGTCACGGCAACGAAGAGCGCCTGCCGGAACGTGACGGGCGAAGCTCGGGGGACATGGACCGGGATGCTGCCGATGCTCAACGCCACGCGTGAACGGTATGCAGCGGCTCAGCCGCGTAGAAGGGTCACGATCTTCATGATCGAAAGATGCACGTAGCGTTCGAGCGTCGTCTGACAGTTGGCGCCAATGTAGGGAAATCACTTATTGCATCTGCCCCCGCGATGTACACAGGATGACGAAAGCGTTTTCGTAGACAAGTATGGCCGCCCATCGGCTGAGCCGGGCTACACGAATCACTGACGGAGGACAGCATGGCTAACCGAGCACGCAACCTCGTCATAGGTGCGGCTGTGCTGATCGCCGGAATCGTCGGCCTGTTCCTGCCGGTGGGGGCGTGGAACGGGAGCTCGACCGTCGGATGCGGCAACGCCGTCGCCGCTCAACATCCAGCCCCCTCGACGACGAGCCCTGGCCAAACCAACGTGGAGGCCCCCGAACAAGCCGCCCCCCACCCCGATTACGCAGCGCTATGCGACTCAGCGATTTCGTCACGTCGCCACTGGGCCATTCCCCTGGTGATCGTCGGAACGGCTGGGGTGCTGCTCGGCGTCTTCTACCGACCCCGACGCAAGGCGAGCTGACCTTTTGAGCTCGTGCGGTGATCCATCCGAATTTCGTCCGACTCAGCTTCCGGCAGTGAGGATTTTGATCGCGAAGATCAGCGAGTCGCCCTTCTGGATGCCGGCTTGGGGCTGACCCTCGGGGTAACCGTCCGCGGCCGCCATGGCGACGCCGACGGTCGAGCCGACCTTCTGCCCAACGATCGCCTTCTGAAAGCCAGGTACGACTCCGCCGAGCGGGAATTGGGCCGGGGTGCCGCGCTCGTAGGCGCTATCGAACACTTTGCCGTCACGTCCGTCGACACCCATGTAGCACACCGTCACGGTGGCAGTGGGCGCCACGACGGGTCCGTCGCCCTCGTGCAGCGTGTGGACCTGGGTTTCGGACACGCTGAACGGTTGCGTCACGGTGATCAACGGAGCGGTCTTATTCGTGGATCCCGTCACGGCCACGCTGCCGGTTGCCCCGCTCAGCGCCCAGTCCGGCGTGCCGCCTTCGGCTGGAGCCTGGGTAGGGCAGCCGGTGTCAGCGGTCGCGGACGGTGACTCAGCTGCGGTCATGGCGGGAGCGCTGGCCGGTTCGGTGGACGTGTGTGGTGACGACGCCGGCTTGTCGGAGCCGCATGCGGAAAGAGCAACGACCCCCGATGCGGCGCAGGCTGCGAGCCCAACTATGGAGTACAGGCGGGAGAAATTCACGGTCGTCACGTTACAGCTGACGCGGTCGCCGATTCCGGAAGGCCGCCCATGCCCCGGTGCACCACAACGCCCACACCACGAGCAACGGCTGGAACAGCAGCCGGATGCCGCGCGCCAGGTCGGAGTGGAGGCCGAAAGCATCCGTGTGCGTGGCGAATTGAGAGATGTTGCCGGGGAAAACCAGAACGAAGAAGACCGCGACAACCCAGCCAACCTGCACTCGCCACCTGCCCGGTGCCAGGAGGGCCGCTGCGAGCAGAATCTCGACGACGCCGGAGGCGATGATCACGAAATCAGCGTTCAGCGGCAGCCATGGAGGCACCTGGGCGTGAAACTGCGCCCGGGCGAAGCTCAGATGGCTGATTCCAGCGAAAGCCAGGAATGCGCCAAGGATGAGGCGGGCGGCGGTTCGCGCTGGGGAGCGATGCATCAACGCATCCTGTCAGGACGTCGTTGAGGTAGTCGACGACCAATAGTTTCGCGACGGTTTCGGTTGAGCAAAGGAACGGCAGCGTACCCGCGATCCGACGGCCACCATCTCCTGTTTGGTTTTAGTGTTGTCCGCTATGGCCGGACCGCAGAATTGCGTGAAGCGCTGGCGCACAGCACTTCACGCAGCGCTGTCGGCTGTGATGGTTGGCGTCCTCGGATTCGTCGTCGCGCCGGTAGCTCACGCGGCCGCGGCCAGTGCCACGTTGTCGGTGGAACATGCATGGCAGACCGGTTTCATCGCGCGCTTCGCGATCACCAATTCGAGCGCGGTCCCACTCTCCGATTGGAAGCTCGAATTCGACTTGCCGGCAGGAGAATCCATTTCCCACACCTGGAACAGCACCCTCGCACAGGCTGGCACGCACTACGTTCTCAGCCCCGCGAATTGGAATCGGACCATTGCCCCCGGCGGTTCGGCCACCGGTGGTTTCAGAGGAGTGCTGACCGGCTCCTACTCGCCACCGTCGAACTGCATGCTCAACCGGCAATATTTCTGCACCTAGAGATGACGGGCGCGTGACGTCACTTCTGTGGGACCAGCATCTATGTCTGCCTTTGCAGCCCGACACCGAGGTCACTCCGCTGAGCCGCTATCGGCGACCCGGAGGAGCGTTGGTCTCAGTCAATGCGGGTTATTCACCGCATAGCCTGCATGACACGTTGGGGCTGCGTCGCCACCAAACATCCTCAGCGTGAGGCGGTTTCGGGTCGAGAATCTCGCACGTCAGCGTCGTTATTCGATGAGGTCGTCGGCGGGCGGCCGTAAGCCGTCGTTGGTGAACGCGGGAAGCACGTCCGTGAAGGCGGGCATCAGGTTCGTCGGATCGCCGTCCCAGGGGAGCGCTAGCAGTTGCGCGACGCTGCGTCGTCCACCGAAGACGCGCAAGGCCTCGAAATCCGAGATGCTGAGTGCGAGGTGACCGGGCCCCGCATGCGGGTCACCGAGTTGTACGGATCCGATTGCGGGAGTGGTTAATCGGAGCGCAGGCAACTCCGCCTGCCGGATGAACTGGTCACCCATCGTCGTCACGAAGCCCAATGCGGCCTTGAACGCGAGATCGCCGGCGCGAGAACTCGGTTCGCCGAGTGCACCGCGAATGTCGTGCTCATGAGTCAAGGTGTCGAACGCGAGCTGGCATACCCCGGCGTCAGACGCCAAAGCGAGGTTCGCCGACACCGCGTCGAGCGACTGCCCCCACAGGTCGAGGAGGTCGTCGATGTTGCGCTCGCCCAGTCGTGCGACCTGCGCGTCAGCCCAAGGCCCCGTGCCCTTCTTGTCCAAGTTCAGCGAAACGATGTCCTGTGCAACACCCGCCACGTGTGCAACCACCTGTCGGATGTTCCACCCGGGACACGCGGGGACCGCGAGTTCGGCGATGCCATCACGCCCGCGGACCAGCGCGTCAATACGTCCGTGGACGAGACGATATGCCGGCTCTGCATCGCTGATCGGCATGAGTTGGGGCGGCTGGCCGTAATGCGGACTCACAGGGTTTTCCCTCTCGTCAATGATCAAAATTCGCGAGTGAGTCCGACGCTATCGCAAGATTAAGAAAAATAAGGAAACTATGTGATAACGATAAGGCCGGGGCTGGGGAATGTGGTGCGGCCTGATGGTGGCCTAGAGCGCACCAGCCTCCGCGGCGCTCGTCACCGTCGGATAGAGAGGGCGAAAGCCAAGCTCGCGGCGGATCCGTGCCGTGCTTACAGTGTGCTGCCATGGCGATGGGTCCGCGAAAGGCGAAGCCGTTTGGTCTGCCGCTCCCGCGTGCTCAGGCAGCCGAAGATTGTGCAGTTCGTAGATCTCGTAGAGGGTCATGGGAGCGTCGTCGCACAGGTTGTATGTACGGCCGCCGACGCCTTCCGCGCGCAGTGCTCGCAGCAGTGCCTGACTCACGTCGGCATGGTGAGCGGTGGGCATTCGTTGGTGCAGCGGTCGGCCCTCGAGCATCCGGGCCGCATCTGCGACGTGCGGGTCCCCATCACCGTAGACGAACGGCAGCCGAACGATCCTTAGGTCCAAGCCGCGTTGCTGATGGTACGTACGAAGCCGGCGCTCGACCTCGACCTTGGCGGCGGGGTAGGGGTGCAGGTCGGTGCCGACAAGGTCATCCTCGGTCGCGGGCCGGCCGTAGTCGCAGCCGTCGTACACCTGGTTGGTGCTGGTATAGACGAATCTAGTAATGCCTGCGTCCAGCGCTGCGTTGACTAGTCCGTCGGTGCCGGCGATGTCCGTCGCTGACATTTCCTCGGCCGAGAAGGCCCGAAAGGCACTGGCGATATGCACAATCGCGGTGACCCCGCTGAGCGCGTTGCGAACGCGAGTCTCGTCGCGCAGATCGGCGACCGCGATGTCAGCGCCCTGCGGCACCGCACTGTCTTTGCTGCGTATGAGCAGCCGGACGGGCTCGCCCACAGCAAGCATCCGCCTCGCGAATCGACTGCCTACTTTGCCGGTCGCGCCTGTGATCAAGGTGGTCATACATACGACTGTGCGGTCAATCGGTCACGTGTGGCAGAGACCTGTTGAGGCCGGGACTGGCGGTCCCTGGCTGAGCCGCCGGATGGAGGCCAGGATGGAGCGATGGACGCTGCGAACCTCGCCGACTTCCTACGGCGCCGACGGGCCGCACTGCAGCCTGAGGCGGTCGGCTTGCCGACCGGTCGGCGACGACGTACGCCAGGCCTGCGACGTGAGGAGATCGCTGCGCTCGCCGGCATGTCGTGCGACTACTACACCCGGCTGGAGCAGGCCCGAGGTCCGCGCCCGTCCCGCCAATTGCTGGCTGCACTGGCCCGTGGGCTGCGGCTGACCGACGACGAGCGGGATCACCTGTTCCATCTTGTCGACGAGGAGGCGCCGCGGTTAGGCCGCAGCTCCGACCATGTACGACCCGGCGTGCTGCGGTTGCTGGACCGTCTCAGCGACCTGCCTGCCACCGTCGTCGATGACCTAGGGTTCATCTTGGCGTGGACCCCCACCGCGGTCGCACTGGTGGGCACCGATTTCAGCGCGTTGTCGGACGCCGATCGCAACGTGAATTTGCTCTTCTTCTGCCGCCGCCCCTCCGGCCACAACCCGTTTAGGCAAGCTGATCACGCGGCGACGGCCCGCAGTCATGTCGCCAACCTGCGGGCAGCCGTAGCGACCCATCCTGCCGATCCGCGCGCTGCTGAGCTGGTCCGCCGACTGCGTACCGGCAGTGCTGAATTCGCCCGACTGTGGGACGAACACGAGGTGTCCGTACGTCGTTCCTCGACCAAGGTGTTCGTCCATCAAGAAGTCGGCGAGATCGAGTTGGACTGCGAGATGTTCCATCTGCCCGAAGTCGGTCAGAAACTCATCGTCCACTCCGCTGAGCCGGGCAGCAGCGCAGCGCAGGCCCTCGAACTTCTTCGGGTACTCGGCACCCAACGCACTGTGGTCTGACGCCTGTCTTTTCCTCGCGGCCTCCTGTACCACCAGAGGTTCGGTTAGAGTCGCCGCCGAGCGAGGACGTCTGCAGGAGCTTGACCTCCACCTACGAAAACCGCGAGAGGAAGCCCGTGAGAACGATCGCATACCGCCACGCGGCCGGCGTCGGCCTGACCACCATCGCGCTGATCGCTGTGGGCTGCAGCAACGGCAAGAGCGTCGACGCGTCGGCACGACCTCAGGTCGGCGTGAACGCCGCGTCGACGTCTGCGACCCCAACGCTGCCCACCGAGGTGAGGCTCATGGGGGACGGTGACGTCGAGGTGACTTTGACCGGCCCGATCGCCGCCAAGTACTCGTCGGCAACCGACGCTCAGAAGCAGGCTCTCGGCAAGCCGCTCACCGGTGACCGCAACGCGGGCACGCGGGAGAGCGGCCTGGTCTTCCAGCAGTTCCAGGGCGGCGTGATCACCGCCAAGAACGACCAGGCCGGCACCCCGGCGTACATCACCCTGGGCAAGATCCGGGAGGTCTGGAATGTCCCACGCGATCCGGCCGGCGTTCCTGCCGTCACCGGCACGAATGGTTCGGCGGGTCCACTGGGTTTCCCCACCAGCGACGAGAACGCCGTCGGCGATCTGCGCGTGTCGAATTTCGAGCACGGCAAGATCGAGTACAACCCACAGACCGGCCAGGTCGAAGTGACGGTCAACGGCGGGGTCGTACCGTCCGGGCTGTAGCCCGAATCAGGCGCTCATAAGCGCAATGCCACAGGGCATTGCCGCAGGGCGAGCCATGAGGGTTAGCGCGAACGTCGCGGCGTTGAGAGCCAGCAAGAACCCGGCGAATACGAACTGGCCCGAGATGTCGTTGGCAAGCACGTGGGTATACACCGCGCAGACGAAGAAGATCGTCAGCCCTGCCGCCGCAGCGAGACCGATTGGCGGAAGCCACAAGCCGACGACAAGCCCTACAGCGCCGAGGGTCTTGAGCGTGCCAATGGGGAATGTCAGCCACGACACCGGCACTCCCGCCCGCTGCATGGGCGGAAGTATCGGCGCGAAGTGGACGAGGGCGCTGACGCCTGAAAAGCCGTCGATACCAATGGCAATCAGCGTCACGACGACATATGCGGTGTGCATGGTTAGGCTGCCGAGATCGGATCGAATCGGAAGACGGCGATGCGACCGGCCAGTGCCTCGACTTCCTCCGGAGTGCCCCGCTGCACAAGGCCCGATCGCTTCAGGAAGCCGACACCGACCGGCACCTCGATCGGATATACACGTAGCACCGGCCGGGCCTGATCAGCGGTGAGCTCCGTAATCCGTATGCGCCGGGCCTTTCGGCCCTTGCTGAGGGTTCCGATGCCAGCGGCTCGCGCGTTGCTTGCCCAATCGGCGTCCGGGAACCCCGCCACGGCGTAGAGGTGCCCGTCGAGGGTGAACGGTGTCATCGGCGTGCTGCGAGGTCGACCTGTTTTGCGACCCGGCACCGTCAATACCATCGGCGGCCCCGTTGGTACGCCGAGCTTTTGCACCGCAATCATGAACTTGTTCATTGGTTTTAGCCAGCGAGGTGGCTTCGGGTTGGACACCTTTTCTCCTTGGCGTTCTGGCGCAGTGAACTAGTTGGCGAACATGTTCTTGTGCTCGATGACCCATTGCTCCAACGATTGCGCGGGCCGGCCCAGGATCCTCTGCACGTCATCGGTTACCACGGCGGGTTGATCGATCGTCGCGGCCAGCATTGCGATGTAGGCGTCCCCGAACTCGCGCGGAAACCCCAGCCCGACAAAGCGTTGACGAACCAACTCGTTTGGAGCTTCCTGGTACTGCAGTGACCGACCCAGAACTGCCCCAATGATCTCCACCATCTCGACATTGGTCAGAGACTGTGGCCCGGTGAGCGGAATCTTCTGGCCGACAAGGTCATCGGTGAGCAATGCGCAGGCGGCTACCGCTGCGATATCACTCTCGACGATCGGGGCGCTGGATGCCGCGGCATACGGGCCGCGGACGATGTCGCCCGTGTGTAGCTGTGCCGACCACATGCCGACGAAGTTGGTCACAAAAACCGACGGCCGCAGGCTGACCCACTCCAGCCCCGAGTCGACGGCCAGTTGCTCTACCTCCTTGTTGCGGTCGCCGCGAAACCGCGACGGTTGCCGCGAGAAGTCGTCGTCGGCGTTAATGGCCGACAGGGCGACCAATCGGGCGACTCCTTCACGGCGGGCCGCGTCGATCACCGTGGCCAATTCGCCGCCGAGCGCACGCGAATTCAATAAGACTGCAGAGGCCCCGGCGACCGCCTCGGAGGCCGACTCGACCAGCTCCACCTCGGCGGGGAGATCAGCCGATTGCGGCCGGCGGGTGACCGCACGCACTTTGGCGCCGGCGTCGACAAGCTGATTGACGAGTGGTCGGCCGACATTGCCGGTCGCTCCGGTAACGACGATGGTCATGATCTCTCTCCTGGATTTAACGTTGTGTGCGGGCCGCGTCGAGCAGCTCTGCATCCAAGGACGGAGTCGCGGCGCAGAAAGTTACCGGCGCTCGCGTGTAACTTTTCGACACGGCGCTTCGTCGTTACTGCATGAACACGACCCGTATCTTGGCTCGCGCCACCACCGCAACGCTGGCAGTCCTGGCGTTGACCCAAGCCATATTTGCCGGCAGTTTCCTGGGCGGGCAATACAACGCGCTGATGCTGCACTCGTTAGGCGCCAAAGCCAGCACCGTGCTGTCGGTGGTGCAACTGATCGTGTTGTGGTTCGTGCGCAGGACCGGCGGGCCTCGATCACTGGTAGCGGTGGGGGCACTGGTGACTGCGCTGTTGGTCGCCGAATTCGCCTCGGGCGAACTGCGATTGACCGCCCTGCATGTTCCCCTTGGCGTGCTCCTGATCGCCGGAATTCTGCGGCTGACCGCGTCGGTGTGGCGCCTGCCGCTCACGGCACGACGGACCGAGCAACAACTGGAGGCCGCCCTGTGAATCGTCGCCGCGCATTACAGCTGGGTGTCGCTGCGACGGCCGGTATCGGCCTCGTGGGTGCTGGCTGGCCGCTGGCCGATGCGCTGCTGGGTTCGGCGGAGCCGGGGCGGTTGCTGCGCAGCCAAACCCGACTGCCCGATCCCTATCGGGCTCCGTTACCCATACCAAAACAGTTGAGGCCGTCCAGCATTGACGCCGCCGGCGACTATTACGAGATCACTCAACAGATCACAAAGCTGCGTATACTGCCCGATCTGCCCACGCCGGCGTGGACCTACAACGGCACCTTTCCCGGGCCCACCATCGTGTCGCGATCTGGCCGACGCACAACCGTGCGGCACCGCAACGCTTTGCCGGTGCCAGTGGTGGTGCACCTGCATGGTGGGCACACCCCTGCAGACCACGATGGCTACCCCATCGACTTCATCATGCCGACGGGGGGCCACGCGATGATGGATGACATGGGACGCAATAGCGTTGTCGGACAGCGCGACTACGTCTATCCAATGAATCAGCGGGCCGCCACCTTGTGGTACCACGATCACCGCATGGGCTATACCGGTGTCGCCGTGTGGCATGGGCTGGCCGGATTCCACCTGATCCACGACGATGAGGAAGACGTGCTACCGCTGCCAGGTGGCCATCGCGATATCCCGCTGATGATCACCGACCGCGCGTTCGCCGCCGATGGCTCCTTTCTCTATCCGGCCGTTGAAACCGGCGGCGTCACAGATGATTACATGAACGGCGTCCTCGGCGACGTCATACTCGTCAACGGTGCGCCATGGCCCGTGCTGCATACCGACCCTGCCCGGTATCGCCTGCGGCTACTCAACGCATCCAACGCACGGCGATACCGGTTACAGTTAGACCCGCAACCCCCCGGCGGGTCAGGGCTTGTGCAAATCGGCAGTGACGGCGGATTGCTCGCGCGACCCGTAGGCCACGATTTCATCGACATCGCTCCGGCCGAACGCGTTGAGGTCGTGGTCGATTTCTCTCGCTACCAACACGGCACGCAGGTCCGCCTGGTCAACCGGCTAGGTAGCGAAAGCAGCACTGAGGTCATGCGATTCGATGTCGACGGCACCGATCGATCCGATGACTCGACCATCCCCGAGCGGCTAGGCACACACCTCCCTCAGCTCGACCCGCAGCACGCCGTCACCACCCGCACGTTCGTCTTCCGGCAAGGCAAAAGTGGCGTGTGGACGATCAACGACTCGCCGTATCAGCCGGGCCGGCCGGTAGCCCGGCCCAAGCTTGGCACGACCGAGATCTGGCGGTTCATCACCGAATTCCACCACCCCGTCCACGTGCACCTGAACTCGATGCGCGTGCTGTCCCGTAACAACCGCGGACCCGGACAGTTTGACCACGGCTGGAAAGACACCATCGATATTCGCCCGGCCGAAGCGGTCGAGGTTGCGGTCCAGTTCACCGACTATGCGGGCTCATACCTTCTGCACTGCCACAACCTTGAACACGAAGACATGGCCATGATGGCCGACTTCGTTACCGAGCGTTAGCCACTCTCACGGCGAGCGAGAATTGTGGCGGTCTCGCGATCGGCGGGCAGAAACGCCTCCAACCGCAGCTCGGAAACCGTGACATCCAGCGCCGTCACGAACGTCGAGATCGTCGCGACCAGCCGCACCTCGCCGTCGGCGGAGCGCAGGTGTAGCGGCACTGCGAAACCCAGCGATTCGACGGGCCGGCCGCCCGGCGTCGGGACACCGTAGCCCTCGAGTTCCTCGATCAGGGCATCGATGCGCGGATGCGGCCCACGCTCGCGCAGACCATGCAAGATGTGGCGTCGCCAATCGTCGAGGTTCACAATGCGCGCCGCCATGCCGTCCGGGTGCAGCGCGACCCGTAACACGTTGATCGGGGGCTGAAGTAGCGACTCAGCCACCCCTTCGGTCAACAAGCCAAAAGCGCCGTTGGCAGCAACTAGCTCGCCGAAACCGTCCATGACGATCGCGGGGTAGGGGAGGTGGCCGTTGAGGACATGCTGAAGCGCCTCGCGAACCGGTTGCAGCAGCGGAGCTTCCGGCGCTGACTCCGGATGCGCCGGCGCAAATCCCGCCGTCGACAGCAGCGCGTTCCGTTGCCGCAGAGTCAGCTGCAGCGAGTCCGCCAACCGGCTCACAATGTCACGGCCCGGTGCCGACCGGCCTTGCTCCAGAAAACTCACGTGTCGCTGGGTGGTGCCGGCGTCGATGGCCAGGTCGATTTGGCTGAGTCGGCGCCGGGTGCGCCATTCGCGCAGTGCCGTGCCGAATTCAGGCGGCGCTGAAACAGTCATGCAACCCAGTCAACCCATTTCCGGCGCTGACCGCTATTCCTTGGCGGGAATTGCTGAGCACCAGCGCTGACGTCACGATCACGGCATGGATCAGACTGTTCGCGTTGGTGTCATCCCGCCGCTGGCCGCCGAACCGTGGGCCGGCGCCGATCTTCGCCGGCTTCTCGACTGCGCCCGCGCGGTGGAGGATTTGGGGTTCGACTCGCTGTGGGCCAACGACTCGTTAGTGCGGCCGCGAATCGAAGCGTTGACGTTCCTGTCGGCGGCGGCCGCCGTCACCGACCGGATCATCCTGGGCACCGCCGCCCTGCAACCGGCGCTGCGGCGCCCGGTGCAGACGGCGCGAGTGCTGGCTTCCATCGATCAGCTGTCGCAGGGGCGGCTGGCGGTGGCGGTCGGCGCCGGCTTCCCCGGACTGTCGGAGGTGGAATACGCTGCCTCCGAAGTGCCGTGGGCACGACGATTTGCGCGTCTCGACGACACCGTCGCATTGTGGCGCCAACTCTGGAATACCAAGGAGAACAGCTCATTTCACGGGGCGGTCCTGCACTTAGACAACATTCCGGCTGGCATCACGCCGTTCAGTGCGGCCGGTCCGCCGGTATGGCTGGCGGGCGATACGCCCATCGCGAGGGCCCGTGCAGGCGGCATTTACGACGGATGGTTGCCGTATCCTCCTCGACCGCAGGACTATCGATCGGGCCTGGCGGAGGTGCGCACCGCAGCCGCGCGCGCTGAGCGCGCCCCCGACGCCGTCACACCGGCGCTGTTCGTCACCGTTTTGGTGACCAATGATGCCGACGGGGGGCGCGCCGCGCTGGACTACTTCGCTACCGAGACATATGGATTCGGCATCGAGGCCGTCGAGCAGATCCAAACATTTGCAACAGGGACGCCCGATGCCGTCGCCGGCCGGTTGGCGAGCTTCGTCGATGCCGGCGCCCGGCATCTGGTCTGCCGCGTGGGTGTGCTGGGGCCAGACGGGTTCGTCGAGCAATTGAAGCAGTTGCGAGCGGTCAAAGACGCACTGGCATGACGACGTCGTCGATGACGCGGCTGGGGCCCGACCGTCACCGCACACTCACCGGCCTGGTCTACGAATACCGTTCGTTCGCTGAACTTATTGCCCCACTACGTAATTCAGACTGGACCCGTGAAACTCGCTGCATCGGGTGGCAGGTGCGCGACGTCGCCGCGCACGTCGTCGGGCAGGCGACCGACATGGTCAGCGGCACCATCGGCACTCGCACGCCGGACGACCAGGCAACGGCCCTGCGTGGCGAATTCCCGGCGGTGCTCGCGACACAACTAGACATCGCTGTGGCTTCAATCGCCCAGCTGGCGACGGTGCTCGACGATTCGGCCTGGCGCGCGCCCAGTCCGGTGCCCGGTCTCACACTGGGCCAAGGCATCCATGCACTGCTGCAGGACGCCCATGTCCACGGCGACGACGTCCGCGCCGCCTTGGGTTTGTCGAGTGACGCCGGCCCAGGCCTCTACGCCAGCCTGGACTTCGTGCTCGGCGCGCTGCTACGAGACGCCACCGCCCGCACCGAACCCGCTCTCGCACGGCTTCTGGCCGTACCGGCCCGTGATTTCACACAGCAAACGGGGATAGCTGCATACGATTTCCTGCTCGCGGCCACCGGCCGGGCTGATCCAGCACCGCTTCGACTACCCCAGAGCGTCAACATCTTCCGGTGACGGCGCGGTAGAGGCCGTGGACAAAAGGGGGTTAGCGATTGCGCTCAGGTGTCAGTTCTCGATATCGATGTAGTCGATGTCTAGTGCGACCAGCGTTGGCGCGGGTAGAGATCGGTTACGGCGGCCTCGTGGGCGTACCCGCCGGCGGGTGGGAAAGACTAGCCCGCCGAATTGCCGGTGATGGTCACAATAATGGGCGGCGCGCGCCCACGGCCCGACCGGTTGTGCGGTGTAGTCGTGTCGGCGAAGAAGCCCGTCGTCGTCGACGTAGAAAGTCTGCCGTGGGGAATGGGTGTGAAGGTGGCCGGGAAAGCTGACCTCAAGGCGGTGCCACCGTTTTCCCGCTTCTTGCCAGGCGCCGGCTTCGATGACCTTGATGTCGTCGCGGGCGAGTAGCAGTGGGGTGCTGAAGTAGTTCCAGAAGGCGTACCCGGCGAAATAGGCGGCGTCGAGCCCGTCCCAACGCACGGCGCGGCGCACGGCTCCCACACCCGTGAAGGCGTTGCGCGCGTTGGAGCGAGCCGCAACCAGTCGCCCGTCGCTGGTTTCGATTCGAACGTCACCGTGCTCGAATATGGCCTGTAGGTCGTCTCGCGGGAAGCCGTACAACACCGTGAGCTGGTCCGCCATCCGAACGCGAGCAGTGACGTTGGTCATTCGGTTTCCGGGGAAGCGGGTTCGCAGCAAACCGCCGAACGTGGCATGGACGGTGAGAGCGGTGACCGCGCGCCACCGTTCCAAGCCCCCATGGGTGGCGAGCACATCGTCAAGTAATCCGTTCATCATGTGCTGCCTAGATGAACCTGGGCACGAAGACGTCGGCAGTTCGCAGGGCGAAACCGAGGGGGCTGGCGAGCGCGGCGACGAGCGCGCCCTTCGCGCGTCCGCGACGCCGTGTCGTGACTCTGGGGGGCAACGTCGCGAAAAGTGTTGCCACCGCGGGCAATGGTCGGGCAAAGATAGTGAATTCGACCAGCTTTCCGTGGTCGTCGGCGCGGACCAGATTCATGGCATCGAGTTGCAGTCCGCGCACGGTTCCGCTGAACGTGAACACTCCTGTGTTGCCGCGAATCAGCGGCTCGGTAGTGGATAGGTTTTCGATGACCGCGAAGATATCGCGGTGCAGCGCCACGACTTCGTCTCTGCCCTCGAAGTGGATGCGCGAGGTCAACGGACTGTGAAAGACGACGTCGGGAGCCAGAATCGGCGCGAGGATTCCGGCGTCGGCATTTTTCGCGGCGGCACGCAGGGTGGTGATCGCGGCTGACAATCCTGGTGCGTTCGCAGAACCTGATGTGGGCATCGATACTCCTTGGTCGATCCGTCTTTTACCTTTACGACGAATGACCAAGCCTCAATCCGACAGCAGGGGAGCGGCAGAGGCCAGGGCGACCAGCTTGATGTGTGGTTGCTAGCCGCTGTGTCCCATAATCGCCCGCGCTGCGCGCTCTGCTATGAGCATCACCGGCGCGTTTGTGTTGCCAGAGGTGATGGTGGGCATCGCCGACGCATCGACCACTCGAAGACCGGCGACGCGGTACACACGGCAGTCGGTGTCGAGCACGGCGGTGGATGAACGCGGCCGACCGTGGGCGTCAAAGGCTCCCATCGCGCAGGTACCCACCGGGTGGAAAATTGTCGTACCCAGTTCACCGGCCGCCCTCTGCAATTCGTCGTCGCTCACCAGTTCCGGGCCGGGAAGCATCTCTTGCGGGCGGTAGCGGGCGAGAGCCGGCGCCGCCATGATCTGCCGGGTCATCCGGAGGCCGCGCACGGCGGTAAGACGATCGGCGTCAGTCGATAGGTAATTGCAGTGAATCTTCGGGGCGGTCAGGGGATCTGCCTTGGCCATCCGCACGTGGCCGCGCGAGCTGGGGCGCAGATTGCAGACCGAGGGAGTGATCGCGCCGAAATGATGCAGTGGATCGCCGAACTTCGCCAACGACAAGGGCTGCACATGCCACTCCATATCTGGACTGGACAGCGCGGGGTCGCTCTTGGCGAAGGCACCGAGCGTCGAGGGCGGCATGGTCATGGGGCCCGATCGCAACATCAGGTACTGAAATCCCATGCCGCCGCGGGTGATCCAATTCCGGTACAGCGTGTTGACGGTCCGGGCGCCCTGCACCCGAAAGATCGTTCGAATCTGCAGGTGGTCCTGGAGGTTTTCACCGACGCCTGGCAGGTCGACAGCAACTGGCACCTGATGCTGGGTGAGCAGCCCAGCCGGCCCTAGACCCGAGACCTGCATCAGATGCGGCGAGCCAATTGCTCCGGCGCTGAGGATCACCTCTTGACGGGCTCTGACGTCGATGATGTGGCCGCCTTTGAGCAGCCGCAGGCCGACGGCGCGGCGCTGCGCGGTGGTCCAGGCACCGCGCCGCTGATCCTCGTGGACCTGGTCATCCATCAGAAGCTGCAAGGCCTGGGTCTGTATGTAGACCGTGAGATTCGGTCGGTGGGCGACGGGATGCAGGAAGGCATCAGCCATCGACCAGCGGCGGCCGCGCCGTTGGTTGACGTGGAAGTACGCAGAGCCGGTGTTGTCGCCCCGATTGAATTCTTCGATTGGCGCAATGCCCACCTGGGCGGCGGCGGCCTGCCAGGCGTCCAGAATCTTCCAGCGCACGCGCGGCCGCTCAACGCGGATCTCACCACCGACACCGTGCCAGTCGTCGGCTCCGCCGAAGTAGTCTTCCAATTCTTTGTAGATCGCCAGCGTTTCGCCGGGCCGGTTCGAGCCGCCCCACAGCCATCGCTCGTCACCGGTGGCCTGTGCCCACAGGGCGTAATCGCTTGCCTGACCCCGCATGTGGATCATGGCGTTGATCGACGAGCAGCCTCCGATCACACGGCCGCGCGCGTAGTGAATGCTGCGGCCGGCCAGGCCTGGGTCGGCCTCTGTCGTGAAACACCAGTCGGTGCGGGGGTTAGCGATCGTGTACAGATAGCCCACGGGCACCTTGATCCAGAACCAGTCATCTTTGCCGCCGGCCTCGATCAACAGCACGCGGTGATCCGGGTTGGCGCTGAGCCGGTTGGCGAGCAGGCAGCCCGCGCTGCCTGCTCCCACGATGATGAAGTCGTATTCGGCGACCGGGCTCATATCCGGCATCGGTCCTCCATGGCGAAAAATATTGTGGCACAGGTGAAAAACGTGTAGGCCTTTTCCGATTCAATGTTCGCTACGACAGCGGCCCGCAAAGCACCGAGTCCAGGCCGTCAGCCGTCGTCAGTGCGGCGATCAGCTCGGTCGATCCGCTGACCCGTGTCGCGCACAGGTCGTGATCGGTATATACCAGCCAGGATCGGTCGGATGGCCAGAAGTTGTTCGGCGTATAGCCGGTGTCGTCGACAAGGGATCGCACCTCGCGCAGGTCTCCGGTGAACATCCTCGGCCCGTCGTACAACGGTGGGCACCCGAAGAAGAAGTCGCAGTGCGCCAGGGCTGCAGGGGGAGTGTGGCGGCTTAGCGCCGCGACCAGTGCCCGCAGGCTCTCCTCGTCCAGTGATCCCTCCGCGGGTGGCAGCAACGTCACGGGCCAGCTCGACTGCTCAATGGGACCGATCCGAGGGTCGCTGTCGGGCGGGAGCACCTTGGGATCGTCCCACTGTTCCTGCGGGACGTAGCGCTGATGGGCCCAACGGCCCGTCACCGCCCAAACTTCGAAATCGGCGCGCCGGCCGACCTCAGCCCACCGCACCCTGCGCCACGGTTCTCTCGGCACCTCAGCGAATCCGAGCGATTGTCCGGTGGTGACCGCCAACTCGTCGAGATTGACCCCGTTCACGACGGCGGGCTCTCGCAGTCCGAGTTCGACGGCCCGCTGGTGCAGTTCGTGATGGGTCATGTCCGGCGGGAAGGTCCTCGCCCGCCAACCAGGCGATCCGCTGCCGGCCCTCGTCGTCAGTGAGATCACGCACCACAGCATTGTTTTCGACGCGGGGCTGGCGTGTCCAGCAGCAGCACTCAAGGTGCGGTGTCCGGTCTGCAGTGCGCCCACACTAGACGGACAGAGCGGGAGGTCCCGCGCCGTGAGGACCAGAGTCCGCTGCACCCGGGAGCACGCCGCCTTGTGGGCCGCCAAGCGGTCACCGCGTTCTGGGATGCGACGTTCGAATGCTCCCCGGGTAGCCGGATCGAGAACCTCGACGTGCAGGAGGTGACTTGACGGGCGATCGAAACCTGAAGGTGCACAGGGAAAGCAGGATGCACTGCCTCAGCGCGTAGCACCGTGCAGATTTTTGGCTGTCGGAGAGGTCGATACCGTTGACTGGTCCGGGTACGTGCCGAGCAGCCGGTCGGCAGTTCCGGTGGTGGTGACGGTGAACCAGTAGTGCTCGTTCTTAAAGTGGTGCCGTCGGTGATTGCGCCAAATCGCCCGGTACAGACTGGTTTTCGCCTTGTAGTCGGTGTGGATGAGGTAATGCGTCCACTCGTAGACCAGCCCGAGGGCGGTTATGGCCACAAGGTACGTCAGCCCAAGGCCGAGTCGAGGGAAGGCCACTAACGCTATGGCGACGGCCGTCGGGATCACCCAGAACAACGACTGCCACGGTATGAAGATGAGCTCAATTTTCCGTGGGTCGCAATGATGCTCGCGATGTTTGCGCGCCAGCAAAGGGTCCAAGGCCAAGCGGCCGACACCGCGCGGACGCCAGTGCAGGATCGCGACATGAATGATCCACTCGAAAACCGGAAAGGCGGCGACCATGAGTACCGGCAGCACGATGTCGGTGAGCTGCCAGACGCCGACGACGATTCGGGCCGTCAACGCCCCGGCGCACGTCAGTGCGAGAACCAGGGGGGAGGGGTGGCGCCAAAACTCCCGGGCCGCCTCGGACAGGGTGACGCCGCTGCGTACGGATGTGGTCATGGCCGTTCATCCAAACCAGACAGGGCGGTGAGCACGCCGTAGGTGGCAGGCTCGAGCAGTTCGGTCGCGGCGCGTTTGGCATCCGCAGGATCGCCGGCGGTGATCGCCTGAGCCACCTGCCGGTACAGCTCTGGGCGACTGACCTCGGCAGCCATCACTGTGGCAAGGGCCGAAAGTGCAGGTTCGTAGGTAGCACGCAGGGTGTTGAACATCAGCCGGAAGACGATGGAGTCGGCGGCGTCGACGACGTGGTCCCAGAACGTCAGCGCGGCGCGCTGGCGTTCCACCGGATCCTCTTCGGCGGCCAGCGCATCCACGGCGCCGTCGAGCAGGCCGGCCGCCTGAGGGCCGCCGCGTTCCGCAGCCAGTTCGGCGACTTTGGGCCCGTTGTGCAGCCGGGCCTCCAAAATGCTGCGCACTACCGTGAGGTCCAGCTCGTCAGCACGATCGCCACCGCGGAGCAGCAAGCGTGGCAGCAGGTCCAGGCCTGCGTGACGACGGTAGTCCCGCACGGTGGTGGCGTCCCCCTGCCGGACCTCGACCAGGCCGGCAGCGGTGAGACGCTTGAGCGCCTCACGGACCACCGGTCGGGACACACCCAGTACTTCCGCGAGTCTGCGCTCGCTGGGGAGAATCTCTCCGGGCGCCATTTCGCCGCTGAGTACGTCCGACATGATCTGCTCGAAAACGTGTTCAGGGATCGATCGTCGAGTTACGGGCTGCAAAGCCATACGACGACCATGCCCGATAAGTGGCCAAGACGTCAAGTGGTCAGACCAATACGCCTCCAACGGCATGAAACATGCGTTACATGTACATGATGAGATGACGGTGCGGGAACGGGTCGGAGAGTACCGGCGAAGGATGCGGGAGCGTGGGTTATGTCCGGTGCAAATCTGGGTGCCGGACGTGCGAACCAAGGCTTTCGCCGCCGAGGCGCACCGGCAGTCCGCTTTGGCCGCGGGAGTAGATGAAAGCGGTGACGCCCAGGCGTTCATCGAGGCGATCCCTGCGCACTGGGATGAGGAGTGAATCGAGGGGAAATCTGGACGGTCGCCGGCGACGTCTATGCGACCAAGCCGCGCCGGGCGGTCATCGTCCAGGACGATCTGTTCGATGCAACAAGTTCGGTAACGATCGCTCCGCTGACGACCGCACTGTTAGACGCTCCGCTCATCCGCATTCGGGTCAGCTGCGAAAGCGGAAGGCCTTCGGGACTCGATCACGATAGCGATGTGATGATCGACAAGCTCGCCACCGTACGCAGGTCGAATGTTCAGACGCGTGTCGGCCGACTGACGACAGAGCAGCTGGTCGAGGTCGAGCGGGGCAATGATGGCACTTCTGGGTCTTGCCAGGTAAATGAAACCCGTTGGGCGACAGGGGAATATGGATACCTTACCCGGTAACCCGCCATATTCGATTCCGCCGTATTCCACGCGCGTGAATGAGGACTATCCGGACGTTTGGCGATCGACAGAGGGCCTGATTGCGGGGCTCACGGCGGCGGGTGGATTTGACCATCCAGTGTGGCGCGGCGCGCGGTTTAGTTGTTTGCTGGTGACGTCACATTACCGAGAGGCAAATACTGCTGCGAGGTCGTGTCGGTCACCGTCGAGGTTTCCCGCAGCGATCGCCTGCTCAACTGTGAGCATGCCGGTGGCCAGGCCCAGTATCACCAACGGTTCAGCGCGGAGCACGGTCTTGGGTTGTTCATCGACGGGTGGTCCAATGTGGGTGCCGGCTTGGTCGATGCGCATTATCAGGGTTGTGCCGTCGACCTCGACACCAGCCGCTGCAGGAACCTTGGCCCGATTACTGCCCAACAGCGACTGAAGTGCCACGACCAGCCACTGGGGTTGGAAGCTGTCATTTTGCGGGCCGGAAACCATGAGGGGTGTACTCCAGTTCACCAGCGCGGCAACGGTATTTCGGAGTTCGTGGCCCCAGGCAGTGAGCGCGTAGGCGATGCCGTTGGTGTCGTTGTCTAGCTGGCGCTGAACAACGCCAGCGTCTTCGAGTTCACGCAGGCGATCGGTCAGCAGGTTGGTGGAAATTCCGGGGAGTCCGGCTTGGAGTTGCCCGTAGCGCGCGGGGCCGGTGAGCAATTCGCGCACCACGAGGAGGCTCCACCGGTTGCCCACGACGTCGAGTGCGCGAGCCAGACCGCAGTACTGTCCGTAAGACCGCATGAGTGCCGCCTCCATCTTTACTTTCCTGGGTTCAATGCCTGATTTCGATCTGGTCGAAGTCCAGCGCTAGCAGGGTCGGCCAGGACAGCACACTCTGTCCGGGACCCCGTGGGAATACGCGTCGTTGAGTGGGGAAAACGATCCCGTCGATGCGGCGATATTGGTTGCAGTAGAGCGCTGCGTTGGCCCAGGCGCCGACGGGTTCGGCGAGGAAGTCGTGGCGAGCGATCAGGCCGTCGGTGTCCACGTAAAAGGTCTGCTGCCGGCAGTGGGTGTTGATGTCGGCGGGGAATGTGGCCAGGAGTCGCCGCCATTGATGGCCTGATTTCTGGCAGGGTCCGCCGTCGGTCACGGTGACGCCGTGGTGGGTGAGCAGGTGCGGTGAGGTGAGGTAGTTCCAGAAGGCGTATCCGGCAAAGTAGGTGGCGTCTAGGGGATCCCAATGGATGTTGCGACGGATTCCGCTGAGCCCGGAGAAGGCTGAACGAGGGTCGGTTCGGACGTCGATCACCTCACCGTCCGGGGTTTCTATCCGCGCCTCGCCGTGGTCGAACACGCCGCGCCGGCCGGCCTGCGGGAAGTCGTGAAGGATGGTGCGCTGCTCGGCGACGGTGACCTCAACGGTGAAGTTCGACAACTTGTTGCCGGGAAAACGTGTGGGCAGCAGGCCGCGCAATCGACCGCGGGCGGTGATGGCTGCAACCGACCGCCAACGTTCAGTCCCGCCATATGCGTCAAGCACCTCGCTGAGTAGCTCGTTCATCGCACCCGCTTTCAGAAGTACTTCATTTTTGATTGTGAGCTTGTATATTACACGTGAAGTGCATAAGCGCCCATGGAGGAGACGCACGACGTGTGCAGATCGCACGAAACGTGCAACATCGCGCATCACGACCGCCAGGCTCAATGCCGAGCCTGCCCACAATTAGTCGAGGAGCCTTGATATGCATGTGAATTGGCTCGGTATCGTGATCGCCACCGTCGCGGGGATGGCGGTAGCCGGCGTGTGGTACGGGAAGCTTTTCGTCACCACGTGGTCGAACCTGACCGGCATCACGCCAGAGCAATCGAAAGCCGCCAGCAGACGAAACATGGCTCAGCTAATGCTCGCCAATACGGTGACTGCGATAGGGCTGGCGGCAGCGGTCGAGGTCACTTTCACGGCCACTGGGAGCCATTCCGCGTGGCTCGCGGTTGTCGTCGGCGCCGGGGTGTGGTTGGCATTCTCGGCCACAACGCTGCTGCAACACAACGCATTTGAGCTGAAGCCACCGCGACTAACCATCATCAACAACGCCTACCAACTCACGCTGTTCCTCGCGATGGCTCTCGCGATCGGGCTGCTCTCGTGACTTTTCGTGGTGCCGCAGCAACGCGTATCGTCCCGCTGATTCCGCCAAGCAGCTGCAGTACCTGAATGTCGCGTTTCCAGGACAGGATGCTTTCGGGCCGGTCGACGCCGCAGAGTACTTCGATCAACGTCTGCATGGCGGTGAGGTCGGCGGGATGGTGGAGAAGAATCTTGCAGAGATCGTCGTGTAGAGCGCAGCGGGCGCATTGGCCGCGGCGGTACATCTCGCCTTCGCATTGGCAGATTGTGCAGGTGAAGTTACCGGGGACACCTGCGCAGGTCAGGCAGACCGGGCGTGAGTCGGTGCGGTTCAGGCGGCCGGGCAGGACGCCGTCGTGTCCGCAGATCGGGCAGAGCCCGTGGGTGCGCATACCCGGCCGCCTGCGATCGCCATCCGCGACCAACCCGACAGATCAAAGACGCTGCGGCGCAAGAGCTATGACGAACCAACGCAAGGTGACAGGGATCAACAAGTTCCGGCCGGGGATGATTCATCGGATGAACACGGCGACGTTAAGTTGACATAATGTCGCTTATCGGCAAAAGCGGGGGTACCAGGTGCATCGAAGTGAAATCGCTCGCGACCCCTCTGGTCGTGATCCACGAAGACCTGGTAGTAATCCGATCTCGCCGCTACTCGCATACGGCGAGCCGTGCCGTCCAGTTCGATCACTCGTAGATGGGATTGATGAGTTGGCGTTTGGGTTGAAGCGTTGAGCACGCCGTAGACGATCAACCCGCTAGTCGACCCTCGACCAACCCCCTCCCTGGTCTCCGTGGGCCCGCGCTATTACGTCACTGTGACAAATTAGCCTGCAGCGCAAGGCTATTGAGCAATGGGTTGCATCGATGGTCGGCCGGGCTTCGTCCGGCCTGGCCTGCATTTCGTACCGCAATCCCACAGGTTCTGCCGGCCCTTCCGGCCGCCGCAGCAGTGTCGCCCGAATAGTTAAGCAACCGCTTGACTATTCAGAGGTCTACGTGAATAGTTAAGTACATGCCTAACCAATCCGGGCTTGATCGGGTCGGACGCGTTTTTCACGCACTCGCCGACCCAACCCGCCGAGCGATCGTGGAACGGCTCGTCGGAAGGCCGGCGCCGGTGAAGGCGTTGGCCGACCCGCTCGCGATGTCCCTGCCGGCGGTGATGCAACACCTGAAGGTGCTTGAGGACGCGGGAGTCATCGTCACCGAGAAGGTCGGTCGCGTCCGCAGCTGCCGGATCGAACCAAAGGCGCTCCGTGTTGCGGAGCGGTGGCTCAGCGGGCAACGCACGGAATGGGAACGGCAGCTCGATCAGCTCGATGACTACTTGAAAGGAAACTGATCATGGAAGTTACGCACTCGACCTTCACGCTCGAACGCCGCTATCCGGCTCCGGTGGAGCGCGTGTTCGAGGCATGGGCGGATCCGGAGGCGCGCCGACGCTGGATGGCTCAAGGAGCAGACCACTCGCAGAACTTCGTTGTCGGTGGTCTCGAGACGGTCAAGGGGTTCGATCCACAGGGCCGCCCGTTGACCTACGAAGCGCAGTACGCCGAGATCGTGCCGAATGACCGAATTCTCACGACATCCACGCTGCACACCGAAGACCGGCTGTCGACTGTCTCGGTTACCAGTGTCGAATTCCAAGCAGAGGACTCCGGCACGCTGCTGGTACTGACCGAGCACGGGATCTATCTGCCTGGCCAGGAGCAACCAGAATGGCGTGAGCATGGAACCGCCACGCAACTGGACAGTCTGGCTGCGGAATTCGCAAACGACCACTAGGACAAAGGAGAACTGACGATGGGTGGAATCATCAACGCCAACAAGAGAGTACGACTTTCCGCGATCACGGAGCTGTCCGGCTGCGACCGGTGACCAAAGCGATGCGGGCCACCCCGCGCACGAGCCGCGGCGCGCGCATCGCTATCAGCTCGGCAACACGATCCGATCGGCGCATTGTCGTCCGACGGCCAGGAGTGGGCGTTGACGCCAGTCTCGCCTCAGCCGATCCCGCCCGCGGGCCGTGGCGGTTGACTGCCAGCAGCTGCCAGCTGCCGGGCACGCCTCGTAGCTCGACGCTGCCACGGTCCTCGAAGCCGGTGCCCGAGCCGACCACCAGGTCACGCACGGTGCGCGAGACCAGGATTTCACCCGCGCCGGCGTGACCAAGGATCCGCGCCGCAATGTGTACAGCGATTCCCCCGATGTCTGCATCCAGCAGTTCACACTCGCCGGTGTGGATACCGGCGCGAATCTGGATACCCAGCGTCTCGGCGTCGTCGCGCACGGCCTCGGCGCAGCGGATGGCCTGCGTCGGACCGTCGAACGTGGCGAGGTGGCCGTCGCCGGTGCTTTTGACCACCGTGCCACCGAATCGTTCCGTGCGGTCTGCAGTGACCTCGCCGAAGCGGTGCAGCACCGCCCGCCATCGCTCGTCGCCGTTCGCTGCGGCGTGTTGCGTCGACGCGACGATATCGGTAAATAGCACGGTGCGTAGGGCACGATGTGACTGCGCCGGCGCCGTATGGCTCCCGGTGAGGAACTCCTCGACCGCGGTCAGGATTCTGTCGGGCTCAGTCAAAAAGGGTGCGTGGTCCACACCCTCGACCTCCAGGTACCGCGCGCCAGGGATGTGGTCGGCGAGATACCGTCCGCCCTGCACCGGAACCGCGTTGTCTTCGCGGGCATGAATGACCAGGGTTGGCGCGGTGAGCGTGGGCAAGATCGGCCGCACGTCGGTCAGAAACGCCGCTTCGAACGAGGCACGCGCCATTCCCGGGCTCGCGCACATGCGCTCCAACATTGCGAGCTGGCGTATCGGCCGGACCGACGGCGCGCTGAGGCTGGCGGCCACGCCGCTGCCCCATCCGGAGCGCACGGCACGGCCACCTTCCTGGAAGCGCGCGAGTTGCTCGATCGACGGCGTGTAGTCCTCGCCCAACTCGGCAAGGAATCGTTCCCGTAGCTCGGCCGGGTCGCGATCCATGTCTTCCCACCCCGTGAAGCTCCAATACGCGACGGTGCCGTGAAGGATGAGCGCGCGCACTCGCTCGGGCCGCGTTGCCGCGAACATCATGGCGCCCGGTCCACCGTCACTCAGACCGCATACGACGGCCTGGTCGAAGCCGACGGCATCCATGACAGCCTCGATCTCGGCCGCTCGATCCTCCAGCGTGCGAACTTTTGACACCGGGTCCGACATCCCGACCCCAGCCTTATCGAACAGGGCAACGCGGCAGAACCTGCCGAGCTGATCAGCAAACGCTTTGAATTCGGGCAGGATCCAGACCAGCTCGACGTGGCTGACGAACGGCTCGACGATGATCATCTCGACCGGCCCGTCGCCGAACACCTGATATGCCAGGCTGAGGTCGCCGCACGGGGCGTACGCGGTTTCCGCCACAGTCACGAGAGTATGGGGGCCAGATGCTACGAATACCGACTTTCGCGCATTTTCCCGCAAACTTAACCGGGTTCGCCGGCAGGCACCACGATCTGAGCATGACAGCCCACGCGTGGGCCGCTAATCCGTCGCAAGCCCGACTCCGCCATCGAGACGACCAGCGCGACCGGGTTATAGCTCGGACGGCTCGCGCCGCCTGACCCTGTGTCCACTAATCGCCGGGGCGAGTCGGCATCCCCGACGATCACCCGCTCGGCCCGCCACCATCATTGCGCACAACATGTTTGACGCGAAGGTGATAGTGAGGTTGACAGATGCTGCTGGAATGCGCTGTTACACGGGGCTTCTCCCCTTTTTGGGTGTGACCGAGAACCTCGTTGTTAGACCCGGAGGCTATCGAGGTTCAGCTGACGGCAGCCGATGTCGGGCGGAAGATTATGGGTTGCGACGACGACCGTTTTCCCTGCCGCCATTAATTGCGAGGCGGGGTCCAGAAGATCACGCAGGACAACGTCGGAATCGACCGCATCGAGATGCTCGGTGGGCTCGTCTAGCAATATGACTCGGGCCGGCGCTATCACCGCGCGGGCCAGCAGCACTCGTCGGCGCTGACCCGCGGAAAGCGCCTGTGCCCCACCGGCGAGCACAGTCGAGAGTCCGTCGGTCAGATTGACGAGCCAATCCCCCAGCCCGACCCGCTTCAACGCCGCGACAAGATCTTCATCCGCGCAATCTCCCCGCGCGACCAACAGATTGTCGCGCACGGTCGTGGCGAAGATGTGTGCGTCCTCAGCGAAAAAGCCGACGGCACTGCGCAATTCGGCTTCATCGAACGCGCTTAACTCGATGCCGTCCAGTGCCACCTCTCCGTCGAGCGCAGGTATCAGACCGGCAAGGGTCATCAGCAGCGTTGTTTTGCCGGAGCCGCTGGTACCGGTAACAGCCCACCGCTCACCGGGTCGTATATCCAGCGTCACGCGGACGGACCCGCTTCCGCGGGTGTGGCCGGTAAGAACATGCGCGGACAAGGACGCTGTCGCTCCGTTAACCGGCGTTCTCGCGCCTGACCGCGGAGTGCCGCTCTGGTCGCTTCCAGCGAGATCGAGCAGGCGCGCCGCGGCGATCCGTGATCGAGTGAGCTGGATCGCAGCGGCCGGCAGCGGTGTCGTTGCCTCGAAGGCGGACAGCGGCAACAGCATCAGTACCGCGAGAGTGGTGGGCGCGACGGCATTCGATATGCCGATCCCAGCCACCACCGCACCGAGCACGCTGACGCCGACCGCCGCAGTCGGGATCGCCTCGGCGATGGCAGCCGTTTTGGTGGCGGCGTCGATGGCGGCAGCCCATGCGCGTTGGTGCCGTTGGGATTCGGCGATGACGGTAGACAGCATGCCGGCTACCCGGAGCTCGGGCGCGTGTTCGAGGGCGATCATCGCAGCGACGTCGCGCTCGGAATAGTGCTGTTGTGCCACGGTTTCCTCGGCGGCAGCGGCCCTCCCCGCCAGGCGCGGCGCCGCGTAGCCGGCGATCAGCAGGCAAAGCGCGAGAACGATCCCGGCCGGCACCGAAATCACCGCGACGGCCGCGGTTGCCGCGCACCCCAGTACTGCTGCCACCACGATTGGCACCACCGCTCGCGCCAGGACATCGGCCAGCTCATCGACGTCGGCGCCCACGCGAGCCATGAGTTCACCGCTGTGGAATCGGACAGCGGCCGCGGCGGGTCCGATCGCTAAACGACGATAGATCTGCGAACGAGCGGAACCTGCCGCGCGCAGTGCGGCGTCGTGGGTGGCCAGCCGTCCGCAGTAGTTCAGCACAGCACGCGAGATCGCGAAAGCGCGCACTGCAACGGCCGCGACCGAGAGATCCAGCACGGGCGGCATCTGACTGGCCCGGGTGATCAGCCAGGCCGCCGTTCCCGCCAGCGCCAAGGCGCTGATTAACGAGAGCACACCTAACGAGACGGCGGCGAACAGCCGAGATAGCCGTGGGCGCAACAGGTCTCGCACAGCGATCAGCACGGGTCGGTGCGTGACGATGTCACCCTGGGACATGTTGCACCCCGCTGCTTGCAACCACCTCGACGACAGTGTCCCCGATTGCGAGAACCGATTCCCGGTGCGCGGCGATGACAACGGTTGCGCCCGCACGGGCACAATCTACGAGGGCCCGCAAGACTCGGTCCTCGGTCAAAGGATCCAGGTGAGCGGTCGGCTCGTCCAGCAACAGCACCGGAGCCGAGGATCCTAGAGCGCGAGCGAGCCCCAACCGTTGCCGCTGCCCGAGGGATAAGCCCACACCGTCACGTCCCAGCTTAGTATGTAGACCCTCGGGTAACTCGCTTAAGACCGCGTCGAATCCTGCTTTTTCACAGGCAATTTGAAGATCATCTATCTGCCCCAGCAATAGTAGATTGGCACCCACTGTATCTGCTACCAGCACCGGTCGCTGCGGAAGCCAGGACAGCTGGCGCCACCAGCCGGTCGGATCCAGGTCGGCCACGTCGGCGCCGGCGACGGTTACCCGGCCGGACGTCGGAACGACGAGACCGGTGATTGCTTGGAGCGTAGTGCTTTTGCCGGCACCATTGCGACCCGTCAAGATCGTTACCGCACCAGGCTCGATCACCGCATTCAACTCGTCGGGAGCGCGACCATCTCGGCCCGCGACCGTGAGACGCTCGAGGCGGATACGCGCCCCGCGTGCAGTGATCGACCCAGAGCGCGCCGTCGATACCGTAGGCTCGCCGATCAGCGCGAAAGCGGCGTCCGCCGCCGCCTTACCATCTTGCGCTGCATGAAATTCCACGCCGACGCGGCGCAGCGGCCAATACACGTCAGGGGCGAGTAAAAGCACCGTCAACCCGGTCGTCAGGGTCAGCTCCCCGAACGCCAGACGCAACCCGATGCCTACGGCGATCAACGCGACGCCCAGCGTGGCCAGAAACTCCAGTACCAGGCCGGACAGGAAGGCGACGCGGAGAGCTGACATGGTCGAACGACGATGTGCTGCGGACAATTCGGCGATCCGCCGTTCGGGCCCTCGGGCACGACCCAGCGCGCGCAGAGTAGGGATCCCGGCGATCAGATCCAGCAACCGCGCCTGAAGAGTCGTCATCGCAGCCAAGGCTGCCGCGGACCGGTCCGCAGTCGCCATGCCTATCAGCGCCATGAAAATCGGTATCAGCGGAAGTGTGATCACCACGATCACAGTCGATTTCAGGTCATACCCGGCGATCACCGCGATGGTGGCCGGCGTCAAAACGGCGGCCAGCAGCAGTGTCGGCAAGTATCGCGAGAAGTAGGGGCGCAAGCTATCCAGACCCCACGTGACTACCGCTGCGGCCGCATCACGCTGCGCGACTAATTCACGGGGTTGCTTAGCCGTCACTGCTGACAGCACCTGGCCCGACAGGTCGGCGATCACGTTAGTCGCGCCGCGTTGCCCCAGCCGCGCCTGAAGCCAATGCGTCGCCGTACGAACAACCCATAACGCCAACAGGATTGACAGAGATCCCTCGACTGCAGGCACGCTGCGTGCAGTCGGGTCGCTGATGACACGCGCCACAACGCCTGCAAGAACCACTGCCGAACCGATCGCACAGCACGAGACAACAACCCCGCAGGCCACCGTGGTGATCAGGTAGCGGCGCAATGCGCCCGATACCCGCCAAAGTCGCGGGTCTACGGGCCCCCGTCCGCTCGCCTTAGCCGACGACTCCTTCAAGTTCAGGATGGGCGCCTAGCCAGCCCGATCGACGGCGGTATCCGCTCGGCGGAGATCCGTTGCCGGAAAACCCAATACGACCATGCCTGGTATACGACTGTCAGCGGCGCCATGAATGCCGTCACCCAGGTCATCACCTTAAGTGTGTAAGCAGTCGACGAGGCGTTGTATACGGTCAGGCTCCAGTGTCCATTCAGCGTGGATGGCAGCAGATTCGGATATAAGCAACCAAATAACAAGATCACGACGGCGACGACCACCGCCGCGGTGCAGGCGAAAGCCCAGCCATCGGATGTGCGGCGCCAGACCAGCACCGCGGCGCACAACTGCGCCACGACAGCCACCCCCAGTACCAGCCAGGTCCACCCTTTGCCGTGAGCTAGTTGCGTCCAAAGACCGAACCCCCCGACCAGCCCGGTGACTGGCAGCGCCAGCCGCGCCCCGAATCGGTACGCACCGTCGCGGATGGCACCAGAAGTCTTCAACGCCAGGAATGTCGCACCGTAGAACAGAAACAGTCCGGTGGTGGCTACACCACCTAGCAGTGTGTAGGGATTGATCACATCGGTTATCGAAAGGCGGATCTGTCCGTCGCTCGTTACGGGAAGCCCGCGAACCAAGATGGCGAATGCGACACCCCACAACAGGGCGGGCAACCATGATCCGGTCGCAATGGCGACGTCCGCCCAGCCACGCCATTTTGTGTCGTCGATCTTGCCGCGCCATTCGATCGCCACAACTCGCACGATCATGCCCACCAAAATTGCCAGCAGCGGCAGATACAGCGACGAAAACACGCTCGCGTACCAAGCGGGAAAGGCGGCGAACATCGCTGCGCCGGCGACGATTAGCCACACCTCATTGCCATCCCACACCGGTCCTATGGTGTTGAGCGCCGTGCGGCGCAGCGTTTCGCGTTCACCGTCGCCGGCTCGGGCGAGCGGTTCCATTAACATGCCCACGCCGAAGTCGAAGCCCTCAAGCACAAAGAAGCCTAGGAACAACATGCCGATGATGCCGAACCACACTTCTTGCAGTCCCATCGGTCAACTCCTTTCAACGCCGATTCGCTTCATTGGCGTTAGTAAGCGAACGAAAGCGGCGCTACCTCGTCGTCGCCGGACGTGTGCGGCGCCGCCGGTTCCGCATCGTGTTCTTGTGGGCCCTCCTTCACGTAGCGCTTGAGCAAAAAGAACCAGATCACCGCCAGCACCGCATAAACCAGCGTGAATGTTGTCAGCGATGTGACCACCATGCTTGGTGACAGGTGCGAGACCCCTTCGCGAACGGTGATCCGAATTAGTTGGTCACCAGTGGGATTGGGGGCGACAACCCACGGTTGGCGGCCCATCTCGGTGAACACCCAACCCGCGATGTTGGCCAGAAACGGAGTGGGGATCGTGAGGAGCGCGAACCATCCGAAGCGCCGGCCACCCGGTACTCGGTCACCTCGGGTAAGCCATAGCGCGCCCAATGCGAATAGCACCGGGATTGCCAAGAAACCGATCATGGCGCGAAACGACCAGTAGGTGACAAATAGGTTGGGGCGGTAGTCGTCCGGCCCGAACCGCTGCTGGTATTGCTTCTGCAGGTCGTTCACGCCCTGCAGGGTCACGCCACTGAGCTTGCCTTCAGCCAAAAATGGCAACACATAGTGGACCTTGACCACTTCTGTCGTGCTGCCGCAGTTGTTGTGCGTACCGATGGTCAGTATCGAGAAGTCGGGATCAGTTGTGGTGGTGCACAGTGACTCTGCCGATGCCATCTTCATCGGCTGCTGCACGAACATCAGCTTGCCCTGACGGTCGCCGGTGAAGAACAGGCCGACTGAGGCAAGCAGTACCACCAGGCACCCCAGGATGACGGCCGGACGGAAGACGATGTGGGCGTCGGTATCGTCCAGGCGCGCCGATGATCCGGGCTTGCGCGTTCGGACCAGCCACCACGCACTCACCGCAGCGACGAACGTCCCCGCGGTCAGCAGCGAACCGGCGACGGTGTGTGAAAACGCCGCTCGGGCAGTGTTATTGGCCAGCAGCGCCCCGATGCTATCCAGCTCGGCGCGCCGCGTCGCTGGATTGTAGTGTGCGCCGACGGGGTGTTGCATGAATGAGTTCGCGACGATGATGAAAAACGCCGACGCGTTGACGCCAAATGCAACGATCCAAATACAGGCCAGATGAACGAGCTTCGGTAGCCTTTCCCAGCCGAAGATCCACAAGCCGATGAACGTGGACTCGAAGAAGAACGCAAACAGCCCTTCCATCGCCAGCGGGGCACCGAACACGTCACCGACAAACCGCGAGTACTCACTCCAGTTCATCCCGAACTGAAATTCTTGAACGATCCCGGTCGCCACGCCTATGGCGAAGTTGATCAAGAACAGCTTGCCGAAGAACTTTGTCAGTCGATACCACGCGGTATTGCCCGTGGCGGCCCACGCCGTTTGCATAATGGCAATGAGGGGCGCCAGACCGATCGTGAGCGGCACGAAGATGAAGTGGTAGACGGTCGTAATACCGAACTGCCACCGTGATATATCGACGACACTCATCCGTCATCTCCTACAACGGCCGACCCCCGGCTACGACATAGTGTAGTAACGCGGGCCCACCTACACCAGACGCAATTTTGCGCGACACCGCTACGGCGGTCATTGCCCGCACAACCGCCTGTTCGTCCCCGCCCATCGTCGGCATCAGCGGAGCCGGGTCCCGGCCAAGCCGATGGAAAGGACCAACACCCCGCTGAATAGGGACCAAAGGCTCACTCCGTCGCGACGTGATTTTCATAACGTAGTCCTCGACGAAAGGACCGAAATGTCACCCAACACAGAGAATTACGGCGTCATCGTCGGCGTCGACGGATCGCCGGCCTCTGATACCGCGGTGACCTGGGCTGCCCAGGACGCGGCGATGCGCGGGGTGCCGCTGACCCTGGTGCACGTCGAGAACCCCAAAGCGCCGACCTGGTCGCAAATCCTCATCCTCGAGCAGGTACGCGGATGGCAGCAAGCCGAGGGCCACGAGGTCCTAGCTAATGCCTTCAAAATCGCGAACGACGCTATCGGCGAAAATGCCGGCATCCACATCAACGGCGAACTGCTCTTTGCCGCAACCGTTCCCAAGCTCATCGAGCTCTCCAAACGCGCCGATCTGGTCGTCGTCGGAACCGACGGGCGGGGCGCCCTGACCCGCGGCCTGCTCGGCTCGGTCAGCTCCGGGCTTGTCCGGCATGCTCATTGCCCGGTCGCAGTCATCCACGAGCAACAGCCGGCAAGTCCACTTCCGGTTGATGCGCCGGTGCTCGTCGGAATCGACGACTCGTCAAGCTCAGAGCTCGCTACCAAGATCGCTTTCGATGAGGCCTCGCGCCGCCATGTCGGCGTGGTCGCCTTGCACGCCTGGAGCAACAGGGAGCTCGTCGAGCTTCCCGGCATCGATTGGCTGCAAGTCAAGGCCGAAGAGGAGCGCCTCCTCAGCGAGGCACTCGCAGGTTGGCACGAGCGCTATCCAGATGTAGTTGTGACCAAGTCGCTGGTCTGCGACCCGCCCGCCCGTGCTCTCGTCGACGCGTCGCATTCCGCTCAGCTTGTCGTAGTCGGAAGCCACGATCGGAGCCTCGCTGGTCGGGTGGTGCTGGGATCGGTGAGCAACGCCGTCGTTCAATCTGCCCGCAGACCGGTGATGGTGGCGCGGACCTACAGGTAATGCTCACACCGAACCACTCCAAAACTACCGGGCGACTGGACTACCGACGCCACTACATGTTCAGCCGACGACCGCGGATCTAGTCCTGCCCTCCCCTCAGAAAACCCATCGATCAAAGACAGTCGGGAGCGCCGATGTCCAAGCATTGTCTGCCGAAGTCAGTCGTGGTGGGAATCGATGGGTCACAAGCCGCGATCCGGGCCGCACGCTGGGCTGTCCGTGAGGTGGCCGGCACGCCCACTCCCCTGCGGCTTCTCTATTGCTCGGAACTCGCTCCTGAGGCAAACCGGAACGCAAGATCAGAAATGGTTGCGGCAGCTGACAAGTCGATCCATGACGCCTGCCTCGCCATCGAAGCACTGGGGCAGTCTGTCAAAGTCGAAATAGACATCGTTGAGGACCACCCACTGCGCGCACTCGTCGAAGCGTCTAGGTCAGCCCGGCTGTTATGCATCGGCAATGCGGAGTCGGGCAATCCGTGCGGCAGTGGATTCGGCTCGACTGCAGCGCGATTGGCGCGGTCGACGTGCTGTCCCCTGGCGGTGGTGAGAGATGAGCACCATACGGATCGGCCGGCGATCCGATCAATCGTGACCTTTCTCGACGGGTCAGCCGAGGATGACGCGGTACTAGAGTGGGCCTTCGACGAGGCAAACCGCAGGGATGCCGCCTTAGTGCTCACGACGGCATACCGCACGGGATTTGACCTGCTGCAAAAGCATAGCGTTCTCCTAGAACACGATCGACGCATGCAGGCGGTCCTCGATCGCTACGTCTTGGCGCGAGGACCACGCTATCCTCACGTGCAGGTGCGCACCGTTACCGCGTTCAATACCTTTCTCGGCTACCTCGCCGACCGTGCGGCGTTTACTCAACTAGCGGTGATCAGCGCTCAGAAAACCAGCGAGATTTCCCAGCTGTTCGGCGCCAGTGGAGCAGTTGCGCTGAGCCACAGCGACTTTTCTCTACTCGTCGTCCGCTAGCAGCGCCCTCGGCCCCTAGAACTGAGCTCTAGCTGATCACCGTGGAGCGGGCCCGACTTGCGAGCGGGTGCTTGCGGTTGTTGTCTCCCTCTTGTTCAGCGGAATGGGTAATGAGAACGGAACAGTTTGCATGCGCAGTGATGGGCAGGTGGTGCGGTCCGATCAGACGAGCAACGCCGGCCGCGTCGCCCCGCCCGATGACTACGAGTTGTATCGCGCCGACGAAACTCTCGAGGTAACGGCGCGCGCTCATGCGCGTCGTCGCGACTTCGACCGTCACGTCCGGGTATCGGTGTAGCCAGTGGTCCAGTCGGTCATAGAAGCGCTCATCATCGATGTCGAAAAGCGGCCACGGGAAAATGCCCAGCGCCAGCACGGGGGCCCGGTGCACTCGAGCTTCCTCCATGGCCCAGCTAATCGCGGCGTCGTCGTTGGAGTGACCGTCGAGGACGGCGACTATGAAGCCGGCCTCCGAAGGAGGTCTGTCGGAGTAGGACCGGATGATCGCCACCGGGCAGCGTGCTCGCTCGGCAAGCGTTGTCGCAGTCGAGCCGAACGCCGCGGCGGCCAGGCGGCCGATACCCGAAGACCCGATACAAATCAGGATTGCGCTCGCCGATTCGACAATCAACGTGGCACCGACATCTCCGTCTAGCACCGCGGTCTCGATCGTCACTGGAAGACCCGTCGCCTTCACAGCCATACAAGCTTTTCGCAAGCAGTCTTCGGCGTATTGCTGCGCGACGCCATCGAGCGACCCGGACGCGTGTTGGGATACGTGCACGATCCGTATCGGGACATCTTGATGGACGGCTTCCTTTGCCGCCCATTCAGCGGCACTGATCGCCGCCGTCGAACCGTCGACCGCGACAACCACCGGTCGAAGCGATAATTGGTCGTTCATGAAGCACTCCTGACACCGACCATGGACAGAAACGACGCTATCCGGGTCACCGCTGGCGGACAGGAGGCGTAGGACTCCGTGCGAATGGACGTTGGGCCCTACGATTCGAAATGCCGAATCGCGATGCTGAGGCAATGTCGCACCCAAGACGAGGCGAGATCGCTATGGACAGTTTCGCCATCCGGCCTCACACGTGGCCGGTCCTTCGAATCTTCTGCCGTAGCCCGCTCATGAGGGCCAGTGACCGTATCGAGGCGGCCATCGTCCCCCTCGCCGCACTGCTAGTCATCGTCGCGGTCGCATGTGCAGGTGTTTTAGGCACATTCGTCTACGGGGCCGAAAAACAGCAATACCTCGAAGAGGCTGCGGCGCGGCATACCGTGGTGGCCACCGCGCTAGATGACAGCATTCCCGGTGTTCGGCCCACGTCCGCAGACTCCACCGTGCTAGCGCGTTGGCGGACCAACGGTGTGGACCGCGTCGAATCCGTCGGCTCGGATTATCCGATCAAAGCGACTGACTCTGTGTCGATTTGGGTTGACGCCCAAGGAAACAAAGTCGATGCGCCAACTCCGGTCACACAGGCTGCCCGGACTGCGGTGGATATCGCATTCCTGGCTTGGTGGGTCACAGTCTTAGCTGTCATTCAGGCCGTCGGCATGCTACGGGCGCGCATCACGCGCTCGCGGGATATGCAGTGGGAGCGTGATATTCGAGATCTCGTAGACGGCGAAAACGGACGCACCAACCGCCCGTAATCGATAACCGAAGCGAAAGCGTGCACCAACCCCGCGAGATGCCTTATGGCTCACTGTATTAGGACTAATTGCTCCTACCAGACCGCAGCCAACGTACCTAGCATTACCAACGTCAAGCGTTAACAGAGTGTTAGGGAGCCCGCAATGCCTGATCTCGCTGGGCAACAAACAATTGTCGTCGGCGTCGACGGGTCGCCTTCGTCCGACAAAGCGCTGAGCTGGGCCGCGCGCGAAGCCAGCATGCGCAATATCGCGCTCGATATCACCCACGTCATTGCGACGCCGCCATGGGGCCTGGTTGGCCTGAGCGGCGGTCCTCTACCGCCCCTCGCAGGAAACGGCGACTGGCGCAAAAAGGACGGAGCAGAGGTGATTTCGGCGGCGATCAGGATAGCCCAAGACAGTGCCCCCGGCCTCGCCCGCTCCGAGATTCGTGGCGAGGTGTGTTTCGGCGCAACTATTCCGACACTGGCTGACCTGTCCAAAGACGCGAAGATGCTAGTGGTGGGCACCCGCGGGCAAGGGACCGTCCGGCGGCTCTTACTGGGATCGGTCAGCACCGGATTGGTGCATCACGCGTACTGCCCGGTGGCAGTGATTCGCGACGTATCCCCCGTCACCGCGCTAAGTCCCACGCAGCTGCCGGTCGTGGTTGGCATCGACGGATCGCCGGCGTCAGAGTTGGCAACGGCCATCGCCTTCGACGAGGCGTCTTGGCGTCGAGTGCATTTGGTTGCACTGCATTCCTGGTCTCACGGGGATGTGGCCGACATCCCGAGCCTGGAATGGTCGGCGCTGCAACAAGTTGCGCGCGAAGCCCTCTCCTAACGACTGGCTGGCTGGCACCAGCGTTACCCGGACGTCGCGGTGCAACGCAGAATCGTGTACAACGATCCCGCACGCCATCTGTTGGAGGAGGCGGAGTCTGCCCAGCTTGTGGTCGTGGGAAGTCATGGCCGGGGCGGGTTTTCGGGCATGCTTTTAGGCTCAGTGAGCACCGCGGTGGTACATGTCGCCGGCGCGCCGGTGATCGTGGCTCGACAGCGCTGAGCGCTCCGCCGGGCCTAGGCCAGTGGCGCGGACCAACGCAGGACCGTGCCGCCGGTTGCGGGGGTGTCGATGCTGAAGGTGCCGTTTGTCTGCTGGGCGCGGTAACGCATCGTCATCAGGCCGTGACGCTTGGTGCGCTCGGAGATTCCACGGCCGTCGTCTCGCACTTCGATGGAAAGACCATCCTCGACTTTGACGATGACATGGAGCTCGGTTGCATGCGCGTGCTGTACGGCGTTGCTAACGGCTTCACGCACGACGGCTTCAGCATGGTCGGCCAGTGGGACGCCGATCACCGACAGCGGTCCCACGAACTGCGTGGTGATGCGCAAACTTTCATTGGAATACTGGGCGATAGCCTCGTCGAGGCGCTGGCGTAACGTCGCCGTGCCGATAGTTGGCCCGTGGAGATCGAATATCGTGGTCCGGATTTCGCCAATGGTGGCTTGCAAGTCGTCGACATATTCCGAGAGCCGCTGTTGGACTTCGGAAGAACGTGCTCGAGGAATCGTCGCCTGAAGCCCTAGCCCTACGGCAAACAGCCGCTGAATCACGTGGTCGTGCAGGTCGCGAGCGATGCGGTCCCGGTCACTCAACACGTCCAACTCGCGCGCCGTGCGCTGTGCAATCGCCAATTGCCAGGCAACTGCGGCCTGGTCGGCGAAAGCGGTCATCATCTCTTCCTCGTCGTCGGTGAAGGGCGTTGCGCGGCTGGGACGCAGCGCGACAAGCACACCGGCGACCTTGTCGGCGGCTCGCAGTGGCAACACCAGCGCGGGACCCGGCCGCGCCCGCACGCCACCAACCTCGAGGTCAAGCCGGTCAAAGCGGCGCGGAGTACGGTTCACGAATACGTCACCAACCTCTGTCGCACCGATTGTGATCGTTGGCGGCTGTGAGAATTCGGGCAGTTCGCCTGAAATCTCGGTAATCAGTAATCCAGCGTTCTCCGTAGAGGTTGGCTCCGAGTCAACCGGCACCGCAACGAAAGTCGCTTCGGCCTCAGACAACTTCAGGGCTTCGTCGGACACCATTCGAAACACGGTGGCGGGGTCAGTACCCGACAGCAACTCCGTCGCGATGTCACGAGTCGCGGCAACCCAGGCCTGACGAGCCCGGGACTGCGCATAGAGCCGTGCGTTATCGATGGCAATGCCGGCGGCGGCAGCAAGCGCTTCGACCAGCACCTCGTCGTCTTCGCTGAACGACTGGCCGTTCACCTTCTCCGTCAAATAGAGATTGCCGTATACCTCGTCGCGGATCCGGATGGGAACACCCAAGAACCCCTTCATTGGCGGATGATGTGGCGGGAAACCGACGGACGATGGGTGATATGCGATGTTGTCCAAGCGGATCGGCTTCGGATCGCTGATCAGAGCCCCGAGGACGCCGCGGCCTGTAGGTAGATGTCCGATTCGTTCGTGCGTCTCCGGGTCGATCCCCTCGTGGATGAACGCGACCAGATCCGGCCCGCTCCCCCGCACGCCGAGCGCACCATAACGGGCCTCCGCGACGGTGATCGCGGTGCGCACGATTGTGCGTAGCGTGGTCTCCAGGTCGAGACCCGCCGTCACCGCCAGCATCGCCTCTACCAATCCGTCGAGCCGGTCACGTCCCTCCACGATTTGGGCGATACGGTCTTGCACTTCGGCAAGGAGCTCCCGTAAGCGAAGCTGCGACAACGTACCTCGCACCGAGTGTCCCGCCCCAGGCGTGATCGCTGAATCTGTCACGAGGTCACGGCGAACGCGCGGGGATGATGTTGGTGATCATCGAGTCGGACGCTCGGTGGACTCGAGTTTGGATGCGAACACCGCAGCCTGTGTTCGTCGCTCCATGCCAAGCTTCGCCAGCAGTCGGGACACGTAGTTCTTGACGGTCTTTTCGGCGAGGAACATGCGTGCGGCGATCTGTTTGTTGGTCAGACCCTCGCTGAGCAGGCCCAGCAAAGTGCGTTCCTGGTCCGTCAACCCCACGAGCGGATCGCTGCGTTCAGCCGCACCGCGGAGTTTCGCCATCAGCGCCGCAGCAGCACGATTGTCCAGTAGTGACTTGCCGGCACCGACGTCCTTGATGGCCTGGGCAAGTTCCATGCCCTTGATGTCCTTCACCACATAGCCGCTGGCACCGGCCAGTATCGCGTCGAGCATCGCCTCATCGGAGGTAAACGACGTCAGCATCAGGCATCGCAGATCGGGAATGTCTGAGAGTAGATCTCTGCACAATTCGATTCCGCTGCCATCGGGTAGCCGGACGTCGAGCACTGCGACATCGGGCCTCACCGCCGCTATCCGAGTCATCGCCTCGGCCACCGATCCTGCTTCGCCGACAACTTCTAGCTCCGGATCGGCTCCGAGCAGATCGACAATCCCGCGGCGAACGACCTCATGGTCATCGACGAGAAAGACACTTACAACCATGGTGGACCCTCCATGACATCGGTCTGCGGCGCTGGGTTCTTGGTCTCGACGTTCATCATGCTCGCTGTGCCTCATAGATGCTGATGATCAACGACTAAAACCACACAGTCGGAGCTGGCCAGGGCGCCATGGCCGGGCGCCCCGACGACCTCGCGCACATGACCCGGGCCGCGCGCGCTCACGATCAGTAATTGCACCTGCGCGGCGTGCCTTGCGAGGTAGCCGGACAGGGGGCCATGCACGGCGGTGGCCTCCGTCCGAAGATCTGGATACCGAGTTCGCCATCGTGCCAGGCGACGTTCGAGCTGCGCTTGGATCTCCAGGTCGCCTTTTCTGGTGGCTGCGGGGTCCGAGCGAGGGGGTTGCCAACACGTGATCACCCGCAAGAGTGCGCCCCGCATTGCCGCCTCGTGCGCAGCAGTCTCTAGCAGTACTCCGTTGTCCGGCGAGTCGTCGGTGGCGGCCAGGATGATATTCCCATTCGGATGGATAGCTGGTGAGCGGCCGTGGGTGATGGCCACGGCGCAGTGGGCGGAGCCAGCCAAGGCCGCGGCAGTCGAGCCGATCCGCCCATGCTGGAAGTGATTTGCGCCGACGGCGCCGACGCAGATCATCTCCGCGAACCGAGAAAGGCGGATCAAGGCCGCAGCTGGTCGTCCGCGCATGACGTCGGTTTCAACTTTCACTGCCTTGCCCGTGTTCTCGATTGCCTTGACGGCGCCGCCGATCGACTGTTCGGCCTTAGCCAGCTGGGAAGGAATCAGGTCCCGTTGTAGATCGTCGTCTTCGACAATATGGACCAGCCGAAGCGGGATGTCGCGGCTGACAGCCTCATCGACAGCCCACAGTGCGGCGCGCAGGGCCATCGCTGAGCCGTCGATGCCGACCACCACCGTCGGCTGTGTAGGTAGATCGTCCATCGGAAACTGTGGCCTCCCCGCACCGGCGGGCCGGCGCCGTCGGTATTCCGAAAACCCTATTGGTTGACGCGGAAGATTCTCTGGGGCCATAAGTCCTCACCTGGTGACCGTAGGTCCCACCGCAGCGACGTGCGCGGCGTCGAACAACGCCGCCAGGAGGTGCGTCCAGATGAGGACCGGTAGCCCCAGGCACCGCTTGTCACGGCGCACTGCTTGGACAAAAAGACTGTGCCTCAACCACTTCAGACCGACCGCTGACGTTTGCGCCGTAAAGCGGCTCAGGCAAAGGTAGATTCGCGTTCGGGCTCGGGACCGAAGTGAAACCGTCGCCCGGTGACCGACGTCGGCAGCACGCGGACATAATGCTGTTTCAACGTCGCGGTCCAGGGCAATAACTGCGCACGGTCGGCGCGCTGGATCTCCTCATCGCCGCGAACCATTCGAGCCGTACCCCTCACTATCACACTCCAACCCTCGTCGACGCCATGATCGTCAGCCTCGAAGAGGACGCGGTTGTTGATCGCCGAACTCACCAGCTTGGTACCCTCCGCCGTTCGGAAAAGCACCGTCCGATCCTGGACGACGAAGTTGACAGGGAAAATCTGGGGCTCGCCATCGACACTCGTAACGAGCCTGCCTAGTGCCGCGCCGCTCAGCAGATCCCAACTCTCTTTCGCTGATAAGATCGCGACCGGTTCGATAGTCGTCATCTGAAAAAGGCTAGGGTGGCCCAGGCCGTACCCACAGCGGCGGATGTCGTCAAAGCAAAGGACTTTCGGCCCTCGAAGCCTATAGCGCTGCGCCGGTCACCGTATGTGCAGCACCTCGGCCAAAGGCAGCCGCGGCGTCGGAGCCGGCAATGGTTCCATCGGTAACGAGATGCCAACCCGGATCAGTGCCTGCGGCTCGCCGTCCCGGGCGATCAGACCTCGAACGATATCGCGGCTTTCATCGAGCTCGATCATGTGGGTAAGAGTGCAGGTCGCCATCCCTTCGGTCGTGCACTCCAAAAGCACTCTGGACAGTGCCTCCCCGCTGCGCAATACCGACATTCGGGAATCGTCCGCAGTTGACACGGCCAAGATCCGCGACGAGTCCACGCCATCATGTCGACGTCGATCGACCGTGGTGACGGTGGGAAAGTCTCTTCTGACGTCGACCCGCGCAGCTTCGGATGCGGTCGCGAGGTCGTCTGGCGGTATCCCCTCATAGAGCGCGAACGGCGCTGTCCAACAGCGTAGTTCGATCTCATAGGACGTGTCGTCCTGACGCAACTCTGAGGTAAGGCGGGACGCTCGGGCAAGGCGGGGCCGCGCTTCATCAGAGATTTCGTCCAGCCCGACGACGCCGTCTTCGATCGACTTCACCAGGACGGCCAGAAACCGCATCCAATGGGCGGGCTGACGGAAGGGAAGCCGGTCGGTGCGGCGCTCCAAGATGGCTTCGGCGCGGTTGCGTTGCTCGTCGGTGACAGAATCAAGCGGTCGAAATACCAGTGTTGCCAGATGATCCCGGTTATGGCGGTCGGGCAATCGTTCGATTGTCGCCTCCCAGCCAGCGGCCTCCATAGCGACCCGTGCATGATCGAGCATTGCGCCACAACTCATAATCGCCTCGCGACCGGATCGGTCTGCGAATGGGACAAGCCGGCGCCGGTCGACGTACAGCTGCAGCGCTTGCCGCTCGAACACCCACTGCCAGGGCTGGCTGTTGTGTATCGAGGGTGCGCGGGATGCCACACTCAACGCGTTCTTGACGACCGTGGCGCTCGGCACCTGATCTGACACGATCAACCCTCCCAATTCCACGCTGTCCGTTGGACGTTACCGCTCCTCTCGCACACCACTAGGGCCGTTAGGCCCTCGCTGCCGATGGCGTGAGCGCGCGAATGGCCAAATACCTCCTGAAAAGCCCTGGAACGAAGCGCTTTAAGCATCCGTCGCCTAGGAGAGTCCGACGTCCCTCGGATGAAGGACTAATGCATCACGAGCGGCCGCATCGGGGACGGCTAACGTCCATCGGAAAGCGAAGGAGATCGAAATGGCGGCATCCATCCGCAAGGGTGTAGTGGTCGGTGTCGACGGATCTTCCCAACGTGGCAGGAATAAGGCAGGAAGTCGCAGGGCGCCGAATCCTTGACGAGGCGTTGAAGCTTTCCCAACGACAGCGCGTCGGACAGTCACGCGATTGACATTGACACCGAACTGCTGACTGCGCGTCCTGCTGTGGGGCTCATCGGGTTGTCCAAACAAGTGGAGCTGTTGGAGGTGGGCAGCAGGGCGCGCAGATTCGGCGCACCGGCGCCTGTCCGGTCGCGCGAAGCTCATGTGCTCACCGCCCGACGGGTCGACCAGCGTTGGCTACTCGACTTGCATTAGCCGGAGCCGCTGCTTTCAGCCTTGCGGCCGGGCCTGCTGCCACTCTCCAAAGATGTGCCGGTGTTCGGCATTGCGCCCCTTTCCGGGCGTAAAATGCTGCCAGCGACGGGGGCCGCGGAGGTTGTAAGCCGGTGAGTAGTAGCGAGAGCGAAGTGTCGCCTGCCGAGGCACGCCAACGGAAGATGACCGGCCAGCTTCCCGACAGTCTCGACAAGCTCCTGGAATCGACCGAACAGACCGAGCGGGTGCTGCAGGCGATAGCAAGAATCGGCTCTCGTCTCGATGTCGACCCGACGCTGCAGAGCGTTGTAGCGGAGGCAATGGAACTGACCGGGTGCCGCTATGGCGCGCTAGCGACACGCGACCCCGATGGCAGGCTGACCTCATTCGTCCATATGGGAATGAGTACGGAATCAATCGCGGATAGCGATAGTCCGCCGACCGGCAAGGGCCTTATCGGCGTAGTACTGGACCAGTTATCGCCCCTTCGCCTGGAGGATCTCACCGCACACCCGGCAGCGGTTGGGCTCCCCGAAGGCTACCCCCGTATGCGCGCCTTCCTGGGTCTTCCGATTGTGATCCGAGGCCAGGCTTGTGGTGCCCTGTATCTGACCGACGACCGGCCGGGATGGACGTTCAGCGAGTCGCACGAGGTTGCGGTGCGTGTGTTCGCGTCTGCAGCAGCGGTGGCCATCGATAATGCTCACCTCTTGGAACACAGTGTGCGGCGGGCGGACTGGTTGGAAGCCAGCCGTGGCGTTATTACCGAGCTTCTGTTGGGTTCTGACTCAACGCAATTGCCCCTACAGCTGATCGCAGCGCAGTTACAAAAGCTGACGCGCGCCGAGCAAGCGATTGTGCTCACCCCCTCCGATTCCGACCTGCCGCCCGAGGAAATTGAGACGCTCATCGTGTCCGCGGCGGTCGGGGTGCACGCCGGCGAGGTTATCGGTCAGGAGGTGCCCGTCGACGGGTCGACTACGGGCCACGTTTTTCGCACCGGATCGCCACTGATCACGGAATCCTTTCGTTATCCCATTCAGGCGTTCACCGACGCCGGTGAACGCTCGGCCATCGTCATGCCATTGCTATACGAACGAACGGTCAAAGGGGTCATCGCTGTCGCACGCAGCACCGACGAGATGCCCTTCGACTCAAGCTATCTCGATTTGGTGGGTGACTTCGCGAGTCAGGCCGCTCTGGCACTGGCTCTGGCGGGCAACAGCGAGAACGCTCGCGAGCTATCGGTCCTGGCAGATCGTGAACGAATTGCCCACGATCTCCACGACTACGTCATCCAACGTCTGTTCGCGATCGGCCTCGACGTCCAGGGCACCATAGCGCGCACCCGAGACCCCGATCTGGTAGCACGTCTCAATCGCACAATCGACGATCTACAGAGCACCATCGAGGACATCCGCAACACGATCTTTGACTTGCAATCCTCGAGTACCAGTGACGGCGGATTCCGCAGGAGAATTCAGGACACCGTCGCCGATCTGGCCGAGAATCGCAGCATCACCACCTCGCTGCATATGTCAGGCCCTATGACCGCTGTCGGTTCCCAATTGGCCCAGCACGCGGAAGCCGTTGTCGCGGAGGCTGTCAGCAATGCTGTTCGGCATTCTGGCGCGATGCATCTGAACATCGAGATAGCAGTCGCCGATGAACTTTGCATCGATGTTGTCGATGACGGCTGCGGAATCCCAGCAGCGAACCACCGAAGAAGCGGTTTGGCGAACATGCATCGACGTGCCGAGCAGGTAGGCGGAGTCTGCACTATCGGCACACCGGCAGAGGGTGGAACCGCGATCCGGTGGACGGCGCCGCTCATCGACTTATAGACGGCGTCGTTCGACTATCAAAATGGCGCCACCCGAGCTTCGCGCATGGAGGCCGTATGCCTGCCGAGTCGGTGACTAATGACTCTGCGTCGTTGCGGAAGCAGCTCCTACCGTGGCTGTCAGAGCACATAAGCGCCCACGCTGAGGGAACTCCCATGCGAGGTAAGGAAACGAAATGTCGAGCACGGAAAAGCATTACGGTGTCGTCGTGGGCGTCGACGGATCGGGTGATGCCGATGTTGCGATCCGGTGGGCGGCGTACGAAGCAGCTATGCGCAAAGGGCGGCTCACGCTAGTGCAAGCCATTGCGATGCCGTCGCCGGGGTGGACCAACTCGGAGCTACGTGAACGCTACGAAACCGATGCCGACGCAATCCTCGACGACGCGGTTACCACCATCAAGGACTTCATGAAAGCCGAGGCGCCAACCGATGTCCGGCGCCAGGTGTTTTTCTCTCGGCCCGCTTCGGCGCTTGTCGACATGTCGAAAGATGCGGACATGGTTGTCGTTGGCGCTCGCGGGCGGGGCGCATTGCGCCGGCTGCTTTTGGGATCGGTCAGCAATGCCCTGATCCACCACTCTCACTGTCCGGTCGCCGTACTTGATCGCGACGCTTCTTTGTACGCCCAGGCCAAGCGCGCGCCGGTGCTACTGGGCTTCGATGGATCGGCCGGGTCGGCAGCCGCGGCTGAAATCGCTTTCGAGGAAGCATCCATGCGCGGAGTTGAATTGGTGGTACTTCACGCTGCAAGTGACTCCGATATGTCCGAGGTTCTCAACACGAGGTATTCGGAGGGCCTCGCCGGTGTTGGCGACATGTTGACTGAGCGCTTGGCCGGCTATCAGCAGCGCTATCCCGGCGTCCACGTTCAGCGGGTAGTCATGGACGATCGGCCCGCCACACACTTGCTCAACCTTTCGGCGACCGCCCAGCTCGTCGTCGTCGGCAGCCACGGCCGTGGTGGGTTCGCCGGTATGGCCCTCGGCTCCGTCAGCTCCGCGGTAGCCCATGCGTCACGGACGCCGGTGATTGTCGCTCGCGGCCAATAGCGTCAGAGCCGCGCCGGTCTTGTTGCCTGGCCTCGGGCTCCGTCCGGCGCGAGTCTAGCGTTATCGACCCGGTGCTAATGTTCGTTCAGCTCGCGTCGTGATTTTCGGGGTCTACCAATCACCGTTGCACGACAGCATGTTTGACAAGAAGGTGATGGCGAGATGACGGAAGGCAAGTCCGCCGCGCAGCGGATTGATGCCCGTATCGCAGAGCTCGACGACTGGCGGGGCGAGACGCTCGCACGGATCAGAAAGCTCATCAAAGAGGTCGATCCGGATGTGACCGAAGATTGGAAGTGGCGCGGCGTACCCGTCTGGTATCACGACGGGATGCTATGCACCGGAGAGACTTACAAAAGCGTCGTGAAAATGACCTTCGCCAAGGGTGCTTCTCTCGATGATCCGGCAAGACTTTTCAACTCCAGCCTGGACGGAAATACGCGGCGCGCCATCGATATTCATGAACATGACACGATCAACGATGAAGCATTGAAGGAACTCATTCGCGCCGCAGTCGAATTGAACACGTCGAAGTAAGCAGGCGTCGGCCTAGATCGTTGCATCCTCAACGACCGCAGGCCGCGGCGGCAACACCGCCAGCCACGAGTCCGCCAGCAATTCCAGCAACTGGCCGTCTGGATCGCGAATCATCGCCGACTGATCGGACACCGATTCCTCGATTACCGACCCGCCATAACGATCCACCGCAGTGAGCACCGCGGCAAGGTCGGACACCGACAACGACAGGTGGGTGAGCCCGATCTGGTCCATCACCCGATCCGATCCCGCGCGCAGCACACGATGGGAGTAGGCGAGCAACTCCAGCACCAGGCCATCTCGAACGAGGTATGTCGCGTGCAATCCGATCGGCTTGCCCAGTTGCAGCAACTGTCCGGTGCTCTCGTCGGGCGGCGCAAGCTCCCACCAGAACGTGAAACCCAGCAGGCCCTCGTAGAACCGGCGCGACCGGGCGGTGTCGGCGACGCACAGCCCGACATGGTTGAACGCTATTCGCTGTCCGGTCATTGCACCCTCCTACAACACAAACCCGCCGCTCTACGGAATCTTCAGCGGGAACTGGTCATTCGCGAAATCGATCTGGGCTGCCGGATTCGCGACCGCGGTCGTCATGCCCGATCCGAACGCGCCGGACTGATCGAAGAGCGTCGCCGTGCCGACCGCCACCCCATCGTTAGCCCAGTGTGAATCAGCTTGCACGCCAATCCATTCCCCGATTGGCAGCCGAGCCAATCCGACCGTCAGGTCGCCGTTGATGTAGCCAATCCCTTGGGTGCCGAGGTTAGTCACCAGACTGGTTGCCTCGGCAACCATGACGGCGCGGACGAACGGGGAATTCGACTGGCCCGATACGATGTCAATAGCACTGTTGTAGAAGCGTTTTCGGGAGTCGTTCTGATGATCGCCGGGTGAGCGACTCCAATCTCCCGCATCGCTGTCAACCGCGGTCTGTACCCCGTGCGATCGTGGCGGGAAGGGAATCGTCGTCGGCACGCTCCATAAACGTCCCGGCGGTGCGGACGACCGACGGTATTGCAGCAGGGTGGCGCGGGCGACCAAGCGCCCCTCTTGTGCGACATCGCACTCCGCACTGCGCACCCGCCTGCCGTCACGCACCATCCGGACGTCCACCGAGGTCGCGACGTTTCGCGCCGCCCGGAACAGATCGACCGTCAGCCGGGCCGGCATGAAATCAGGTGATCCGCAGTAGCTTTCAAGGTTTTGTGCGGCCAGACCGACGACAGCCGGTCCATTGAGGTGGTCGTCCCCCCAGTGGCTGCCAGCGAACGGAGTCGGCTCGAATTCGCCGCTCTGGCTCAGGGTGAAGTGCGCGGGTGGCTCCACTAGGGCGCCCGCAGCGCGTTGACGGCCTTGACCAGCATGCCGCTCAGGAGGTCTTCCGCAGCCGGGTCACCGGGAAGAATGCCCTCCGACGTGACGGCCACCGTGTCGCTGAGAAACGCCGCGAAGACATAGGACTTGGTTGCACCCTGCGCGGCGACTGCGATCGATTCGGTGGTGACGATGCCATCGATCGCGGGACCGGGTTGACGCGTGACCGACGAGACCACCAGCCGACCGCCAACTCGCTGGGTCAACGAGACCTGCTCGCAGCCTTTGGGGACTACCGCTTTGCCAAGCGGCGTAGGCGAACTCACGGCCCCGACCAGGATCGCTCCTCGGCCGATCCCACCGATCATGGTGTACTGCGCATCCTCGGGTGCTCGCACCGGCTGCAGCACAGACCGGCACAACGGAGGGTCGACCTTGACGATGTCACCCACACCGACGGCGAAGAACTTCTCCGCGTCCTCCCCCAGAGGCGCGATAGTGCTGTTTTGGACGCGGTCGAATCCTGGCGGAAACTGGTCTTGCAACTTGCTGAGCTGACTGATGTCGAAGTAGCGCCGTTGTTGCGGCGGTGGAGCTTTCGGTGCGGGCAGCATCGACGGCGGCATCGCAACATCTGACGATGCCACCGGTGTGCCGTCGATCGAGTGCGCGCATCCCGGCAGTGTGCCGATGGCGGCCGCCAGCAGCACAGCGCAGGCACGTGATTGTCGGGGGTAGCGCCTCACGGGCCTGCCGGCTTGTTCCAGGTGAAGCTGTTGACCGAGTTACCCATCAGTTGCGCGATGATCATGTTGACCGCAGACGGGTGCGCCGAGGTACGCGGCGTGAACCTGACCATCGGCCCCTCGGCGACCGCGACCAGAGCCAGATCATTTTTCACCGCGGTCATCACGAGCAGGCGTCCACGGGTGGAAGTGGCGTTGGGATTCTCATTGGAGAAGTCGTCGACCTCCCCATACCCGGGTTCGTAACCCACCATCGCGTTCGGAATCTGGTACGCGGTCTTGGCGGTCCGATAATTCTTTTCGATGTATTGCTCGACGATCTGGCGCGGCGTCCGATTGTTCGCCGGGGTGCCGAACAGGCGAATCTCCCCTTCGATCCGGTCGAAGGTCATCGTGATGCCGTCATCGCTTTTGGTCACGTCCGCTGCCGGAAGATAGGCGACCGAGAACGCTCCGTCCTTGGAGGTGAATCGCGGATACGTCTGGACAGCGACCGGCGGCGCGGTCGGGGGCGTCGCGGCGGGCGGCTCCGGAGTCGGCGCCTGCCCGGGTTCGCCGCCGACCGGCGGCCCGATCGGCGGCCGACCGCAATCCGGCGGGCATGCGTAATGCACCGCGGCCGGAGTGACGTTTACCGAGATCGCGGAAACCGCCACCACCGCAACCGTCAACGCCGCGGCCACCGCCGCGATCAGTCCGGCCGGCGACGTTGAATGTGGCAGCGGCGCACTGTAAGACCCGGGCGGCACACCGTAGCCGGGGAACAGGGCAGCCGGCGCCGCACCCATCGGCGCTTCGGCCACCGCACGTCTGGCACCGCGCGCAACTCTGCTCGACGCCCGCGACGCCGCGCCGCAGTTCGGGCAGAACGCCATGTCCGGAACGACGTGGCGGCAATGAACGCACAACGCCGCTTCGCCGTGTGTGGCGTCGGGCTGCTCATGCAGTAGCGCGAAATGCACACCAATTCGCAACGCCAGCAAGGCAATCGCCGCGAACACCAGATGCCACCACAGCTGCACCGCCGGCGTCAGGCTGGCGACGTCGACAACGCCCAAGGCCGCGTAGATGACGACGACAAGCGTCAACGCTGCTACCACGGCACGCCGTTTCGGCCCGCGCTGAAAGTGTCCGCGACCGCTGAACCACAGCGCGAGGCCGATTAGTCCACCGGCTGCGGCGGCGGTCAGCGGCATCGCGAGACCTTGCACGCCTGCCTGCATCAGAAGCACACCAGCCGGTTTGTGGTGCGCGACAAGCCCACTCGACAGCTGAGGGGCGGCGCGAACGGCGATCGCAGCCGCGGTGAAGAACAACGCCGACCGCGCACCGACGGCATACCCGTCGAGAGATTCGCGGCTGGCGGGCCGATAGACACGCGCAAGCACCGCGGGAACCAGCATCAACAGCGCTCCGAGCACCGGGATGCTCAGGCCTTGCGCGAGAAGTCGCCCACTACCGTTGCCCGCGCCGAGCGCACTGAGGTAAGTGTTGGCCAGCACGGGACCTGTCAGGTACGCCCAGCCCGCCCCGAGCGCCAACCCCGTCAACGACGTCCACGCGATCACCGGTCGACCGAGGTCGCTACCGACGCCGGCCTGCCGAACGTAGGCGATGAACAGCGCGGGCACACCGAACACGCTGACCGCGATCAGCGCCGCCTGCCAGCGCATCAGGGCCACTACCACGAGCACCACGATCAACAGGCCCAGCGTGACCCGAAATGCCGTCCGCGACCGCGGCACCAAATGCGGAAAGAGGCTGCTGATCAACGAGAGTCGGACCAGTTGCTCGTTCGGCTCGGCGACGTATGAGTCGGCCCGCCACCGATCCGGTCCACTGCCGGGCAGCGGATAAAGATGCGCGCCGCAGTAACCGCAGAATGCCCCCCCGGGGACATCGCTGTGACAGGCCTGGCACTGCACAATCACCGAGTCCTGTTGGGCGGCAGTGCTACTCGTCGTCATTGCCGAACCCCTTTCTGGACATCGAGAATATCGTGCGCGAGGTTGTCGGTGTCAGGAGTGCCCAGGCCGGTCACCAGGTCGTAGCCGGGCACCGCGATGTGAACGGCGTTGCCGCCCACGACCACATCGTGGAAGGCCGGTCTGGCCGCGCCGCTCGCGACCTGATAGAGCACCGGGTTGATGTTGCCCACTGGCTGTCCGCCGTTGGCCGACAGGAATTGGTTGACCAATACGGTCAACCCCGCCCAGATCGGCGCCGACTGGGATGTGCCGCCGCCGGCCATCCAATGCCCGTCGACCAGGATGCTGACGCCGCTGTAGGGGTCGGCGTCCGCGGCGACGTCGGGCGTCAGTCGATGCGTCGAGTCCCAGGCCGAGGACACCGCGCTTTGCCACCGCGGTCGGGGGAACAACCGGGAAACTCCCCCACCGGTGCCCTGCGACATGGGCGAGTCGAACCAGCTGGCTTCGGACACCCAGACTCCGTTGGCGTCCGTACTCAGCGTCGTGCCTCCGACGTCGGTCATCGCGGGAACCGAGCCGACGGCGTTGATCCCTTGGTCCTTCTCACCAGGGGGTGTCGACCAATCACCGTTGAAGTCAGCACATTCCAGTCCGCCGGAGTCACCGCTCGACATGAAGGCCGACGTGCCGTGGGACTCCGCGATTTGAACGGCCGATTCGACTGGGGCGAGGTCGGCCGCGGTGGCCATCCGGTCGCAGCCGATCCCCAACGACGTGCTCCACACCGCCCCCGGGAACTGTCGGTCGGCGAGCTGGTACATCTGCCCCGCCTGCGCATAGCTGGTCGACCCACCGAACGCGAGCGCGTTGACGACGACCAGCCTGGCGTCGGGAACGATGGCGTGAACGACTTCGAGGTCCATCTCGGTCTCGCCGAGTACCTTGCCCGGTTGTCCCCCGATGAGCTCCGGGGTGAAACGCGGCGAGCCCAACTTGTCGGCCCACTGGTCGAGATCGGTTTGCTTGTACCCGTCGATCTCGAAGAACACCACGGTCTGCCCCTTGCCGGTGAAGCCGTCGCGCGCCAACGGTTCGGCGTTGTACGTACGCAGCAGCGCGGGTGGCCTGAGCCCGCCGCGCGGGACGTCAACGGGGATGTTCGGCGGCTGCGCGCGGTGCATCAGCTGATAGCCCAGAATGCTCCCGAGCTCGCTGACCTCCCCCTTCAACGCGGCCGGGATGGACGGCTGCTGCGTCGCTGCGTAGAAGACCTCACCGCTTCGGCTGCGGTAGTCGTGGATCGCGACGTCGAACGCCGATCCAAGGTTGCCCGGTGTCCCCTCGATGTACGCCCAGTCGGCGCCCGGCTGCCACTGCACGGTCAGGTGGTGCCGTTGGGTCCAGCCGATCAAGGCGTCGGGGCGCTCCGAGTGATGCAGGGCAGCGGCCAGCGAGATCGCGGCCTTGTGCGCCGGACCCATGTCCTTGGAAGCGCTCAGCAGCCATGCCATCGGTCCGGTGATCAGGCGCGGACGGCTGGCCCCGGTAGGTCCGGTTCCCATGGCGAATACCAGGTACACCGCGGCCAGCAACGCCACCAGACGCAGGCCCGCACGATTGACAACGGCGCCCGCCGGGCCCCACAGTCGAATCACCGCTACTCCTTCGACGATTGATTCCGCATGAGTGCCGGCCATCGGCAAAAGTACTTCACATCCAAACCGCTCTTGTGCCGATTCAGCGAATTTTGCTCACGCGCTGCCGTTTACGCTACCGCGGGCGGTAGACATATGAATCACACAAAATTGGCAAGCAGGCTAACATCAGCCTGCCCTACTTCCCGCGTGCACCGGAACGACGAGAGGACCGCAACTGATGATGCATGGACTACGGCGTCGATTTTTGGTGGTGGGCAGTACGGCAGTGATTGCGTTGACGCTCGCGGCCTGCGGCACCCACACGACCGCCGGGATTCCGGTGCAGGCGAAGAAGACCACCGCGGGACATGCCCCGGATGCGGCTCCAACCAGTCCCGCGCCGCCGCCAAAACCGTTGTCCGCCAGCAGCATCAAAAACCTCACACTGTCCACCGAAGATGTCGATGAGATCGCCGGTCTGCCACTGGACGACCGGACGGAATTTGCGTCCCCGGGCTCGGCGGCGGGCGACTACAGCAAGCCCGACTGCGCCCTGGCCATGGGACTCACCAAGGATGCGCTCGGCGGTGGCGAGTTCACTGCCTATCGCGGAATTAAAAACAACGGGACCAAAGGCGACAGCCTCATCGGATCGCTCACTCAACACGTGGCCACATTCGAAACATCCGCCAAAGCCAGCGAACTCTTCCACAATGCGTACAACGCGTTGGGCAAGTGCAATGCAACGCTGATCAACGCTAATTCGGATCCGACCGTGTGGAAGATATTGGCACCCGGGCCATTCAACGGCGATGTGGTGACGTTCAGCTCACTCCAGCAGACCGATAAACAACAAAATCTCGGATGGCGTTGCGACCACAACGTGCGGGTCAAAAACAACGTCATCATCGAGGCATACTTCTGCGCCTGGGCCAACGGAACCCCGACGGCGGCGGCGGTAGTCGATCAGATCAGTGCCCGAATCCCACCCCCCGACAAGCCGGCCCCCAAGGCACCGTCGGATTTCCTCGGACCGGACAAGATCAAGTCCGTCATCGTGAGTGTCGCGCAGCTCGGAAAGGTCATCGGCGCCAACCTCGGCTCGATCGAGAAGGGTTACTACCCGCCCGATCCCGTCGACTTGGGCGCCCAGTCCCATTGCGGCCCACTATTGGGGCCCGATACCACGTCGTTCGGTGTCAACGTCGATTACACCGCATTTCGCGAAGTTGATGCACGCGAAGACAAGGACAGTTGGCAACACATCGTCAACCAAAGAGTCGCCACCTATGTGGACGCTCAAGCCGCATTGAACGCCTTCCAGAACGCGTTCAAAGGTGTCGGCGGTTGCGATGGCGCCCGAGTTCCGACCGCACAGGCGAACCAGCAGTTCCAGTTGTCCGCCCCGATCATCAACGGCAACGATGCCCAATGGTCGTTTGCCGAGCTGACCAATGGACAACCGGACACCTGGCACTGCGGATTCGATTTCCGCGCACAAAGCAACGTGCTTTTCGTCGCCAAGGTCTGCCAGTACGGCAATCCGGCGGATGTGGTGTCGCAGATAGCCAACGAAATGGCGGATTCCATTCCCAAGTGAGCGGACCTGTCCAGCACGCAATGGTCGTGAGCGCCCGAGTGCACGAGACATGTTGGATAGACCAGAGTTTCATGCAATCCGCCCGCGCAAAACTTGTGTGCCGGATAGGCTTCCCACCGCACTAAGCTCCCTACAGAACGCACGTGCTCGTAAACGTTGAGGGTTGAGATCACAGGAGGCAAGAATCTCGATGAAACGTGAACTTCTAACGCTGGGCTGCGCCGGCTTAGTCGCGTTGATATCAGCGGCATCACCCGCCACAGCCGATTCGTCATCGGGTCGTGTGACGGGCTCAAACATCGACTCTGTACTGCTGTCCGCAGACACCGTCGGCGACATCCTCGGCACCAACCTGCCGGTCCAGCTCAAAGGCAAGCGTCCGTTGCCGGAAGCGCAACTAGACCAGCATCAGGAATGCAGCACGCTGATCGAGCCGGGCACCAAATTCTATGGATCTGATTTGAATCTGTTCCGTATCACCTTGTTCAAAGACGACAAGGATTCTCCGGACTACATCGTGCTGCAGACGGTAGCGACCTACCCCGACGCACAAACCGCTCAGAACGTATTCACCAAGGGCATCCAACCAACCGCGGGCTGCAATTCGGTCGTCCAGATCACCGACATCGACAGCAAGCCGTCATGGCAACTCTCAGCCCCCAAGATCACCACCGACGACGCCAAATGGCACCAAGGCCAGTTGTACGAAGGCGACCCCTTCGGATGGAACTGCTACGTGGATCTGCACACCGCCGAGAACGCGATTCTGAAGGCCCAGGTGTGTCAGATGGGTAACGCAGGTCCGTCGGTCAGCCAAATGATGGACCAGATGGTGGGCGGGCTGCCGTCTTGAGTCGCGAAAGAGCCAACTACCAAACGCCGGGTTTGAATGACATGAAAGGGCAAATTCAATGAAGCGGGTAAAACTTATCTCTACCTGCGCGGGCCTGATTGTGGTGGCCGCTGTCGGGTGTTCGCATTCCAAGAACGGCGAAGAAGACACCGTGCACCCCTCTGTCAACAAGCCCGCACCGACACCGACCTCACAGCAGGCCGCGGCCGGCGACCCGACCGCCCCGGCGTCGGCACCCCCGTCTTCGTCGGCACCGGCCACGCCGCCGCCACCACCGATGGTCTCTCCCGGGAAGGTCGACGGCCTGCTGCTGCCGCTGGACGAAACCGGCGGAATCATCAGCAGCACTTTGGATTACGAGCAGAAGTTCAAGACCCCGCTGCAACCCTACGCACTCGGTAACCAGTCGGGTTGTGCGGTGCTGTTCGGGCTCAACACGGCCGCAGTGGGCAACGACTTCACCACGTTCCGCGCGCTGCGTCAGCAAGAGAGCAAGGACAACTTCACGCACGTCGTCGAGCAGGAGATTGCCACCTACGCCGACGCCGCGGCCGCGACCGCGGCCTTTCAGAACGCATTCAAGGCGCTCGACCAGTGCAATAACGTCTCGGTGCACCGCCCGACCGACAACGCCGGGACCACCTGGCAGTTCCAGGTCCAACCGGGCGACCCGGCGAGCGCGAACTGGCACAACACCGAGTTGACGAACAACAACGCCGACGGTTGGGGCTGCTCGCACGGTGCGCGGGTGAAAAACAACGTGATCTACGCGGCCCGGGTGTGCCAGCGCGGCGACACCGGTGCCGCGGTGCCCACCATCCTGGATCGAATCGGAAACTCGATTCCCGCCTAGCGCATCAGGTCAGTAGCCGGGGCCGGGGCGAGCATCGCCCGGCCCCGGCCGCCTCTGTGCTCACCGCAGCCGGCGGCCGTCGACGCCGAAGAAGTGCAGGTGTCCCGGTTGCGGGCGCAACCGCACACGAGAACCGCGCGCCGGCGGGTCCTGCCCGCCGGCGCGTGCGACGATCGGCTGCGCGAACGTGTTGTCGCCAAGCGTGATTCGGCCGTAGAGATAGGCGTCCGCACCGAGTTCCTCGACCACATCAATCTGCATCTCGATGCCGCTGCCGCCGATGTCCAGATGCTCCGGCCGCACACCTATCACCAGTTCGTCTGTCGCAGCGCTGATCTCGCGAGGCAGCGGGATCGACCAGTCCCCCAGTGCCACGCAGCGGTCGACCACCGGCGCGGCCAGCAGATTCATGGCCGGCGAGCCGATGAACTCCGCCACGAACGTGTTGACGGGATTGCGGTAGAGCTCACGAGGCGCTGCGCATTGCTGCAGAACCCCGTCGCGCAACACCGCGACGCGATCGCCCATTGTCATCGCCTCGACTTGGTCGTGGGTCACGTAGACGGTGGTGGTCTCCAGCCTGCGTTGCAGGCCCGCGATCTGGTTGCGGGTCTGCACCCGCAATTTCGCGTCCAGGTTGGACAGCGGCTCGTCCATCAAGAACACCTGTGGCCGACGAACGATGGCGCGCCCCATGGCAACCCGCTGACGCTGGCCGCCGGACAGCTCCTTCGGTTTGCGATCGAGGTATCGCTCGAGGTCGAGCAAACGCGCCGCGTCCACGACCCGTTCCCGGATTTCGCTTTTCGCCAGCCCGGCGATCTTGAGTGCGAACCCCATGTTCTGCGCGACGGTCATGTGGGGGTACAACGCGTAGTTCTGGAAGACCATCGCCACGTCGCGGTCCTTGGGATCGTCGCCGGTGACGTCCCGGCCGCCGATGAGGATTCGCCCGGAGTCGACGGTTTCCAGTCCGGCGATCATGCGCAGCGACGTGGTCTTGCCGCATCCGGACGGCCCGACCAACACGACGAATTCGCCGTCGCCGACGTCGAGGTCCAAGCGGTCGACCGCGGGGCGCTCCGCGCCGGCGTAGCGCCTGGTCGCTTGGTCGAATGTCACCACCGCCATGTGCTACCCACCTAGCCCGGTAACCGCGATGCCGCGGATGAAAGCGCGCTGCGCGACCGCGTACACCAACAACAGCGGCAACAGAATCAGCACGGATGCGGCCATCAGCACGGGCCAACGGGCGGAGTATTCACCTTGCATCCGAACCAGCCCAAGGGTCAGCGTTGAGATACTGCTGCGCTGAATCATCAACAGCGGCCACAAAAAATCGTTCCAGACGTTGACCCAGGTGAGCACCGCCAACACCATCACCGCGGGTCTGGCGTGCGGGAGCAGTATCCGCCAGTAAATCTGCCACGGGGAGCAGCCGTCGAGAATCGCTGCCTCTTCGAGTTCGTCCGGCAGCGTGCGGAAGAACTGGCGCATCAGGTAGGTACCGAATGCGCTACCGAACAATCCAGGAACGATCATGGCCCACGGTGTATCGGTCAATCCGGCGACGCGCATCAGGATGAATTGTGGGATCACTGTCACGGTCAGCGGTACCATCAACGTTCCCAGGTATAGGACGAACAACGTGTCGCGGCCTCGAAAGCGGAGGCGTGCGAATGCATATCCGGCCAGTGAACAGAAGAACACCTGGCCGATGCTGACGCAGGCGGCATACAGCACCGAGTTGACGAACATCCGCCAGAACGGCATCACAGCGAACACCTCGCCGTAGTTGGACCACTGCGGATGCGCGGGGAACAGCGTCGGCATGGTCACCTCGCCCGCCGTCTTCAGCGAACCCGACACCGCCCACAGGATCGGAAACAGCGCACACGTCGCGATCGCCGTCAGCACCACATACAGCACGACACCGCGAAATACCTTGGGCCTGAGCGCCCGTCCGGCTAGGCCCACGATCGTTCCTCCTGCGCAGCCCGACGTCGACCCAACCGCAATTGCACAACGGTCAATACAAGCAGGATCGCGAACATCACCCACGCCAGCGCTGACGCGTACCCGAATTCCAGGAAGGCGAACGCGTGCTGAAACAACATGATGCCTAACACATACGTCGCGGTTTCCGGACCGCCGTTGCGTCCGGTGAGCACGTAGATCAGATCAAATGCCTGAAACGCGTGGATGATCGAGATGACGACCACGAATGAGACGGCGCTACGAATCAGCGGCACCGTGATCGACAAGAACTGCCGCAGCTCCCCCGCGCCGTCGAGGCGCGCAGCCTCGTACAGGTTTTCCGGCACACCCTGCATGGCGGCCAACAGAATGACCGTCGCGAAAGGCACGCTGCGCCATACGCTGACGATGCACAGCGACGCCATGGCGTACTTCGGGTCGACCAGCCACGGGATCGGCTCGATACCGATCCACCCGAGGACGATGTTGAGCAGGCCGTTGTTGGTGTTGAAGACGAACTGCCAGACGACCGCCATCACCACCGACGACACCGCCAGCGGCACGAAGATGACGGTTCGAAATATGGCGATACCCTTGATTTTTCGATTGAGCAGGCCGGCCACGGCCAGGCTGATGAGCACGGTGGGTAGGACGGTGCCCACCGTGTAGACCACGCTGTTACGTAACGCGATGCGCAGCAGCGGGTCTTCGGCGAAGAGGCTGCGGTAGTTCGCCACGCCGACGAACTTGGCGCGGCTGAACATGTCCCAGTTGTGAAAGCTCATGTAGAGCGAGAATCCGAGCGGAAACAACATGAAGACCGCGACGCCCGCCAAGTTCGGCGCGACGAACAGGCGACCGTAGCGGGCGCGGCGCCGCGACGGTCCGCGCCTGCGAGGCGCGTCCGTGCGGTGCGCGTCGATCACAGTCATGGCGTCCGAAGCACCTCGTCGATCTTGGGCGTCAATTCACCCGTCAGGGCCGTTGCCGGCCGCGAACCCCGGAGCACCGGGCCGAGGTTGCGGTCCATCAATGCAACGATCTTGGGCCATGCCGGAGTTATCGGCTGCCCCTCGGAGTGCGCCGGGCCGCCGGTCAACACCGCGATATTGCTGATTCTGTTGTGCGCCTTGGCGAAGCCGGCCGATCGGACCGCCGATCGCAGCGCCGGGACAAAAAGGCCCGTCTCCCCGATCACCGCCTGCCCGACCGGCCCGGTGGCGAACTTCACGAACTCCCACGCCTGTTGTTTGCGCGGACTGCTGGAGGCGATCGCCAGCCCGGTGGTGCCGATGTTCGAGCGGGCCGCATGCCCTTTCGGTCCGGTCGGCAACACCGCGATGTCGAAATCCAGATCGTTGGCGCGCTCGAGTGTCTGATAACGCCAGTGCCCGCCGAGCGCCATCGCGGCATGACCCGACGTGAATAGGTCCGTCTGTGACATCGACTGCGACTCCGATGCACTAGGCGCAACCCGGTACTTGTTGTTGAGGTCGGCATAGAACTGGATGCCCTCGATGAACGCCGGATCGTCGAAATTGAGGTGCGTCGGGCTCATCCGCGGATTCGACCATGGCACACCGTTGTTCATCCCGAACAGCAGCGCCGAATAGTAAGGGGCCCAGGTATCGACAAACCCCCACTGGCTGACCCGACCCGACCGGTCGCGTTTGGTGAGCGCCGTTGCCGCATCGAGGAATTCGCCGAAGCTCCACGTCTCGCCCCATCGCCCCGGCGGTGGTCGCAGCCCAGCTTCGTCGAACAGCTTTTTGTTGTAATACAGGAAGACGCCCGACCACTGCTCCGGGAACGCATACTGCCCACCGTTGTAGGTGAATGTCTCGTACATCGACGGGACGCTGTCGGCTCGGAGTTCGGCGGCGAAGTCCTTGTCACCGGCGAGCATCGTGTTGAGATCGAGCAACACATCCCGTTCGGCGAGCCCCGAGTAGGTGAATTCCCACGCCATCAGCACATCGGGGCACTTGCCCCCGGCGCAGTAGATCGACACGTGCTGCAGCGCATCGGGACCGGACAACAGCGTCCGGACCTTGACGCCGGGATGGCTGCGCCGGAAGGCCTCGACGACCCGCAGCCGGGCATCGGCTTCTTCCGGGTTCGCCGCGAAGAAGAACGTCAGCGCGTCGTCGTCATCGGAACCGCAGGCGGTGGGCAACAGCGCTATCGAGGCCGCGCCGATCGCGCCGGCACCGCGTAGCAAGGTCCGTCGATCGAAAGGCCCACCGCGACCGAGACCGGTGGGCGCGGTGCCCCGGACATCACTGCGGGAAATAGCGCACCCGCGCAATCCCACAGCCCCGCCGTGCCCCGTCGGCGAACAGAACGCCGCGATGCGACCCCGATGCGACCGAGGCCGCGACGGTAGCACCAGCGGCGACCAGCTTGGTCGTCGCCGCGCCCGGACATCGCTCGATGAGCGCGCCGAGATCAGCGACCTCGTCGTCACCGAAAGTGATTGTCGCATCGGACGACAATGCCTCCAGTGCGCCGAATCCGTCGCCCCGTCCCACGGCGTTCACAAATGTGTCGACCAATGTTTTCTGGCGTCCACCCACGCGACGGAAGCCGGCGACAAATCCGGCCGTACCGCGCAGTCGCTGATTGCGAATCAGGCCCCGCGACAGCTGGACTCCCGCCGGGACCGCCGACACCCCGTTGCCCAGGAACTGCAGCACCATCGTGGGCAGCTCCCAATAGGCGCGCAACGTCGCGATCTTCCATTCGCCGTCGACCTGCCGCAGGTCGTATCGAAGGACAGCCGGAATCGTCATGGTGACAGCCGAACCCATTGCCACCTCGAGCGTGAGGTCGCGGATCGCCGACGATCCGCGGACGACATCGAGATCGCGATGGAAAGCGATATCGCGCGGTTCGATGAACGTGTCGTAGAACCGTCCGATCTCGATCGGTCCGGTATGCGGCCGCGAACCCACCGGGTCTTCGACGCGACCATCGGCGGCGAAAAGGCCCACCCACCCCCGACGGTCATGCGCCGCTGCGGCTTCCGGCGATCGCTCCACCGCCCTCATCAACGCCGACCCCGTCGCGCCCGTCATCGGCTTCCCACAATCTCGACACCTGCCGCGCGCAGTGCATCGATGGCTGCGGCGACGGACTGCTCCCCTACCCCCGCCGTGAGGTCGACCAGCACGCGCGTCGCAAAGCCTTGCCTCGCAGCGTCTTCGGCGGTCCGGCGCACGCAGTGATCGGTGGCGATGCCGACGACGTCGACCTCGTCGACATCGCGTTGTCGGAGCCAGTCACCCAACGGGGTTCCGCGATCGTCGACTCCGCTGAACCCGCTGTAGCCGGCGTCGTAGGCGCCTTTACGGAAGACCGCCTCGAACCGGCCGATATCAAGATCGGGGTGGAGTTCCGCGCCGACCGTATCGGCGCGACAGTGCGGCGGCCACGACGAGATGTAATCCGGATGATCGGAGAAGTGGTCACCGGGGTCGATGTGGAAATCCTGTGTGGCCACCACGTGGCCGTACTCGGAACCGTCCGCTAGGTACGCATCGATGGCGCCCGCCAGCGCCGCCCCACCGGCGACGGCCAGTGAGCCGCCTTCGCAAAAGTCGTTCTGAACGTCGACGACGATCAGCGCGCGCATGAGACCACGTTATCGCCGATAGCTCGGGTACCCGAGCCGTCGCGATCATTCGGCTGAGTAGGATCGGCAAAGTTAACGCCGCTAGCTGCGCGTTGCATAAGGTAGTTCGTCAAACTATAGTCCAGACACGTGTCCAGAAAGTTCGTTGACGCCTCGCCCGAATCTTTCACGGTGCTAAATCTCGGCTCCTCTACAACAGATCGGGCGTGAGCATGCGGATTGCATTGCTGTCCTATCGCAGCAAGCCGCACTGCGGTGGCCAGGGAGTTTACGTCCGGCATCTCAGCCGCAGCCTGGTCGATCTCGGACACTACGTCGAAGTGTTCTCTGGTCAGCCCTACCCCGAGGAACTCGACCCCCGGGTCGTGCTGACCGAGGTCCCCAGCCTCGACATGTACCGCGAGCCCGACCCCTGGCGCATCCCACACCCACGAGAAATTCGCGATCGCATCGATCTGCTCGAGCTGGCCGGGGTGTGGACCGCGGGCTTCCCTGAGCCGCGCACCTTCAGCCTGCGGGCAGCCCGGCTGCTGGGCGATCGGCTCGACGACTTCGATGTGGTGCACGACAACCAGAGCCTGGGAGTCGGGTTGCTGAAAATCGCGGCCGCCGGCTTACCGGTCGTCGCGACCGTGCATCACCCGATCACCCGCGACCGAGTGGTGGATCTGGCCGCGGCACGTTGGTGGCGCAAGCCGTCGGTGCGCAGGTGGTACGGATTTCTCGCGATGCAGCAGCGGGTGGCTCGCCAGATCCCGGAGTTGCTGACCGTGTCTTCGTCCTCGGCGACCGACATCACCACCGACTTCGGCGTGCACCCAGACCAGCTTCATGTAGTGCCGCTGGGCGTGGAGACCGACGTGTTCGCGCCCTCGGCGCAACCACGGGTCCCAGGCCGCATCATGGCAATCGCCAGCGCCGACGTCCCGCTCAAGGGCGTCGGTCACCTGCTGCAGGCGATCGCCAAGCTCCGCCATCACTACGACGTCGAACTGCAACTGGTGGCCAAGTTGGAGCCCAACGGCCCCACCGAGAAGCTGATCGCCGAGCTGGGCATCTCCGACATCGTGCACATCTCCAGCGGGCTCACCGACGAAGAACTTGCCGGGCTGTTCGCCACCGCTGAAATTGCCTGTATCCCTTCACTTTACGAAGGCTTCTCGCTCCCGGCCGTGGAAGCGATGGCAAGCGGGACCCCGATCGTGGCCAGCCGCGCGGGCGCGTTACCCGAGGTGCTCGGCGCCGACGGCCTGTGCGCCCGGCTGGTTCCGCCCGGTGACGTCGAGGAACTGACCCGGGTTGTCGGCGAGCTGCTGGATTCCCCCGACCAGCTCAGTCGGCTGGGCGCGGCCGGACGTCGTCGCGCTGTCGAGGTGTTCAGCTGGGAATCGGTTGCCGCCCAGACGGTGCGGGTATACGAGCAGGCCATCGCGCGCCCTTCATCGATCGGCGAACCCAGCCCGGCGGTGGGCGAGCTGTGCTGACAGTCGATTTCGACCGTCTCGGGATCGGTCCCGGCAGCAAGGTCATCGACGTCGGCTGCGGTGCCGGCCGGCACAGCTTCGAGGCCTACCGGCGCGGAGCCGACGTGACGGCCTTCGACCAGAACGCCACCGAACTCGGCGACGTCGACACGATGTTCCGCGGCATGGCGGAGGCCGGCGAGATACCGCCGTCGGGTCACGCGGAAACCGTCATTGGCGACGCGCGGGCCCTGCCGTACCCCGATCAGACTTTCGACTGCGTGATCGCGTCCGAAATCCTCGAACACATTCCCGCCGACGAGACGGTGATCGCGGAGTTGATTCGGGTGCTCAAAGTCGGCGGCAAGCTAGCGGTCACGGTGCCCCGGTGGTTGCCCGAGCAGGTCTGCTGGCTGCTCTCCGAGGACTACCACAGCAACGACGGTGGCCACATCCGGATCTACCGGGCGCATCAGCTGCGACACAAGATCGCCGAACGCGGAATGACCTTCACCCACACCCACCACGCGCACGCGTTGCACTCACCGTTCTGGTGGCTGAAATGCGCGGTGGGCGTGGAGAAGTCGGACCATCCCGCCGTGACCGCCTACCACAAACTGCTGGTGTGGGACATGATGCGGCGTCCATTGCTGACCCGGCTTGCCGAATCAACCCTGAACCCATTGATCGGCAAGAGCGTCGCTTTGTACTTCGAGAAACCGGTACCCGCCGTTGAGCTGGTCTAGAGTTCCGGGCGTCACCGGCGTCCTCTCCCCCGAACAATGCCGCCAGACGGCGGAATCGATTGCGGCGCTGCAATACTCGTCGGGCGAGATTCCATGGTCCGACGGTGGCCACACCGACCCGTGGGACCACGTCGAGTGCGCGATGGCACTTACTGCGGCCGGGCTGGTCGAACCGGCGCGACGCGCCTTCGACTGGTGCCGCCGCCAGCAACGCGCGGACGGGTCCTGGCCGATTCAATTGCGCGCGGGCGTGATCGAAGACGCCAACAGCGACAGCAACTTCTGCGCGTACGTGGCTGTGGGTGTGTGGCATCACGTATTGGTCACCGGCGACCGGGCGTTTGCCCACGCAATGTGGCCCACGGTACGCACCGCCATCGACTTCGTACTCGATCTTCAGCTCGAAGGTGGCGAAATTTGTTGGGCGCGTAGCTCTTCGGGCCCGTTGCAGGAGGCGTTGCTCACCGGTTGCGCCAGTATCTTCCACAGCATCCGGTGCGCGCTCGCGCTGGCGAATCTGATGGACGAGCCACAACCGGAATGGGAGCTGGCCCTTGGCCGGTTGGGCCACGCCATTGCGGTCCATCCCTCGGCGTTCACCGAGAAGCCGCACCATTCGATGGACTGGTACTACCCCATCCTCGGCGGCGCGCTGCGCGGCCCCGCGGCGAAGGCCCGAATCGCCGACCGGTGGCACGATTTCGTCGTCGACGGGCTGGGCATCCGATGCGTGGACGACCGGCCCTGGGTGACCGGTGCGGAAACGTGCGAACTGGTGCTGGCGCTGGATGCGATCGGTGACCGACAGTCGGCACTGACCCAGTTCGCCGCGATGCAGCATCTGCGCGAAAAGGACGGCTCGTACTGGACGGGGTTGGTCTTCAGCGACGGAAAGCGCTGGCCTGTCGAGCGCACCACCTGGACCGGGGCGGCGGTCATCCTGGCCGCCGATGCGCTGTCATCGACCACGCCGGGCAGCGGCATCTTCCGCGGCGCCGACCTGCCTCGTGGACTGGAGGGCGACTACGACTGCGAATGCGCGACCAGCCAGTCGGATCGCTAAACCGCGGCCCCGGCGTTGCCGGAGGTGCGCTCCAGCACTCGCATCGAACCCAGCGCCGATCTCTCCGTAAACGCGCCGCTTTCCAGTGCGCGGCAATAGATCTCATACGGCGGTCGCCCGCCATCACGTGGATCCGGGAACACGTCGTGGATGACCAGCGCGCCCCCGGCGCTCACCCACTTCGCCCAACCGTCGTAGTCCTTGCGCGCGGCCTCCTCGCTGTGACCACCGTCGATGAACAGCAGTTGCAGCGGCGTGCGCCAGCCGCGAGCCACCACCGCCGATTTGCCGACCACCGCAACGACGTTGTCGTCGAGTCCCGCTTCGTCGAGCGTGTGCCGCAAGCTGGGCAAGGTGTCGAAACGTCCGGTCACGGAGTCGACCAGCGAGGTGTCGTGATACTCCCACCCGGGCTGATGCTCCTCGGAGCCGTGGTGGTGATCGACGGTGAACAGAACACTGCCGCGCGCCCTGGCCGCCGCGCCCAGCAGCACCGTCGACTTACCGCAGTATGTCCCGATTTCCACGCCGATGCCGTGGTCGAGGTAGCTCATGGCCACCTCGTGCAAGGCCTGGCCTTCGTCGGCGGGCATGAAGCCGGTCACCCGGTCGGCCAGCGCGAATAACCGACTGGTCGGCTCGTCGTAGGCGGCCCGGTCTGGGGAAGTCGTCATTCCCAGCACGGTAACGCATCCGGTTGCCGCTCCCGGGACGGTGTAGTAGTGTCCGGACACGTGTCCAACCCGGTGGCTCGGGAATCGACCAGGCGGCGCCTGACCGCCAAGCAAGCCGACACCGTCGACCGGCTGGGTAATGCCGCGATCGGTGTGTTGAGCCGAGAAGGCTTCTCCGGGTTGACGATTCGCATGGTAGCGGCAGAAGCCGGTGTTGGCGCTGCCACGGCGTACACGTACTTTTCTTCGAAGGAACACCTCGTCGCGGAAGTTTTCTGGCGGCGGTTGGCGTCCAGTCCCGTCGCGTCAACCGAGTCACCCGATCAGACCGTGCGGGTGGTCGCCGTGCTGCGCCAGATCGCGTTGCTGGTTGCCGACGAACCGACGCTGGCCGGTGCGGTCACCAACGCGTTGCTCAGCCAGGACCCTGAGGTCGAGCACCTGAGGCTGCGCATCGGCCGCGAGATCCACCAGCGCCTGATCGCCGCGTTGGGTGACGAACCCACGCCTGACCTGGTCGAATCGCTCGAGCTGCTGTACGCCGGAGCCCTGGTGCGGGCCGGCATGGGATATGCGTCCTACAGCGATATCGCCGATCGACTCGACAGATCCGCGCGACTTCTGATGGCCGAGACGCCGTAGCACCACGCCGCGAGCTGGCATGATCAACGCCCATGGGCATCGTCGATCACCCCGAACGCGACCAGGCCTGGGATTCCGCGCAACGCGGCGGTGAGACCGAAACCCAACGCCTGGACCGCAATTGGGTCAGCCTGCTGCAAGAGTTGCGGGTCGTTCAGACTGGGGTCCAGCTGCTCACCGGGTTCTTGTTGACGCTGCCATTTCAGCCTCGGTTCGACGTGCTGAGCACCACCATGCGGGTGACCTACCTGGTGACGGTCGGAGCTTCGGTCGCCGCGACCGTGCTGCTGGAAGCGCCGGTTGCGCTGCATCGATTGTTGTTTCGACGGCATCGGACCGTGTTCGTGGTGGCCGCGGCGCATAAATTCGCGTACATGGGACTGTTACTGATGGGAACGGCGCTCACCGGTGTCACGGTGATCATCTTCGGCACGGTGGCCGGTGCCGCTGCCGGCGCTACCGCCGGGGCCTGCGCGGTGCTAGCGCTGATCAGTTTCTGGGTGCTGTTCCCCCTCTATATGCGGCGTGAGACCCTCCCACCGGACAACTGAGCGCTTTATCGCGCCGGTTTGCGCGACGCACAAGCCGGGAACCCCGCTGCCATGTTGATCCGCCGAATCGCTCGTCCTTTGCTGTCCGCCGCCTTTATCGGCCAAGGTGTCGAGACATTGCGCAATCCCGCGGTCTCGCTTGACGCGACGGAGCCAACCGTCACAGCGCTCCGGCAGCTGCCGGAGCCCTACGGGGATAAGGTTCCGTCAAATCCCGAGACCGCCGCGAGAATCAATGCCGCAGTTCAGGTCGCTGGGGGCATATTGCTGGCCACCGGCAAGATGCCCCGAGTCGCGTCAGCGGCACTGGCGTTCACGGTGATACCAGGAAGCCTTGGCGGGCATCTGTTTTGGACCGAGAGCGACCCGGAGCGCAAAGCCCAGAAGCGACGTGACCTGCTCACCGACCTGAGCCTGCTCGGCGGACTGATCATCGCCTCGGCCGACACCGCGGGCAAGCCGTCGTTGGGATGGCGCGGAAGGCAAGCGGCAGGCCGTATTTCGGAGGCGGTGTCCTCGGCGATGCCGCTGAACGGATCTGACGACTCGTTGCTCGATTCCGAGCTGGCCGACCGGCTCGCGCACGGCTTGCACGTCGGCGCCGAGCGCGGCCGCGAATTGGCCAGCACCGCAGCCGAGCGCAGCGCACCGCTGGTCGAGGCGGCCCGCAAGCGCGGTGAAGAACTGGCGCACACGGCGGCAGAGAAAAGCGCGCCAGCGATCAAGAAGGCCCGCAAGCGGGCACGTAAGCAGGGCACGCAGCTGGCCGAGACGGTCCGCGACCGCGGCAGCGAATGGGCCGACATCGCCCGCGACCGCGGCAGCGAATGGGCCGACATCGCCCGTGACCGCGGCAGCGAACTCGGCGAACGGGCCTACGAGCGCGGCAGCGAGCTGGCAGAACTGGCGCGAGATCGCGGAGAAGAGCTGGCGCACCGGGGGCGGGCCAAAGCGCGTCGCTGGCGCTGATCGAGCCCATCGACGAGGCTGATTAGCGGAGGTACATTAGCTGGCACCGCTGCGAGGAGCCCCGCATGACATCAGCTGACTTCAACCCCAACTACGGCTATGCACCGCACGGCGCCGGTGGCCGAGCCGGCGGTCTCGGCGCGCGATTCTTTGCCCGCCTGATCGACGGCGTGCTGGTCAACATTGTCGCGTTCGTCCTGTCACTGTTCCTGTTCGAGGATGACTACCCGTGGCTGGTCACCGGGCTGTTCTCCGGCGCGCTGATGTTCGGCTACTTCGTGCTGTTCGAAGTCACGTATGGCACAAGCGTAGGCAAACGACTGCTCGGCTTGCGGGTTCACGGCCCTGGCGGCGCGCCAAAGCCGAACTTCAACCAGTCGGCCATGCGCAACTCGTTCACGCTGTTGTCGGTGATTCCCTACCTCGGCACGCTGCTGGCGATCATCGCCTACATCGTGATCGCCGTGACCATCAGCGGCAGTCCCACCAAGCAGGGCAAGCACGATGAATTGGCCGGCGGCACACAGGTCGTCAAGACCTGAGATTCAGATACTGGACAAACGTTTCGACGATAGCGTCGACGCTGTATCCCACGTCGATACTCATGCCGCGCTCGTCTGGATCCAGCGGTTCCAGCGCGCCGAATTGCGACCTCATCAGCGACGCAGGCATGAAGTGACCTAATCGGCCGGCTTGCCTGCTGCCGACCAACTCTGGCGAACCGGTGAGGTGCAGGAACTCGATATCCCCTCGGCGCGAACGTAATTGGTCGCGGTATCGGCGTTTGAGCGCTGAGCAACTCATGACGCCGCTGTTATGGTCCGCGAGCCATTGCCCGACGGCTGCCAGCCAGGGACGGCGGTCGTTGTCATCGAGGGGCACGCCCGCGGACATCTTGGCGACGTTGGCTGCGGGATGGAAGGTGTCGGCATCGGCGAATGGAACATTGAGGCGATGGGCCAGCGCCGCGCCGACGGTCGATTTCCCGGAGCCCGAAACCCCCATCACCACGATCGACGCCTCGGGCGGACAGTGCTTTTCAGCGGTCACGACGTGGTCAGGTTGCGGTTCCACTCCACCCAGCCGATGCCGGTCCTCCCGTCGGCGGTGCTCACTGTGGCCCACACCCGCGGGAACTGACTGATCCGGCCATCTTTGGCGACGAGACGAAGTGGCGCGTGTCCTCGCACGTCAACCGTTGCCGTGATATCGCCGGGCTCGAGGACCAGCGTTGCGCCGACCGGCAATCCGGCCGCATCGAATGTCTCGGTGCGAGAGATCTTTTGCAACTCGTCGACCGTTTCACGTTGCACGTAGCCGACGCTCATCGGCGGAATGCCCGGTATCGAGATGTCCACCGCGTGCAGGTGTGTGCCGTCTTCGAGGTGCAACGCGCTCCAGAGCCAGTCCATGCTCCACCAGTCCCGCACTCCCCAGGAGTGGTCTCGCTGTCCCGGTACGGCGTCGAACTCATACCGGCGACCGTCCACGACGACCGATCCCGTTACTGTGCAGGGTATTTCATAGCGGGTGGTCACCCGGTACTGGTAGGGCGTGCCAGCGGTGGACCATTCCAGCTCCAGCGCCACGTCGACCGGTGCGCCCTCCTCTGCCCGCAGTAGTCCGGCCGGGTCCGGGAAGGACTGGCCCAGCCCACGCGCCTCCACCCGATAAGTGCGCAGCGGGTCCCCGACAGAGTGGGCGAAGTCGATTCCGCTGGTGTGCACCGACCACGGGTCGGCCGGCACCGGAACCTCGAAGTCGACCAGCGCGACCGTGGGAACATCGGGGCCGCACAGGGATTCGGGGGCTGGATGCGTTTGGGCCTGATCCCCAACCAGCAGACGGCCTGGCTGAATGTCCTCCT
>NZ_LZLV01000094.1 GCF_001673405.1 Mycobacterium sp. 1245111.1 | reverse complement strand
GCCGTCGGCGTTATAGGAAATCGCGTATCTGCCAGACCATTTCGAGATCGCATCGGCCTGCGACCACAGCGTCCGAGCCTGATTCGGGTCGAAGTTCAGCGCCTCGTTCCCTTCGATGTTGGGGTCGTATCCCGGCAGCGAACTCGCGGTGAAGTCGCGGGCCGGTGTGCGTGCGCCGGAGAAAATCTTGCGGCAGATCTGGTCGCGGTTGATCGCCGCCGAGATCGCCCGCCGGCGCAGCCGTCCTTCCTCACCGGAGAAGTGTGGCAGCCGCATCGGTGTGTCCAGAGTCAGGTTGACCGCCGCGGGCGCGGTCACCGCTCGGTCGCCGAGGTCGCGGCGGTAGACGGTCAGCACGCTGGGCGGAATCGTGTCCAGCACATCGAGATTGCTCGACAGCAAATCGGCGTAAGCGGTGTCGAGGTTGGCGTAGAAGACGAACCTCAGTCCCTTGTTGTGCGGCGTCCGGTTGCCGTGATAGCCGGGGTTGCTCACCAGGTCGAGCTTGACGTTGTGCTGCCAGGCCGGATTACCCGGCTCGTCGCCAAGTCGGTACGGGCCGTTGCCGATCGGATGCTGACCGAACGCCGCCATGTCTTTGAACGCCGCATCGGGCAGCGGGTAGAACGGCGAAAAGCCCAGTCGCAGTTTGAAATCGATGGTCGGTCCCTTGAGGCGAACGGTGAATTCACGGTCGCTGACCACCCGCAGTCCCGACATCGCGGTCGCGGTGGGCTTCGATGCGGCCACCGCATCAAAGCCGACGATGGGCGAGAAAAAGCTTTGCTGCAGTTGGGCATTGGTAGCCAGCGCGCCGTAATTCCAGGCGTCGACAAAGGAGTGCGCGGTGACCGGCGAGCCGTCGCTGAACGTCCAGCCCGGTTTGAGGGTGATGCGGAAGTTGACGTCGTCGGTGGTATCGATCGACTGCGCGACCTCAAGTGAGGGTTCGCCCCTGACGTCGTACGACATCAGCCCGGCGAACAACCGGTCGACGATCCGGCCGCCGTTGGTGTCGTTGGTGTTGGTCGGGATGAGCGGGTTCTGCGGCTCGCCGGCATTGACGATCACCACGTCGGTCCGGACGCTGCCCGTCCCGCAGCCCGTCAGCGATGCGGCAACCATCATCGCGGTCGCCGCGAAGACGCGAAACAGATGCACGCCTCCGCCTCCGATCCGCCATAGACTTTCCGGCGTGGTTGTCACCGAACTCGCCGAGGGTAGCGCCGCCGAGCACGCCGGGGAATTGATCGCGGCGTTCGGCTTCCCCGTCGTGGGGCTGATCTTGCTGCTTCTCGGCCTGCGGCAGCGTTCCCAACGCCGCAGGCAGCAGGCGATGCCACCAATGATGCCGCCTCCCGGCCCCTACCCCTACGGCTATCCCCCGCCGAACGCCGGCTACCCGAACCAACCCGGGCCGCCCCCGCCGACAATGTACCCACCGCCTGGGTACCCGCCGGCTAACCCGCCCGGCTACCCGGCGCCGCCTGCCCGTGGCTCGTCGGGCGCCGCACTGATCGTGGTCGGCTCGCTGCTGCTGGCATTTGGCGTGCTCGGGTTTCTCGGTCGGGTCGCCAACGTCGCCAACCGGGTCGACAATTCCGCCCATGTCGGAGATTGCCTGAGCCAGAACGATTTTCGGGATAGCGTCCTAACCCCACCGCATCGTAACTGTGCGGATCCAGACTCGATATTCGAGGTCGTTGCCCGGGGCGACGCGTCGGCGACGTGTCCCGACGGCAAGGTCGAGAAGTCCGCCTATGCGTATCTTCGTGACGGCACGACGACACTGTGCTTGATGCTCAATCTCAAGCAGGGTCAGTGCTATACGGCGACAGGCACGCCCGACAATCCATCGTTCGCCTCGGCCACCTGCACGGGCTCGGGCCCGCGTGTCGAAGTCGTCAAACGGGTCGACGGGAGTGTGGACGGCTCGTTGTGCCCGCCGGGGAGTCGGGCATTCACTTACCCCAAGCCGGCGCGGTTGTTTTGCCTGGAGCGCGTCCGTAACTGGTCGAGCTGACGCCCAGTTCGCCCCCTCGCCGCATCGTCGCCGGGCTAGGCTCGTGCGCGTGACCGAGACGCAGACGCACGCACCGTCGTATCCACCCTCGAAAGAGTTTGCCGCGCAGGCTAATGCCCGCGATGACCTGTACGAACAGGCCGAGCAGGACCGGTTGGCGTTCTGGGCCGAGCAGGCTAACCGCCTCTCGTGGGCCACACCGTTTTCGGAGGTGTTGGACTGGTCCGCGCGTCCGTTTGCCAAATGGTTCACTGACGGCAAACTGAACGTCACTTACAACTGCGTCGACCGGCATGTCGAAGCCGGCAACGGCGACCGGGTGGCCATCCACTGGGAGGGCGAGCGGATCGGCGACGACCGCACCCTGACCTACAGCGATCTGCTCGCCGAAGTGAACAAGGCCGCCAACGCGCTGACCGGTCTGGGCCTGGTCGCCGGCGACCGCGTCGCGATCTACATGCCGATGATCCCCGAAGCCATCGTCGCGATCCTGGCCTGCGCGCGACTCGGCGCGCTGCACAGCGTGGTGTTCGCCGGTTTCACCGCCACCGCGTTGGGCGCCCGGATTGATGACGCCGAGGCCAAACTGCTGATCACCTCCGATGGCCAGTTCCGCCACGGCAAAGCGGAGCCGTTGAAGGAGGCGGCCGACCAGGCCGTCGCCGACACCAACACGGTCGAACACATCCTGGTGGTCAAGCGGACCGGCGCCGACATCCCGTGGACGGAAGGCCGCGACGTGTGGTGGCACGACGTCGTCGATGCCGCCTCACCGGAGCACCAACCCGAGGCCTTCGACGCCGAGCACCCGCTGTTCTTGCTCTACACCTCGGGCACCACGGGCAAGCCCAAGGGCATCGTGCACACCAGCGGCGGTTATCTCACCCAGACGTCCTACACGCACTACAACGTCTTCGACATCAAGCCGGAAAGCGACGTGTTCTGGTGCACCGCCGACATCGGCTGGGTCACGGGCCACACCTACGGCGTCTACGGCCCGCTGTCCAATGGCGTCACCCAGGTCATCTACGAGGGAACGCCATCCACCCCTACTCAGCACCGGCACTTCCAGATCATCGAAAAGTACGGCGTCACAATCTATTACACCGCGCCCACGATGATCCGGACCTTCATGAAATGGGGCCGCGAAATTCCGGACGCCAGCGACCTGTCGAGTCTGCGGCTGCTCGGGACGGTCGGCGAGCCGATCAACCCGGAGGCCTGGCGCTGGTACCGCCGCGTCATGGGCCGCGATGCCGTCCCGATCGTGGACACCTGGTGGCAGACCGAGACCGGCTCGGCGATGATCTGCCCGCTGCCCGGTGTGGCAGCGGCCAAACCGGGTTCGGCGATGACACCGCTACCGGGCATCTCGGCGAAGATCGTCGACGACAACGGCAATCAACTCGCGCCGCCGTCGTCCGACGAGGGCGAGCACACCAGCGGGTACCTGGTGCTCGACCAACCTTGGCCCTCGATGCTGCGCGGCATCTGGGGTGACGACGACCGGTTCCGCGAGACGTACTGGTCCAAGTTCGCCGAGCAGGGCTGGTACTTCGCCGGCGACGGCGCGCGCTACGACACCGACGGCGCGATCTGGATCCTGGGCCGCATCGATGACGTGATGAACGTGTCCGGACATCGCATCTCCACCGCCGAGGTCGAGTCGGCTCTGGTCGGCCACGCCGCCGTGGTCGAAGCCGCGGTGGTGGGCGCTACCGACGAGACCACCGGCCAGGCCATCTGCGCATTCGTTGTCCTGCAAGCCGACCATGCCGAGACGACCGGGCCGGAGATCATCGACGAGCTGCGCGGCGAGGTGGCCCGGACGATTTCACCGATCGCGCGGCCGCGCGAATTGCACGTGGTGCCCGAGTTGCCGAAGACCCGCAGCGGCAAGATCATGCGACGGCTGCTGCGCGACATCGCCGAGAAGCGCGAGCTCGGTGACACCTCCACGCTGCTCGACCCGGGCGTGTTCGACGCGATCCGGGCCGCCCAGTAGCTACGGCGGGATCGGGACGAACCCGGCGCCGGGGCGGTTCTTGGCCTGCAAGTCGGCCAGGTCGGCGTTGATCGACTGCACCACCGCCGGCGTGTGCAGCGGGATGTACTTGGTGATGCAGACCGGCAGGTTCTCGCTGAACGCGCCGTGGATCATGCCGACCAGTTGATCGTTGACGGTCACCGGTGCGCCCGAGTCGCCGGGCTGCCCACACACCTGCATGAGAATCGTGCCGGGATCCTGGCCCGGCCCCCAGGTGACGCCGCAGGAGTTGCCGGTGGTGCGGCCCTGCTTGCAAGCGATTTGCCCGGATGCCGGATCGGGCCCGATACCGTTGATCGCGAAGCCGCCGAAGTCGGCCTGCGGCAACACCTTGGCCTTGTCGAACTGGATGACCGCGTAGTCGAGGCCGTCGTTGCCGGCCACCATCGTTCCCACGTTGCCGCGCTCCTTCGCGGCCTCGGCAACGACAGGCGCGCCGGGTCCCCCGCAGTGCGCCGACGTGAATCCCATCAGGTCACCCTTGGGATCGGTGCCGATCGTGGTCAGGGTGCACAGGGTGTCGCCGTTGACGAGGATGCCCGCACCGCCGCCGAGCGGGATGCGGTCGTCGGCGCGGGCCGGGACAACCGGCGGCCCGAGCCCACCCGCCACGATCAAAGCCGTCGTGATCCGGAGCAGCCGACGACCCATGGTCTGCAAGGCGGTTTTCTCCCGTCGGCAAATGTGCACCAGTACACGGCTGCGCAATTCTAGCCCGATCAATGCCCCTGGGGGCCGATCCTCAAAGCGCCTAGCCTCGTCTGCCATCGGACTGCATGGCAACATGAACCCGGACAATCAGCGAGCTGTCCGGCCACTATGCAGGAGGACCGTCTGTGAGCAAGTCAGATCGAAAGAACGGCAACGACCGCCCTGATGGCGTCCCCAGCACGCTGACCACCATCCCGCTGACCGATCCGCATGCGCTGTCCGCCGAGCCGTCGATCGGCGAGTTGGTCAAAGAAGCCACCGCCCAGATGTCGACGCTGGTGCGCGCCGAGGTCGAGTTGGCCCGCGCCGAGATCACCCGCGACGTCAAGAAGGGTCTGACCGGCAGCGTCTTCTTCATCTCCGCGCTGGTGGTGCTGTTCTATTCGACGTTCTTTTTCTTCTTCTTCCTGGCCGAACTGCTGGACACCTGGCTGTGGCGCTGGGCGGCGTTCCTGATCGTGTTCGGGATCATGGTGGTGGTCACCGGGGTGCTGGCCCTGCTCGGTTTCCTGAAGGTGCGACGGATCCGGGGTCCGCAGCAGACCATCGAATCCGTCAAGGAGACCCGCTCGGCGTTCACGCCGGGCCACGACAAGCCCTCGACGCCCGCGCTGAATCAGGGCGGAACGCCCGCCGATCCCTCGGGTTGGTAGATGGCCCCACCAGATCCGTCGGTCACGCGTATCGACGGTCCATGGCGTCATCTGGATGTGCACGCCAACGGCATTCGGTTCCACGTCGTCGAGGCGGTCCCGGATGACCTGGAAGCGAATGCCACCCCTGCCACCGCGCGGCCCTTGGTGATCATGCTGCATGGCTTCGGTTCGTTCTGGTGGTCGTGGCGCCATCAGCTGCGTGGGCTGACCGGGGCGCGGGTGGTCGCGGTGGATCTGCGGGGCTACGGGGGCAGCGACAAACCACCGCGCGGCTATGACGGCTGGACGCTGGCCGGCGACACCGCGGGATTGATCCGCGCGCTGGGACATTCGTCGGCGACGCTGGTCGGGCACGCCGACGGCGGACTGGTGTGCTGGGCCACCTCGGTGTTGCACTCGCGGCAGGTGCGCGCGATCGCGGTGATCAGCTCGCCGCACCCGGCTGCGCTGCGGCGCTCGGCGCTGACGCGCCGCGATCAGGGTCGGGCGCTGGTGCCTTCGTTGCTGCGCTACCAGGTGCCGTTCTGGCCGGAACGCGCGCTGACCCGTCATCACGGCGCCGGACTCGAGCATGTGATCCGCAGCCGTGCCGGTGCTAAATGGCTTGCCTCCGAAGACTTTTCCGCGACGATCGACCACCTGCGGCAGGCCATCCAGATCCGATACGCGGCGCATTGCGCACTCGAATACCAGCGTTGGGCGGTACGCAGTCAGTTGCGCGAGGAGGGCCGGCGCTTCATGCGGTTGATGAGCCGGCCATTCGGCATCCCGATGCTGCACATCCACGGCGACGAAGATCCCTACGTGCTGGCCGATCCGGTAGAGCGGACACAGCGCTACGCGCCACACGGCCGATACGTGTCAATCTCCGGCGCAGGGCATTTCAGCCACGAGGAAAAGCCCGACGAAGTCAACGCGCACCTGTCGCGGTTCCTCGAGCGGGTCTACCGTTCGCCGGTCAACTGACGCACTCGCCGGTGGACACCGCTGCGGTGTCACCGATGTGCGCAAGCTGGGCGGCGACCTCTTTGGCGGTCAGCACGAAGCCGGTGTCGTTGTCGTCGACGGCAGCGCCGAACACCACACCGATCACCTGTCCGTCCAGGTTGATCAACGGCCCGCCCGAATTGCCTTGCTCCACATTGGCTCTGACGGTGTAGACCTCGCGGTTGATGGTCGCCTTGCGATAGATGTCGGGGCCGTTCAGCTCGATGAGTTCACGGATCCTGGCTGGCGTCGCCATGAATCCACCGCCACCCGGGTAACCCATCACGATGCCCTCGGTGCCCGAGGTCACCGGGGCGCTGGCGAACGCCAGCGGCCCGGCCGGCAGATGCGGCACCGACAGGATCGCGATGTCGACGGTCGGGTCGTAGGACACCACCGTGGCGTCGTACGGGTTGCCGCTCGCTTCCACGGTGACGCTGTTCGCTCCCGCGACCACGTGGGCGTTGGTCATCACGCGATCCGGTGAGAGCACAAACCCGCTGCCCTCCAACACTTTCGAGCAACCCGGTGCGATCGCGCGGATCTTCACCACACTTGGTTCGGTGTTCGCGACGACCGGGTTTTTGGCCAGCGCCGAGTCCGGAGCCGCGACCGCGACGACCGGAGTGCGGCTGAACGGCTCGAGCACCTGCGGCAGACCCGAGGTATCCAACAGCGCGGACAGCCGCTTGGGCACCGACTTGAGCCAGTCCGGCGCGTAGTCGTTGACCTCACCGAGCACCCGCGAACCCCGCACTGCCGCAGCCAAACTGGGCTGACCCGCTGACGACGTCAACGGGGTCGCGAGCATCCACGCCGCCACCAACACCACCACCAGCTGCACCGCGACGCCGACTAGCGAGTCGAAGAACCGGACCGAGTTGCTGTGTATCGCCCCGCGAACCGCGCGACCCAACACCACTCCGGCCACCTCGCCGATGACGACCAGCGCCAGGATCAGGAACAGCGCGGCGAACAGCTTGGCCCGCGGCGCGGCGACGTGCGCAACCAGGTGCGGGGCCAGCAGCACACCGGCGATCGCGCCCAGCAGCACGCCGACGAACGACAACAACGAGCCGAGCGCGCCCGAACGCCATCCCGAGACCGCAGCGATGAACGCGACTGCCAGCACCGCGATGTCCAACCATTGTGAGGAGCTCATCAGGCATCTTCCTCGTCGCCGACCAATGCCATCGCTTCGTCGAGTTCACGAATATCGCTGGCGTCCCAGGGCTTTGCCCAGCCAGCGACATCCAACATCGCGGAAATCACCTGACCGGTGAAACCCCAGACCAGCATCTGGTTCAACAGGAATGCCGGCCCGGCGAAGCGGCGGCTGAGGGTGCGGCGGTACACCATCAGCCGGTTGGCGGGATTGATGAAGGCCCGGACCGGAACCCGGGCCACGATTGCGGTCTCGGCCTGATCCACGACGGCCACCGGCCCCGGATCCGGCGAGTACGCCAGGACGGGGACGACGTGAAAACCGGACGGCGCGATGAACGTTCGCTCCATCGTGACCAGTGGATGCAGTCGGCTGGTGTCGATGCCGGTTTCCTCGCGCGCCTCACGCAGCGCGGTGGCCACCGGCCCGTCGTCACCGGGGTCGGATGCGCCGCCGGGAAACGCGGCCTGACCGGCATGGTGGCGCAACGACGCAGCCCGCACGGTCAGCAGCAGATCGGCGTCGTCGGGCAGCGAATCGGGTGCGGCGCTGCCGGACTCGGCTGCCGGCGGGCCGGAGAACAGCACCAGCACCGCGGCGTCGCGGCCCTTGTTGCCCGCCAGCGCCTTGGACGCGGTCGGGCGGCTGGATGCGCGAAGGGGGCGCCAGTGACCGGAGGCGGCACGCGCAGGAGCCTGGGCACGGATCTGCTGACACCCGAATTCGGCCCGCCCTGGCTGCGACCGCTGGTCGACAACGTCGCCGAGATTCCCGACGCGTACAAGCGGCGGCTGCCCGCCGACGTGCTGGCGATGGTGACCGCGTCCAAGGCGCTGGCGGGCAACAAGGGCCGCGACGCCGCGGTGCTGGTGCTGTTCTCCGGCCCGCCGGCAG
>NZ_LZLV01000093.1 GCF_001673405.1 Mycobacterium sp. 1245111.1 | reverse complement strand
CGGTCATCAGGCGACCTTTCCGGCCCCGACACACCGGGGCCGATCAGGCCGTTTACACCCTTATTGCGACAGTCCCCGCCCAGATGGCGTAGAGCGCAAAGTTGATGCCTCTGGTCGTCAGTTGAGCTGCGAAGGCGTTGTAATGAGCCCGGCGCCGGCCAACCTCGACCTGTCCCTAGAAGAAAACTCAACGGCCGCCTTGCAGCGCAGCTGATTTAGGTGTGCGCAAGTCGTGAGCGGCTGGTGATCGACCAGCCGGCGAGCTGATGCTGCTACTTGCCGGCCCCCGGCTTTTCACCGTGAGGGTCGTCAGGTGCGCTCCAGCAGTGTTTCCGGGCGATCAGGATGGCGAGTTCTTCGAACTCCTTGCAGAAATAAGGATCGTATGGGGTCGCGTTTTCGCGTTGATACTGCACAAAGGTATGCATCATTGCCCAGTAGTCCCAGATGACGAAGCCCCACACTTTGCTCACGACCTCGAACGTCAACGCGTCTTGTTTCCTGAGCACCGCAACTGTTTCGAAGAAGTTGAGCGCTTCCATACACAACCAGTAATTGTGCTTGTTGCTCTGGTGCAAAAGACCTAGCAGGTAATCCTTTACGGCGTCGGGGTTTTTGGTGGGGCAGTACACATCGCGGATCTCGATCCGCGTGTTGCGGAACTGGTCGTTGTTCCAGCGTTGCGAGACCTCAAGGAACGTCTGGCTGCGCTGGACCTTTCGCGTCAGCATTACCTGGCCTCTAGCGACAAAGGCCGCGATGATCGCGATGCCACACAACCCGAGCGTGGCGTAGGCCGTCCACCACTCCGCCCAGTGGGAGCTGTCAGGCGTCAGGCTCTTCGTAATCAGGGCAAGGTGGTCTGGGAAGCTGCCGGGTAACCAATGCGCTTCGTAGATACCGAACACCGCCAGCGCCGCGGATGCCAGACCGGTTTTGACGATAAACCGCATCAACGGGGACCAGGGACGCATGAGCCAAGCCCTGAATATCTTTGCGTGTGAGGGCTTTTCCGGCTTTTTGGACGTATCGCGCGCGAGATTACTCGGCGAGGAGTCCAAGGTGCCTGCGGCGGCGAGCAACGTCACGAGGAGCAGCCATATCGCACGCATACAGCGCGCAGGCGCGTCGGCCATTCAGTTTTCCTCTTCTACAGGCCCATTTGCCGGCGGCGTCGACCCAGCGGGCGTTTGCTGGACGACGGGTTGGCGGGACCCCACGGAATTTAACTGGTTGACCGATAGCGGGTGCGCTAATTCGCGCATGTCCGCCGAACGGGCGACATCTGAAGCTCGTGGCCTGCAGTGTTCGCCACCACTGCATACAGCAGCGTCAGCGCCGTGGTTGCTGGCGGCTAATTCACCCAGCCCGAAACGCGAGCCTGTCTGAGACTCAGTGTGGTTTGCGTGCGTCGACAAGAAGTCGCGAGCTGTGGGTGATGAAGCTGCCGTCGGCGCCGATCTGGTCGTGCAGTTCGCGAAGTTTGTCGCGGTACTTGGCGACGCTGAAATCGGGGACCACCCAGCTGAGTTTGCGCAAGAAGTACACGATTGCGCCGATGTCGAAGAATTCCTCTTTGATCTCTTCGTGGCGCAGGTCGACGAGTTCGAGGCCTGCGGCAGCGATGTCCGCGCCGACTGTGTCGACGTTCAGCTGGCCGCGGATCTGTCGATCCTTGGGTTGCGGGCCCAGGAAGAATTCGCGCAGCGTGCGTAGGTAGATGATGCCGACGTGCTGGGCGAAGTAGGAGCCGCCCGGCTTGAGGACGCGGGCGAATTCGTCCCACCACACATGCGAGGGGTGGCGGCTGGTAACAAGGTCAAATGCGTTGTCCCCGAACGGCAGTGGCGGCTCTTCGGTGGTGGCCACCAGGACCGCGCCGAGGGGATGCAGCAGCTGGGTGGCTGGGTTGATGTTCGGCGGCCACGGCTCGGTGGCCACCATGGTCGGCGGGAACGGTTGAGCACCGGCGAGCACTTCCCCACCGCCGGTGTACAGGTCGAGCGCAGAATGCACCTGCGGGAGCCGCTCTTTCAGCAGCCGCTGATATCCCCAGGATGGACGTTGCTCGGTGGCTCGGCCGTCGAGCCACGAGAAGTCCCACCCTGAGACATCGACCGCGTCTGCTTCGGCGACCAGCTCGTCAAATGTGCGTTCCACACCGTCAATCATGCCGAACGGCTCCTCTCATTGGTGTTCTCGGTCCCCGTGGCCCATTAGTGTGCAGGCTCGATGACCGACATGGTGTTGTTGCTGTTAGCGGTGTAGCCGGTGTGCGTTCTCGGGTCGATGGCGATGTCCCACAGACGATTTCCGATTTTGATGTCAGTTGTGACAGCGCGCGACGTGGTGTCGATCGCCGCGACGGTGCCGTCGCTGCTGTTGGTGACGTAGGCGGTGTGGGCACTCGGGTCGACGGCGATGCCCCAGGGGTTGGTGCCAGCCCGGATAGTTGCTGTCACGGCGCGGGCTGTGACGTCGACGACCGCGATGGTGTTGTCGGCGTAGTTGGCGACGTAGGCAATGTGCGCGGCGGGATCGACGGCGACACCGAGCGGTCCGTTACCGACGCTGATCGTGCTCGTCGTGACCGCGCCGCCGTTGGCGTCGATTACTGAGAGCGTGCCGTCGCTGTTATTGGTGACATAAGCGGTATGGGTGAACGAGTCGACAGCGACCATTTCGGGGTGCTTGCCGACCTGAACGGTCGACGTCACGGTGTGATTTTCGGTGCTGATGACCGCGACGGTGTTGTCCCAGTTGTTGGCCACGTAGGCGGTATGGGTGGCCGGGTCGACAGCGATGCCCCACGGGTTGGTGCCGACGTCGATCGAGGCGGTAACGGACCCGGCCACCGGGTCGATAACCGACACGCTGTCGTCGCGATTGTTGGCGGTGTAAACCGTGTGGGCGACCGGGTCGACGGCGATGCCGATCGGCCCACGGCCGACCGGGATCTTGGCGGCAACCGTGTGGGTGGCGGTGTCGATAACCGACACCGCGTTGTCGCCGTAGTCAGCGGTGTAAGCGCGATGCAGGGCCGGATCTACCGCTACCCCCTCGGGGTGCTTGCCGACCGGGATGGTGGCGCCGATGCGGGCGAAAACCGTACTCGCGGCTGGGGCTGGCGGGCTGGGACGCTGCCCCTTCCAGAACGGAATCGACGCGACCCCCGCGACCACGACCAGCAGCGCGGCGCCAGCAACGAACACTGCGCGGCGCCGCCGGGATCGCGGTACCGCCCGCTTGGACTCCTCCACGGAATCCGCGACCCGAGACGACTGCGGTGCGCCGGTCAGCACTTCGCGTGCGGCGGCGGCCAGGTCGCCGGCGCTGACGTAGCGCTGGTCGGGCTGTTTGGCCATGCCGCAGGCGATGACCGCGTCGAAGCCAGCCGGCACACCCTCGTGGAGGCTTGGCTGCGGAATAGGGGTGGCCAGATGGGCGGCGATGAGGCCGACGTTGTCGGATGCTTGATAGGGCTGCGCCCCGGTCAGACACTCGTGCAGAACACAGGCCAGAGCGTAAATGTCGACGCGGTAGTCGACTTCGAGCCCGCCGAATCGCTCGGGAGCCATATAGGCGAACGTGCCCAGGGTCGCACCGGCGCTGGTGAGTTTCGCGTCGGTTGCGGCGTTGGCCAAGCCGAAATCGACCAGACAGGCGTAATCGTCGGGGGCGAGCAAGATGTTCGCGGGTTTCACGTCGCGGTGCACAATCTGCTCGGCGTGTGCGGCGTCAAGGGCTGAGGCGATCTGACTGGTAATCGATACGGCGCGGTCGACACCAAGTGGACCGCTACCGGCCAGCACGGCTCGCAGGTCGGTGCCGGGGATCAGGCGCATGTCGATGTAGAGCTGGCCGTCGATTTCGCCGTAATCGTGGATGGGCACCACATGGGATTCGTTGAGCCGGCCGGCGGTCGATGCCTCACGGAACAGGCGCTGCCGGAAACTCGGATTCGCGGTACAGGATGGCGGCAGCACCTTTAGCGCGACCGTTCGGTTCTTGCTGTTGTCGACGGCTTCGTAGACTTCACCGAACCCGCCGCTGCCCAAGAGTCTTTTCAGCAGGTAGGGGCCGAATTGCGAGCCGGTGCGCCACTCAGCGGTCTCACCGCCACGCGGCGGCGCCTCGTCCCCGGACAACAGCAGTCCCATCTCTCATTCGTCAACGAAAGTTTAAACCGTAAACGCGAGACGCCTCCGTCCTGTACTCACGTAATCGAAGTTGTGTGTACGCCACACCCAGGCGATACTTCGTCGCCGACTGAGCATGCCATTAAGCGCCGCGGCGAAGCCCTGCTACACATTTAGTTAAGTACAGGTATGGCACGCCAAGGGGCATGTGACGGCAGAGACGGCAACCTGACCGGCGAGCCGATCCTCACCGTCACGCACCACCATTTCAGCAGGTTGAATTACTGATTTGCGGCCGGTAGGGCAGCTCGGCAACGCCGATCTCTGCAGAACTCACTCCGACCTGTCCCTGGATAGAGTGAAGCAGCCTGGATGACCCGCGCTAGGTTACGCACTCCCTTAGTTGTAGCATTAGGCGGCGAGGCAACCCCGGGAGCGTGATCACTATGCAAGCCATTCAGGGACCGTCACCTTCCCCGGAGACGGCGGCGATGCGCACCACCGCCGCTCTCAAGATCCGCGCCGGGACCCAATCCCGCACGTTCGAACCCTCCGACGCCCCGATCATCATCGGCCGCGACCAACCGGCCCACATCATCGTCGGCGACGAGCACATCTCCCGAACCCACGTACACATCGACCACGATCCCGTGAGTGGATGGGTCGCGCACGATCGCAGCAGAAACGGAATCTTCGTCGACGGAGAACGCCAATCCACCATCACCATCCGCGACAAACTCGCCCTCAACCTGGGCAGCCCCACCGGGGTCGCGGTGACCATCGAGCCCGCCCTCGACGCCAACAGCGCCGAGGATGTTGAGGTCACCGACCCCGGAGTCGCATTCGCCGGCGCGGCAGTCGCCGCACGCCGCGACGAACTCAACGTCTCACAACGCAGCCTGGCGCGCGCCGGCATCGTCAACGCCGGCGGCCTGGCCGCGTTCGAGAAAGGCCGCCGATGGCCGCGGCCCGCGACGCGCACACAACTCGAACACGCGCTCCAGTGGCCGCAAGGCCACATCAGCGACTTGCGGCGGCAAGGTACCGAAAATGCGACCGCCCGAATCGAATCCGACAACGGCGCGTCCGCGGACAGCAGCACGGTGCGAACTTCTCTGCTGACTGACGCCGCCGAATTGGCCCTGGGCACAATCAAATCAGCAATCGCCACACTGCCTGAGCCCAACGATCCCGCGTTCAAAGACCGCGTTGCGACTCTGCTGGGCGACCTGCGCCGGCTCGAAGCTGTCGCCGCCAACGCTGCGCAAAGCGCCAAAGGCGCTCCCGACGTCACCCTCACCCTCAGCGCAGTCCGCAAGACCTACCGCGAACTCATGCTGCGCGCTGCGCGAGCCCCCAGCGCCACACTCGGCCAGCAGCTATATGCGGCCAGGCAACGCCACGAGCTGAGCACGGAAGACGCCGCGAACGCGGCCGGCGTGCCGACGAGCGCAATCGAGGCTGTCGAATCCGAGATCGGGGTCGACGCCAACACCCGTGACGCAATCAAAGCGGCCCTTGCCGCACTCAACCGCCGCCGATAGCCGGACAATTCGGCAACGCTCATCAACGCCGGGCCCCTGCGGTTAGCGTTGACCTATGCGCCTGTGTCTGACCATCCCGCTGGCCTTGGTGACGCTCGTAGCCGCAGCGTGCTTGTCGACCCCGACGGGTGTCGCGGATCCAGAGAAGCCGCCCTTCCCCGTCGGCCAGATCGGCAAACCGGTGCACGCCAAATCAGCCAACGGCGCCACGGCCGACATCACACTCGACAGCGCGTCCTGGTTTCCCGCTGGCTGCGCGGGTGGATGGTCGTGCAATGTCATCGAACTGACGATCATCGGGACATCGCCGAAGCCGTTCGACTACAACGCCATTGACATCGTCGCCGGTTACGGCGGCGGTGACCAACCCTTCACCCACCCGAACGACGCTCACTGGCTGGGCGCCGATTTCAACGTCGACTACACCAAGATCAACAAGCTGCCGCCGTTGCGCCAGGGCAGTGTCACCACCGGCCAGACCGCCCACGGGTTCATCGGGTATGGCCTGCAGAGCCAAGGCGATGTCTACGTGAAGTTCATCGACCCGGCCACGGACAGTCCCAACTCCACTTCGCCGGCGCTGACCGTCGCCGGCTGGAAAGTTCACACCTGACGGCCGGCGCAGACCACCCCGCCTAGCCGATGACTCGCCTGTCGACCGCGACATCTGGCAAACCACTGTAATGGCTTGCCAGCGCGAGTCATTCGGACCTCGCAAACGAACGGAGCTGCTCGGCGAGGATGTCGGCGTGGCCAGCGTGGCGGGCAACTTCCCCGATCATGCCGAGGTAGATGAAGCGAAGGCTCACCTGGCCGACGAGTGGATGCACAGCGGTGTCGTCAAGGCCGTGTTCTGCAGCGATCGCATCGGACCGCGCGCATGCCGCGGTGTACTCGGCGATGACATCGCGCAAAGTTTCATCCGCGGCGACATGAAAGCTGCCGTCGCCGCCCACGGCGTGGCCATCGCATTCGCCGACGGGTATGCCGGCCATCGTGCGTTGAAACCAAATCCTCTCCGCGGCAGCGCAATGCTTGATCAACGAGATCGGGGTGGTCAACGAGGGCACCAGTCGCCGGCGCGCCTGCTCATCGGACAAACGGTCCACAGTGGCCACGAGTTCGTCGCGGTGGAGCTGCAAGGTGTTCTCCAATATTTGGCGCTCGGATCCGGTAAACGGTCTTCCCGGGTTCAGTGCAGCGGTCATCGAGATCTCCATTCGCATCAAAGGGGTTGTGGGTTAGCGCTTTTGGATGCCAGCGCCTGCAATCAGGTTGGCTGTTGCCGACTACGCGCGCGATGTCCCCGGGCGGTGCTGGGAGAGGTTTGCGCGGTTCTCGAGGCCAACCTATGGGCAGGTTGCCGTATTTCGCACTCGAGGAAAGGCTCGCGGAGACCGAGAAGGTCAATCCTGAGCCGTGTCGGTGACGCTACCACGCAGAAGAAGGGCTCGACGTGCGCCGAGATGAGCCGCAGAAGGCAATCTCTCAACGAGTCAACTCACGTCCGGATGATGATGGTGATGGTGGTGGTGGTGGCGGCGCTGCTGCTGCTCCTCCTCGTTCTTCTTCTTCTTCGTCGTCGTCGTCGGTGGTCCGTACTACGGCACTGCTACAACTTGGACCAAGCTGTATCGCGGCCCGGCAGGTATCAATCATTCCTCAGTACGAGGGCTGTCATTTTCGATTACTGCATGTCAGAGCTGTATTCGCGGCTGCGAACAGGCGAGTGTCCAAAAATGGTCGAAGTAGTTGCACTGCTACATATTGATATGCTTTGATGTGTAGCACCTACTGATGGATGAGAGGTGCGGCACATGACGACGAATCGGACGCATGACGCCAACCCGGCGAATCAGGTCAGCGACACCGAACGCGCCGCCGCAGACCCCGCACCGAACAACAGCGGGCCAGACATTCAGGTTCATATGAAATGTGAACTGTCCCAAGAAAATCCAGAGCAACCATTCGAAGCCACGCTGATCCGCGAAGAGACCCGGTACTGGGACGACGACCCGAAACCCGAGATCGTCGAGACGATCATCGCCGAAACTGAACTCGACTCACCGCTACCCGCCGTCTTCGCAGCAGTCGATCTATGGCTCACCGCGAGCCACCACTTGCGCATGGTGCCCTCGTCTTGGCGGCCTGGCATCACCGGCCCCAGCACCGGCTACGTCGTCCTCCTCGAAGGTCAGGCAGCACCCACCGACGCCATCCCCGCCTGACCGTGTAACCAACCTCATGAGACAGCACACCTAACCGGCAATTCGCTTGTCTCAGCACTACACGCGCGAAACGACCGGGCCTGAACACCAGTCCGACCCGGCCGTTTCTACCGCCGCGTTTGGAGGTTAGGGGCTTACCGACCGAATGCGGCGCGCTGTGCCGTGGGCGATGGCCTCGTGTCAAGCGTCAGCCGCATATCCCTCAGCCACGGCTCGATCAGCTCCGCTGCGGAAATCTCGCTGTCGCCACGAACGGTGACGCCCACCGCGACTGCGTTCCCGTCGGGCCGGATGAGGTACACCGGACCACCGGAGTCGCCGCCTTCGCCAGCGGTGGCGAACACGACTTCAGAAGGCGTCACTTCGGTGACAGGGCCACAACGTCTCTGCGTCAGGCTGCCGTACTTGCACAGAACGTCTCCCACCGCCACCTTGCTCGTCGCTCCGACAACGGGGCGACGATCCAAGATGCGAGTGTCGACTGGAATGGCGCTGTCCAGAGCAATCACGCCGAAGTCGCGATCTGCGCCGAAAGCACCTTCATTCACAGCAGATGAGAAGGCGCCGATCTTTTCGTATGCGCCCGTCACTGAATACTTGATCGAGACAGCGCCGCCACGGGTGCAGTGGCCCGCGGAAAGCATGACCTCGCGGCCAGCACTGTCGCGCGCCAACCAGCCAGCGGTGCAGGTCGTGCCTTCACTTCCTGCGGCGTTGGTTGACACCAGTCCCGCGCCGGGCGTGATAGCGGGCGAGGCCGGCAGCGGCGGCGTGGCCGCGGCCAGAGGCGCGACGGCGACAGCAATGGTCGCCAGCAGCGCGGAGAACGCTCCGCCGGTCATGGTCTTCTTCATCGTTGTCACCTCCGTCTGGTAGTGGCTATAAGTCAACCTAATTGTATCCGCCGCCGAGGCCGGTCGGAAGGCGTGCGGACGCGCAAGAAGCGTTATTCGCGTGCAGATGGCCACGCCACGCACCAGTTCGCGCGTCGTCGACTCCGAATCGAAGAAATTCGGTTCGCTCGATCGCCGAGAGGCAAACCAGTTCTTCGCCCAGCTCAATTGCGCGTCTCTGTTTGCCAGCTCGGCGTCTCGTTTTTCAAATCCTTCGCAAAGAACGGTATTTCCCGCGTTGGGCCAGGTCATAGCCATTTGCTGGCGATAGGATTGGGGCGAATCGAAGCAGATGATTACGCCGGGGGTAATGATGGCGATCGACAAGTCAACTGGGGACTGCGCGTCTGAGGTGATCGGCGATAGCTGGCCGACCGAGAGCGAGGATTCGTATTCGAACCTTGCCAAGGACCTTTTGCAGAACGCGGGGAAGGCGCAGAAGGCTGCGCAGGTGCATCGCGATGGGCAGCAGTACGCGGAGTCGGAGACCGACAGCAAGACGACCGAGGAGCTGCAGAGGCAGTCGGGGTTGCATATCACCAAGCATTTGCAGCAGGCTGAGGATTTCGCGAAAGCGTCTGGCTGGGCGAAGTATTCGGCTGAGGCCGTCAAGACGGCTAAGTCCGCGATGAACGCCGCGGTTGAGGCCCATGAGTTGATTCATAGCTTGCCGACGATCACTGAGCAGCAGGAGGCGAAGGGGGCGGCCGGGGCGACCCAGAAGGCCAAGGATGCTGATCTTCAATCGAGCAAGGACATGGTCAGTACCGCAAAGCGCACGCTGGATTCCGCGCTCTCGGCGGCCGATCGCGCGGTGACCTCCGATTCCATTCCCGCGCCCTTCGCCGGCACTCCGGAAATCCCTGATGCGGATGCTCCGAAGCAGGACGACTTCGACGGCTCAGGGGCCGCCACCGACGGCGTCCCGGAACTCTCACCTCCGCTACAGCTCCCCTCAGAGATGAGCGACGGAGCCGCTGACTCCCCTTACCTCGGATCCGGGTCCGGCTTGGACGGGACCACCACTATCGGCGACGGCTTCCGCGATCCAGGCATCTTCGGTTCCGGCAGCTTCTCCGAAGACGGCGTCCCGTCCCTTTCCGGCGAGGTGCCGCCCCAGGTTTCATCCGGTGGCCTTCCAACGGACTTCGCGCCGCCTGGAACGTACTCGCCGGGGAACATGAACCCGGGTTTGACGCCGCCGGCGCCTGGTATGCCGGCGGCGCCTGCGGCTCCGGCCGCCCCTGCTGCGCCGGCGCCGCCGGCGTCCACTCCCTCGTCCGCTCCCTCGTCGTCGTCGATGCCGAAGTTCTCCGCTCCGGACCCTGCGGGTGCGGGTGCTGATGGCGGTGGTGGGCAGAAGCCGGGCGGTCTGCCGGCGAGCGGACAGGGGCTGGGTTCTGCGATGCCTGCGGGAATGGGTCAGCAGCAGATGCCGATGCAGCCGCCGCAGGCCCCGCAAGCGCCAGGCGGCGGCAGCGGCCTCGGTGAGATGACCAAGCCGTTTACGGATGCTATGGGCAAGATGGGCGGCGGGGGCGAGCATGGCGGCGACCACGGTGGTGGTGTGCCGGTGTCGGAGCACCAGATGGACAAGTTGCTGGCCGCGCAGAACGCGGACAACGGGAGCGGTAACGGCGGCCAGGGCCCCGATGGCGGAAACGGCAACGGCGACAACGGGACTGGGAACGGCAACGGGCCCGATGGTGGTGGTGACGGTAAGCACGATGGTCATGATGGTGACAGCAAGGACGGTAAGCACGATGGCGTCCACACGCAGTTCGATGGGCCGCGGCACATGGATCCGTATTCGTCGGCCAACACCAACCCGGGCCTGAACAATCCGTCGTCGTCGTTTAGTGGGGCTCCGTCGCCGGCGGCGCCGGTGACGACTGGGGCGCCGGCGGTGTCGGCTCCGGTTACTGAGTTGTCGGCCGACCCGGCCCCGCCGGGCGCTCCGGTTTCGCAGCAGGCCGGCCTGGTGCAGCCAGCGACTGTTGAACAGCCTGCTGCGCACGGGCATAACGGTGCGGCGGCGAATTCGCTTGCCCCGTCCCCGGTTGCGGGTCAGCCGCCAGCTGGTGGGGCGCTTGCTGAGTATCCGACTGGCGGGCCGGCACCCGCGGGGGGTATGGGCGGTATGCCGATGATGCCTCCGATGAGTGGCGGGGGTGCTGTGGGTGGTGGCGCGGGTTCGGTGTCGCCGGTGCTGGCTGCCGTGCCGGCGACGGTGGGTGGGGCGATCGTTGCCCGCGAGGTGTCGTCATCGAAGGGCCGTACGGTGCCCAATGATTCTGCGGTGGAACGGATTCTGGGTCTGCCACCCGAGTATGCGGCGGCGGAGAATCAGCTCGCCGGTTTAGTGAAGGTGTTCCGGCAGCGCGGCTGGGAGTCGACGCGGCTTGCGGTTGGCGTGTTCGCGGTTGGTGATGTGCTGCAGCCGCGGTTGCGGTACATCTTGGCGACCAGTGACGCGTTGTCGTTGCTGCCGTTGGGCATGTCGGCGCCGGCCGGGATGGAGTTGTTGTCCGCGCAGCCCGTGCGGGACACGTTCGCGGCGGACTGGAACGGTAACCAGCATGCGGGCCGGAAGTTGGCGGCGTTGGCCAATAAGTACGAGAGCGTCGCGGGCCGGTTGGTGTATCTGGTGTCGAATGATCCGGATGCGATCTTGTTCCCGGGGCAGAGCGGGGACGTGAAAGAGGTTGTGCAGGGTACGGATGAGACGTCGGCGTTGATTGCGCAGCATCGGGCGGCGCCGGCGGTGTCGCCGCGGGTGGAGATCGCCCGGAATCTTCCAATTCGGGAGGACGATGCGGTCGCGGCGTTGACGTCGTTTGGTGAGCTGTGGGGCTTTCGGGACGCGACGGCTGATGACTTGAGTCAGGCGACCGCGATGTTGTGGGCGATGCGGTGGGGTCGCGGCCGTGACCGTAAGGACGAGCTTCCGGCGGTCACCGCCACGTATCTGTATGTCGAAGGGTTGCAGGCGATTCGAGACAATCGTCCCGCTGATGTCGCCTACGCGGCGTCGGCGATGCTCAGTGTGCGACCTGACAGCTGGCGCTGAATGCGGCACTCATCGTGGGATGCCCTGACCCTGTTCTGCTTTGAGCAGGCGACGCTGGATCGACCCGACGCGGCGATGGCGCGCGGAGTTGGTGCGCGCTGCTATTTGTGGTTGACGACGTTGTGGGCGGCCCGCACGGGTGAGTTGCGTAGTGGGTGGCGCCACGACCTACCGGCCGCTGGCGAGACGAGTTGTGTGGCGATCGCTGCAGCGGCAATGGATTTGGCTGGTATCGAGATTCAGCCGTGGGAGCATTCTGCTGGCGGCGCCGGCGGCGTTCAGGAATCGGTCAATTCTTGGTACCAGGCAACCACCGTGATGCTCTTCGACGTAAGTTTTATGCTGCGCGACGCTATCGCTGAGGGCCGCTGCGAGAACGACGACTGGCACCGGTACACGCTGCCCAATGCGTTGCAGCAGGCGGTGTACAGCACGCAAATGTCGTTCAATGCAGCCATTTTCGATGAGCCTGCACGTCTGGCTTTTGTTCGGGACTGTGGTGCGTTGGGGTGGCCCGCTGACGCGCCGTTGCTGGCGGCCGCGCCGGAGAGTTGGCGGCGGCGAGCGGTGGCCGACGTCCCGCCCGGGGTGCGGCCGGCGTTCGTCGAGGCGCTGCGTACACGCCTCACTGACTGCTGAAAGCCGCTACTCGCCAACTGATTAGAGCTTCACCCAGTTTCCGTCGTCATCTTTTGACCACAGGCCCGTGTAGTCGCCGGCTCGGACTCGGGTGACCGTTTCGCGTTCCTCTTCGGTCAGCGGGTGCAGCCTCAGATACGCGATCGGCCACCACTTGTCGATGACGGCTTGCGCTGGGCGCAGGTCGAAATTGTCGTCGGCGGTGGCCAAGGCGATGCGGAACTGCGCGGCGAAGTCGGCGAGCTGCTCGGGGGCGTGCTGCGCCAGGACCGCGCGAATGGCAGGGCCCGTGCGTTCGATTCCGGTCGGCGCCGACAACATGGGGTCGAGTGTCGCATGCGCCCGGCTACGGGTTACCGCACCAGCGTCGGTGATATACCAGATCAGGTATACTGCGCTTGTGACGTCGTACGGCGGGGATTTGATACGGGAAGCTCGCCTCCGTGCCGGTCTCACCCAGGCCGAGCTGGCGGCGCGCGCTGAAACTGGCCAGCCTTCCATTGCCCGTTGGGAATCAGGGACGACTGCGGTCAGCCTGAACGACGTGATCCGGTTGGTGCGGCTCTGCGGGCTGGACCTCGAGCTGCACCTGGTGCCGCGTGACGACAGCGACATGGCCCAGGCCGCTCGCCTGGTGGAGCTGTCCGGTGAAGAGCGGCTGGACCGGCATGCCCGGGTGGCGCGTCAGTTCCGTGCGTTGCGCGGGGCGGGTGAGCCGTGATCGAGCTCGACCTGCCTCGACTGTTGGCAGCTCTACACGCCGGCGGGGTGGACTATGTCGTGATTGGCGGGATCGCGGCGGTTTTTCACGGATCACCCTTTCCGACAGAGGATCTCGACATCACACCGGAGGCTGACCAGGACAATCTTGAGCGCCTGGCGGGCGCTCTTCGCGGGCTCAACGCCCGCATCCGTACTGAGGGCGTTCCGGAAGGGGTGCCGTTACCGTGTGACGGGGCGTCGCTTGCTGCGGCCGAGACGTGGAATCTGGTGACCGACGCCGGCGATGTTGATCTGTCGTTGCGGCCGTCGGGGACAGCTGGCTATCCGGATTTGTTGCGGGCGGCTGTAGCGACGGACCTGTATGACAGCCCGGTGCTGATCGCCTCGCTCGGCGACGTGATTCGCTCCAAGCAAGCCGCGAATCGACCCAAGGACCAGCGGATTTTGCCGACGCTACGTGAGCTTCTCGCGCAACGTCCTCCCCCGCGGCCGCGTTGAAGTCTGCGCGGTTGCTATCCAGGCTGTTCGATCCGGCCCACTGCCGTAGCCGCCGGGGCTAGCATTCGGGAATGATCTCCAGGCCCGCAGGCAGCGTCGACGGAGGCCTACGCTTGGCGAGGCTTGGGCTCGCTGCTGTCGCGGCGCTAGTCGCTGGTTGCCCGATTGCGGTGGCTGATCCGTCGAATGCTCAGCCGTCGCAGCTCTTTCCCGGTGTACGCGTGCCTGCCGGCGCGAAGCTCGAGCCGGCCGACGATACGGCGGCGGGGGCCGAGCGGTGGGACACCCACCTGTCTTTTAACGACGCCGTAGCTCAGGAGTCCGCGCTGCTGCCGCTTGAGAAATCGTTGAGCGGATTGCCTTGGTGCAGAACGCAATCCAACGATCACAACATCAGTTGGATCTGGGGTCGGGGAGCCAAAACGATCATTGTGCTCGTCGACGGCGATATCAGTGGGATGTCGGCGATCGTCATTCGGGGCGGCGAGAACGTCGGCGGGTCCGCCTACGCCTACGACTGCCCGTCGTAGACCGGTCCCGACGCCCGCACCCGCGTTCCGTCACTGTGACGCACCGTGGGGGCGTTGCACGGCGTTTATGCAGCCGACCCGGCCGAGCGTTACATGCTATACGCGCTATGTTCGCTAGTCATGCAATCGCCGCTTTACAGCTGAGGTCAGGTGGTGACGATGCCGGCGATCTGCGCGCCGTGGGAGTGGTCGGTCCCCTCCATGTCGTCGGCGAGTTTCTTGAGCGCGGCGGCGTCACCGGAGACGTTGGCGTGGAGCTGGCCCACGTTGTCGCCGACCTTCTTGGTGACGCTGGATAGCGATGCCAGCAGTGGGGAGAAGATCGGTGACACGCTGCCGTCAACTGTGTTGGCGGCAGCGCTTTTTCGTGCGGCGGCTTCGATCTCTTTGAGTTCGGGTAGCAGTGCTGCGAGGTCGTCGGCGACGCCGCCGAGGCGGGTTGAGACGTCGCGCAGGGTTGGGACGTTCGCGGCGATGTGGCCGTTTTTACCTGTGTCGGTCATGGTGTTCTCCCCCGGTTGGTGGTGGTGGTCAGGGCCGCGGTGGCGGTGGTGTGAGTGTGGTCGGGAGTTCTGGCGTGAGGGCTGGGGCCGGCGGGGTGTGGCGCTCGAGGTAGCTGATCCAGCGGGTGGCGGCGGCGACCATGATGAGGATGCCGGCCAGTGAGCACAGGGTGTGGCCGTCGATCCCGACGGCGGGATAGTCGTAGGGGAATGCGGCCAAGTGGGGTTGGCCGGCGGGGGTGATGAGGTTCAGTTCAACCCACAGGTTGGCCACCGGGGGTAGGTAGGCGCCGATGAGCCAGGCAAGCAAGGTCGCGGCGGCTGTGATCAGCCACCAGATGCGTCCTCGTTGCGCGGTCTCCATAGCTGCAATTCTAAAAGTCGATCCAGTGTTTCCTGGTGACCAAATGCTTTTGGGGGCGGTTAAATTCGCTCTTCTTCTTCGGCGGGCCTGTCGGGTACCGCGTAGACCGTGTCGCCGGTGCGGCCTTTGGAGGACGATGATCCGCCGGCGCCGTGCATCATGGGCGACATTCCCCCGCCGCCGCCGGCGCCGCCTGGTCCTGGGCCGCTGGCCGCGACGGTTTCGACCATGCTGGGTTTGGCGCTGACACCGTTGAAGACCGGTTGGCTGCGGGCGGGCCCGCCAGATGCGCCCATGTAGTTCTGGCCGAGCATTCCGCCGCCGAGGCCACCGCCGATCGGCACTCCCCCGCCTCCCATGCCGGATCCGCCTCCGGCGCCGTCGCCGGCTCCGCCGGTGAATGAGGCGAGGGTGCTGCCGGGGCCCATGCCGAATCCTGCTGCGTCCGAGGTGTTTCCACCCATACCGCTCATCATCGACATGAAAGGTGACATCAGCGAGTTCATCGGCTCGGTGAGAGTACTCCCGAGGCTGCCGACCGAACTGAAAGCTGATGAGGGTGCACTGAGCAGGCTTCCAGCCGAGCCCATGACGCTACCCATCGAGTCGGATGCTCCGGCGCCATCGGTGGCCGCAGAAACGGTGTCCCCCATAGCATTTGTGGTCGCCTGGGTGCTGGCGCCGAGGGCGGCCTGGGCCGCGGCTTGCGCGGTGGCGTCGCCGATCTGTCCGGCGGCGCCGGCGGCACTGGCCAGCGGGGGTGGCGGCATCGCGGGCGTGGGCATAGTGGCGGCCTGGACCGCGTCGTCGTAGGTTTCCATGACGGCGCCGTTGTTGCCCCAGAAGTCGCCGTACTGGGCGTTCAGCGCGAGGATGATCCCGGAGTTCACGCCGAGGAAATTCGTTGCCTCCGCGATGGCTTCGCTGAGGCGGTTGGTGGTGACGGCGGGCAGCGGGATCATGCTGCCGGTGGCGATCGCGAATGCCTCGGCGACAGCGAAGCAGGCTAGTGCGTTGGTCGCGGCGGTGGCCTCCATTGTTGCCAGCCATGCCATGAAGGGTCCGACGGCGGCGGTCATCGCGGTCGGGGCAAGGCCTTGCCAGTTGATACCGAGCGCGGCCAGCTCGGCGGTCATCACGCCCATGGCTTGACTGACCAGGGCGGCGAACTCTGTCCACATCGCGCCGGAGGCCAGCCATGTCGAGGGGCCGGCGCCTGTTTCTTGGCGGCCGGCATTGATTTCCGGCATGTAGCCGCCCCACGGTTCAGTCGCCAAAGTCGTTCACCTCCAGTGTTTTTGGCGTGCGCCGTTACCAGATCGGCCGGGGTGACCGGCCGCGCTGGTTGGGTAGTCGGCTGGTTTAGAAGGCTGCAGCGCTGCCGACGTCGGTGATGACGTGGGCCACCGACGCCGCCTGGATGGTGGTGCTGAGTTCGATCATCTGCTCGATGCCCGCTCCGAACTGAGCGGCGAAGTCCGCGGCCGTGGCGTGGTGCTTGGCCATCGCGAGGGTGGAAGCCCCTTCGTTGCCGGCCGGCAGCACAGCCATCGCGGCTCCACTGTTGGCGGCCGTGGCCGCGCCGAGCTCGGCCTGGATGCCCTGCAAGACTCCGACCGTGCCTCCCATGGCTGGGACGCTGTTAATTCCGACGATTCCCGACATTTCTCTTTCCTTCCCCCGGATGGGCAGCAAACTTGCCATTCAGAATAGACGACTCGGGGTGTTGGTTCGACGCCAATCTTTGCGCGTTCGGCGTTTCGGTTTTATTTGTCGGCGTCTCGTTTTTTCGGTGCTTTTCTATTTAACAGTGACGCTTGCGGGCGGCGCGCTGGCCAGGCCCCTGTGTAGCTTGCCGATGGCTCGGCCCAGTGCGGTCGGCGTTGCCGACTCGTAGGTGATCCACTGTCGGCCGTCGAGTCCGCGGGTCGGGTAGCTGACCACGACACCGGTGTGTTTGCCGGTGAAGAACATCAGGCCCGCCGCGTTGTTGCTGGCCGTTTTCTTCCCCTGCGGGGTGCGCTGCGTGAGCGTGATCTGCGCCAGCGCCACGTTGTCCTCTTTGAGCAGCTCAGACAGTGCCCGAACTGTGGTACGGGCCATACCGGCGTCGCAGAGGCCTTCCTGGGTCTCCTCGGCGACGTCGTCAGGGTTGGCGCTGCGGTCGCGCTTGAGTGCATCGGCGGTCGCGGCCGGAATGGAGAACTCCTCGAGCGGATACGGCTCCCACCCCTGCTTGGGGTCGACGATCGCGGAGATAATCGATCCCGCCGTGGTGTTCAGGTAGTCGGGATCGGTGCCGCGCGCCCGGTCGCTGGCGATCGACAGATGGCCGCCGGCCATTGTCGCGGTCGTGAAAGTCCCTTGCCGATAGCCGATAAGGAACGTGACACGGGGAATGTCACGGAGCGCGTATTGGACGCCGTATTGGAGAAATTCTTCAGGCAGATCAACATCAATGGGTGTGCGTTCGTTGTAAAGCAACACGATGCCCCACACGGCCCATTCGTAGTTCGTCACTCCCCCGAGAAGCTCGCTCGCGGGCTCGCTGAGCTGGCCGGTCTTGGCGTCGATGACGTTCCACCGTTGCAGGTCGGCGCCGATCGACGGGCCGAGGTCGAAGATGGGCATCGGTCCGAGCTCAAGCGGGAGTTCGTTGATTAGTCCGCGTTTGTACAGCTCGATGAGGTGGCGCTGATCGAAAGCGTTGCCGCCCACCTTGCTCTCCCCTTCTATGTTGCTGCTGAGCCGCCCTGTGGCCGTATTGCGTTCGGCGCGTACAGGAAACGCGGTCCGTCAACGCGCTGGTAGCCGTGTTGATGTACGGCGAAGTTTACCGTTGGGGCATGCAACGAACACTTATGCGAGCCGTTCGCGGCGGTGTTTCTGCGGCGACAGGCGGCGTACCCGGTGTCGCGGTCGGTATGGCCGCCGGCATGGTGCGCCGCGGGCGCCGAAAATTTGCCGTCATCGGAATCTGCGCGCTGATCGCGATGGCGTTCATGAGCGTTGCGGCCGTGGCGCAATTCCCGATCACCATCGCAGATACCGCTGTGGCGTGGATCTTCGGCGGGCGCGGCGGTCAACCCGGGACGGCGACTGTTCCGGATATCTGCGCCGCACCGTCACCGACGCATTCAGCACCGGTGACCCCGCAGCCCGATTCCAGCAAGACTGCCACGCCCGGGCCCGCGTCATTGCCGGCCGCGCTGGGTGGCGACGGGAGGCCGACCGAGCAGGCCCGCGCGGCGCTCGCCGCGATCCCCGCCGGGACTGACCTCAACGTCGCGCAGGGATGGGTCCTCTACGACCTCTCCCACCCACGCGACGGCGGCGCAGACTTCTTCGCCAAGTTCTCGGCGGCCTTTGAGGCGACCGCGGGCCGGCTGACCAGTCAAGCCACCGCGCTCGACGTCGTCTCAACGATGGATCCGCGCGCCGACTACTCCCCCTACCTGTTGTTCGCGCAGGCCGGTGGCTACCAGATGATGCGGCAGGGCGCAGTCACCGCCACCGACATCCAACGTGAAAAGCTCGTCGAGGCGCTGGCAGCGACGTGCGAGGGTGCCGTAGCCCGATGATTACAAGGCGCGGTTTCGGTTGCACGACTGATGATTTGGGCTATTTCGCCCGGTAGTTTGTCGGCTGCAGGTACGACAGGTCTATCTCTTGCCCGGTGATTGGTCGAAACGGTTCATAGGTGACGTGCTGCAATTCGCAGGTTGGGTCGGTGCAGAACCGCCAGTGCGGGCCTTTCGCGTAAACCTTGCTGCCCGGTTCCGGATGTAAACGCCACATGCGAAAAACCTCTCTCGACCAGCCGATAGGCGGTGGTCTGTGCTCTCGACGTTTTCAGTCGCTGCTCATGGCCGGCGGGGCTGCGCGGAGTGCCGGCCGCCGGAGGAGGGCGGTTCCGGGGTTGCGGGCGTGGCTGGGCGGCGGATCGTTGCCGGGCGCTTGGGCTGCTGGCCGCTGGTGGGCTGCTGGCCGCTGGCCGGAGGTTCGGGGGTGGCTGGTGCTGCCGCGCGGCGGCGGCCGGTGACCCGCGCCGGCGCCGGTGGCGTGCGCTGGGCGCCGGACTGCCCGTTGCCTGGTTGTGGTTGTGCTGCAGCGGTGTTCGGCGCGGGTGTGGCGGTGCGTCGGGTGCGGCCGAGGGTGAAGAACGCCTCTTCGGCGCTGGACACTGACCAGCGGTAGCGGATCTGCCGTGTGGGTGTGTGCAGGGTGCATTCGTCGGGGCCGGCGATAAGTGCGTAGGCCGGTGGGGTGTCTGGGGCTGTGGTGGTCCAGACGAGGCGCACTTGGTTCGGGTGGGCGGCGGTGGGCAGCCCTTGTGGTGTGGTGATCACGATGTCGGCGTCGCTGTTGCTGGAGTGGGTGACGCCGAGGCGGGTGGCGAATTCTTTCCATTCGTCGCCGGGTAGCGCGATGTCGATGCTGCGGCCGCTGGTGGACAGCCATACGAAAAGTTGTTGGCACATGGCTGCGGGGCCGAAGATGTAGAACGGTTCGGCGCCGACGGTGAAGTTGACGAACACCTGGGAGCGGTTGGCGGTTTGTCCGATGTAGGTGCCGATTCCGCCTGGTACCAGTGGAATTGGGAACGGGCTGGCTTCGGGGAGTGCTTTGCCGTGGATCGCGGTGGGGCGGACGGTGCGGGCCAGTGGCAGCGCGGCGGTGAGGATGTCGCCTTGCTGGCCGTGTTCGCGGCGCAGGCCTAGCGCTGTCACGGTGTTCAGGGCGCGGGGGTCGGAGGTCAGTAGGCCGATGAACATTTCGGCGTGGTCGGCGCCCTGGCGGCGTTCGAGGCGCGCGATGTGGATTTGGCGGTGCGGGTTGAGTCGGCACCATTCGCGGTAGTTCTCGGTGGTCCATGCGCCCGGGCCCGGGGTGTAGGCGATCGCTTGCATCGATTTAGGTCCGCAGGCGCTCCAATGCTCCTGTGTCAGCGCAGGGTTCAGCTGTGCGGCGATCGCGGCATGGAGTTCTTCGAGGTTCGATTTGGTCAGGAGTTGAGTTTTCCAGCCGTCGTGGGCGACGCGGCGGCGGATGCGTTCGGCGGCGATCGTGACGGTGCGGCTTATGCCGGCGGGTACATCGTCGGTGCCGGTGCGGGCGTAGATGCTGTCGAGGGATTCTGAGAGGGTGATGCCCACCTCGATGAAGGTTCGGCCGTAGAGCAGTGCGGTGGTAGGGCCGATGCTGGCTTGGTAGGCGGTTGCGGCCTTGTTGGGGCGGTCGTAGTTGTGGCCGATGGTGACGAAGGTGACTGCGTCGCAGTGGATGTCGAATTGGACGAGTTCTTCGCGGATGTCGTCGATCGGCAGAGCGGCGATGACGGAGTCGCGGGTGCCGGTGAGGATGGTCGTGGCGTAGGGCTGCGGTAGTACTTCGATGTAGGTGCAGGCTCGGTGGCCGTCCCAGGTGATGCCTGCGCCTTCGGCTTCGTAGACGGCGATGGTGTCGCGGGAGCTGCGGCGGTAGGTCATTCGGCGGTGCATCCAGCCGGCCAGGGTGCGGCTCCGGTAGGTCAGGACACCGATCGTGATGGCCGCGACGGCGGCGGCGGCCCAGGCCTCCCATTCGATGGGCGGCTGGACGCCGAGTAGCGCGGTGGTCAGGGCGGTCGCGATAGCGACAATGACCAGGAACATCAGGTTTGGCAGTCGTAGCGCTAGCCCGAGGCGGCCGTCGTTCATCAGTGATCTCCTGTTGCGGTTCGGGGTTAGGTTGTCGCCGTAGGCGATTCAGGCGAGGGAGGTGTCACGCGACGGTCTTCCTCCGGAAAGCGAAGAGGGTCAGGAACACTGCTGCCAGCACGGAGGCTCCGACGCCCAAGCTGATCAAGGCGATGTTGCGGCCGGTGTTGTCCGCCGGTGGCGCCGGCTGCGGGGTCGGCGCGTACACGCTGGGCACGCCGGGGGCGAATGGTTCACCGGCGGGAACGCGTGCGGTGAGGGCGGCTACCGGGTCGACGACGCCGGCGCCGAGGGTGTTGTTCATTCCGACGGCGGGCTGGTGGGCGGTGGCCATGATGCGGTTAATGACTTGGTGCGCAGTGAGGTTTGGGTATTTCTCCCGGATCAATGCGGCCAGCCCGGACACGTAGGCAGCGGAGAAGGATGTGCCGTTTTCGGGGACGGGCACGCCTTTGACGAGGGCAGCGTTGGTGAGCGCTCCGGGTGTGGGTTGGGTGGGGTCGAGGGACACGATGTTCATCGCGGGGCCTGCGACACCGACCCAGGGGCCCGGCATGGTGTTGACGTAGGGGTCGCCGGTCAGTTCGGTGCCGCCGACGGAGAGCACCATGTTGGAAAAGTAGGACGGCAGGGAGATGCTGCGCACCCCATCCCAGTTCCGGGTGTCGGAGGCGTTGGCGGGGTCGAATCCTGGGTTGGAGTGGCAGGTTTGGTGGCCGATGTTGCCGGCGGCGGCGATGATGGCCACATTTTTGACGGTAGACGCGTAGTAGATGGCGCCGGCTAGTGCGCGCAGGTCGACGGGGCTGCCGGCGTCGACGCAGGCGGTGACCGACAGGTTGATGACGGTGGCGCCGAGGTTGGCGGCGTGAACGATAGATTTAGCGAGGGAGGAGAGGTTGGCCGCTGACTTGTCGGCGTCTGACCACCCTGGGGGCGGGTTGTCCTCATGGAAGGCGGCGCTGGTTTGGCGGATCGAGATGATGTCCGCGCCGGGTGCCACTCCAATGAATCCATCTGTGGGTTGTGGTGCGCCAGCGACGATTCCGGCGACCAGGGTCCCGTGGTGATCGCAGTCGGACAGTCCATCACCGGGCATGATGTAGTCGCCGCCACCGCGCAGGCGAGGCAGCCGGACGTTGGGCTGAACACCGGAATCGATGACGGCGACCGTTTGGCCGTCTCCGCGCGCGAAGTTGTGCAGGTCATCGACTTGGAAGACCGCGTTGGCGGGGATAGTGCGGAATTGGGAGTCCGCCAGCACAGCTGACGTGGCGCACACCGAGCCTTGCTTCATCGGTACCGCGGGGGCGGGATCACCGTCGGGTGGCGGGATGTCAACGGCGGGATCGATCTGCGGCTGGGTAATAGCGGCCGCGGTGGGCGGCGGGCTGATCGGCACGGCGAGGAGCAGGGTGGCGGCCAGCGCGCCGATCCGTTCGAGGGCGCGCATCAGCGGGCCCTCGCTTTTTGGTAGAGGTCCATGGCGAGCACGACGTAGACCAGCGGTGAGGCGTAGAGGACGCGTTCGAACAGTTCGAGTCCTTTGGTGACGATCGGGCTCACGATGCGCCGTTGCTGGATGGAGTAGATCGCGGCCAGGATCGTGGAGAAGACCAGTAGTCCGATGACTATCGCTGCGCGGGTTTGGTTTTCGGCGTAGGCGGGTGAGGCGATGAGGCCTCCGGCGAAGGTGGCGACGAGGATGGTTGTGGCCACCAGAGTGATGCCTTGCAGGCGCGCATCGTCGTAGCTTTTGCCTCGGTACACCAGGGCCAGGGCGATGGTCAGCATGAACAGGAAGATCAGCCAGTTGTGGTTGTCGAGGCTGCGGCCGGTGAACCATCCGGAGGCGCAGATGATGGTGAGTGCGCCGGTGAGGATGCCGACGAGGCATTCGTAGGCGGTGAGGGTTTGTTCTTCTTGGTTGAGGATGGAGTCGTTGGCGTGGCCGTCGCGGGGCAGTTTGCCGGCGTCGAGGTCGCCGGGGCGGTCGTTGCCGCCGATGTAACTTTCGCCGGTGGCGGGCACGTAGGGCAGCGAGATCCGTGCCAGCGCAAGCGATATGCGCGAGCTGCCGAGCATGACGAAAAAGCACAGGGTGATCAGCTGGACTCCGAGGACGGCGGTGGGGCTGCGATACATCATGTTCAGGGCTGCGATGGCGGTGACCGCGGCCGACGCTGCGGCTACCCCGTAGTGCAGGCGTGCGTTGGCGCGGGTGACCACGGCCAGGCAGACCGAGAGCGTGAACAGAGTTGCGCCGGCGGCGACGAGCTGGTGGATGCCCAGTGGTCGTGGCGTGACGAGCAGTGAAGCGGTGCCGGCCAGTAGGTAGGTCATGGTCAGAAACGGCACGACGAGGGGGCCGTATTGGTCTTGGTCTGTGCGGGAGACGACGAGCGCGATCGCGGTGACCAGGATCGCGCCGGCGCCCATGATGCCGCACACAGTGAGCCGTGTCGCCAGGCCGGGCTGAGTCTGGGCGGCCCAGAAGGTGCTCAGTGCACAGACGAATGCGATGACGGCGGGTAGCAGTACGAGGCTGATGCGCCGGGAGATCCGGCCGTCCCAGGACGGGAAGTGTTCTTTGAGCCAGTAGGTGATGGCTTCGGCGACGTCGTCGATGAGCGGCGGATACTTCTCTCCGGGGTCCTTTTTCACCAGGAGGAGCCGGGAGCCGTCGCGGACTTTCTCGTCCTCGAGGGTCTTCTCGGGGTCCAGCGGCTGACTCTGGAAGGGTCGGCGAAGTGTCCAGTGGGCGCTGGGATCGTTAAGCCAACTGGAGTCTTTTCCGGCGCGGTCGAGCTCGCGGGTGAGGAACGGGATGAGTTCGGCGAGGCAGTCGCCGATCAGTGCGTAGTTCGACATGGGCACGTCGATGACGTGTCCGGGCACGGTGATCTGCACGCGTGCTTCAGCTTGTGTGGTTGCCACGATCAGCTTTCTTTTCGCTCGTCAACGGGCCTGTGGTCAGCGCTCGTGGTCGGGGTTGTCCGTTGAATCCTGTTCTCCGTGCTCGCTGTTGGCGGCCCGCTTGGCGCGGGTGCTGGCGCGCTTCTTAGGTACTTCATGCCCCTGGGCGGCCAGGCCCGCCGGTGTGGCCCAGCCGGTGGCGAGGACCTCGTTGATCTTGTCGGTATAGATCTCGGCGGCCTGCGCTTCGGCGGTCTGGGCGACAGCGACCTGCTCCTGGGCCTGTCGGTAGTTGCCGGCGAGCTGGTCGAGTTCCTGGAGGCCGGCGGTCACGGCGTCGGCGATGGCGTGGCGGTCGGTGATGACGTTGGTGTCGGACATGGTGTTCCCCCTTGTGGTTGTTGGTGTGTGGTAGCGGTGGTGGTTTAGCCGGATGGCAGGCTGTCGACGAGCAGGGCGGCGACGTTGACGAACGCGCGTCGGGTCGCTTTGTTGAGTAGGTCGAGGTTGATCGGACCGGCCTCGGCGAGGTGCTCGTCCCAGTGGATTTCGCGGACCTCGTGTTCCTCGGTGTTACGGAAGTGCGACACGGTCGCGTCGAGGTCGAGGTGCGGCTTGGCCGGGGACTGGTGGTTGATCAGAATTACTGTGCGCGTGGACAATTCCGTGAGTCCGCGAGCGCGGATCCAATCCATCATGTCTTGGCTGGCCTCGGCACTGTCCAGTGACGTGGCGGTCACCACGACGAGGGCGTCGAGGCTGCGCATGATCGTCTCGTAGGCCGGGGTGGCCGCCGAGGTGTCCATGTCGACGATGGTGAACAGATGCCCGGCCTGCAGGACCTGCAGCGCGTCAAGGTACTCGTCGGCCGTCAGCGGCGTCTCGAGCGGCTCGCGGCTGGAACCCAGCACAGACAACCGGTGATGGTTGCTCTGCATGTGTGCCTTGACGTCGTTGGTCGAGTTCAGGTTCACGTCTTCGACGAACCGTTTGATGCTGCTGATCTGATCGCCGCGCACCCGGCGGGCCAGCGATCCGTTGTGGTCGGTGTCGACCGCCACGACTTCACCCTTCTGCCGGTGAGCGGCGATGGTGGAGGCGATCGCCATGGCCGACACCGTTTTACCGACGCCGCCTTTGGGTGAGGCGAAGCCGATCACCTTCGGGTAGCGGATGATCTTGTTGATCCGGGCGATGTCGAGATCGAAGTCAATTTCGCTTTGCCCCTTGCCGATCGGGACATGCATGCGGTGCAGCGCCCCGCGCCATCCCTGCTGGGGTCCTTCGCGGCGCTGATTCTGCAGCGTGAACGACCGGTCCCCGCCGGGGTCGGAGAAGCCGGCGCGGCGCGAGCTCGGACCGAACCTCACCTCCTGGGCCGGTTGGCCGTAGTCTTCCGGCGCCGGCGGGCGGGTGGGTGCCCACTGGTTGAAGGCGTGGGGCCGCGAGTCGTCTGCGGGGTCGTAGGGCCGCTGCGAAGGCTGCGCGGCGGCGGGCGGCCAGTCGCTGCGTGGCCGGCGGGGCGCCGGCGGGTAGGGGTTGTCGGTGTGTCGTTGCGGCACAGCGGGTCCCGTCAGCGGGTTGTGTTGCGGACCGCTGACCGGCGCGGCGGGCCGCGGCGGCTCGGGTGCGGCTGGGGGCTGGCGGCGCACTGCGGGGGCGCTGGGCTCGTAGGGCGGCTGGGCGATGTGCCGGCGGGGTGCCTCGGTGGGCGGGCGCGGCGGAATCGACAGGTCGCCGAGTTGGAGTTCGGTGGTGTGAGAGGTGTATTCGCTTGCGGCGGCGGGCTCGGGGGTGGCGCTGCGGTCGCGGTATAGCGGGTTGTCGTCAGACACTGTGGGTGGGTTCCTTCGGTGCGTAGTGACAGACGGCGGCGTCTGGCTGGACTCAGGCGGTGCGGTAGGGCTGGCGTGATGGGGCGTCGGTTCGGCGGGTGGGCGCAGCGGGGTGTGAGCGGTCCGCTCGGGGTCGTCGGCGGCGGGCGGCGGCGGTGATGTCGGTGCGTGTTCAGCGGCCGATTCCTCAACGTGAGTTGGCTCGGCGGCGGCGGCGTTATCTCCGACGTCGTGGGTTGGCGGAGTGGGTGCTTTCCCTGCGGGCGAGTCGGTTTGGGCGCCGCCCGCTGCGTCGCCGCCAGACGGGTTGAACTGGTTGTACGCCTTGCGCAGGGCGTCGTTGTCCATGTCGCTGCTGCTGAATTTCATGTGAGTGCCCCCTGTGGCGCGGTGCCGACCATTATTACGGCGAAGTTTAATGTTGATAGGTGGTTGATCATCAGATCCAGTCCCCGAAACCACGATCATTTTTGGCGTCGACACGGATCTGACCGGACGGGTCGGTGGCCAGGACGATGTGCTCGTTGTCCTCCTCGTCGGCCGGAAGTTGCGGGATCGCTTCAAAGCCGCGAGCCAGCAACATATTTCGGTGGTGGTTGAACTTCTGAGTCCATTGCGCCGCGGTGAGTACCGAGCGCAGGTCCGGTGGTGCGCTGCGGCGCGCGGCCCGGTGCGGCGGCGAGTTGTCTGCGGTGTACCCGCGGTAGGTCCGGGTCGATCTCTCGATGACGTCGTCGACGGTGGGCGTGGGGTTCGGTGTGTTGTACAGGCTGGGCGCCTGGGCGCGGGCCAGCTCGAAATAGCGCGGCCCCGCGGGTGCAGATGGCGCCTCGGTGATCGGGGCGATATCGGTGGCCCCCGCCGGCAGCTGAGGCACGACCGGCGGGGCGCTGAATTGTGCTGCCGGGGGGGCGAATTGCGGTATCCCTGAACGGAACCACACGTACGGCGGCACGCCTGCAGGCGGTTCGGGGAATGACGCCGCTGAGGCCGGCGCCGATATCGCTGGTGTCATCGTGCCGTCGGCGGTGGGCGCGGCCAGCACGCTGGCTGGGATGACGTCGGGTCCGGCGTTGGCCGTGGCGGGCAGGGTGTCAGCGCCGGTGATGGTGACGCGTTCGACGGGCTTGTCGTAGAGCTTGACCCGAGTCGTCGCGGCTTGAAATTGCGGGGTGTCGGCGATGATGTCGGTTGCCACGTTGTCACTTCCGTCCTGGGTGCGCGACCAGGTGCCGGCGCTGTCGCGGAATTTGTTCCAGGTATCTGTCGAGCTGGTGATGGCTTGCTGGTAGCGGTCTTTCACCCATGTGGTGGGCTGGCTGACCATGCCGCCGAACGCTGTCGAGGCCACGGTCGTCGGAGCGTTGGGGGGGTACAGGTTGGTCCAGGTCTTGGACTGTTTGATTTTGTCGCGGAACAGGGAGAGCAGCGAGGTGTGGTTCTCCATCACCTTGAGGATGACTTTGCCGGAGATGTAGTAGCCGGCGGCGGAAAGGATGACCTGAATCAGGGTGGGCAGGAATGTCAGTACCGAGGTGATGAGATGCAGGAAAAGGGTTGGGCCGGCTGCGGATACGAAGAGAACGATGCTGGCCTGGAAGAAGTGCACTCCCCCGCGGGCGGCGGCTTCGGCGAGCGGGTCGTAGGGGCGGCGCTTAGCCAGGGTCAGCGCCGCGATCCAGGTGGCGCCGATGAAGTAGGCGATCGTCAAGGACAGGTGCTTGACGAATTCCATGGCCACAATGACGGCGAAGCTCAGTACCGCCCAGGCGATGAACACCGCGGCCAAGGCAAGGGCCACCGTCCACAGGTCGGGGTCTGTTGCTGAGAGTTGGGCGCCGGTCAGGCAGTGCGGGTTGGCGCCGCCGATGTTGATCGACGCCGACCATTGGTGTGCGCAGGCCGGATTGAGGAACTCGCGGTAGTTCACCAAGAACGTGATCGAGCGGATCATGTCGGTGGTCGCCGCGGTCTGCACATGCGCGGGACCGCTGGCGCCGCCGCTCATGGATAGCCAGCCGGCGCCGGCTAGCAGTGCGTCGATGACGTTGCGGATGATCGCGAACGGGTTGTTCGCCAGCACCAGGACGACCGCCATCATCGTCAAGCCCGATCCCAGGCGATCCCAGTGCGCCTTACCGATTTTGGAATGCGTCGGCATCCACTGCGAAAACGTCGACGGCGGTGCGGAGGCGGCGATCCGGGCTTGCGGTGAGCCGGCGGCCGATGTGCCGCTGCGCACCACGAAGACGCTGAGCATCAGGATGCCGAAGGTGCCGAGCATGATCACCGTCGGCGGGACGCGCGAATACACCTGGGCTGTGATGCCGTTGTAGAAGTCGGTGATCGGATTCAGCCACTGGTTGGGGTCGAGGACGAGCCGGATAAGTGCTGTGGCATAGGACGATCCGAGCAGGTAGCCCAGGGAGTACAGGAAGTCGGCGAGGCCGGAGTAGAACACGCGGTGCAAGATGTCGAACGTTCCCGGTTGGAGCATCAGCCGGTAGTGGGCGATCAAGCCGCCGTCGCTGTCGGTCAGGTGCAACCAATCCAGGAACGGGTTGCCTGCGCGGGTCGTCAGCGCCGGCGCGACGGGGGCCGGGGTGGCGGGTAGCAACCAGGTCACGGCGACACCTCGACCGCGTGCGCGGGGTGGCCGTTGGTCGACTGTGCGGAGACCAGATCGCGGACACGGACACGGGTTGAGGAGCGGGTGTCGCTGTAGCGTCGGCGCGCGGCGATGAGGTGTCCGAGGGTGCGGACGCGGCCGATGTTGCCGCTGTCGTTGTACCAGCCTTCGCCGGCGCGGCCTGGGATCGGCAAGCTGGTTTCGGGGTCAAGCGGCGAGGTGTCTTCCACGTGGCGGGTCACGAGCCGCTCGGTCGGCGGAATGTCCGCTGAGCGCAACGCGTCAGCTGCGTTCTCGCGAACCTTCTGGGCCAGTACGAGTTTGCGTTCGACCATGGCGGTGTGTTCGTCGGCGGCCGGGTCGCGCTGGTGGGCGATCACGACGAAGTTCTTGGCTTTGCGGCCCATGCGGTCGGGTTTCTCGACGAGCTGCTCGAGCACTTTGGAGCCTTTGAGGAGTTTGAGTTCGTCGGCGATGAACGCGCACGGCGCGGTGATGGCCGCGAAGCGTTCGGCGGTGAGGTGGGCGATCGCGGTGTAGGCCATCGCAGCGAAGTTCTGCGAGTCATCAGCAACGGATGTCTCGCCGTGGCGCGGACGGTGCACCGTGAGCTTGTGGGTACGGAACACCACGGTTCGCGCGCGCGGCGTGAACGCCGGGTATTCGATCGTCTGACCGTTGACGACCGGGTCGATGAAGGTGTGGGTGTAGGGCAGTCGGGCCCAAGAGGACAGCGCGAGATTCAGCGCGCGGGCGGCGGGGCTGGCGACGGTGAGTAGGTGGTCGATGAGGGCGCGGGTGGAGTGGATGCGGGCGGCCTGCCGGTAATCGGGTGCCACGAACTGGGCCAGCATGGCGGCCTCCTCGGAGCGGCGATCGAATCCCAGCAGCGGCAGCCACAGGTCGAGGAAGACGCGGGCGGCGGTGGCGGGGTCGAAGCATTTGAGGATGTCCAGCGAGCTGCCGCCGCCGACGGCCGCGGTCGGGTCGAAGACATCGACGATGTCGGGACGGGTGAGTGATTGTGCGAACACCGCGTATTCACCGTCGGGGTCCTGATCGAAGATGTGGTCGTAGAGGTGAAGGTCGTTCATCCATCCGATGACGCTCTTGATGAACTCGGACTTGCCGGCGTTCTGGCGGCCGGTGGCCGAGATGGACGCGTTGCCTTTGTCGGTGGCGTGCAGGATGTCCCAGTGCACGATCTGGCCGAGCGCGTTTTCTTCGTTGATCATGAGCGGGATGCCGACGGGGTCGCCGAGCACGGTGCGCCGGATCGGCATGAAGCCACTGAACAGTGCGGTGGTGGTGGTCCCTTTGAGGTCGTCGACGACTGCGGGGCACGGTGATCCCGGGAACATCGCTTGCCACAGTTCGAATTGGCCGCCGACAGGAGTGATCGGCGTGAAGTCGTGGTCGGTGAGGTGTTGTTCGAGGGCGCTGACGCGATCGGCGAGGATGTCGCGGTTTTGGTGGGCGAACGAGAAGATCGCTGCGACGCGCATTCCGCGCGGGGCGGGTTCATCTTTGACGTGCGCCCGGAATTCGCGTTGGTCTTCGCGGCGGTCGGCATAGTCTTCGGCGTCGAGTTCGTCTTGGGTGTTGGCCGCGTCTTCGGCGTTGAGTTCTTGTCGGGCGTGACGCATTCCGGTCTTGCTCACCAGTTCTTGGGAGAAGTCGAACCGCAAGGCGAAGTCGGCGTCGACACCGATCTCCTGGTCGACGAGATAGGTGAAGGTGTTGATGTCGAAGCTGGCGGTCGAGGGGTAGCGGGCAACCGCGATTTGCGTTTGGTAGCTGGTGTAGCCGTCGGGAAATTCTGGGGAGCGGGTATCGACGTTGTGGACGCTGAGCTGTTGGGCCCAGCGGGTCGATTTGAAGTTGCGCAACAACGTGTTACGGCCTGACAGGGTTGATCGTTTCACCGCGACGCTCCCGGCGGCGATCGCGGCGATGGCGAGCACGGTCAGCGCGATGCTGATCCAGCGGTAGGTGGTGAAGGCGGCCGCCGCGGCGCCGGCCAAGCAGGCGGCGCTCAGTGCGGCGGCGGGTAGCCCGCTGCCGCGCTCGGTCATCGCAGGGTTGTCATCTTTGACCTTGGCGATGAAGTCGTCGAGTAGGGCGTCGGTGTCGGCGTTTTTGTTGATGTGCACTTCGGGGAAGCTGCGTGGGCCGCGGCGCACCGTGCGGGTGGTGGATGCCTCGGGGAAGTCTGGCACCGAGATCGCGCGCAGCCGGGCGCGGTCGAATACCCAGTCGATGTGTTCTTCGGTGGCGCGGATGGGTGTGTACTCGCGTGGCAGCGCGCGGAAGTACCGGTTTTCCAGATCGGTGATGGCGCGGCGAGACACGTTGCGGTGCGGGTCGGTAACGGCGACCGAGGAGAGCAGGGATTCGATGATGGAGCTGGCGACGGGGAATCCGATGGCGAGGAAGTAGACGCGTTGGTACTCGGCGAGTTCGCGGGTGATCGCGACTTTGCGGTACAGCGCGTTGAATTGCGCGTGCAGTTCCGGATAGTTCTGCGGGGTGAAGTCGTCGATGCCGGCGCAGCAGCGGGCCATGATCGTTTGCGCGGGAGTCTGAGCCTTTGCTCCCAGGAGTAGGAACTCGGTGGCGTCGAGTTTCGACAGCTGGGTGAACAGTCGCTCGTGGGAGCTTTGGCAGGCGTCGATCTTGTTGACGTCGTAGGGGTTGGTGTTGATTCCCCGGAGTAGGTAGGTCGCCCAGACGGTGCCGTCGCCGGTGTAGATGACGTTGCCTTCTTGCTTTTTGATCTCGGGAAAGTAGTCGCCCATAGGAAAGTCAGATCCTTGTGGTGTTGGTGATGTAGGGCCGGCGGGCAGTGCGCCACAACAAAGCGAGCTGGGTGATTTCGCCGAGGGCGCCGGCCTGGTCCATTTGGTTGAGGCGCCAGTTGGCGTAGATGACGGCGGCCGCGGCGGGTGCGGCGACCGCTGCGCCGAGCCATGCGGAGCTGACGGTGGCGATCGCGACACCGGCCAGCAGAGCGCCGACCATGAGGGTCATCGACGGCAGTCGATAGCGTTGGCCGAGGATGGTCCACTCGACGTCGATTCGCTCGACGCCGTTGAAGATCCGGGATAGCCGCATGAGTTTTGCCTTGAGTCAGTGAGTGGACTGGGTCAGCTCGCGGCGCCGCCGAAGACGTTGGCCGCGACTTCGGCGATCACCCAGACGACGGCCATGAGGCCTTCGAAGAGGGCGAAGGACTTCGCTTCCTCCATCAGGTTTTTGGTCTTGCCGGGTTCCTTGGCCATCTGGACACGCAGGGCGTGGATGCCGAACCCTCCGCCGCCGATGACGGCGACTGCCGCCACGACCTTGCGCACGATTGAGATGATCGATCCGTTGGACGTTCCGTCGCTGGAGATGTCAGCCAGGATTCGTACGGTGTCGGCGTGCAGCGTCATCGCGGTCACCGCGGAATCGATGATGTGGATCATGTGGGACGCTCCCCCGTTGCTCTTCCTCGCGGTGCGCGGTGCGCGCTTGGCCCCCGGTGTTGGGGGTGAACGGTGCCGGCTGGCGGCTGTTCACGCGGGGAACGTAACAACGGCGGGTGAGCGGTTTGCGATCCGACACTTTTAAGTGCCACAAAGTTTTTCGACGATCCGCCCACTTTCGGCGTCTCGTTTTTTGGGTGCGTGGAGGTGCAATCGTGGCGCGTCAACGTCGGCGCTCAGCACTCCCGGACGGGCCGGCCCACGCCGCCAGGAGAGCCTTCACCCGACCCCGAGGAGTCGGTGCCGGCCGGCGAGTCAGGGCGGGAGCGCGGTCGGTGCGCCCGGGCGGTTATGCCATCGACCGGGTGAGTGCGTCAGCAAAGGCAGCGCCGGTGTCGCAGCGCTTCGAGCGCGAGTGGTGTCGGTGGCCGGCGCTATCGTCTACTCCCTGTCCCAGGGACTGCGAAGTTCTCGAGCTGCCGGGCCTGGATGCGGCGGCGGCGCGACGGACGGCACATTGGCCGCGGGTTAGGCCTGGCGCGCGCGCCCTGTTCGGGTGTCGCAGCGCCGCTCCCCACAGCGACCCCATGTGTCACATATGTCCCACCAGGGCGACCCTGAGCACGTCGACGGGGCGCCCTAATGGCTGTGGCGCCGGCGGCGCTTTCGTGTAAAGCGCTCCTTCCCATGACACACACGTTTTCCCTGGTGCCGTGTGTGTCCAAGTGTGTGTTGCTGGGCTTGCACCGGGTGCTGTGCACCCGCGTATAGCAGTGCTTAGCTCGCCGCGTTCGGCCCTCCTGCGTCCCCGATTCGCAGCCAGCCACCCCAATCCCTCCCCTGCCTACGCCCCACCACTGCCACAAACTGGCCCTAACACGCCCCTAATGCGGCCCTGGAGCGGTCAACGGCGCTAATTTGCGTTTCATGAAGGCTTACATCTACGCCAGCCCTGCAGGGGCGGAAGCGCACGTCCTGGCCCAGAGCTTCAGCGATTTCGCCAAGTTGTACCGACACGGCGTCCTCAATGACGACTCCGTCGTGTGGGCTAACGCCGAGGCGCCGGACGCCAGTTTTTGGGCGCTCACCGGCCGCAGTCAGTACGTCTACGTTCATCACGCGACTGTTCCGGGCTACGTCCGGCTAACTAACGGTCGCATGCGCTGGGGCCGCAGTTTCGACGGCACATTGGAGAAAGCGGAGGTTGATCTCAACTCCTCCGACATAGCCGGCGAGCCCGACAAACACCTGACGCTGATCGTCAAACACCGTGTCCCGGGGCGCACCGTCAAGGTGATCGAAGGCTCGCGCCTCGTGGATTTCAACGACGGGCATTACACACGGCCACAGGCGACGGTGATCGATTTAACGGCTTACAAGCCCCCCGCAGAGGCTGTCGCCGCCAGTGAATTCGAGGTCAATCACGCCCGGTATCACGGTGTCAATCACATGATGTCGAGTTTGAATCCCGCCAATGCCGACTTGATTCGTAATCACCTCGGGCTGTTCGCATTTGACATCACCCGTGAACAGATCGCGTCGATCAATGAGCATCTGGAAGTGGTGGAGACGTTCGCCGACGGATTCGCCGAGACGCTGTATGAGCGTCTGCGGCACGCGCACGCCAATCAGGGCATCGCTGCGGCCCCGCACCCGGATTCGGTCGACTAGCCGGATACGGCACCGCCCGCCGCTGCAGCTGTCGCGACCCCTGCCCGTTTCGGGGTGCAACTGCTGTGGCGGCGGGCGGTGTGGTGTGGGTGTCAGCCCCGGGCCGGTTCGTCCCACGGTCGAGCGTGGGCCGTCTGAATGACCTCGGGGACCATCGTTTCGGCGTCGATGAGAGCCGCTTGGCCGGCGCGTCGCTGTGCGAATTTGATACCCGTTCCCGGCCATAGGGTGCCTTCGGCGACGGGACCGGAGAACAGCAGCGTCGTGGTGAGCGCGTTCGCGAGTGCCTTGTGCATTCGCGACATCTGCCGTGTCGTGGCGAAGCCGTTCGCGGGCCCGGTGACGTAGACGTGCAGGCCCAAATCGTTGCGGCCTTCCATCAGTTCAGCGATCGGGTCGACCGGGTTGGCCGCACCGTATCCGGTGGAGACGAACGACTGGATGCCGTCGATGATGACGAAGACCTGCGGTCCCGTGTACCAGGACCGATCGCGGATCATGGCGGCGGTGAGGTTCTGATCCATGCTGGGTTTGCGGCGCTCAATCTCTGCTTTCACCTTCGCCACCACAGGCCCAACAGAGGTTGTGTCGCTGGCGTAGCCCATCAGATAGCCCCGCTTGGCGAGTTCTTCCTGCTCGGTCAGCAGCGCGTATTTGCTTTCCAGCACCACGATTTGGGCTTGCTCGGGGGTGTACTGCTGGACGATGGAATTGATCAGGCCGCGCAGCAGTGAGGTCGCTCCCTTGCCTTTCTCGCCGACTGCGAGCAGGTGCGGAGACGTCGCGTCGGTGAGGGTCACGATCCGCAGATCTTCGGTGCTAACACCGATCGGCAGGTGCTTGTCGCGGGGGCTTCGGGTCGCCCACCAGGTGGAGAACTCTGTGCCCGTGGGGGTATGGCCGATGGCGCGTTCGCACAGCTGCTGGCGGTAGCGGTCGTAGACCTCCCAGATGGTGTTGTAGTCGATCAGCGGCGGGGCGGGGTCGACGCGCGGCGCGCGCAGCTGCTCGCCGGCGGGGTCAGTGTGGAGTTGCTGCATCGCGGTGACGAACGCCTGGATGCCGGCGCTGTAATCAGCGTGGGCGTCATAAACGGGGTTGCCCTCCTGGATGCCGATCGGCTCGATGCGATCGAAGATCGGCATGACCAGGCGGGCGGCCAGACCGCGTTCGAGGTCGACGCAGCGGCCGGGCTGCCCGTCGGGCATCGTTTTCAGCAGCGCCTTTTGGCGTTGGCCGAGCCCAGACACCGAGTTGGGGTCTTCCACAGCCAGCTGAATCGTGGTGCCGAAGGAGTCACCCATTTTCAGCGGAATCTTCGCCTGGGATTCCGCGGAGACGATCAAGTGCACGCCCAGGCGGCCACCGTCGTTGAGGAGCCGGTGGAAGGTTTCCTTGGCGCGTTCGTTTTCCTCGATATAGCTCGGGAAGCCGTCGATCACGAGGAAGAAATGCCCATAGGGGTCATCGGCGACGGGCTCGGCCGCCCGCGAGGCGAAGTACTGATCCAGCGAGGTGACGGCCTTTCGTGTTCCGAATTCACGCTCGCGAATGTCGATGAGCCGGAACGCTTCACCGACGAGGCGCGCGACTTTGTCGGCGTCGGTCTTGCGTGCGTAACCGCCGACGTTGGGCATGTCTTCCATCTCGCCGAGCTTCGCGCCGGCGAAGTCGACGAGGTAGAACGAGCAGAACGAGGCCGTGTAGGCCCGCGCGGCGCCGGCGATGATCGCTTCGATCGCGGTGGTGCGCCCGGAGTGTCCGCGGCCCACGACGCGGATGTGCGCCTTGGCTCCTTCGGGGGTGATGGCGTAAGGCAGCCGGCGGTGCAGGCGGGGTGCGTCGCTGTCGCCGAGCCGAATCTCCAGGCGCGCCGACGTCGCCGGTTCGATGTCGACGTCGGCGTAGGTGATCGGTGCGCGCAGTGTGGGCTTCCACAGCTCGAGGGCTTTCACGTCGTCAAACTTCGCGAGCCGCTGCAGCAGCGCGTCGCGCATCTTGACCTGATCTGCCCGGCGCGCTTCTGGTTTCTGTTCAACAGCAGCGACTTCGGTGTCCACGTCGAAGGTGTTGGCCAGGTTGAAGCGGTGCAGTCGCAGCGCGGAGGGTTCGTCGGCCGTCGGTGCCGCGGCGGCCGCCGCGGTTCGGGAGGTGACGTAGGGCGCCTCGACGTCGAAGCTGATGAAGTTGGTGAGGCGTTCACCGGTGTTGCGGCGCACGATGGCCGCACCTTTGCCCATGGGCAGATCTTTGGCGGCCTCGGTGTCTTTGAGGACCGCGCGGGAGCTTTGACCGGTCTGCGTGGTCAACGAGATACCGAATGTCAGGTGCTCCATGAGGTCCTGCAGCAGTGACTGGTCGATGTACTGCGAGCACGGGATGATGTGCATTCCGAGGCTTCGTCCGACCGCGCCGGTGCGGGTGAGCAGTTTCAGGTAGCCCTTTTCCTTGTGGGTTTCCATGAACTCGCGGAATTCGTCGACGATGATGAACAGGTCGGGCAGCGGCGGGTATTTGTCCGGGTTGGCGGCGCGCATTTTGCGGTAGGCGACGACGTCTTTGGCTTTGATTTCACGCAGATACGTTTCGCGGCGGATGATTTCACCTTCGATGACCTCGCCGGCGCGTTCGACAAGTTCTTCTTCTTGAACGAGGTTGGTGATGTTGGCGACCACGTGGGGCAGGTGTTCGTAGTCGGCGAAGGTCGCTCCGCCCTTGAAGTCCATCAGGATCAGGTTGACCTTGTCGGGGCCAAACATGGTGCACAGCGACAGCACGATTCCGTTGAGTAGATAGCTCTTACCCGAGCCAGTGACGCCCTGGATCGCGCCGTGTAGACCGGTGCCTTGGACCGATGCTTCACCGAAGTCGAGGGTGACGAGATCTTTGGTGGGCTCGTAATTTTCGGTGGAGCGGAAACCGATCGGCACCTCGAAGTGCGAGTCGACGGAGTTTCGCTGCCAGCGGGTGCGCGGATCGTAGGAGTCGAGATCGCCGGTGATTCCGACCGCCTCGAGGAAGTTCAGCGCGGCTGCTTCGACCGTGGTTTCTGTTTCGGCGCCGTCCCAGTTGGGTGGGCGGTAGCGGCTCATCTTCTGCGCGATCAGGCGGGCGGTCATGACGCTGACCTGATCGGCGTGGGCGAAGTTCTTTTTCGCCGGTGTCGAGAGCTGCCGGGATGCGGTGACGCGCAGCCGGCCGGCGGTCTCGGTGAGCGATTCGCTGATCGAGCGCAGCACCACGAAGGTGGTGTCGTCGGCGGAAAACCCTGCGGGCAGGGCGACTTCGGAGTCTGGGGTGTCGATGAAGACGACGGTGTGGCTGGCTCCGCCCCACACGTATTCGGTGGCGAACTCGGAGACTGACCGCCACGCCAGGCGGGCGGTGCCCGAGCGGTCGGCGCGGGCCCGGGACTGGGCGTGCGGCACCCATTTGAGCCAGTCCCATTCCTGCCGGTTGGGGTTGTCACAGATCAGGCCGATGGCAAGGTCTTTGGGTGAGGAGTTGTAGATCAGCGACACGATGACGGCGCGGGCCAGGCCCAGCACGGCGGCGGCGTCGCCGCGGAAACCGTAGGCGGGCAGCTCCCGAAGGCTCAGTCCCAGTGGGGAGTTGGTGACGAACTTCTGGGTGCGCAGGAAGCGGCGGTAGGCCGCGGCGGTGAAGGGTTCGAGCTGCTCGTCGATGGGCTGGCGGTTCTCGTCCATGCCTTTGACCGCAGGGAGGACGCGGGTGATGCCGACCCCGATGCGGGCGGTCAGCCACGGGCGGGCGGCTTCGGGCACGTCGTCGTCGTTGTCGCCTTGCTGGGCCGGTTCTGGGCGCACGGTCCACATAGAGGGGGTGCCGCCGCGGGCGCCGGGTGCTGAGCGCATGCCGACCCGCGACAACAAGGTGTCGGGGTGGGGGTAGACCCGCGACTGCAGCGCGTGGATCTGGCGGCCGTGTTGGTGAGCGAGCTTGCGGCGCTCACGCAGCTGCAGTTGGTAGTTCTTGCGTTTGATGTTCAGCTCGCTCATCGAGCCGCCGCCGGCGCCTCCGACACCGAGGTAGCCCAGGGCGCCGACGACGGCCATCATCGGCATCATCAGCATGTAGGGCGACATGACGCGCATCCCGGTCATAACCATCATCACCACGAAGCTGACCATCACCAGGCCGATGAGGGCGGGCACCAGGCGCATGAGCAGCGGGCCTGAGGCTTGTTCCTCGAGGGTTTCCGGGTCGGGTACGACCACGGTCTGGGTGTCCAGTTGAGGCATGGTCAGCGGTGGCGCGGTGAACGGTTCGGTGGCCATCGGAAGTGTTCTCCCCCTGCGTTGTTCGGTCTGAGGTCGGTTCGGGTGCTGGGTGGCTAGCTGGGCGGCGCTGCGGCCTGGTCAGGGTTGAGCGGGATCGCTTTTTGGCTGAAGTCGTCGGGTAGCAGCCCGTGCACGGTCAGCGCGGCTTGTCGCGACAGCGTGGATCCGGGCGCATACAGCTTGGCGATCGCCCACGGGATCAGCATTGGGTCGCGGGTGCCCAGGCCGAGGGCCTTGACGGCGTCGTCGTATTTGCCTTGGCTGTCGGGGCCGATGGCGTAGCGCACACCGGTGTCGTCGATGTACATCAGTTGTTCGGCGGCGCGGGAGTCGGGCGAGCTGCCGGTGACGCGGATGAACCATCCTTTGCCGGGCGCGGTGTAGGCGGCGTTAGCGGTCTCGGAGGGAACGGTCGATTTCAGCAGCGGCACAACCTTGCTGACGTTGTCGGCGGAGATGGGCAGCGCTTCCCCAGTGAGGATCGTGGTGTCGGCGTGTTGGGCGCGTGCGCCTTTGATCCAGGACCAGCACAGCACGTGGGGTTGCCGGAATGTCGGCGCCCGGTCGGGGTAGTTGGCGACGTTGATGTCGCTGGCGAGTTTCTGCTTGGCCAACTCGGACGGGTCGATCGTGGTGACCTGCTTGCTGCCGGTGTTGATGAGCAGTTGCGCAACGAATTCGGGAACCTGCTGGACTCCTGATTGCAGTGCGACGCGGTATTCGCGGTCACCGGCGGCGTTGCTGGTCATGATGACGTCGCCGTTGCTGACGGTCGGCATGCCGGGGTTCACCTGGCGGCGGTCGGCGATGTAGGGGGTGGTCAGGCTGGGTGCGGCGGGGATGGCGTTGAACAGTCCCAGCGAGATCGGGATGGCGTGTTCCGCGCTCTTGGGTTCGAGGCCGAGAGCTGATTTGGTGGCCAGGTCCTGGGGGCCGATGAGGGTGCGCTCCCCCTTGTAGACCATCCATAGCTGGTTGGGTTCGGATTCGAGTTTGACCAGGATCGCGTCGTCGTGGCGCAGCGGTTCGACCGCCGAGGTGAGTGTGTCTGTGCCGGCGATCAGGGTGGTGGACAGTGCATCGGTTTTGGTCAGCGACAGATCTGAGGTGTCGCTGTGCTTGTCGCAGGCGGTCCACTGGGCGGTGTCATCGGTGCGCTGGGCCAGATTGTTCGGCGCGGACGGGATGCCCATCAGTTGGCCGCGGGGTTGGCCGGCGAGGGTGTCGTCCTTGACAACCTTGGGGATGTCGGCGCTGTTGACGATCAACCGCGCCGAGGCCAGGTTGGTGACCGGGTGCAGACTGTGGTCGAACATCACATACATGCCACCGGATTTCGTGATCACGATACTGGCGCCGTTGCGGTCGGCGCGCGAGGAGAATACCGACATCAAGAAGCCGGCGCCCACGATGATCGCCGCCAGGAAGATCCCGACGGAGAACGCGACGGTCTGCGGTGAGAAGGGGCTGGTGTTGAGGCTGGTGTCGCGGCGGGTGACGCCTTGTTCGATGCGGCGCACCCCAAGTCGGTAGCCCGAGAGTTGGACTTTGGTGGTCAGTTGGCGTGCCATCAGCAGCTCCCCCGGTCGGCAGCGCGGTGGGCTGCGTGGATGGATACTCGCGCGGCGGCGCGGGCAATGTCGTTGCGGTTGACCATCACTGGTCTTCTCCGGACGGGTAGTGGGCGGGTTGCGCGGCGGCGGTCGGGGCGCTGGATCGCCTGCCCAACAGGGGGTCGATCGTGTCGCGCAGCGCGAGCTCGATGTCTTCGGGCATCAGCGCGAAGAACTCCTCGTCGGACAGGGCCTGCAGGTTGACGCCTTCGTGGCGGGTGCTGCGGTACTCGGCGGCGGACTCGAGAATGTTGCGCACGAATCGGCCGTTGCCGGCGACGTCGAGCAGCCGGCGGCCGGCGTGGTCGGCGACCATCAGCAGCGAGCGGGTTTCGTTGACGATGAGGTCGCGGGAGGCCTGTGGCAGCTTCCCATCGACGTGCGGGGCAAGCACTTCGGCGATCGCGCCGATCTCTTCTGGGCTGTAGGAGGAGAAGTTGATGTGGCGGGTGAATCGCGAACTGAGCCCGTCGTTGACGGCGAGCAGCGCTTTGATGTCGTCGGGGTAGCCGGCGATGATCACGACCAGGCGGTCACGTTCGTTTTCCATGCGCGCCAGGATCTCGTTGAGGGCGACCTTGCCGAAGTCGTTCTTGCTGTCGGCCACCGACAACGCGTAGGCCTCGTCGATGAACAGCACACCGTCGAGGGCGCTGTCGATGACCGCGTTGGTTTTCGCTTCGGTTTCACCGATGACTTGGCCGACGAGGTGGGCGCGACGCACTTCGACGAGGCGATCACTCTTGATCAGGCCCAGCCCGCACAGGATCTTGGCCACGACACGCGCGATGGTGGTTTTCCCGGTTCCTGGGGGGCCGGTAAACGCCATGTGCATGGATTTCGCGTAGCCGCCGCGGCCGCGGCGGGTCGCTTCGATCGCGTATGCCACATCGGATTTGAAGCGGTGGACCTGTGCTTTGACGTCGGTCATGCCGATCTGTCGGGCGAGCTCGGCGTCAGCTTCGGCGAGAAGGGCGTTCTTAGATTCTTCGCGTTGGGCTTCGCGGATCTCGGACAGGTCGGACTCGGTGTTGACATCCCAGAAGGAGCCGCGTTGTTTGATGAGTTCGGGGGTGGTTTGACGTAGCACGATGTTCGGGTTATCCAGTGCGGCAACGAGTTTGTCGGTGCGTGCGTAGGCCATTCCGCTGTTCCAGATGATCGCGGCGGCGTCTTCGTCACCTTTGGCGCGCTCGATCAGGCCCAGGTAGTAGCAGGCTTCGGCGCCGATGTTGATGTATTTCAACGACTCTGCGCTCTTGAGACGTTCCTCAGCGGCGGCGAAGTTGCCCAGGTGGGCGTAGCTGATGCCGCTGAGCAGGTATGCGGCGGCTTGGATGAGTGCGTCGATCTGGTCGGTGGTGCGGCCATGGGCGTCAACGATGTGCGGCGACTGGATGGGCGTCACCAGGTCGATCACGTCGTGCCAGCGTTGGGCTTTGAAGTGCGCGTACGCCTTGAGTAGATCGAGTATCGGCAGCGGCGGGGCGGCCGCGTCGATGACCGAGATGGCATCGGCGAATCGGGATTGCTCGATCAGCACGCTGGCGTAGCCGATGTCGGCGATGGTCGGGGTGCGTAGCGAGAACGTGATGTCGAGTTCGGGGATGACGTTCACTTTGGTTGCCAGCGCGTCTTTTTGGAGGCGCTGGCCGCCTTCAGTTACGGCGGTCAGCAGCCGGCCCCAGGTGTTGCGGGTGCGGTAGATGTCCTCGACGAGGACGGGTTTGGCGGGTTCGGGTTCGTCGAGTTGGGCCAGCGCCCGGTAGATGTCGCACTGGCTGCTGTCGAGCTGCTCTTTGCACCACATGAAGTGCTCGCGCGCAGAGGGCGCGTTGTGCTGCGCGAACCAGGCCTTGAGGCCGGTAGTGAAGTAGTGGATCAGGTCTTCGGTGAGCTCGGGCATGTTTGTGAATTCCCCCGGGGTAATGGTCTTGTCGGTCGCTGAGCGTGGAAGTCTGCGGCTAGCGAATATCGGCGATGTCGGTTCGGGTACACAACTGGTAGTTCGGGCTGTGCAGCTGCTGATAGGTGTTGACGATGCGTTGAACACGGGCCGTGGCGCCCATCAGCGCTGTTCCTTCCGTAGAGCCTGTTTGTCGGCGCGGCGATTGGATCGTGTTGCGTGCTTGCGATTTTGGTCCGCGTGGACTCCAGCGTTTTTAGGCCGTTGCTCCTCGTGGATGCGGCGAGCGTCGTTCGGTGGCACTGCAATCTCGTTTGGGGTCATGGCTTACGTGGCTCCGCCGGCGGGTCGGCCCACGATGGTGATGTGGCCGATCGCGAAGGATTGGTCGACCTTTGTGGCGTCGGGGCCGCCCAGGATTCCTGGTATCAGGCCGCCGTCTTTGTTGGGGACCGCGGGCGGGCGTTGGGTTTTCTGAATGGTCGCGGTGATCACCTGAGTGGCGATGTTGGGCAACGTGAGTGTCGCCCCTCCCCGGGTGGGATTGATTTTCTGGACGATCTGTCCCGGGAAGCGCCACAGGATTTGGGTGACGACCCGGTGCTCGTTCCAGTGGTCGGCGCCGCTGGGTTCGACGTAGTCGAAGCCGGCGACGACCGTGATCGAGGAGACGATGACGGGCTGGTTGAAGGAGATCGTCAGGACGCCGCTGTCGACGCCGTACACGCGGGTGCAGATCCAGGCCTGGCTCTTGTCGCTTCCGAAGATCAGGCCCGGGTTCGGCGAGCTGCCCGCGGGGCATTCCGATTTGACGTCGGAGGGCATCAGCGGGGCTGCTGCCGGGCTGAGCGCGGTGGTGGCTGGCGCTTCGGCGGTGGGGCGGGGCCCATCGATAGGTGTGGTGTCGTGGTGGCCGGTCAGCGCCAGCGCGGCGACCAGTGCGATGGCCATGCCGGCGGCGGCCGGGGTGGCGATGCGCAGCCAGCTCGGCGCGGTCTTCCATCGCTGCGACGCCGAGGCCAGCAGCCGGCGGGCAGTCGCGGGCGCCATTGAGCCGGGCAGCGGGATGGGATCGGTGGCCGGCTCAGGTGGTGTGGCCGGGGGTTGGTCATGGACGGGTTCGATGTCGGCGACATCGTCGGGAACGACGACCGTCGCCGGCTTCGGCGGGGACCACAACGCGTAGCGGTCCTCGTAGTCGTCGTCGTTGTCGGCGTACAGGTCGTCGGTGTCGGCAGGCGCTGCGGGGGTGAAGACGTCGGCGACTTTGCCGCCGCCGCCGCCGGTGGTTGGCGAGTGCGCGCCCCACGGCGCCGCTGCCGGTTGGTCAGGGGGGGACGGTGTGCGTGGTGCGGGCTGATCGTCGCGCGCCCAGTCGTCCAGCGGGGCATCGACATGGGGCCGCGGCGCCGGCACCGGTGCCGCCGGGGGCGGGAGGACCTCGTTGAGCAGCGAATTCATTGCGGCCAGTTCCGCGTTCGGGGACATGGTGTCGTCGGTGAGGAACTCATCGACCAGCGCGTGGATGCGCTGTTTTTGGTTCTGGCCGAAGTTCGCCGGATCGAGGATCGCGCCGTATTTTTCCGTCATGTCGGTTGGCGCCTCCGCTCCGATTCTTAAACTGAAGTTTATGCTTGCGGCGAGTTGCCCACCGCGTGGAAAGACACCTTCATCATGCCGTCGAAGCCCGAAATTCAGCTGACCGCAAGCGCGACACGACGTCTTTTTTTGGCCACCGCAGCGGCCGCGTGGACCGCGATTGTGGCGGTGATTGCGCTGTCGTTTTGGTTGATCCGGATCGAGACATCACAGCGTCCCGTCAACGTTCTCAACGAGATCAACGGCTATGTCGGCGCGGAGTTTTTCGCCCACAATTTCTTGTTGGTGTGGCTGGCCGGCGGCGCGCACGAGGCAGAGAAACTGGCCGCGATGGCAGCGATGCCCGGCCAGCCGCAACTCAGTGCCGACCCGTTCACGGTGCTCGACATCAATGCTGTTCCACCAGTCACCCGCACGAGTGCAGGCAAGGAAACCGAGTGGGGTTTGACGTTGGCGGCCACTGTGATTCCGCCCGGTTCCAACGGCAGCACCCGCAGCTATTTCCACGTCACGTTCCTTGAAGCAGGCGGAACATACAAGGCGTTGATGTGGCCGCGGCCAGTCAACAACAACGCGCGCGCCGTGCAGATCGGGGCCTATTACACCGACGGAATCGGCGTGAACAGCCCGCTGGGAACTCAGGTCGGGTCGTTTCTGACCGCGTTCTACACGGCCAACAGCGCGGGCTCGCTGGGCAGTTATGTGTCCTCGCAGTTCACTGATTCCGCGGTGAAAACCTCTCCCTACACAGGGGTTTCGCTGACCGCCATCAACGCGGCCAAAGGATCGGAGGACACCGCGTCGGCCAAGCCCGGCACCACCGTTCATGTCCTGGCAACGGCGAAGGCGTCGGTCAGTACCGACACGTTCAGCACGATCGACGTGCCGCTGCGACTGACGCTGAGCAACAACAAGCAGTGGCTCGTCGACGGTTTCGACGAGCCGGTGCACTTCGGCTCGGTTTCCTACAAGTAGTGCCGCCGCGGGATTCTGCGCCCTCAGCTGCCCTGCTGGCGCACCGCAACGCGGGCGCCTGGCGCGAGCCCGCGCAGCGCGTGTTGTTGCCACAGCGTGGGCGTGTGGGCCGCCAGGGCGCGGCTGAGGGTTCACACACTTTCGGTGATCGAGCAAGTCACTGGTCACCTTGACGAGCAGGGTCAGGACCGCGGGCAGCAGGGCTAAGACGGCTTCTCCAAGAATGTGATTCGACGCGCGGACGACCGTGTGAGTGATTGTGCCGGCGGTGTCGATGTAGGTGTCGGCCTGGTCGAAGGCGGCCGCCTTCGGCGTGAACTCACGACTCATCATGCTTGCGATGCACGCGGCCCTATGCGTGCTATACGTGCTTGGGGCTATGGGGTGGGTGGTGCTGGCGGCGGGGGTCCGGGCGGAAGCTGCCACGAGCCTGACGCCGATCTGGTCGGCACCGCCCCGGGGCCGTGCCCTGCGCCTAATTGGACTGCGGTGGCGGTGATCTCGGCGGCTGTCCCGGGTGTGATGTCAACGCTGACACCGTTGATGTTGTAGTGCGAGATGTCTTTTCCGTTGTTGAGGGTCGCGGAGTTGGCGCCGACGGTGTAGGTGTTGCCGTCGATTGTCGCGGCCGGTGTGGGCAGCAGGGCTGCGGTCCAGGTGGTAGGTGAGTAGAAGAGCTTGCCTTGCAGGAGATCTCCGGCCACTACCCAGTAGGGCGGGGACGGGACGGGCCCTGAGATGCCCAGGGCTGCCAGGAACTCGTCGTCGCCGCGGATGAAGACGACGCCGTGATCAAGGAGGGCGTCGCCGCGGGTATGCCCGGCGGTGATCGTGCCGGAGCCGGCGGCGTCGTCGTCGGTGAACGCGGTTTGTACGCCGAACTTGTGGCCGTTGACGGTGATGGTGCCAGCGGAGCGGTGAGCGCCGGTGCGCTGCAGACCGAGCAGCGAATTGATCGCCGTGGTCTCAAGCGGCGTGAGCGCGCGGGCGGTCGGCACGGCTTGCGGGGCTGGGGTTGCCGGCGGGTCCGGGCGGGTCAGGAACGCGGTCACTAGGGCGGTGACGGCGATCAGGGCCACGATCGTCACGGGGACTGTTACGCGGCGCCAGTTGAACGGTTTGGGTGCTCGCCAGTTGTAGTTCGCGGTCGGCATCAGTTGGCTCCCAGGTAATTTCGTGGTTGGTGGGTGGACGGGGTTGTATGTTGCGGCCGCTCAGGTCAGTAGGCTCCGTAGCCCGCGGCGCGGCGGGCTTCGTGGAATCGTTGAAGTCCGGCGCCATCAGGCGAGATCTTGTATTCGGCCATCATGTAAGCCACGCCGGCGGAGCCGCTGGCCTCGGGGTCGAACATGTTATTTGAGGTGCCGCCCACGTGGTAAGTGGCGAAGGTGCCGGGTTTGCACTGCGCGATACCGCGGGCGGCGTCGCCGGCGGCGCCGTCGCTGCGGGCGGCTCCGGTGTTGCCGGCGTCACGGTTGACCGCATCGGGGTCGAAGCTGCTCTCGTGGAACCACTGATTGGTCAGGATGTCTCGCCACGTCGCCCTGACTTGCGGGTCTGTGCTGATCCCGTTGTTGTCCAGACACCGGTCGATCAGGCCGGCGACTTGCGACTTGTTTAACGTCAAACCGGTTGGATGGAAGGCGATTTGACTGTCGTGGAGTGGCTGACGGCCTCCTGGGGCGCGGGCGGCGGCCGTGGAGGCGTTGGGAGTGCCGGAGCTGTCGGCGCCGGCGAGAAGTTTGGCCAGGGCCGCGGGGGCGACGTTGAAGACGCCGGGGGCGGGGGCAGGCATCGACATCTGTGGCGGTGACGGCATGGCAGGCATGGCCGGTGGTGCGGGCATGGGCATGGGTTCGGGGGCAGCCATCGTGGGCGCGCCGGATGTGAACGGGCTGGCGGGCCCGGCCGGTTTCGACAGGGCGTCGCGCAGTGCGCTCACTCCCCCGGGATCGGCGTCGCGGTTGGTGCGCTCGGCGCTGGCGGCGTCGGTGTCGGAAAGCCCTGCTGCAGCGTCTTTTCCATGATCGAGAGACTTATCGGTGGCGTCGATGTTGTCTTTGGTTTTGTCGTTGTGGTCGTGCAGCGCCTTGCTGATGGTCGGATCTTCGAGCCCGTGGTGGTCGGGGTCGGGGATGCCGTCTCGGTGGCCGCGCAGCGCCTCCTGGCTGGAGGTGTAGGTCTGCTGCGCGGTTGGTTGGTCGACGGCGATGTCGCCGGCGGTGTCGGTCATCGCGGGGTCCTTTTACGCATGGCAGCTGCGGGCTGCGTCAGTTGTTGGGCGGCACCTGGCCGGGGTTGAGTCCGGGTGTGCCGGTGTTTTGGCCGGGTAGAACGCCCGGCTCGGCGGCAGCTGGTGCCGGTGCAATCGGCGGCGGCGGTGCCGGTGCGGCGACGGATGCGGTCTGAACGGGCGCGGCCCCGGCCGGTGGTGCCCCGTCGTCGGCCAGGCGGAAGAACCCTTGGTGGGGGCCGTCGAACTGGGCCACCTCGGAGAGGGGTTTGACCTCGCCGGACTCGGTCAGCGCCATCGCTTGTCCGTCAACGACGCCGAGGAAGACGCCGTTGTGGTTGTTCGAGCCCATGATCACGTCACCGGGTTTGATCTGGTCGACGGGCACGTTTTCGCCGACGTCCTGTCCAGGCGGGGGCAGCTTGAAGCCTGCTTCTGAGGCGGCTTGCGCCACGCTCTTGTGCCCGGCGCCGTCGGTGCCGGTGAGGTTGTGCGCCAGGGCCGCCAGCTTGGGGTTGTCGAACGTCCACTTGCGGCCACCGATGTCGGTGGTGTTGGACGCCGGGTTGCCCGCTGGGGTGGCCTCAGCTGGTTGACCTTTGTTGTCCGCAGGCGCAGCGGGCCCGCCGATCGGCGGTGCCTGGTTGGGCAGCACAGGATCTCCCGGCGCTTTCTTCGCGTCGTCGTTGGGCTTGTTCTTGTCATCGATCGCTTTCTGGAGCGCGTCCTTGTCGATGGGCTTGTCATCCCCCAGCCCCTTGGGGCCGCCGAGGCCGCCCGGGATTTGCGGCATGCCGCCCAGACCGGGGATCTGCGGCATGCCGCCGGGCATACCTCCACCAGGGAATCCGCCTTGCGGGAGCCCGCCGTTGCGCAGCAGTGAGGCCAGGTCCTTAGCGGGGTCGGCCGCGTTGGGATCCGGCGCGGCCGCAGGCAGCGCGCCGGGCCCGCCCGGCGCCGGCGCGGGCAGCGGGTCTGCTGGTGGTGCGGCCGGAGTGGGCTGATCAGGCTCCACCGACGACGTCGTGTCCGCGTTGGTGCGGTTGGGCTTGATCGTGAAGACATCGGCCGCCGACGCCAGCGTCGAGGCCACCCGGCCCATGTCGTCGACGGCGCTCTTGAGCTCGCCCGTGGAGTCGGACATGTTGCCTTCGTTGACGTGGTTGGCCATGAACGGGATCAGGCCTGAGGTCGAGTTGTTGATTTCCTGACGGTTCTTGAGGTTGACGTCACGGAATGCCTGGTAGGCGTTGTTAGCGCTGGTCGCACCCGACATCAGCTGAGTGCCGATCGCGGGTAGCTGCGATGACTGGAATTCCGCCAGCGCGTCGACACCGGGCTTGGTATTAGCCCAGGAGTGCACGACGTACTGCTCGTCGGGTGCGGACTGGTAGGCGTTCGTCAGGTCCTCGACAACCTGTGTCAGTTTGCTGTTGAAAGCGTTGACGCGGTGCGCGACGTCGGCGAAGTCGCTGGTTGTCTGCACCGCCGGGTCAGCCGTCGGCCACACGTCGTCGGGGTTGTAACCGAACGCGGCGGTGTTGGTGCGGTACATCCCGTGGTCTTTTTTCTCGATGACTGAGTCGCGGTTGCCGTCGTGGGTCAACGGCAGAAAGTGGGTGCGTGGCGGCTCCGGCGCGGCGTCGATCGCAGGTGCCTCGCTGCCGCCGCCGATCACCGAGGCGATGAGGTTGTTGAACGCCTTGCGGCCGTCGGTGTCGATGAACCACAACGCCACGGTGATTCCGGTTCCCAAACCCGGTACCGACAGGGCGCCCAGGCGCAGCAACGTGCTCGCCGCCAGTCGTGAACCCAGCGCGGCTCCCCGTTTAGCGGCCAGGACCCCGCCCTCGCGGGCAGCGGCTTTCAGGCCGTCCTCGGCGAAGATGCGGCCCATGCTGCGTTTGGCGTCGCGGGCAGCTTCCTCGCCGGCCGCCGAGCTCGCCTCAGGTGGAGCAGCGGCCCCCGGTACCGGTGTTGGCTTCGTGGCCGGGTCAGGCGTCGCAGCCGGATCCGGTGTTGTGACGGCCGGCTGGGTCGCCGGGTCGGGTGTCGCAGCCGGGTCAGGCGTGTTCGCCGGGTCAGGCGTCGCGGCCGGGTCGGGCTGACCGGAGGCCGGCGCTTGCACGGTCGTGTTGTCGTCCATGGGACTGCCGGCGGAACCGTCCAGCGACGTCTGCGGCGTGGTCTGGGGCGCCGCCGCCTCCGGTGTGCGGCCGGCCAGTCGGCCCAGTGTGTCGTTGATCGTGGTGTTGCCGACCACGCGGTGCAGCGCGAACGCGCTACCGAACGCGCCGGCGGGATCCAGGCCCGCCTGCAGGACGTCGCCGAACACGTCTGACTGCCCGCCGGAGACCGGAGGTAGGGACGTGAGTTCGGCAGGGTTCAGTGTTGCTGTCCCCGCGCCGTTGCCCGGCACCGGAGACGGTGTTGGTGTCGCGTGTGTCATGGTCGTGTTCCCCCCATTGCTAGCGGCGCCCCTCGCCGCGGCCGACAACCCCGCTGGTGGCGACATCGTGATCGATGTCGCCGCCTGTGAAGTCACTGTCTTCTCGAATGATTCGCTCGCCCTTGCCCTTTGCTGATGCGCCGCCTCGCCCACCCATCGGCGCCATCGGCGCCATCGGTGCCATCGGCGCACCGCCTGCGGGTCCAGAGGCCCCGCCTTCGGCTGGTAGTGGCGTCACGGTGAATGGGTTGGCGGATCGGCCCGATACGTCGGCGCCTGTCTGGGCTCCTGCGATGGTTGGCATGGCCGGCAGGACATCGGACGACACGTGGGTCTGGCCCTCGCCGGGCTGCCAGCTCGGGTCGGTCAATCCCGGTGCTGGCGGGTCGTCGTCACCGGACTGCAATTGATCGAGCATGTCGGCGAGGTCACCGTCAGGGCTGGTGGCACCTGCCAACGTGGCCGGGGCTTGCGGGGCGCCGGCGGGCGCACCGGTGGGTTCCAGTTTCTGCAGCGTGCCCAGGATCGCGCTGAGCGGGCTCATTCCGCCCAGTGGTGAACCTGCGCCGTCGGGCAGATCGGATGTTACCGAGTCCAGATCACCTGCGGATTTGGCTTCGCCGTTGTCGAATTTGTCTTGTGCGGCCTTTTTCTGGGCGAGCAGGTCAGAGAGGCGATCGGTGGCCGTGCGGACGTCGTCGGGGCTCCCCGCGCCGGCGGAGGCGTTCGCGGCAGCGACGATGACAGCTTCTTGAGCGGCGCGGATCTGCTCGTCGGAGGGCATTTCGACGTCGCGTTGGGCGACGAGGCGCTCACGGTCGGCGGCAGCTTTGGCGGCCGCGTTGGCGGCGTCAGCGATCGCATCCAGGGCGGCGCCGTGTTGGGTCAATGCCCGGCGGACAGCGTCGGCAGCGTCGCCTTGGGCGCTGTCGTCAAGCCCGATCCCGGCGAGCGTTTCCCGGATCGCGGCGATGTCGCCGGCTACTCGATCTGGATCAGGAGGCATGCAGCATCGGTCCTGTCGCGGGCGAGGAGGCCAATCGGCGGGCGTAGTCCTGGTGCCAGACGTTGAACGCATTGATCAGAACGGCGTTGATCAATGCCGCGGCGTCGGCCGGGGCCAGCTGACACACCGAGTCGGCGATTTTCAGGTCGCCGAGGCGGCCCCGCCAAACCAGCGCCATCACCGTGGGTGCGACCGGGTCGTTGGCGTAGATGCCGATCGCATCGTTGAACGCCGCGGTGTTGTGTGCCTCGATCTGCTCGAGCGCAGCGATGCAGGCCCGGATCTCGTCCAGTTCCTGGTACATGGGTGCGCCCTCCCCTGCTGATGGCTATTCATTGCGATTGGTTCAAAGCGTAGGCGTGGCGGCGCGCGCGCAACACGTCCCGCGCCCATTCTCGGCGTCTCGTTTTATCTAATTGGGCGTCTCGTTTTTAGCCATTCGGCGTCTTGTTTGCTGTGTTTGCCAACACGCACGAAAATAGTGTGCCGCGACGCGTTTCTAACCTTTGCCGGTGCGTAATGATCGGCTTACACTGGCGCACACAAAGGGGGCGTCGGGGTTACAGAAGGAACCCCACCCGTCGGATCACACAATGAAGGGGTTCCAACCATGCCACAGGGCGTCATCAAGCAGACCAACGAAGACATGCTGCACATCGCGACCAGCGGACAGTCGCTGTGCGATGACTACAGCGCTCAGACCCGCGCACTGGTCAACGTCGCCAACGAGTTGGCCGTCACGCACATGCGCGGCGCCGCGGGCACCGCGGTGCTCAACAAGACCACCGAGCTCCAGGCCACCGTGGATCGCATGACCCACACCGCCTCGGAGAAGTACCAGGGCATCGGACAGTTCGCGCACGCCGGCCAGAACTCGGCGCACGAGGCCTCGTCTCGAATCATGGCGATCCAGTCGGCCTGACCCCACGACAACGACCTAGAAGAAAGGGCAACACACCATGGGAGACATCAACTACGACCTCGCCGGCATCGAGGGACATCTCGCTGCCGTCATGGGAATTCACCAGTCCAAGCAGGACCTCGGCCAGCAGATGGTCGGCCACTACACCAACCTGGACCAGGTCGCCTCGGGACGGGCCACCGACGCCGGCATGGACTTCTCGAACATGGCCAGCCACGCACGCAACCAAGAGGCGGAGGTCATCCAGGCCCTGCACCAGGGTGTCCACTCGGCTTCCGAAGACCTGCAGAGTGTCGACCAGGGCTTCATGGGCCAGATGGGCGTCTAAGCAGCGCGCAGGCCGCCGGTAACCGGCGGTAGGCAACAAATCAGCCCCCGGGATCAGGACTCCCGGGGGCTGATTTGTATGTCCGGCCACCGTCGCCAGCCCGCCGCGGGGCCTCCACTGGCCCGACGCGGCGCAACGCGCGGAGGTAGACGCAGCACCACGCACAGTGAGAGCGCGCATACACGCGGCCGACATGTCGGTAATGGTGGGTGCACACCTGTTCCAGCAATGTTCCGCAAGTTGTTGCTCATTAAAAGTGTCGCCAACCGAAGCGCTGATAAGCCGCTGCTAGCCTTCAATCTGCGTTTAATAATTTGACTTTGCTGGAGGGAAACGCCATGGCAACCCCTGTGTTGTTCACCGTCGAACTGTTCCCGTGGAACAGTCTGAAAGGATCGCTTTTCGAAGATTCGGTACGCGAGTTCAACGACGAGCTGCGCACATTCTTCGACGACAAAGTAGAGCTCGTCGACATTCCGCACGACTCGTCGAATCTGACCGAGACCGACACGGTGTACGGAACGGGCACCGAACAGGAGCCCTATGTCGCCGCGACAGTGGTCATCGGCTTCAAGGGCACCAACTTCGACGAGGCCCAGGCGCTGGCGGACCAGTTCACCGAGACGAAGTTCAACCACGTCTCGGCAGAAGTGGTGCGCGAGCCCGTGACCGCCAGTCCGGCCACCAGCTCCACTCCCCCGCCTCAGGAGGCCTGAGCGCGGCCGGGCAACACACGCCCGTCGAACAACGAACGCGGCACTCGCGAGTCCAAGTCCCTCGCCAGTGCCGCGTTCTGCATTTCAATGCCATGTTTACGACGCCCAGGCGCCGCGCAGCGGGTTCGGATCGCCGGCCGGGCCGGGGAGGTGCCGCGCCGGCCTGGGTGCGGGCCGTTGCAGCCGATTTGAGGCCGTCGCGGCGGGCCGTGGGCCAGCGGGCGGCGGGCCGGCGCGATCACGGCTTGTTCGCGCTGCTCATCGCCCATCCAGGGAGCCCTAAGGCCTGGCTAGGCGATATGGGCGTCGGTCAGTTCGTCACTGTGACGCACGCGGGGTTGATCCGGCGCGCATGACGGGCAGAAATCGCGTCGCGCGGCGCCAAGTTCGCTGTTCGATACCCAACCGCGGCGGCGGCGAGCTTCAGCGCTGCGGCCGGGATGGCTCTCGTCGGCTAGTTCGGTCGCGTCGCAGCCGTCGCAGTTGACGACATTGATTTCGTCGTCGAGCTCGCGGCCGGTGTCCGGGGTGTTGGTCGATCGGATGGCGCGTAGGCCCGGTGGCTGGATTTCCACATTGACGCGATCGTGTGCGGCGACGACGCGAGGATGCTCTCGGTGAGAACGGGGCTCTGCAGGCGGCGGGCCGGCCTGGTGGTCGGCGTTCGGCAGCGGGTGCGGGTGTGAGGTGCCCGACGGTGGAGCGGCTGCGGGTTGACCGGGCAGGCCGAAAAGTTCCAATGTCGCGTACGCGATCGACAGATCCAGCATGAGAGGCCAGATCCAGGTCAGCGAGGGACGTATTCCGCCGGCCAGCGCGAGGCCCCGTAACGCGTCGAAAGACAGGGCGAATGCGCCGGCACCGAGCAGGACGGCGATAACGCGGGCAGCCCAGTACCTGAATCCCCCGCCGCCGGCGACGCGCGATCGCAGCCCGGCGCCGTGGGTGGTTGCCAGGAGGACAGCCGGCGGCGCGATCGCGATGCCGGCGGCGATCAGCGCGGGCAGTCGGCACGCCGGATTCAGGACTGCGTGCGCGACATTGCCTGCGCATGAAGCGGCTGTGGCCAGCATCAGCAGTGTCCAAAAGAAGCGCCGGATCTTCCGCACGGTGGGTTCCGGGGATTCTTCTGCTCGCGGCGGTGTGTTCGCGGCGATCGTGGTCATGGTGGTACTCCCCCGTTTTTCGGTCGAGTTGGTTGCGCGCTGGACGTGGCCCCGACGGTGGGTGGACGCGCAGCTTCGCTAGGGCGCTGACAGCAGGGCTCTCAACGCGCGGGTGAAGAGGCCGGTTCTCAGATCTCCCAAGGCCCGTTGTTATCGAGCCACTCCCTGACCGCTGTCTCGACGATCTGGTTTTGGCTGATCTGGCGGCGCTGCCGGAAGCTGTGGACGATGCTGGCCTGCTTCAGGTCTTCGATCAGAACCGGGTCCAGGCGGTAGTTGACCTGCTTTTTCGCGGTCGCACCGGCGCCCGCATCGGGGTGCGCCGGCGCGGGTGCGGGACGCGCGGCGGCGGTAGGCGCCGGGGCGGGCCGGGGTGCGGCGGTCGGGGCCGGAGCCTGGGTGGAGGCGGCGCGTCCTTCTGCCTGATCGATCAGGCCGCTGACAGGGTGTCCCTCGTCGGCCCTGGTCAGAACTTTCTGCCGGGTGATTCTGCCGTTACTCATGACGGGCACTGCTCCTTCAGTTGAGGGTGTCGATGATGGGAAGTTCGATGAACAGATCGGCGTATGCGGAGCTCAAAGCCCTTGCTCCGCTTCCTTTCATGGCGTGGATCGGCATGGCTAGCCCGTTGGCGTCTTTCCAAGCCGCGCGCTTCGGGATGACCGTTTTGGCGACCAGGCCTGGGTAGAACTCGCGGATTTCGGTTTCGCGGAAGTCCTCTTCGCCGTTGTTTTCCTTGCGGGTGATGACGATTCCGGCGACGTCGAGTTTCTCGTTGACACGCTTTTTGACGAAGGAGGTCGTGTCGTGGACGTTTTTGATGCCTCCGAGGCTGTCGACGCTAGCCTCGGTGACGTAGACGACCTGGTCAGCGGCGACGAGAGCCCCGACTAGCAGGCGGCCCACGCTGGGTGGGCAGTCGAATAGGACTGCGTCGTAGTCGCTGAGGTCGCAGCCCTCAAAGGCCTCACGCAGCCGGAAGATGACGTCGTTGGCGCCGTCGAGGTCGCGGTTGGCGAGATCGAGCGTGCCGGGAATGAGATCGATTCCGGGCCAGGGTGTTTCGACGACTGCATCCAGGGCGGTGCTCTCTTGGAGCTCAAGGAGGAGTTCGTTGGCGGTGGCTGTGCCCTCCTCGAGGTTGTTGATGTCGACGCCCAGGCCGCGGGTGAGGTTGCCCTGCGGGTCGAGGTCGACGGCGAGGATCTTGTGGCCCAGAACGCCGGCGGCGCTGCATAAGCCGAGAACGGTGGCGGTCTTTCCGACGCCGCCCTTCTGATTGGCGATCGCGGTTTTCTTCATCTCCCCTAGCTCCTGTGTCTAGTGGCGGTTGCGGTGCTCCCACCGCTACCCGTCCTTGCTGCGGTTGCGGTGCTCCCACCGCTCCCGTGTGTCGCAGCGAGTGCAGCGCTCCCGCCGCTCCCTCTGCTGTCAGTCCTTGCTCCACTTTGCGTGCTTGCGGTGCTATACATGCGGTGTAAAGCATCGCTATTGTTGCGTAGCAGGTTATAGTTTGACATTGCAACGTGGTTGACCGCTACATACTGCGGCGTGTCGCAATTCTTTTTACCGCACCCACCCGCTATGGGGTGTACCGCTGCCGACTGTGGCGCACCGCTGGTTAGTGCAGTGCACACGGCCGCACCGCACGTCATTGCTGCGTACTGTGGTCGACCACGCTGCATCACTCTGCAGCGTTTAGCGGAGTAGTTGTTTTCTGCTACCTGCATTGCGGGTTTATGCAGAGCGCTGCGTCGTATTACCTGCACCGCACCGCATGCATATGACCTGCGATGCGGTGTGCCGCGTTGCGCTGCATCCGCAAGCAGTACCTTACGGTCCATTGCGGCGTAGCGCGGAGTAGGCGATAGCGGCGACCAGCAGCGTGTCTGACTGCAACGCAATGGGGTGGGGGCAGGCACAGCGCAGTCCTTTCATGGTCGAGGGGCGCTGTCGACAGCATTACGCCGCTTGCGGCATTTCACTGACGCGACACCGTTGCGACATGGACTTTTCCGTAGGCCCGCTCAGATCGGAGGCGTGCTGCTAGGGGTGCTTGCAGCAAAAGCACGTCAAGCACTGCGGCGCGATGACGCCGCCGCGCAAAGCGGGGGAGCGGGCCCGAGGCTGCATTAGCAACGGAGCGGCACGACGGTGCGCACCGAGGCTTGAAGTGGTTGCAGAACTTGCGATCCTTGCGGTGCTATACATGCGGCCACAGCGAGCGCTGCTTTACCCGCGATCAGCGGCTTTTAGCGGTCTGCGCTGCAGACGCCGTCAGGCCCCTGATCCCCAACTTCCCAGTTCTGGCAGGCGCAACGCCGGCCTGGGTTGAATGTTGTCTTCCACGAGGCCCTCGAACACCTGTCTCGACATCGCCTCGTCGCGCGCGAACGCACACCACCCCGAGATGACCGTGTTGTTGGCCGCGACGCCGGTCCAGCGGCCGTAAAGGTAGTCACTGCTCGCCGGCAACCACAGAAATACCGACTGGCGGCTTCGCGTCGTGCGGCCTGGGGGGCGGTACCAGCCGATCAGGTTCTCGTTGTCGAAAATTTGCAGGTGGCCGCGCCAGTAGTTGTCCAAGAGCAGGAAGTCGCCGACGCGCAGCGCGTTGACCGTGTGCAGGTCCGCGACGTCGCGATGCTCGAGGCCTCCTTGCCAGATGGCAAACCACTGACCGTTGAAGTCCACCGGTCGAGGTTTGACGCCGGCAAGCTGGGCCAGGCTGATGTCGAGAGCCGCGCATACCGCGGCCGCAGCCGCCAGGGTTGGTTCCTGCTCTCCGGACTCAAAGCGCTGGTAGACGTCCAAAGTGAGGCCGGCGGTGTTGGCCGCGCGGGTTTGTGTCAGGCCGAGCTCGCGGCGGCGGGACTGCATGATCTCGCCGACCACTGAAAGCCCCGGGGTTGCGGCCTTCTCGGAGCTGGCCGGCACCTGGCCGGACAGCTCCGCAAGAGTCACGTCGAGCGCCTCGGCGATCGAGCGGGCCGCCGTCAGTGGAGGTTCGCGATCGCCGCTTTCATAGCGCTGGAACGTGCCCTTGGGGATGTTCGCGGCGCGGGCCAATTCTGCTTGCGACATGCCCAGGCGCTCACGCGTGGATTTGATCACGGTCGCCCACGGCGCATCAGTCATGCCGAAACCGCCGTCAGTGTCGAGTTCCAGGTGATCAGCCGCTGGTCAAGGGCGTGCACAGCCGGGGTGTTGTCCCAGTCGCCGAGCATTGCGCGCACCGCTGTCACGCGGGTACCGACCACGGCGTAGGTCTCGTCGGCGAGCTGGTCGAGCGCGCTGTTGATCAGCGTGCAGGCTTGCTTGGGGTCGTGGGTTAGCGCGGCCACGGCCGCCAGGTCGCAGTAGGTCAAGGCTCGCAGTTTCGTCTCGTTGGCGGGCAGGTCGTTGAGGGCGCGCTCCAGGGCGAGCCGGGCATCGTTGAGGCGGCCGGAGGCAAGCAGCGTGTTGGCTTTAGCGGTGGTGAGGCGGTGTGCGCTGAACCAGTCCAGCCAGTCCGGTTTGGCTCCGTCGGCCTGCCGGTACATCTGTTCGGCGTGCGCGATGAGGGTCGACGCCTGGCTCTGATGGCCTGCGCGAGCCTGGATTTCCGATTCGACGATGTCGAGCCAGGCCACCAGCATCGCCGATTCAGGCGCGCGGTCGGCGAATGCGCGGGCGGCGCGCAGCATCTCCGGTCCTCTTGTCCTGGTGTTGGGGGTGCGGGTTGCTTCCATGGCGAGGTGGCCCAGGGCTGCGGCGGCGAGGCCGTCGTCGCCGGCGGCGCGGGCGCATTCCAGCGATTCGGTGAGGCATGCGCGGGCGGCGGCCGGGTCTTGTAGGTCGAATAGCAGTAGGCGGCCGGCGAGTAGCCATGCCTCGGATGCGGGGGTCCCCAATCGCGCCGCGAGGTCCTCGGATGCAGCGTGCAGAAGCGTTGAGCCCAGTTCTGCATGCCGAAACACGGAGTGCTGCAGCATGTTCGCTGGAACCGACCAGTACAGCTGGCGGTAGGCCGCGGTCAGTTCTGCGAAGTGGGTTGCGGCGGCCGCAGGGATGGTGTCGCGGAATCGAGTGGGTGTGCGGGGGCGTGGCGCTGATGGCGGCAGAAGGCTTTCGGGGGTGGCCGGTTCAGTGGGGGAGGGGAGTGGTTGGCCGCCCTTGCGGGTGAAGCCGAGTTCGGCGATCGGCCGGCCGAACAGCGCTTCGAGCGTCTCGATGTGCGGGCGGTGGGGCCAGCCGGGTGCGTCTGACTCCCATCGGCGGATAGTGCGGGTCGTGACCGAGAGTTCGCCGACGCCGATCTGAGCGGCCGTGGCGGTAAGTGCGTCCACGAAGTCGCGTTGGGAGGCCAGGCCCTGTTCCTTACGGGCGGCGCGAAGCCGGACATTTCCGTCTTCCGTTGTGACCACAGATCGGATGATACGTCCCTGATCAGGGCAGAGCCAAGCACACGCAGCGGTCAAACCTCAACTCGTTATGTCCGCTTCAGGTTCTTTCACCCGAAAGGCTTAGAGCCATTCGGCGGATGAAGGCTCAAAAAATCTTCGAAAAGACACGAAGTTTGGTGTTGACGGCGTCTCTGTTTGGGGTCTACTGTCGGCATCCATACGGCGACGCCTTCGAATCACCGTTCGGGGCCGACCCAGAACCGACAGCATCACCGACCCCGCTAGGAGGTGCCTCCGCTGCCACCAAGTAGCGACCGGGCCACCACGAACTGTCAAACGTGCGGATCCGGATCGCGACCCCAGAAAGCGACAAGCCCTCGGAAACCGGGGGGAGTTGCCGAGGGCCTGCCATGTCCTTCATCTCCGACCAGCTGCGAACTGGATCGGAATCCCACCACCAAGGGGGAGATTGTCTTGCCAGACTCAACGAACACTAGCGGATCAGTGCTTGAGCGCGACCCATTCACGATCAGGCGCGCCACCACTCTCGACGAGTTTTTGAATACTCCGGAGATCGTCGCCGATGACTATCTCGGGATCGTGCTCGACGACGACGGCGTCAATGTTGCCGACGACGAAGACGAGGAGAACTGGCGCGATAGGGCGCTGTGCGCCCAGACCGACCCCGAAGCGTTCTTCCCGGAAAAAGGCGGATCAACCCGCGAAGCCAAGAAGACATGCCTGGGCTGCCAGGTGAGGTCGGAATGCCTCGAGTACGCCCTGGCCCACGACGAGCGCTACGGAATCTGGGGCGGTCTCAGTGAGCGCGAACGCCGGCGCCTCAAGCGGGACGCCGCGTGAGCGCGCCAACGGTGATGTCGCCGAACTTGATTCGCGGTGTCGCCAACGTTCTTGATGGCGGGCGCAGGACCGCGCTGCGGTCCTGGGAGAAAAACCGCTGCGACATCTACCACTGCGCCGAGCGCGCATGGCGCGCACAGGGAATGGTGGTTCCGCTCACGGCCGTCATCGCCCAGCTGCGCCGCGTGGTCCCCGAGGGCCGCATCCTGCCGTACCAGGACGTCGAGGGCATTACCCGAGCCGACGTCGCCGCGAAATTCACCGAGGCCCGCGAGGCTCTGCTCGCCGACGCGGATGCGCTGGACGGTCCGCACCTCATGTCGATCGGGGTGGCTCAATGACGAGCGCGCTTCGAGCGGGGACGTCGCCGGCGGCGGGGGGACATCCCGCCGGCGACGTCCCAACCACTGGCGTTACGCCGGTCTCAGTTTGTGAAGGTCACCGGGCGAGGGGTGCGGTGACCGCCGGTCGAGTGGTCCGCCGGCGAAGGGGGGGCCTGGAGCAGGTCGCCGGCGGCCACTCGCACGGTGCTCATCAGTCCGCCGCGGCGCTGGCCGGGGGGACGGCGCCGCGAGGGAGGTGGTTCTGATGCCTCATCGCCGCGAGAGCTCTGCCGAGCCGACTTGGCGTAACAAGGCCGTGTTCCGCACTACCAACCAGCACCGATGCCTCACCGCGGCCGCCAAGCAGTCCGAGCGCGCCCAGGAGGCGCTGCGGATTCTCGCCGAGCGCGACTTGTCCGGCACGCCGGTGTGGCGCAAGCGGTGGAGGGATGTGTTGGAGAGCCGAGCCGGCGACCCTGAGTCCTCACTTGCTGAGCTAGCCGCCGCGATCTCGCCTCCGATGACCAAGAGCGCGTACTCCTGCCAGCTCGACCGGGCGATTCGTTTTGCGCAAAAAGTTGCTGATACAGCAAACAGCGAATCCGACGACAGTGAGGCGTCGCCGCTTGTCGGAACCGCCTCTTACGATTCCAAGCCAGCTCCAGCAATGTCATCTCTTGGCGGGGATGTCGGGGCTGCGCGTACACCCGAACTCACCGTGCACAGGGGGATCCCGATGAACACAGCACCACGTCATGACACCGGGTTTCGGCCCGTTGAGCGCAGCGAGGTCCGCCATGGCATCGCCTGACGCGACTTCCAGCACCGGATCGACTGTGGCCGCGTTCGTTCCGCGGCCTGCGGGACGGTGCGCCATCTGCAACCACGCCGCCCCTAAAGGGGTCGAGACGTGCACCCAATGCCTGTCCGACTACGGGTTGCCGACGCGGGGGGTGGCCTAGCCATGGCCTCACGCAGCGGAAACGGCGTGGATCCATCCGGCTGGTTGGTCGTTGACCCCTCCGGGCAGCCCTATTCCTGGTATGGCTTCGACCTGGCCAGCGACGACCAAGCCGCCTGGCACAAGTTCGAGTCCGACGCCGGTCTCCGCGCGCAGCTGGCGGCCGCGGGCTGGACAATACGGGCGGGCTCTGGCGTCGAGCTCGCCTTGGGTCATAACCGCGGCGTGAGCGTGAGGGTGTCCGCGTGAGCGCGGTGAGCGGGGCGGGCTATGTCGTGCCTGTCCTGCGGCGCCCCGACAGCGGCCGCGATGACCGGGACTTGTTCGAAGATGTCTTCGCCCGCCGCGTTGCCCAGGTGGCAAACGGATCGATTCGCGTTGTCTCCGTTGATCGTTCATCAGGTAGCGACGTGGTCGTGACGGTTCACTCGGCGACCCCGGGAGTCGACGCCGCGGCGATCTGCGTCGGCGTCGACGGCACCCGGCTACGCGACGTGCAAGCCTGGTTTCCCGGACAGCGCATCACCGTGGTTAACGGAGTCGTGGGCCTGGCAACGCCGATCCCAGTGGGCGGCGTCGCTCCTGCGATCCCGGCCGCGTCCTGAAGGCGCGGCGATGTCATGACCTTGATGCTGGATTTAGCTGTTCCCGACAGCGATAGCGCGCCGCAACGGCGATACATCGACTCCGGCGCGGATCTCTCCGACGACGGACGGTATCGCTGGCGGCTGTGGCGCCGTTGGGCCGAGGGCCCGGCGCTGATGATTGTCGGGCTCAATCCCTCGACGGCCGCCGCCGACGTCGATGACGCCACGATCGTCCGAGAAGTCAATTTCGCCAACGGTTTCCACTACTCGGCATTGATGAAGCTGAACCTCTACGCCGGCCGCGCAACCGACCCGCGTGACTTGGCCGGCATGGATGACCCGGTCGGGCCGGACAACGACGCGTATCTGGACCGCGAAGCCGCACGCCACGATCTGATCGTCCTGGCGTGGGGGAGTAACGCCGATCGAGTGCGCGCCCAGAGCGTCGCCCGCCGCATCTGGCGCAATGACTGCCTAGTCACCGGGACCAGCCTGGCGGTTCTGGGGTGGACACGTGGCAACCAACCCCGACACCCGCTGTATTTGAAGTCCTCGACACCGCTGCAGCACTGGCAACCGGGTACGCGCGCCGACGCCGGTGGGTCTGATTCGCGCTGGCGGTCGCTGCTCGGCGAATCTGGCCCGGGGGGAATGCGATGACTGCCACCTCCATCGAGTGGACCGATGTCACGTGGAATCCGACGACGGGCTGCGACCGCATCTCTCCGGGGTGTGACCACTGCTTCGCGTTGACGTTGGCCAAGCGTCTTAAGGCGATGGGATCGCCGAAGTATCGAGTCGACGGTGATCCACGTACCAGCGGTCCTGGCTTCGGCGTCACCGTGCACCCCAGCGTGATCGAAGAGCCGCTGCGGTGGCGCACGCCGCGAAAAGTATTCGTTAACAGCATGTCTGATATCGCGCACGCGCGCGTCGGGCGTGAGGCGGTGGCGCGGATCTGGGCGGTGATGGCCCTCACCGGGCGGCACCGGTATCAGGTTTTGACCAAGCGCCCTAAGCGGCTCGCGTTGATGCTCACCGATCCTGCGTTCCGCGACCTGGTCGCCGAGCAAGCCAGCGACATCATCGGCCGCACCCCGCCGCACCGGGGTCGCTGGCGCCTGGACCTGGCCGGGGAACGCCTGGCCGGTGACTCCGGGCGTGGCGCCGAATGGACCGTTACTCGCTCCCCAAAGGGCAACCTGTGGTCACCACCGTGGCCGCTACCCAATGTCGGCGTCGGGAGCTCGATCGAGTCCGACGACTACAGCTGGCGCGCCAACGTTCTCCGATCCCTACCGGCCGCGACGCGGTTTGTTTCCTGCGAGCCGCTGCTGGGTCCGCTACCCAGCCTCGATCTGGATGGGATCGACTGGGTGATCGTCGGCGGCGAGAGCGGGCCGCATTGCCGGCCAATCGAATTGAGCTGGGTACGCGATCTTCGGGACCGCCGCGGCGGCGCCGCGTTTTTCTTCAAGCAGGTCGGTGGACGCACGCCCAAGGCCGGGGGACGAGTGCTGGACGGCCGGATCTGGGCGGAGTTTCCAGCCGCCATGCAATTGGAGTCCGCCGCATGACTGGATACGAGCGAGCACTGGAAGGGGGTTTGGTGATGCCTGTCTGGACGCGAGTGATCAATGCTGGCAACGAATCCGGGCGCGGCGATGCCCGCAGCGAATATGCGCCGACGGAATTCGCCTATCGGGTGATCCAGCAGTGGGATAACGACGGCCCTGTCCTGGGATGGATCTTGCCCGCGCCACCGCGGAGAGCGGGGTGGCGCGCCACGCCGCCGTGGCGGCACTGCGCGGCGATCGCGCGCGGGCTGGGCTACGGAGGCATCGATATCGGCTTTCTGAGCGCTGGCGGCCGGGATGACAACGCGGCCGATCCACGCTTGTGCGCGATCGCTCACGACCGGGATTTGGTTGTCCTGGCGTGGGGTTCATCGATCAGCCGCGCGCGCACGCGCAGTGCTGCGGCGCTGCTCTGGCGTGAGCTTGCCGCCCACGATGGCTCCCTGGCGGTCTTGGGGTGGACACCTGAAGGGCAGCCCGCCGCAGTGGACAGCGCACCCAAACACCCTGTGTTGACGTGCCTTTGCTGTGCCCCCGCGGTGGCCGGAGACCCGCTTTTTGAGCACGACCGGCGGTTCGATCAATTGCTCTCGGGAGTGGCCGCATGAAATTGAGATCACGCGAGACGAAAGTGGCCGCGCCGGCGGTGGCGGACTTGGCTGCGTATCGGCGACGCAAAGGCTGCCCCCGGACCAAGGCGGCGCTCGGTGCTGTTTCCGCGCCGCTGGCTGCTGCGGTGTGCGATAACGAGTTGCACGGTGACGCAAAGCTATTGGTCGTCTGCTGGACTGCGCTGCAGGAGGCGGCCGGGCCTGAGGCGGCCAGCATGCTTGATGCCGTCACGTTAGCTACCGGGCTGCGTGGGTACGCGGCGCTGCGTTGGACGGCCAGCGTGATTATCGGGGCCCGCAAGGCGGGTCACGAGGCTGCCCTGGCCAGCTACATCAGTGTCGATTGGCCGCGGCTGCAGAGGTGGGCTGTGTCATTTAGCGCTGACTATGACCAGGGCCGGGCCGGCGCCACGGGCCGGGCGGAGAACGACGCAGCCGTGTCGGTCCACGGATATCCCTAAATGTCGTGATGCGATGAACCCGCAACGCGGGTACCCGCGCGCGATTTGTGTCCCGATTCGTAGCTGAGAAAGGAGTCCTCACACCAGATCTTTGGTACCCGAGCGGCCCGTGGCGGGCGTTTGGGCTCCTCGACAACTACATCAGTGGGGCACACGGCAATCCCCCCAGGAGGGGGAGTTGGACGCGAAATGCATGCCACCGGAGGAGATAACTCCGGGCCGTTGAGATAGAAGTTGGCGCTTCAATCTCGTGCCCCTCGCTAAGCGAAGGGACTTTCACCGTGCCAGGTGAGTTCCAGGGTAGAGCATGCCCTGATAGCAGTGCAAGCACTCCAAGCACTTCGACACAACGTATTTGCCACGCCACCTCGCCGCGGTACCGGCGGCGCCCGACACGGCGCCAGGAATTCGCCGAGTGGGTGGCAGAACGCGGTCCGATGCCGGCCTCAGTCCCGGTATGGACATCGCGGCGCGGCTGGATAGGCGTGGTGGCGCAGTGGGCCGACACCGAGGAAGGACAGCAGGCGTTGCGAGCTGTCCATCTGAGTGTGCGCAGATTCGCCGCGGTGGTGCGCGCCCTGGCGGTATTCGCCGACGGTTCCACGGGCCGCAACGTCGCAGTCACCAACGCCCGAGTTGCCCGCCTGGCCGGCGTCTCTGAGCGGTTGGTCACCACCGTACGAAAAGTGCTCGCAGAGGCTGATTTAGCTGTAGAGGCCCAGCGCGGATACGGGATGAGACACGGTCGGCGCAACCGGCCGTCCATCTGGCATCTGGTCAGCCGGCGGCGCGCAGTTTGCGACCTTCCCCGCTCTACTAGACCTACCGACTTATCTCCTGTTTCGAAGAACTCTCCAAACGCGCGAGCGCGTCGGCGAAAGCTGACACACAAAAAACCACCCGTCCAACCCCGGCCTCTGCATGTACAGCGCCTCGCCGCGCACCTGGCCGAGAACTGCGTCGGACTGCGCACCGCCCACCCTGGGCGCTGGGCTGGAGTTCTCGAGCGCAGCCACCTGCGTACCGCCGAATGGTCCGGCAAGCAGCTGGTCGCCGCACTGAATGCCACGATGAAGGAGCGTGGCTGGCACTGGCCCGATCGTCCCGTAAACCCGGTGGGATTCTTGACATTCCGTATTTCTCAGCTGCCCGAGGTCCCGCCAACCCCCGAGCAGGCCCCCGCGCGTTCCACGTACGAGCGAGACGATATCCAGGTTCCGGCGAGCGCCGAGGTGCGCGCCACACAATTGGCCCGGATCCGCGCGGTCCTCTCCGCAAGCCGGAGGAACGCATGAGCGCCCCGGCCCGCCGTGACGCCGGCAACGGCCCCCGACAGATCCACACCGCGGTCGCGGACGAGGTGCCACCTAGTGAGGATTACGGCCGCCAGCCGCCGCAGGATCTCACCGCTGAGCAGTCGGTGCTGGGCGGGATGCTGCTAAGCAAGGACGCGATCGCCGACGTCGTCGACAAGATTGGGCCCGGCGACTTCTACCGCCCAGCCCACCAGCTGGTCTACGACGCGATCCTGGACCTTTACGGCCGCGGCGAACCCGCTGATCCGGTGACGGTCGCCGCCCTGCTCGACCGGCGGGGTCTGCTGCGACGCGTCGGGGGCGCGCCGTACCTGCACACGCTGATCTCGACAGTGCCGACCGCCGCGAACGCCGGCTACTACGCCGGCATCGTCTCAGAGAAGGCGCTGCTGCGCCGCCTGGTCGAGGCCGGTACCCGGGTGGTGCAGTACGGCTACGCCGGCGCGGAGGGCGCCGATGTCGCCCAGGTCGTCGACCGGGCGCAGGCCGAGATGTACGAGGTCACCGAGCGGCGTACCGCCGAGGACTTCGTTCCGTTGGAGCAGCTGCTGCAGCCGATGATGGGTGAGCTGGACACCATCGCCTGCAATGGGGGGATAACCCGCGGCGTGCCAACAGGTTTCGCCGAGCTTGACGAGGTGACCAACGGCCTGCACCCCGGGCAGATGATCATCGTCGCGGCCAGGCCCGGCGTCGGGAAGGCGCTGGCGTTAGACACGCCGCTGCCGACGCCGACAGGGTGGACGACTATGGGGCAGGTCGCGGTCGGCGACCAGTTGATCGGCGCAGACGGCAGGCCAACGTGCGTGGTCGCCGCCACGGACATCATGTGGGGCCGGCCGTGCTACGAAGTCGAATTCTCCGACGGCACTGTGATCGTCGCTGACGCGCAGCACCAGTGGCCGACGCGCCGCGGTATCCGCACCACCGTCCAACTTCGGTGCGGCCGCGACACTGTGGCACCCGCCGAATCCGTCGAGCGCTACCAAGCCCACCGCGGAACCACCGTCCTGCTGGCGCCCGTGCTGCATGTCGTCGCGGTCCGCCCGGTGCGTAGCGTGGCGGTGCGCTGCGTACAGGTCGACAACGCCGCACACCTGTATCTGGCCGGCGAGGGCATGATCCCTACCCACAACTCCACGCTGGGGCTCGATTTCATGAGGTCGTGCTCGATCAAGAACCAGCTGGCCAGCGTCATCTTCTCGCTGGAAATGAGCAAGTCCGAGATAGTCATGCGACTGCTGTCTGCCGAAGCGAAGATCAAGCTCGGCGACATGCGCTCGGGTCGGATGAGTGACGACGACTGGACTCGGCTGGCGCGGCGGATGGGCGAAATCACCGAAGCGCCACTGTATATCGATGACTCGCCGAACCTGACGATGATGGAGATCCGCGCCAAAGCGCGCCGGCTCAAACAAAAAGCCGACCTGAAGCTGGTCGTGGTCGACTACCTGCAGCTGATGACGTCCGGCAAGCGAGTCGAATCGCGGCAGATCGAGGTGTCCGAATTCTCCAGGCAGCTCAAGCTTCTGGCTAAAGAGCTCGAGGTCCCCGTGGTGGCGATCAGCCAGCTCAACCGTGGACCCGAGCAGCGCACCGACAAGAAGCCGATGCTGTCCGACCTCCGTGAGTCCGGATCGCTGGAACAAGATAGCGACATGGTCATCCTGCTCAACCGACCAGATGCGTTCGAGCGCGACGACCCACGGGCCGGCGAAGCGGACCTGATTCTGGCCAAACATCGCAACGGGCCGACTAAGACGATCACCGTCGCCCACCAACTACATTTATCCCGGTTCACCAACATGGCTCGCGTATGAAGATGATTTCTCGATCCTGCACGCACCAACCGGCGGTGCGGACGGACAGGGTAACTAGCAGCGACAGCACAGCGCTCACGTATAGCAATGCAAGCAGTACAAGGGGTGTGGTCCCATGCCAGATAAATTCGCCGGTCGTCACGATGACGAACGTCAGGATGACGGACCGGCGCGCTCACTGTCATGTCACAGAGGTAGTGAAAAGCGCGGGCGTGAATTCAGCCGCTTATAGCTCGCTGATGGAGCTCGGCGGCGGCGGCGATCGCGGAATCCACTGACGTCGCGTGGTGGAACTGCTTACCTCCCCCGGCAGCGATGATGGCTGAAACATTGGGCGACGCTGGAAAATACTTTGTGCGGCTGCCGTTGTGCTCGGGTGTTCCGGTCAGCTCCCAGAGGTAGCGGCATGGCTCGGGTTCCGGGAAATCGTCCGGGAGGTCCAGCGGGCTCAGCTTCAGCCATACGCCATCAGCGATGCGAACGGGTTTGTGTTCTGGTGCGCGCATTCGTGCTCCACGTCTCGGTCTGTTGGCTGCAAATTCCGCGGCGTCAGGCTAAGCAGATTGTGCAACCAATTTGGGGCACTGCTTTCGTGTCGGTCGTGTTTTTGCGTCTCACCCCGACTGACGATGGCGACGTGGAAAGTGTCGACAGCTCGCACTGCCGGTGGTGTGGTCAGGGACTTGATGGCGCGCGGTTGTATTGCGGTCGCGCGCATCGCCGCGCCCAGCAGCGGCACCGACAGCGGTTGATCGGTGAGCCACTGAAGCGCTGCCCGACCCAGGCCAAGACCAGCTATTACTACCGCGGAACTGCGCTGCGCTACGCCGCCTGGTATCGGCAGAGTCCTTATCGGTGCGCGTGCGGGGTGTTCCACCTAACAAGCCGTCGATTGCCCTATGCGGCAGGGGACATCGCGGTCCTTGCCCGAAAGCTGCACCAGCGCAGCATTTCTGATTCCGCCGAGGCCATCAACACCGAGAAGAGGTCAGCCTGATGTCGCTGGATGAAACACTGAGGGAGCATTTCGCCGGGGTGTCTACCGCCGAGATCATCCGCCGGATCAACCGCGCGCCTGATTTCGGCTACGACGACGAAGAATACGAGCTGAACCGGCGCCTCACAGAGCAGAGCCTGACGTGGAAGTGGGTGCGTGGGGACTCCGGCCACCAGGTTGTCGAGGTATTCAATCCCCAAACCGGACAACCAGCCGCATTCCGGTGAATTGCGCCGACTGAGAATGTTGCTGGCCTGATATCCCGGCGGAGAAGCCCGCGAGTTAGGCCGTGTTGCGAAGGGACGCGCTGTCTGCTCGATCGAGCAGTTCCTGCGCAGCTCCGGCGAGCAGAGACGCTTCGTAATCTCGATTACCGGAGGCGCTTTGGAAGTTTCTGAGTTCACGCTTGAGGTCGACCAGGGCTTCGTCGTCAACTTGAGCCATTACAAAAACCTCCTTGCCCTGGACGAGAGTGTGCGCGTCGAGGCCACCTGGCCGGAGCTTGCGCGGATTTGCTGAACACTTCGGTAATCGAGGCTATCGATACGGCTGGGCGGTGTCCACCCGGAGATGGTCAATCAGGCCCGCTGCCGAGCGAACTCAAGTCATCAGGCGTGGTGTGCTGGCCGATGATGTCGCGATAGTTTCCGATCACTGTTGCAAATTTGTCCGCCGAGTCACGGAACCGCTCCGCCGCGTCGTGGTGCCGGCCCGACAGTTCCCGGTACTCATTGGCGATCGCGACCGCCTCCTCGGTGGCCTGCTGATATTGGCCCAGTGCGTCCATCAGGAGGTCCTGACTTGCCAGCAGCAGCCGGTTTGTTTCTTGGGTCGCTAACTTTTCCGCCGTGGCGCGCGCCACCGCGGCCCGAAGGTCCTCGACCTCCGACGCATAAGGAGTCGGGGTAGGCGGTCTGCCAGGTCGGGTAGGCGCGGCGATCTGGTCGGAGTAGACGAACCACCGGGTGCGCTCATTGAGGACCTGACAGCCGCCCTCGAGCTCGCCGTCGCGAATCATGCGTCGCACGGTGCGCGGATCGCGACGCAACAACTTGGCGGCCTGGCGGGTCGAGATTGTGGGACGTCCGGGTTGCGGCCGGCTGGGATCCACCGTCACCACCGCCCCGTGGCAGTCCCGAAATTCATCGGGTAATCCTAGCGTGGCGAGCGTCGCCCGGGGTAGTTTGACGTATGAGTTGACATGCGGCGATGACTCAAAATAATGCTTGCGGGTACCCGCGACACGCTGTCGATGTACCGCGTCTCGTTCGGTGTCTCGTTTAAGATCAACGTGTTGCTCCAATTAGAAACATAACCAAACCAAGAAGCCGGTTATCTGACGAGGAGGTTGATCATGACCGCCGCCCTGCAGATCGATATCACCGACGACGTAGCAGCGCCTCCCCGTAAGAGTCGCCGCGGGTCGGAAACGCGGCAGCGCACCGAGCAGGTCAAGATGAGCTTCCTGCCCGCCGAGCGCGCAGTCCTCGAGCAGATCGCCGCCGATCACGGATTTACCGGCAACGGCGCGGTGCAGCAGCTGATTCTGCTTCGCTTGGCCGAAGACCTCGTCCCGTCCGCGTAGTTGATCGCGGCGCGGTTGACTGCCCGCGAAAATAGATCCGAAAAAGAACGCCCCAGCTAGACGCCTATTTAGCCGTCGCCCGGTCGTGACCTCTGAAACAAACGGGACCTCTCTCTGGCTGCGGGCCGGCGTGAGAAAGTGCCGCGACACAACCCTTGAATCGCCGTTAAGCCGTTCGTGCCGCTGACGATGGACGGCAGCACTGCGCGGTACCGGGGGAGGGGAGCTACACGTGACCGATTTCGTGAGCTGGATGCAGACGTTCGTTTCAGAGAAGGGCTTGGACCTCGACCATCGTTTCGAGATGGACGGGCCCGGCGGCATACTCAACAGCATCCCGCTGAGCAACGTGGTGGCCGCAACCTTCCAGACCTGCCAAAGCGAACAGGAGATCATCCGAAAGCACCTGATATTGCTGGACTTTCGCAATAGCAATGTCATGGAGTACTTCGAGAAACTCGCCGGCGCGCTCGCGATCTGAACGCGACGGCCACGGATGAAAAAGAGCATGATGCCAAGCCGACACCACCTCCGCGATCCCCGTGACCGCGAACTGCTCAACGAAGTGAGTCTCGTGTCAGCATCGCCGTCCGACACACCCGAGCAATTCCAATGCCGCTGGGCGGCCAGCGCGCACCTGGCCGCCGACGAACCCTCGATCCGGCTGGCACTGACGCTTGCAGAATCGGTGGCCTACGACGCCGGCGATCTGGCCCGGGCTGCAGCCCTAGCCCAAGCAGTCGTCGACCCCGCTGACCGCCACGTCACCATCACCTTCGAGCTGAACTCTTGCGCGGGCAGCAGAGAACTCGCCTTCGACGCGCTGCGCAGCCACCTCGGACAGTCGGCCCGCGACCTCGACAACCGCAACTGGGCCCGATACGCCGAGATCATGCGCACTGTCTCCGCGGCCGCGCGGTAAGGCCTCAAGAAGTCCGTCCCTAATCGCGTCGGTCCGCCGCCACTCGCTTTCCCCGCTCTAGGGTCGGGAGAAGGTGCTGCCTTTTTGTGTGAAACGCAGCCCAAAACCGTTGCCGTCGTGGGGGAATCATGTCCGACAGTTACATCGGCGCCGATGCGCACGACGCGCTCTTCCAAGCGCTGGGGCGCGCTGAAGCGGCCGCGTCTTGGCACACCGACATGGTGTCGGCAAGCCACGCACTGGGACTGTTCAACGTCGGCGGTGACGGACTCATCGTGCAAGGAACCCCGGAGCAGATCCTCTGGTACGTCGACCTCCTGCACGCCCACGCTCACAGCGTCCTCGATGGCGCCCAATAGCCTCGCCAGGCCCCGAGAAGGTCGCGGGCTACGCGACTGGCAGCGCCGCGCGCTGGTCAAGTACCTCACCGCGAAACCTCGCGATTTTTTGGCCGTAGCGACGCCCGGGGCGGGGAAGACCTCCTTCGCGTTGCGCATCGCCGCTGAACTCCTCGCCGACCGAATCGTCGACAAGATCACCGTTGTCGTTCCCACCGAGCACCTGAAAAGCCAGTGGGCACAGGCAGCTTCAGAGATCGGTATTGCCCTGGACCCCCAGTTCAGCAACAGCGTCGGCGTCAACTCTCCGGACTATCACGGCGTGGTGGTCACCTATGCCCAGGTGGCCAGTCGGCCCGGAGTGCACCGCGTCCGGACCGAACGTGACAGGACGCTGGTGGTCTTCGACGAGATTCACCACGGCGGCGATGCCAAGAGCTGGGGAGCGGCGATCCAGGAGGCCTTCGACGAAGCCACCCGCAGAGTCGCACTGACAGGAACCCCGTTTCGAAGTGACGACACCCCAATACCTTTCGTGCGTTATGCCCCCGACCGGGCCGGGGTGATGCGCTCGCAGGCCGATCACTCCTACGGATACGGCGACGCTCTGCGCGACGGCGTCGTACGGCCCGTGGTGTTCTTGGCCTACAGCGGCGAAGCCCGATGGCGCGATCACGCCGGCCAAGATCACTGCGCCCGCCTAGGCGACACCGAGACCGCGGAGTACGCCACGCGCGCCTGGCGCACCGCGCTGGACCCGGCCGGCCAATGGATGCCGGCGGTTCTGACCGCCGCCGACACCCGGCTGCAGCAGGTCCGCGAACAGTCACCGGACGCCGGCGCGATGGTCATCGCCTCCGACCAGGAGTCCGCGCGGGCCTACGCCGAGCTCCTGACGCGTATCAGCGGTCAAGCGCCGACGGTGGTGCTCTCCGATGACAAGGGTGCGTCGTCGTCGATCGCCCGCTACGCCGCCGGCGATAGCGCGTGGCTGGTCGCGGTGCGGATGGTGTCCGAGGGAGTCGACATACCGCGGCTCGCGGTTGGCGTGTACGCAACCAGCGCCTCCACTCCGCTGTTCTTTGCTCAGGCCGTGGGCCGCTTCGTGCGGTCGCGCCGACCCGGTGAAACCGCCAGCATCTTCTTGCCGTCCGTACCGACCCTGCTGGAGCTGGCGAGCCAGATCGAGGCTGAGCGTGACCACGCCCTTGGCCGGCCGCACCGAGACACCGGCGAAGCCGAACCCGTGAAGCGCACGCGTGATGCCGACGTTGATGACCCGCCGATGTTCGAATCGTTGGGCGCCGACGCTGAGCTCGATCAACTCATTTTTGATGGCGCGTCATTCACCACGTCGGTGGCTGGCGCTGAGGATGTCGACGAATTCTTTGGTATCCCTGGGCTTCTCGACGCGGGCCAGATCCGAGCTCTGCAAGACAAGCGCGCCGCCACGGCACGGCAGCCCGCGGTCGCTGCCGTGCCGGCAGCTGCGGGACCTTCCACCACGCATGGTCAACTCAGCGCGCTACGCCGGGAACTGGGGGCGCTCGTCTCCGCCGCGCATCACCGCACGGGGCGACCCCACGGCTGGATTCACAGCGAGTTGCGGCGGCGCTGTGGCGGACCGCCGGTTGCCGCAGCCAGCCGCGACCAACTCAGGGCGCGGATTGACACAGTCAAGACGCTTTCGCGCGAACTGGCCTGAGCGCGTCAGTAGAGGCCGTAGCCCGGGGCGGGCTCGTCGACGCGCTCGAGTATTTCGGCGACTTCGTCGAGCCCCAAGTCATGGGTCTCAGAGCTTCCCAGCCAGCAGAACGCCTCGAGGTCGGCTCTCCACTGCGCGTATCGGTGGGTACGCGGTGATTGCAGAATGATCGAGTACCACTGCCCGTCGCTCAGCTCGCTGGTCTGCACACCCGCATTGTTACCGACGCTGCCGAATCCTGCGCGGACCGCTGCGGTCCCGAGAGTGTGTTTCTCCGCGCTACAAGGGATCTCAGTGATGTGGCGCACCGCCGCAGAGACGTAACCGAGACGCCCACCTGAACGGGTGGTTACGTGAATGACTGCTGTACGCAGGCTGCGATCGCGGCGAAACCCAGACGTCGATACAAAGCGTTGGAGGTGCGGTTGTTCACATCGGTCTGGAGAACGATGTCCGCGGCGCCGTCGCGGCGGGCCCGGTCGATGGCCGCCGCGGTGACGGCGCTCGCCCATCCTCGGCCCCGCTGGTCGCACGGCGTGAACACTGGTCCGATCCGTGCAACGCCCTGCGCGGCGGGAAGCACTCGGGCGCAGCTGACCGGGAATCCGTCGACTTGCCACAGGACGAACTGTCCTATCGCGCCGACGATCTGGGCGTACAGCGCCGCCGAGGGAGCGGAGTTGTCCGGGCTCCCGAACACCTCGGCGCGGAAGGCGGTCAGCCAGTCGCAGAGCAACGCGACGTCGGAAGCGCCGGCGCGCCGGGGCTCGCCGTCGACCGGATCGGGCGGGGCGAGCGCCTGCAGTTGGTATACGGTCTCATCGGCGCGCGCCGCCGGCGTCGCCCCGCTCAGCGACATCCACCTGTCGGCGAAGACGTCCGCGCTGGGCTGCAGGCCCAATATCGCTGGCACTGTGATCTTTTCGCGGTGTAGATAATTCGCGACCGCCGGCACGGCTTCAATACTGATGCCGCTGGTGAGCAGGGGATAGGCCAGCGGTCGCAGCGCGGCAGCCACTAGCGTGTCGCCGGCGTGCGCAGTCAGGAACAGGGCCGGGCGCGGCGCGGCCGCGAGCTCGGCGAGAACTCCGGACTCGGTGCTGAACGCGACTGGATCCGAACGGTACAGATCTCGCGCGCACAGCATGAAGTCCACCAACGACGGGTGCCGGCGCACCTCGACCACGGAAATCGCCGGCATCGACCCGGCCGTGTTGCCGCTCTTCATCAGTTCACGGTAGGTGCGCTGCCCAAACGGTTGCGGCGCCGACACATTACGGGCCGCACATTTCGCAACGCGAATGTCCGCGCATGACCGCAGCCCTTCGCTGGCCTGGAAATCCGTCGTCGACACACCCCAGGTCGCCTGCCGGCGCGAGAACAGCGGACACAATCCCCTCACCGGAGCGACGCTGCGCACCGACAACCCCCATGGAGGAGCTCAGTGACCGCGAAAACTATTGTCAGGCAGGCCAACCAGCTCAGCGAAGGTGACGTCATCATCGCGCCTGACCAGACACGCCACGTCGTTACCCGGATCGTTATCCACGGCCTCTCCGCCGCGTGGCTGACCATCAGCACCGACACCGGCCTCTCGATCGACAAAACCCAAGTCGCCGCGAAGCTCGACACCTACGACGTCCTGGCCGCTGAATAACATGCCGCACCGGCCGAAGACGTGGCCCAGCTCTGCGCGGGCGCCGAGGGCGCCACGATCGGGCTCGAACCAGGTCGACGACGGTGACGGAAAGCTGATGGAGCGCTGGGGCATTCTTGAACCTCGAAAGTTGTTCCGGCGGAACGGATCAAACAGAGACGCCCCGGTGGGCGACTGACACGTGCAAAGCCAGCGAATTCGGTGCCGCGAAAACGTGTCGGTCGCCGCCCGGGCGCCGCGTCGCGCACAGCATGACCGCATGAGCACTAGCAACAGCAGCAGCTGGCCTGTCCCCGACGGGCTGTGCCCGCTCGGCCAGACCGCCGCCGCCACACTCTGGGAATTCTTCGTCCACCAGGGCATCGAATATCACGGCGGCGGCGGCAAGTTCTACACACCGGCGCAATGGGCCGAACGGGGGGAGACCGGAGGCCGCTCCTCAGTTCTGGTCGTCACCCATGATGGAGGTGAGCACGCAGGGGCATTCAACCTCGACTATGAGCAGTACGAGCTGAATAACGCACTGAACGAATGCCTTTCGAGTGTCGGTCTCTACGCCGAGCAGTGCACCTCATGGTATTCCGCGATTTACCCACGCGCTGCCGTCGGATAGCCACCAACCCGAACATCGAGCCGCGCAGAAGGGACACCGTCCATGTCGTTATATCGCTGCACCATCGCCCACGACGGCGACCGGCGCCAAATCATCGTGCACTGGGATGACGACAACCCGAACCGGGCTATCTGCTCCCCGGTCACCGTGCCAGCCGCCGAGCTCGACGAGGCGCGGCTGATCCACGAGCTCGGCCGCAGCGGATTCCGCTTGGTCTCCGCCGACTCAGACAACATTGGCCGCGGCTGGGCTATCGTCGCCCGCAGCCAGACCGACCGCCCCTTCTATAACCCGATCGATCAGACCTGGCACACCTACCTCACCGATGACGCCAAGCGCGACATCGCCGCAACCTGGCCCGACGCGGCCGTCCCCGGAGCGCGTTGAATCATGGAAAAGACATGGGCTGTAGGTGATCTCGTCCAACTCGACTACGAATACAAGATTCAGAACAACCCGGCCCTGTTCCGGATTCGGAGCATCGTCCACGGAATCGCCACCCTTGGGCAACTCAGCACTGACAGCGATGAATACCTAGGCGTCGACACCACTGTCGCCGTCGACGATCCCGACGATTGTAGGTTCTCAAACAAAGTGGCCACTTCTCATTCAATTGGCCACTCCGTGGCCAACTGGCCAATTTGGTGAGACGAGTAGCGCCGAAGCCCGCCAGATCCATGGCTCGGAGACCTCCTATTTGCCGTAGCCGCTTTTGGCGGCCCAGAGGGGCCTGTGAAACTAAGTCCCCCTTCCGCAGGGAGAGCAGCTCTACGACCTGATCGGCAAAAGTCACGAACTCGAAAAGTGTCCGCGACTCTTATGTTTCACCACTTTGGGAGCGCGTATGGAGGGGGACAGTGTCAATGGAGTCAGCGCGATGGGTCTCGCGATCATCAGGTCTACGGGTTGAGTTCAGGGCCCGTGCTGTGGTTTCACGGCGGTTCGCGATCGCCGTGATTGGTTGACTCGAATCGCTTGCGTGGTTGAACGACGACTCATAGGCCGGACTGGGCAGCACGACGTGAAGTGCTCCGCCGCGGCTTAGAACGCTTGAGCTATGCAATTCACGCGCCAGCTATCTCTCCGTCTGCGTGAGTTATTGTCTGCGTATGCACGCAGGTAGTCGGGAACCGGATCCTTTGGAGGATGATCAGGTAAGCCTGATCGTGGAAGTCTTTCGGATGTTGGCCGATTCGACCCGTATCCAACTGCTGTGGGCTTTAACTGGCGCGGAATTGTCGGTGACGGAGTTGGCTGAGCGGGTGGGCAAGCCGGCGCCGTCGGTGTCGCAGCACCTGGCCAAGCTGCGGATGGCGCGGCTGGTGCGTACCCGCAGGTCGGGCACCACGATTTTCTACAGGCTGGAAAACGAGCATGTGCGCCAGTTGGTGACCGATGCGGTGTTCAACGCCGAGCACGCCGGGCAGGGCATCCCACCTCATCACCGCCCCGATGCGCGGCTGCTATCCCTCGGTGAACAGCCTGCTCGATCGAATTTGCAGCGGTGAGCGCACAGCCGCATGCGCGAGCTGCTCGGTGAGACGAACGGAGCGACGCCATCCGGGTGTGGGGCTCAGGCGGCTGTCGTATGGAGGCAATTCCACTGCGCGAGCGTGCAACAGCAACGCAGTGCGATCCGTTCTCCGCCGAACATATGGACTACAAAGTTAGGAAAGGGGTCGGGTATGTCTTTGTTCGGCTACCGCGATTATCGGCATCTGTTCGCAGCTCAGGTGGTTGCTCTGTTCGGGACCGGTCTTACGACCGTGGCTCTGGGGCTGTTGGCCTATCAGCTGGCGGGCTCGCATGCCGCAGCTGTGCTCGGGACGGCGTTGACGATCAAAATGGTCGCCTACGTGGCGGTCGCGCCAGTCGCCGCGGCCCATGCCGATCGGTTTCCGCGACGGCTGGTCCTGGTGGGTCTCGATCTCATCCGGGCCGCGGTGGTGCTGGCGTTGCCTTTCATCGACCAGGTGTGGCAGATCTACGTCCTCATCGCGGTGCTGCAGTCGGCGTCAGCCGCGTTCACGCCGACGTTTCAGGCGGTCATTCCCGATGTGGTCTGCGACGAATCCGACTACACCAAAGCGCTGTCAGCTTCCCAGCTCGCCTCCACGATGGAGAGCCTGCTGAGCCCGGTGCTGGCCGCGCTGCTTTTGACGGTGATGAGTTTCCACTGGCTGTTTGTCGGCACCGTTGTCGGGTTCCTGCTCTCGGCGGCCTTGGTCGTCAGTACTCGTATCCCTGACGCCCCGCCCAACTCACGAGAGAGCGCGTGGCAGCGGACCGCCGCAGGCGTACGGATCTTCGCCGCGACCCCACGGCTGCGTGGTGTGCTGGCCCTCGACCTGGTAGTGGCCGGGTGCGGGTCGATCGTCATAGTGAACACCGTCAACTACGTCCGTGACGTTCTAGGTCGCACCCAAGCCGACGTCGCCTGGCTGCTAGCCGCCTCCGGCACCGGCACGATGCTCGTCGCGCTGGTCCTGCCGCAGCTACTGCGCCGAGCGCCCGAGCGAACCATCATGTTGACCGGAGGGGCGCTGCTGCTGATCGGAGCCATCAGCGCGATCGCGATGTCGACCACGAGCGACGATTCGCGGTGGGCCATCGCCCTGGCGATTTGGGCGCTGATCGGCGCCGGGATGAGCCTGGTACAGACCCCGGTGGGTCGGGTGGTGCGCCGTTCGTCGACTCCTGCTGATCGGCCCGCGGTGTTTGCCGCGCAGTTTTCGCTCTCACACCTGTGTTGGCTGCTGACCTATCCCATCGCAGGATGGGGCGCCACGCTGGCCGGCTTCACCGCAACCTGGACCATGCTGGGGATGATCGCCGCTGCTGGCGCGATCACCGCGGTGCTGATTTGGCCGCGCCACGACCCCGAAGCGCTGACCCATACCCACGACGTCGCCTCCACCGACCGCGTGCATCTCGACGACGCCACCGCCGTGGATGGGAAGCTCATGGAGCACACTCACCCCTTCGTCATCGACAAGGATCACGTCCGCTGGCCACAACCCGCCAGCCAGCCGGATCACCCGGCGGCCACCCGCAGGTGTGTCTGCACTTGCGGACAGCTCTAGTGTCGTGGGACCCGGCGCAGCGAGCAGCGGCATAACCTCACGCCGGTCGGTTTACCGAGCCGCCGACGGCCGACCCTCGAGGGGGTTGCGAACGGTGGGTCATCGGCTTCGGTGAAACCAGGCGGTCGCGGTCACCAGCACGACGGTGGCCAGGATGATTACGGTGCCGACAGTGACTGCTGTGTGACTGTATTGGGGCACGTGTGCTCGGTCGATGGCCAGCCACAGATCAGGCCGACTGATCACCGCGACGTGCAGTTCGAGGTGTGGGCGTCCAGGCGCGGCGGGCTAGCAGCCGCATTCCGTTGAGGCCGACCAGGACGGTGGAGCCTTCGTGGCCGGCCACGCCCAGGGGTAGGGGTAGGTGTCCGAGAAGGTCCCACAGCACCAGCACGGTGATGAAGGTGGATGCGATGACAAGGTTGGTGATCACCACCCGCCGGGCGTGCCGCGACAGTGCGATGACCTTCGGGATGCTGGCTAGTTCGTCGCGGACGACGACGGCGTCAGCGGTTTCTAGGGCGAGGTCAGATCCGGTGCGGCCCATGGCCATTCCGGTGTGCGCGGCGGCCAACGCGGGGGCGTCGTTGACGCCGTCGCCGACCAGCAGCACCTGACGGCCGGTACCGGCGAGTTCGCGGACGGCGTCGACTTTGTCCTGGGGCAGCAACCCGGCGCGTACGTCGTTGATCGCGACGCGGGCCGCCAGCGCGGCGGCCGCGCGTGTGTTGTCGCCGGTCAACAGCACCGGGGTCGCGCCGGTCAGGGCTCTCAGCGCGTGGACGGTGTCCGCTGCATCGGGGCGCAGCTGGTCCTCGAGCCCTAGTACGCCGGCCACCGTGCCGTCGAGGGTGACGATGACCGCGGTTTTGCCGTCGGCTTCCAGCCCGGCCACCACGGCGCCGACCCTCGCGGTGCCAGCGTGACCGGGGGTCGAGTCGGCGGGAAGCAGCTGGGTGGGGCTACCGACGGCGACTTGGCGGCCGTCGACTGTGGCGCGCACGCCGCGCCCGGGCGCGGAGTCGAATTGCTCGACCGTCGGCAGAACGAGACCGCGGGCGCTGGCAGCGGCCACGATGGCGGCGGCCAGGGGATGCTCGCTGGGGTGTTCGGCGGCGGCGGCCAGGGTGAGCAGGTCGTCGGTGCCCAGGCCGCTACCGGTGAAGGGCCGGACGTCGGTGAGTGTCGGGGTGCCCCGGGTCAGGGTGCCGGTTTTGTCGAACGCCACAGTGGTGACCCGCCCGAGTTGTTCCATCACCACCGCGGATTTGACCAGTACCCCGTGGCGGCCGGCGTTGGCCATCGCTGCCAGCAGCGGCGGCATGGTCGCCAGCACCACCGCGCAGGGGGAGGCCACGATCATGAACGTCATCGCTCGCAGCAGCGACGGCTGGACCGCGGCGTGCAGGGCCAGCGGAATGAAGAACACCGCCACGGTGGCGGCCACAACGGTGACCGAGTAGTACTGCTCGACCTTCTCGATGAACAGCTGGGCCTTGGCTTTGGTGGCCGAGGCTTCTTCGACCATGGTCACGATGCGGGCGATCACGGTGTCCGCGGCGGCCCGGTCCACCCGCACCCGCAGCGCCCCGGTGCCGTTCAGGGTGCCGGCGAAAACCTCGTCGCCGGGTTGCCGGACGACCGGCAGTGGTTCACCGGTGATCGAGGCCTGATCGACATCGCTGGCACCAGAGAGGACGTGCCCATCAGCGCCGATGCGTTCGCCGGGGCGCACCACGATCACATCGCCGACCGTCAGATCCGCCGCATCCACACTCTGCTCACCGCCGGCAGTGAGCAGAGTAGCGCGCTCAGGTGCGAGGTTGAGCAGGCTGCGCACCGAGTCGGCGGTGCGTTGGGTCAAAAATGCTTCCAGCGCACCGGAAGTGGCGAAGATGACGATCAACAATCCGCCGTCGAGGACCTGCCCGATCGCGGCCGCGCCGATCGCCGCCACGATCATCAGAAGATCGACGTCCAGGTTCTTGTCCCGCAACGCCTGCACACCAGCCAGGCCCGGTTCCCATCCGCCAGTGACGTAGCAGGCCAGATACAGCGCCCACCACACCCAGGCCGGTGCGCCGCCGTACTGCGTGGCCAAGCCGAGCACGAACAACCCCGTCGCCACCGCCGCCCAGCGCACCTCGGGCAGCGCGAAGGGCCGCGTGCGGATCGACGCCGCCCGAGCATCGGCGGTCGGTTTTGCAGCGCGGTCGACCAGCTGAGACGACATGCGGTCTCCTCCGAAGGAAAGTGGGGCAGGGGAACACGGCACACCATACAGGAACAAATGAAGGTGTGTTCATGTCTACGGGGTTGATACGATGCCGAAGCATGGGCCACGGCGTGCTAGTCCGGGTCACCCCACCTGCGCAACTCGACGCCGAGCCGGCAGCGGCGGCAATCCCTGGCCACCCCGAGTCGGCTGCGGATCTTGACCCGGCTGCGATACGGCGCGTGCTCGGTTACCGAGCTCACCGCCGCCGTAGAGATGGAGCAGTCCGCGGCTTCGCATCAACTACGTCTGCTGCGGGCGCTGGGTCTGGTCACCGGCACTCGTGAGGGCCGCACCGTGGTCTACCGCCTGTACGACAACCACGTCGCGATGCTGCTCGACGAGTGCCGCCGCTACGCGAAGGCTTAACCGCGCGCATAAGCTTCAGCGAAGACGTTCCCTCCTCACTCAGGATGTAGGTCGCTTCGCCACCGGGCACGAACGATCCGATACCTGAATAGACAACGGCGGGGACTGCGGCGCTGCACCCGCCGACCAAGGACCGAGGCCCCCGAACTAGCCGGGATGCGTGCGTGCTCGCGATCACCTGAGGGCATCAAAAAGCGTTAATCGTCAAGGACGAGACGAGCCTCGCCATGGCTGTCGGCGGATCGGCGTCTATGGCGGCCGGAGCATCGCGACCATCGCGCGGCGATCGCGAAGTAAGTATCGGCGCTAACCACTGCCAAACCCCAGCGTGTCACCCATGGTGATCGCTGGTGGAATAGCGGTCGCTTAGCGCTCCTTCTTTACCGGCGGCGGTTGCCTTGGTGTCGCTCGTGGTGTGCTCGGCGGTCGTTGGGGCAGTGTCATTGCCGATTCGTTCGCGAGCTTCGGAGACGACGCCAGCCAGTTTCACGCGAGCCGACTCCGCGGCAACTTCAGCGCGCCGGCCGCCGCGCAAACCTAATTCTGTGACGCCAACGCTGGCGCGATGTACCGGAGCCGAGCCGACCGCTTTTCGGACGACCTCGTAGGCGCTGACCCCGACGAGCCCGGAGAACACCGTTTGGGCCGCTTTGATCAAAAGTCCATGCGGAAACATGTACCCACTCCTCTGTCGGTGAGCCGTCCAGGCCTAGTACGAACAGCGTTTACCTATTACATAAGCGTATCGCAATATGTTAATGTGACAAAGTCCGCGGGGCGCTGGCCGACTTAGTTGTGGGAGGGCCAGGCCGATGCGGATACCAGCAACATCTGATATGCATGCATTAATTCCTATGTATGCATGGGTGGGTGCGGGGTCGTCCCAACAGGAAAGGAAGATTGGTATGTCGGTGTCTGATCACACAAGACCGGAGCCCAAGGCGCCTATCGCATGCCCGAAGTGTGTGGCGCAGATGTTGCCGGTACATCGCTTCGGGGTCGAGATTGATCAATGCACCGGATGCGGTGGCATCTTTCTCGACCGCGGTGAACTGGAGGTACTGGCGCAGGCCGAAGCGAATTTCTATGGATCTGGCCCACAGCCAGCTCCGCCTCAGCAGTATTCAGCGCAGCCGCAGCAGTACATGCCGCCCCAGCACTATCCGCAGCAGCGGGGAGGCTTTCTTGGTGGACTGTTCGGCGGCGGTTATCACGGCCGGTACGAGCACCACTAAACGGGCGTTCACAGACCCCGGTCGATTGGCGCGCGCGGTTCATCTTTTTCATGATCGCAGGCGCCTGATGAGCCGGGTGCAGGCGCTTCGGGGGTAGTTGGGCACAAATAATAGGTATCTGAACGTCTTCTCCATCGACGCTGCAGTTCCTCATTCCCCGCGTCGAGGGCGGTTCAGTTGCTGGCGGACCGGCCACGGCGACAGGCGGTGTTGCGGAGCAGTCGCAGGCTGTCGAGGCGACGATCACGGTTGTGTCGTCGTGGGCGGCGACACGGATTGAGAGTGGGCAGGCTTTCCGCGGTCGGATGGATGGATCCCGAGTAGGTAGCCGATCGCGCTGGCCCCAGCGCCGCAGCACCCGGACTTTAATGATGCGCCCCTCGGTGCGCGTCGGCGTGCGCCAAGGACTGTTGTGTGGGCGCGCGTGCGGGTTCACCGTGCGAAAGGTCGGGCAGGAATCCGCCCTGATCGCGGGTGATGATGGCGGGCGGCGTGTCCGCGGTTTTCCCGCTCATCAGGCCGCATCGCGACGACATCACCGACCGCTCGATCAACGGCTATCACGGGTTGCTCCTCACCTTCGGACGAGACTTGTGTCGCTGTCTCAGGGTTAGGTCGAGCAGTCCGCGTACGAGGCCCCGGTGCGCGGTCTTGGGTGCGCGCGGTCGCCGGCGCCTCTGGCCCACAGAGGTCGCGAAGATCACGATGAGCAATGGCACTGTCAGTAATTTGCCTGATCGCCGCCGCCGCGATCGCGGCAGCACCATCAACAGGTCCATTTCGGGGGTCTTTCCGGGCGTGCGCGCCCGGCCCGTTAGTCCGGGTTCCAACCCACGAGTCAGGTTAAGTTCCCACTACACCCGCACCGGCCCCTGAAATTTGTGAGATCAACGACCATCATCAGCGTCAATTCCGTTGCCGCCCAGCACATCTCGTTAAGGACGTACGCTGCGACGACGCTGGTAGCTGTACCAGGGGCTCGTGAACATCGCAGACACTGCCATGCGGTCACTTCGAAAATGGGTGGGCAAGGAGCCGGCCGGACGCTATCGAATGTATGAACCATTCTTCAGCTGGGCGTCGCAGTAGACTGAGAATGTGGGACACGGTGTGCAAGGGCGTGACCGCCCGGTCGGACGTCTGGATTCCGATGCGCTCGCTCATGTCGCGACCACGCTGCAGGCGTTGGCGACTCCGAGCCGGCTGATGATTCTGACCGAGCTACGCCAAGGCTCCTGTTCGGTTACTGAACTAGCCGAGGCGATCGGCCTGGAGCAGTCGCTGGTCTCTCACCAGTTGCGGCTGCTTCGCAACCTCGGTCTGGTCACCGGCACCCGCTCTGGGCGTAGCATCGTGTACAGCCTCTATGACCGTCACGTAGCCCAACTTCTCGACGAGGCTGTGTATCACAGCGAGCATCTGCGTTTAGGCCTTCGCGACCGCAGCCACGACGCCGTATAGCTCCGCGCCGACCCCCTAGGCCGCGATCGTTGATGTCGGCGCGTGATAGCCCGAGTGGCGTCCGTTCATCGCCGGCGGTCTGATGAGCCGAGTAATGGTCGTGCATTGGGCGATGGGCTGATGCGGCTGCTGGACATGAGCGCCGCGCAGGACGGAAACCCCAGCACGGTGCCTAAGAACCGTTAGTAGCAACTCATCACTGTCAGCGACAGAGCGGCAGGTGAGCGTCGACGAGCGTTGAAGTCTGCCGTCAAAGCCGTGGCACGCACTTGTGGTCGCGATGAGCATTAGTCAAGATCGCCGCGGCTTCCGTAATCTGTTGGGTAGGCATCGCTAGGACAGCGATCTGTCGGGCGACGTTAGCCCCTATGCGCTTCGCATCCGGGCGTGGGCGCTGCGACAGTTTCACGCAGCGGTACGCGGGTGCATCTGTTAGGACGCCGAAGTATCGACGTCGCTGCTGTATTGCGAGCAGTAAGACGTCACCGCGGCGCCGAAGAAGTATGCGGCGGTATGCGCAGAAAGATCCGTCCGTTTGCGGACTGTCAGAATAATGACTGCCGGAGACAGACCTTGGTCTAGCCAGTCGCAGACCCCTCGGCCCGCGGCTGTAGTCGCATCGCGATTCATATAGGCAATGCCGTGCTGCTGCAGCGCGGCGATGAATGCATCGTCGGCTGCATCGGCTGATGCCGGCGCAGGCAACAGCAGTGCCGCAACCGTCCCTAGCGCGACGCCGCGTGTCGCGCGTATCCTGTTCCGGTGGCCGCGCCTTGTGCCGTTCAAGACGTCCTCTGCGCCGCTCCACTGGCTGCGGTCAATTACGACGGTGAACCCTTGGAGGTCGTGAGATGGCGGATGCTCTGCGAGCAGCGCGGCGCACCCGCGGCGGCCGCACGTCCGAATGTCACACTGCCGGGTCTACACCAGCATTGGCCTGAAGCCCTTCGGCTGGCCGCGCCCGCAATCCGGCGCTTGTACCACCCGCGTCGATGCTGCCCGACCGGAGTATCAGCGGTCAGCAGCGTTGGGGTCAGACCTGCGCCCTGAGGCGTTGTCACGGGCTTTCCACTTGCGCGGCGAGCTCCGAGGCAGTGGCCGAGTGACTATTTGCGGCGGCGTGTTTGCCGTTACTGAGTTGATATCGGATGAGTCGGGAACTGTTGGTCACTACGGCCACCGATGAGGCGTTGTGCAGGATCGCGGCCAATACCGGTGACAGTGCGCCGCCGGCACCCATGAGCAGGCCGATGGAGTTGACGGCTATAGACATGCCGTAGTTCTGCCGTATCACTCGGACAGCGTGTGTGCCCAGGTCAGGCACGTCGAGGAGACGCTCAAGGTTGTCATTGGCCAGCGCGACGTCTGCAGTTTCGACGGCGACGTCAGTGCCGGCCAGGCCCATGGCGATGCCGATATCGGCGGTGGCCAGCGCGGGTGCGTCGTTGACGCCGTCGCCGACCATGCCCACGATGTAGCCCTCGTCTTGCAGTTCGCGGACGACCTGTAATTTGTCTTCGGGTAGTACTTCGGCGCGCCATTCGTCGATGCCGAGATCGCGGGACACCACCTCGGCAGTGTCGGGGTGGTCACCGGTGAGCATGACAATGCGCCGGATTCCGTTGTCGCGCAGCTTGTTCAGCACTGCTGGTGCCTCGGTGCGGACTTCGTCACGCAAACTGATCAGACCAACCAGTGTGCCGTCGACCGCCAGCAGCAGCGGGGTCTCGGCTTCTTTGCGCAGATCCTCAACCCACTGGGTGGCTTTTTTGGAGACCCGGACGTTTTCGGCGCCCAACAGCGAGGGGCTGCCCAACAGCAGCACCCGGCCATCGGCCCAGGTCCGCATCCCGAGCCCAACGAGAACCTCGCACTCTTCATGCGGGGGGATGATGATCCGTCGTTCCTCGGTGGAACGGATTACTGCCTCAGCGAGCGGGTGGCGGGAGTGGATTTCTGAGCTCGCCGCGTAGGCGAGTACCTGTTCGGGCTGCCAATCCTTATGGAGCGCGATGACATTGGTGACGACCGGGCGGCCCACGGTCAGCGTGCCCGTCTTGTCGAAGACGATCGCATCGATCCGGCCGGCCTGCTCGAGGTGCGATCCGCCCTTGATCAGGATGCCGCGGCGTGCACCGTTGCCGATCGCCGCGCTGATCGCGGTGGGCGTCGACAACCCCACCGCGCAGGGGCAAGCGATCAACAGCATCGTCATAGCCCGGCGCACGTCACCGGTGAGCACCAAGGTGAGCGCGGACACCAGGAACGAGATGGGCACGAAGCGGCGGGAGAAGTTCTCACCCACGGTCTGGATGGGGGCCCGGTCGTTTTGGGCTTCCTCCACGCGGCTGATGATGCGACCGATCGTGGTATCACTGCCCACGGCGCTGGCGCGGACCACGAGCCGGCCGCGCACCACGACCGACCCGCCGTGGACAACGGCGCCGGCGCTGAGGCTGACCGGCATGGTTTCCCCAGTAATTGCAGACTGGTCGACCACCGCCTCCCCGTCGACGACCTCACCGTCGACGGGGATAGCGACGTGGTCGTGCACAATGACCTCGTCACCGATGGCCAGCGTGTCAATGGGTACCTGCACCTCGCTGCCGTCAACGGCGCGGATCCAAGCGGTGTCCGCGGTGCCGCGCAGCAGGTCCGCGATCGCGCGGCGGGTGCGGCGCAACGTTAGTTCTTGCAGATATTCCCCGATGTTGAGTAGCCACAGCACCGTGAGTGCCACGACGTTTTCGCGGAGCACCATGCTGGCGACGGTGGCTACCGTGACCAGGGTGTCGGTGCCGGCTCGCCCGCTGCGCAGGGAACGCAAGGCCCCCCTGAAGAACGGATAACCCATGAAGACGGTGGCGCCGGTGGCCACCAGTTGGCCGTTGCGGCCTAGCAGTGGGGGACGGCGGAATCCGTAGCGGCGCACCCCGAGTAACACCAGCGCGGCACCGCCGATCGCGATGCGCAGAACCTCCGCGTTGTTCACGTCGGCTGAGCGCGGGGTGCGGGCGGGGATCAATTCGGCGGCAAAGTTTTTCGCGGCTTCGATCGCCGCCAGGATGGCCGAGCGGTCACAACGTCTGGGCGAATACCACACCACCACCGACCCGGTATGAGGGTAGGCGTGCACCGCGCGGACACCGACCTCGTTATCAACCGCCTCCTCAACAGCCACCGCCCGACGCGAATTCGACCGCACCCAAGGCACATGAACTCGCATGCGCCCCGCCGCATCGGATAGGACCGCCGTTGTCGCGTCGTCAACGCTCATGGCGGCGATCAGTGGTCGTGGGCGGCCGCGGCGGCTGGGGGAGAGGCTTCCTCACCGAGACGTTCGCGCGCCTCGGCCACTACATCGGCGACACGTAACCGCGCCGACTCCGCGGCAACCTCGGCGCGCCGGGTGCCGCGCAGGCCGAGCTCCGCTGCAGCGATCGACGCGCGGCGCAGCGGCGCCTTGCCGACCGCCTTGCGGACCAGTTCGTAGGCGCCGACTCCGACCATCCCGGTGACCACGGTTCCGGCCGCTTTCCCAGCGAGCCCACTCCACAACATTGTTTCGTTCCTCCTCCAAGAACAGGCACCATGCCTGATCCATCAGCGTATCGCTATATGACAATGAGTCAAGAAGGCGGGCAGACGCGTTCTCCGCTGTCTACCACCGGTGACCGGGCGGCCGCAGAGCAGCGCCGCTTCTGCTTGGGGATGCGGGAACGGTTTAAGCTAACTAATCGGCACTCGCACACACGACGTTTTAGCCGTCACGGACCTGACTGAAGGCACTCAGAACTGCCGAACGTGAGTCCGGTCGGGATGTAGTTCAGCGCCGACAACAGTGGCCGCAGCGCCCCTGGGTAAAAAGCCGTCGTCACAACGGCCGTGTTCGACACGAATTGTAGCGGCGGTGGTGCGCATACCCGTACAGCTTTAGATTCCGATGAGCTCGGCTACGGTTCAGCAATGGAAGGGTCGGCGGCGAGGGCTAATCCGTTGCGGGGCGTCGAGCGTGGGCGCGCAGAGGAAATTCGGTCGGCAGTCAGCGACCGCGCCGCGATCGCGTCGGCGGCCCAGGCCGCGCAGACGTTGGCCGATCCGACGCGGCTGACGATCGCGGCGTCGCTGTTGGCCGGCAGCGAGCTGTGCGTGACCGATCTCGCCTGGATCGTCGGTAAGCGGCAGAATCTGGTGTCGCATCATCTGCGGCTGCTCAAGAACGCCGCGCTTGTCGCGTCGCATCGACAGGGACGGCTGCTGGTGTTTGGGCTCACGGCGCGCGGCGTGACGCTGGTGAATACCGTGCTCGCGCCATCGCCGCTGGCGTTGGCGTTGGTATCTGAGACTGCCGACGCGGCGGCGATCATCGGCGGTGCAGTGACGACGCCTTAATTGTCGGCCGGTGACGCCGCTGGGCACGCTGCCGATCCGCAGGAGCAGACACCAGGGTGTTTGAACGAGCGTTCCAGCAGCTGATGTTTGCGATCGTAGTATTCGGCGTCGCTAAGTATTCCTGCGTCGCGCTGGCGGGCGATGTCTCGGATCGCGGCCACTACACCGGTCAGAACCGGCCGCGGCCCGGATGCGGTGTGGAGAACGTCATCTGTCGGTGCGCCGGTCGGTGTGGGCCG
>NZ_LZLV01000092.1 GCF_001673405.1 Mycobacterium sp. 1245111.1 | reverse complement strand
CCGCGTCGACCAACGCGACCAGGAACGTGGCCCGCACGTAGCCGGTCAGAGCGCGGAAGCCGGCACCGCCCGCGGCGCGTACCCGTTCCCGATGATCGGTCGGGAACATCTTCGTGACGTAATGCCAGATGTTGCGACCGCCATAGAGGAAGAAGATCAACGTGAACATCATCAGCAGTGCGGCGGTGATGATTTCGGTGATGGCGGTCGCGGTCGACAGGGCACCGCTGGTCAGCTTTTCCTGATTGTGTTGCAGCGCCTGGACCGCCGAGTTGCCGGCGTGGTCGATCTGCTGGCGGCTCAGATGTAGCGGCCCTTCGATCAGCCACCTCTTGGTGGTGTCGATGCTGCGGGTGACCTGGTTCACCAAATCCGGTACGCCGACGATGAATTGGCTGACCACGAAGCTCAGAATTCCGCCCAGGATCGCGAAGCCGCTCAGCATCACCAGCGCCACCGCGCCACCGCGGGGCGCGCCGCGGCGGTCCAGCCCGTCGACGAGCGGAACCAGCAACGCGCTCAGCATCAGCGCGAGCAGCAGCGGGACGACGATGACTTCGAGCCGCTTGACGATCCAGAGCAGCACCACGACGGCGACCAGGATCACCAACAGCCGCCAGGCCCAGGCTGCGGTCTTGCGGACGATCGGTTCTACCGAATCGGCGTAATCGGCCGAGGCCTTCGATGGCATACCGGCCAGCGTAGCCGGGCGACGACGCAGAGCCCGGCAAACGAAGCCAGGTGCGGACACCGGCGTCATGCAGCGATCCGGACGCGACTTACGGAGCTACGCTGACCCCGTGTCGCACGACGCACCGGCCAAGAACGTCGATGGCCAGGTTCCCGAGCGTGCCCGCGGCAGGTATTGGTGGCTGCGGTGGGTGACGCTGGCCGTGGTGGCGATCGTGCTGGCCGTCGAGGTGGCGCTGGCGTGGGATCAGCTAGCCAAAGCCGCGCGCAGTCTGTACTCCGCCAACTGGTGGTGGCTGCTGGCCTCGGCCGGTGCCGCGATCGTGTTGATGCACAGCTTCGCCGAGGTGCAGCGAACGCTGCTGGCCTCGGCGGGGGTGCCCGTACACAAGCTGCGATCCGAGGCCGCCTACTACGCGGCCAACTCGGTGAGCACGACGCTGCCCGGCGGCCCGGTGATCGCGGCGACGTTTTTGCTTCGGCAGCAACGACTTTGGGGCGCGTCGACGTTGGTGGCGTCCTGGCAGCTGGTGATGTCGGGAGTGCTGCAGGCGGTCGGGCTGGCGCTGCTCGGGCTGGGCGGCGCGTTCTTCCTCGGCGCTCGAAACAACCCGTTCTCGTTGCTGTTCACGTTGGGCGGCTTCGTCGCGCTGCTGCTGCTGGCCCAGGCGGTGGCGTCACGACCCGAGTTGATCGAGGGCATCGGCTGCCGGGTGCTGGCGCGGTTCAACGCGTTGCGCGGCAAGCCGTCCGACGTCGGGTTGGCCAAATGGCGCGAGATGCTCTGCCAACTGGAATCGGTCAGCCTGAGCCGCCGGGACCTGGCGGCCGCGTTCAGTTGGTCGGTGATCAACCGGTTCGCCGACGTCGCCTGCCTGACTTTCGCCGCCTACGCGGCGGGCGCGTCGCATGTATCGCTGGGTGGGTTGACAGTTGCCTGCGCCGCGGCGCGCGCGGTCGGGACGATCCCGTTGATGCCGGGCGGATTACTGATGGTCGAGGCGGTTCTGGTGCCGAGCCTGGTGTCGAGCGGGATGTCGCTGCCGAGCGCGGTCTCGACAATGCTGATCTACCGGCTGATCAGCTGGCTGATGCTGGCCGCGATCGGCTGGGTGGTGTTCTTCTTCATGTTCCGCAGCGAGAACCACCTCGACCGCGCCGCGGTCGACGGGCTTACTTGAACGCGCTGAAGGCGCCGGCACCGCCCGGCACCGCGTTCTGGGTGCCCGAGACTGCCTGCGCGGCACCGGGCAACCCACCGGGCACGCCGCCCGGGATCGCGCCCTGCGCCGACTGCATGAACCCGAGCACCTGCGGCAGGCTGATCGGCATCTTGCACCGGCTGGACAGTCCCGCCAGCGGCGACGCGATGGTCTGTAAGTCGCTGGCCGCCTTGGGGTTTGCGTCGAAGTAACCCTTCAGCGAGTTGACCGATTGCGGGCCGGCCGGCTGCTGCATGACCGACGTCATCGCCTGGTTGGTCTCCGGGTGCCCGTCGAGGTAGTCACCCGCGGACCGCGCCACGTTGCTGATCGTGCGCGCCATCTCGCTGGCCGCACACGGGTCGGACGCACCGACGGCCGACGGCGCTGACAGCAAGACAACGGCGGCGGTGCCGCCTAGACCGGTCGCGGCAAGGACGCCGATCAGTCGACGGCGCAGGGTCGCGGCGTTCGCAGTCAGGGACGTCATTCGTAGCTCCTCGTCGCTCGCGAGGAGACCGTCGCCCCGCAGACAACTGCCGGCCCAAGGCCGGCACTTGTCGTCATCCTGCCATCGAATTCGACGGCGTCGCCACTTCGCGGGCGGGGATCTCGTCACACCTATGGAAATCCTGTGCGGGAATCGACGCCGTTACGGAGTTGTTGCAGCTCAGCGAGCCGGAAGCCGTCTCGGCAAACAGTTGGCTGGGGTAGGCTCGCGGGCACGCAACGCCTCGTCGGCGATCGCAAGCGCGGCGAAGCCGGGCGCAGCGGGTCGGCGCGAGACAACGAATGCGGGGAGACCGAAATCCAGCACTTCATGATGCGCTTGAGCAGCAGCCTGCGCAGGTGTCGCTGGCTGGTCTTCACTGGCTGGTTGCTGGCGCTGGTCCCCGCCCTCTACCTGGTGCTGACCCAGTCGGGTCACCTCACCGGTGGCGGCTTCGAGGTGCCCGGATCCCAGTCGCTGCAAGTGCACGACGCGCTCGAGGCGCACTACCCCGACCAGGGCACGTCGCCGTTGGCACTGGTTGCGGCCCCGCGCGCGGACGCCAGCTACGAGGACATGAACGCCGCCGCCGGATTCCTGCAGCAGGTCGCCAAGCAGCAGCCCGACGTGGTGGTGGTGCCCAACCCGACCCAGCAGTCGCCACAGCCCGACCGGCCGTATGTGGTGTCGCTGCGGTTGAACGGCACCACCAACAACAGCGCCAGCGACGCCGCCAAGAAGCTGCGGGTCAAGGTCGGCGTCCAAGGCGAACGGCCCGGCCAGATGCAGAACGGCCGAGTCAGGCTGTACGTGATCGGCCAGGGTGCGCTCAGCACGGCCGCCGCCGCCAACACCAAACACGACATCGCCAAAGCCGAGCAGTGGAACCTTCCGATCATCCTGATTGTCTTGCTGGCGGTGTTCGGTTCGCTGGCCGCCGCCGCGATCCCGCTGGCGCTGGGCGTCATCACCGTGATCATCACGATGGGCCTGGTCTACCTGCTGTCGGCGTACACCGTGATGTCGGTGTTCGTGACGTCGACGGTGTCGATGTTCGGCATCGCGCTGGCCGTCGACTATTCGCTGTTCATCCTGATGCGGTTCCGCGAGGAACTGCGCGCCGGACGCCAGCCGCAGGAGGCGATCGACGCGGCGATGGCGACCTCGGGGTTGGCCGTCGCGCTGTCGGGGATGACCGTGGTGGCGTCGCTGACCGGCATCTACCTGATCAATACTCCGGCGCTGACGTCGATGGCCACCGGCGCGATCCTCGCGGTGGCCGTCGCCATGCTGACGTCGACGACCATGACCCCGGCGGTGCTGACGACGTTCGGCCGCTCGGCCGCCAAGCGCTCGGCGGCGCTGCACTGGTCGCGTCGCGCCGAGACCACGCAGTCGCGGTTCTGGACGCACTGGATCGGCGGGGTGATGCACCGACCGTGGGCGTCGGCGTCGGCGGCGGCCGCCGTGCTGCTGGCAATGGCGATACCGGCGCTGTCAATGGTGTTGGGCAACAGCCTGCTTCGCCAGTTCAACTCCTCACACGAGATCCGCGCCGGGGTGTCCGCGGCCTCCGAGGCGCTGGGTCCCGGAGCGCTGGGCCCGGTGCAGGTGCTGGTGAGCTTCCCCGACGGCGACGCGTCGTCGGCCACACACACCCAGACCCTGGCCGCGATCCGCGACCAGATCGCCAAGTCGCCCAACATCCTCTCGGTGGCCCCGCCGGTATTCGCCGACAACAACAGCAGCGCGATGCTTACCGCGATGCTGTCGGTGGACCCCGAAGATCTCGGCGCCCGCCGGACCATCACCTGGATGCGCGACCATCTGCCCCAGGCCGCGACCGGCACCGCAGAGGTCAGTGTCGGCGGACCGACCGCGCTGATCAAAGACTTCGACGACGAGGTCTCCAAGACCCAATGGCTGGTGCTGGTCTTCGTCGCGGCGATCGCGTTCGTGATGCTGCTGCTGTCGATCCAGTCGGTGTTCCTGGCCCTCAAGGGCGTGGTGATGACGATGCTGTCGGTGGCCGCGGCCTACGGCAGCCTGGTGGTCGTCTTCCAGTGGGGCTGGCTGGAAAAGCTCGGCTTTGCGCCGATCACCTCGATCGACAGCACGGTCCCGCCGCTGGTGCTGGCGATGACGTTCGGTCTGTCGATGGACTACGAGATCTTCCTGTTGACCCGCATCCGGGAACGCTTCCTGCAGACCGGCAACACACACGACGCGGTGGCCTACGGCGTGAGCACCAGCGCGCGAACCATCACCAGCGCGGCGCTGATCATGATCGCGGTGTTCATCGGCTTCGCGTTCGCCGGTATGCCTCTGGTGGCCGAGATCGGGGTGGCCTGCGCGGTGGCGATCGCGGTCGACGCCACCGTGGTGCGACTGGTGCTGGTGCCCGCGCTGATGGCGGTGTTCGCCGAGTGGAACTGGTGGCTGCCCGCCTGGCTCGAACGCATCCTGCCCTCGGTCGACTTCGAAAAGCCTTTGCCCGCAGTCGATCTCGGCGATGTACTGATGATCCCGGACAACATCTCAGCGCCCGCAGTGCCGAGCGCCGACCTGCGAATCGTGCTCAAGTCCGCGGCCCGGCTGAAGAACATGGCGCCCGACGCGATCACCGTCGCCGATCCGCTGGCCTTCATCGGCTGCGGGCAGGGCGAGCCAGCGAAGCTCAAGGACAGCACCTACGTCGCCAGCGCCGCCACCCGCCAGCTGGCGGTGATCGGAACGCCGAACGGCAACAACGGCACCCAGTCGGCGGCCCGCAAGTTCGTGGGCAACCTGTCGCACCGCGGCAGCGCCGGCCGGGCGGCGCCGCGCGCGATACGACCCGTTCACCCCGTCACGCTGTGGCGGGGACGGCTCGCGGTCGCGTTGGATGCCCTCGCGGCGCAGGCCGCAGACGATGAAGCCGAGCAGCCGCGGTTCGAGCGGCGCAGCCCGGTGGAAACCACGCATGTCCAGTTGCCGACCGGCGACCGGCTGCAGATCCCGACCGGCGCCGAGACGCTGCGGCTCAAGGGTTACCTGATCATGAGCCGGAACAGCAGCCGGGACTACGCCGACTTTGCTGAGCTGGTGGACACGATGGACGCCGAGAATGCCGCGGTCGTGCTGGCCGGGATGGACAGGTATTACTCTGGTCAATCATCTCGGCGGCAATGGATCGCTAGCCAGTTGGTTCGTCGCCTCGCTGACCCTCATCCGTCGGATGTTGATAACGATGGTTGGCCCGAGTCCGATACGAAGGCAGACTGGGAAAGTGTCAGGCAACGCTGCCTGGCCGTAGCGGTGGCGATGTTGGAGGAGGCGAGGTGACGTTGGCAGCGGACCGACGCCATGGTCAGGCGCCGCACCGGCCGCCGGCCCGCCCCCGCAACGGCGACCGGCCCGTCGAATTCTGGCCGACCTCAGCGATCCGTCAGGCGCTGGAAGGTGGCGACATCGCCACCTGGAAGCAGATCGCGGTGGCGATCAAGCGTGACCCCTACGGTCGCACCGCGCGGCAGGTCGAAGAGGTGCTGGAAAGCTCGCACCCCTACGGCATCTCCAAGGCCCTCGCCGAGGTCCTTGACCGCGCCCGCGCCCACCTCGAGGCCAACGAGCGCAACGAGGTGTCGCGCCATGTGCGGGTCCTGATCGAACGGTCCGGCCTCAAGCTGCCCGAGTTCGCGTCCCGAATCGGTGTGCCCGACGACGAACTCCGCTCCTACCTGGAGGCGAGCACCAGCCCGTCGGCGTCGCTGATGATCCGGATGCGCCGGCTATCGGATCGTTTCGCCAAGGCCCGTTCCCACGAACCGCCGCCGCAGCCGGCCCCGCAGCGGCCACCGCGCCGCCACTGATGGCCAACCCCGACGATCAGACCCTGCGGCAGATCCTGGCCGAGACGCGGACCATCGCCGTCGTCGGCGCGTCGGACAAACCGACTCGGCCCAGCAACGAGATCTACACCTATCTCGTCAGAACCGGCCAGTTCCAAGTCTTTCCGGTCAACCCGATGATCACCGAAATCGATGGCGCACAGGTGTTTTCGCGCTTGGCCGACCTGCCGGTGATCCCCGACATGGTCGACGTGTTCCGCCGCCGCGACGATCTGCCGTCGGTACTGGACGATGTTTTGGCGTTGACACCGCACCCGAAAACCCTGTGGCTGCAAGAGGGTTTGTGGCACGACCAGGTGGGTCGCAAGGCCGAAGCGGCCGGCCTGCAGGTGGTCATGGACCGTTGCCTGATGGTCGAGCACGCCCGGCTTCGCTAGCGCGGGTTGAGCGGCGAGACGCCGAGCACCAGCCAGTGACCGCCCTGCTTGGTCAGCGTCACCCGTAGTGCCAGCACCGCGTTGTCGGGCGGCTGGCCCGGCTCGTTCTGGGTGGCGCGCATGACCACCGCGACGGCGGCCGCGGTGGGTCCGATCGCCTCGACGCCGGCAGACATCGTCGCCGCGGTCGCGGTGATGTTGCGGTGCGCCAAATCCGTTGTGACCTTGCCGAATTGCTCCTTGAACGTAGCGCCCTGCTCGGGCACCATCATCGCGGCCGCTTTGTCGATGGCTGCCATCGGCTCGGACGGCGAGAAGGTCGCGGTCGCCTGGGACACGTCGACGGCGATGCGGACCACCTCCGCCGAGTCGACTTTGAGGTTGTGGTCCGGCGTCGCCCAGTGCCGATATCCGGTGACCACCGCCGCGACGACGGCCGCGGTCGTCAAGGCGACCACCGCGAGGCGCAGGCCGGGCGCGTCGTCGTCGGTGCCGACCGTGACCGAATCACGGCGCAGCAGATAGACATTCACCCCCACGGCCTCGACGATGAGCAGAATCAGCACCGAACACAGCGACACCCACCACGCCGGCCAGGTCAGCACGTACCCGATCGCCAGTAGCGCGGCGATCGCGGCTAGCGGCGCCGCGATGTCGAAAGCCAGTACCCGCCAAGCGTTTCTCATCGGATGGACTCCACCCGCGAGATCATCAGCTTGCCGTCGACGTCGGACACCCCGAGCCGCAGATTCCAGTGCACGGTCGTCGGCTTGCCGCCGGCGTTTTCGCTGACCGAGGTGGCCACCACCATGACGGTGTCGCTGCGGCGCGCGATACCGGCCGGCAATGGCGCGGAAGGCTTGGGGCCACCCGGTTGAGCGTCCAGGTCGTGGTGCACGGCTTCGAAGGCGACGGCCTCGACCTCGCCGCGACTGCGTGACTGCAGCCGCTCGACCACCTGTTGATACGGCTGGATCGACGATTCGAAGTCGGCGTTGAGTTCGCCGACGGTGCCGTCGTGCAGCTTTTGCAGGCTTTGCTTGATGTTGTCGGTGTTCATGTTGATCAGCACGCCGGTCCAGTCGGCGGCGGCCTGCATGGCCCGGGTCTGGTAGGAGAGCTCGTCGGCGTCGTCGCGGTGGTCGGTCCAGATCACCACGCCCAGCGCGATCGCGGCGACGCACAGCGCGCCCAGCACGGCCGAGGCGATGCCATACGGCGAGAACATCCGGCCGCTGGTGTCGTCGGTCGACGTCTGGTCGGGCTCGGCTGTGTCGTCCGTGGGCTCGGTCTGCTCGTCGTCGGGCATGAGCGTGAGCCTAGCCGGGCGACTGCGCCGTGCCGTCGTGACGCCGCAGTCACGGTCGTCACCCGCTGTGACTGAGCCGTCACGCTCGCGGGCTAATCGGACAGACCCGGGCGCTCCGGTAAGAATGGACGCGTGACGGTAGAAGCTATTCGCTCGGGCCTCGACCTGAGCTATGTCGACGACGCTGCCCGCCCCCAAGACGACCTGTTCGGTCACGTCAACGGTCGCTGGCTGGCGGACCACGCGATCCCGGCCGACCGGGCCACCGACGGGGCGTTCCGGTCGCTGGCCGACCGCGCCGAGGAGCAGGTCCGCGACCTCATCACCGAGGCCGCCGCGTCAAAGGGCGCCGACGGCACCGACCCCCAGCGCATCGGCGACCTGTACGCCAGCTTCATGGACACCGGCACCATTGCCCGCCTGGGCGTACGCCCGCTGCTCGACGAGCTCGCCGGCGTCGACGCCGCGCTGACGAAGACCGAGCTGGCGGCCGAGCTCGGCGAGCTGCAGCGCACCGGCATCGGCGGCGGCACCGGCCTCTACGTCGACACCGACTCCAAGGACTCCACCCGCTACCTCATTCACCTGAACCAGTCCGGGCTCGGGCTGCCCGACGAGTCCTACTACCGCGATCCGCAGCATGCGGCGATCCTCGCCGAGTACCCGAAGCACATCGCGCGGATGTTCGCGCTGGTCTACGGCGAGCACGACGGCGACTGGGCGGCGACCGCCGTGCAGATCGTCGCGCTGGAGACCAAGATCGCCGCCGCCCACTGGGACGTGGTGAAGCGCCGCGACGCCGACCTGACCTACAACCTGTTCACCTTCGACGAATTACGTTCCAAGGCAACCGGTTTCGACTGGCCAATGTGGTTCCACGCTCTGGGCGCTTCCGGCGGGCAAGCCGCGGAAGTGGTCGTGCGCCAGCCCGACGCCCTGATTGCGTTCGCGTCGCTGTGGGAGAGCGAGGACATCGAGGACTGGCGGCGCTGGCTGCGCTGGCGCGTGATCAGCGGTCGGGCGTCGATGCTGACCGACGACCTGGTCGACGAGAACTTCGCGTTCTACGGGCGCACGCTGTCGGGCACCGAGCAGCTGCGCGACCGGTGGAAGCGCGGCGTCGCGCTGGTCGAGGGCCTGATGGGCGACGCTGTCGGCCGGCTTTACGTCGAACGGCATTTCCCGCCGGACGCCAAGGCCCGGATGGACGAGCTGGTTGCCAACCTGCGCGAGGCCTACCGCGTCAGCATCACCGACCTGGAGTGGATGACGCCGGAGACCCGGAAGCGGGCACTGGAGAAGCTGGACAAGTTCACCCCGAAGATCGGCTATCCGGCGAAGTGGCGCGACTACTCCGCGTTGGTCATTGCCCGCGACGACCTGTACGGCAACTACCAGCGTGGCTATGCGGTGGAGTACGACCGCGACCTGGCCAAGCTGGGCGGGCCGGTCGACCGCGACGAGTGGTTCATGACGCCGCAGACCGTCAACGCGTACTACAACCCGGGGATGAACGAGATCGTGTTCCCCGCAGCGATTTTGCAGCCCCCATTCTTCGACGCCGAGGCCGACGACGCCGCGAATTACGGCGGCATCGGCGCGGTGATCGGCCATGAGATCGGCCACGGCTTCGACGACCAGGGCGCCAAGTACGACGGCGACGGCAACCTGGTCGACTGGTGGACCGACGACGACCGGGCCGAATTCGGGCTGCGGACAAAGGCTTTGATCGACCAGTACGAGGTCTTCACGCCGCGGGGCCTGGACGCCTCGTATCACGTCAACGGTGCGTTCACCGTCGGCGAGAACATCGGCGACCTCGGCGGGTTGTCGATCGCGCTGCTCGCCTACCAGCTGTCGCTCAAGGGCGCGGAAGCGCCGGTGATCGACGGGTTGACCGGCGTACAGCGGGTGTTCTACGGCTGGGCGCAGGTGTGGCGCACCAAATCCCGTGAGGCCGAGGCGATTCGGCGGCTGGCCATCGACCCGCATTCACCGCCGGAGTTCCGCTGCAACGGCGTGATCCGCAACCTCGATCTGTTCCACGAGGCGTTCGGCGTCACCGAGGACGACGAGCTGTACCTCGATCCTGCGCGGCGCGTTCGCATTTGGAACTAGAACAGCCGCGAAAAGCTAGTTAGAGCTGCCAGTCGTTGGAGCCGTCGTTCTTGCTGTAGGTGCCGACGGAGTTCTTCACGACGATCGGGTCGCCAGCACCAAAGTTGGCGAAGAACCACTTCGCGTTCGTCGGGCTGATGTTGATGCAGCCGTGGCTGACATCGCGCTTGCCCTGGTCGGCCACCGACCACGGCGCGCTATGCACGAAGTCGCCGCTGTTGTCGAACTGCACGGCGTCCGTGACGTCCACCTTGTAGCCGTAGGTCGAGTTGACCGGAACACCGTAGGTCGACGAATCCATCACGACCTTGGCCTTCTTGTCGAGCACGTAGTACGTGCCGTTCGGCGTCTGGTGTCCGCCGGCAGCCATGCCCATCGACATCGGGAAGGTCTGCTCGACGGTGCCGTTGCGCGTGATGATCAACTGGTGCGTCGCATCGTCGGCGGTGGCCTGCAGCGCGTCACCGGTCACGAAGTTGTTCTGGGTGCCGGCCGCGTCGACGTGCACCGCGGTGTGGGCGGGCCAGAAGCTGAGCGGACGCCAGCGCACCTGGCTGGGGGTCAGCCAGTAGAACTTGCCGGACACCGGCGGCGTCGACGACACGTGAATGGCCTGCTCGGCCATGTGCTGGTCGGCGATCGGCCGGGCGAAGTTGATGATGATCGGTTCGGCCACGCCGACGGTTGAGCCGTTCACCGGGTTGAAGGTCGGCGGGACGAACGGCGGCGGGCCGGTGAACGGCTCCGGGTTCTGTCCCACCACCGGGCCGGACGGCGCGGCGGCCGGGGTCGCCCCCGGAACCGTTGCCCCGGGAACGGTTGCCCCCGGAACAGTGGCGGCCGGGTCACCGGGCGCGGGCGCACCGGGAGCCGGTGGCGCGGGCACGGGCGGCGGGCCTGCCAGCGGGTCGGCGGGCGGGGGCGGCAGCGGTGCCGGGTCGCCGGGCGGCGGCGGTGCAGGGGCATCCACTCCGGGTGCGGGCGGCGGCGGTGGCTCCGGGTCGGCGAGCGCCAGGCCGCTTCCCATCATCAGCGCAGCAACCACCCCCACTGCGCCGCATGCTGCGGCCAGAGGACCCTTGGGCAAGCGCGACATTTGATTCCCTCCAAGTCACGGATCAGACGCCAGTATGCCGCAGCGCGGCGCCCGACTATTAATCCAGCGATCACCGTTAAGTAGGGCCGAGGGTTTCACGCAGGCCCTCGACCTGGGGTTTCTGCCAACTAGCGCTGGTTTGTCACAGGCCCGTCGAACAGGTGCCTCACGAACGTCATTCCGGCCGCTCCGATGCCGATAAGAGCCGCCGACGCGGCGAACATCGCCAGCACACCGTGCTCGTAAAAAAGGCCGCCGGCGAACGAGCCGGCCATGATGCCCCCTTGGAAAGCCGCCATATACAGGCCGGACGCGCCGTCGGGATCGTCGGCGCCGGCTCGCATCGCCGCAGCCTGCAGCATCGGCGACACGGCGTTGGCGAAGGCGCCCCACAACGCGATGGTGACGACGCCGACCAGGGCCGTCGCCAACGCGGGCAGCCGGTGGAAGGTCAACATGGTCAACACGAGCTGCGTCACGTACAGACCGACCATGCAACTGATCGCCGCGACCCGCGGGTGGTGATCTAGCGGCCGGGCCACCAGTGGCATCGCCAGCAGGCCGGCGATGCCATAGATGGACAACAACCAGGCGATATCCGGTCCGCGAATACCGACGACGTCGCGGATGATCACCGCCATGAAGGTGAACGAGATGTAGTGGCCGGTGACCGCGATCATGGTGAGCAGGCTCACGATCACCAGCCGCCGGTTTCGGTGATGCCGAGCGCCGCGGCCGACCGACGCCAGCTGGTCGTCACGCAGTGTCATCGGCGGCAGGACGGCCCAGGCGGCCAGCGTCACCGCGGCGGCCAATGCGGTTATCGCCGCGACGGCGACCCGCCAGTTCCACGCCAGGCTCATCGCGGCCGTCACGGGGCTGCCGACCACGACCGCCAAGCTGATGCCGACATAGATCGACGTGGTCGCGCGTCCGGAATGACTCGACGGGACCAGCCGAGTGGCGATCGGCGCGATCACCGAGAGCATCAGGCCGTGGGTGACAGCCGACAGGGCCCGACCGCAGACCAAGACGACGAAGTTGGGCGCCAGCGCGGAGATCAGCTGCGACGCGGTCAGGCACATCAGCGAAAGCAGCAGCGCACGGCGGCGCGGCCAGTGCGCGGTCCAGCGCACCATCGGGATCGTCGTGACGGCGGCGACCAGCGCGTACCAGGCCAGTAGCGTGCCGACCATCGGAATGCTGACGTGCAGGTCGCGCGCGATCGCGGGCAGCGCGCCGACCGGCAGCAGCTCGGCGGTGACATAGGTAAAGGCCGCCGCGGCCAGCACAGCCAGCTGCAGGGCAATTTTCGGAGTCCAGGGCCCGCTGGTAGCGGTTCGCCCTTCGGCGGTACGAGCAGGCACCACGGCCATTACTCAACCACGCGTGGCAAGCATTCCGTCAAAGATCAGGACCGGACGAGGCGCGCGATGGCCGCCGACGCCTCGGCGAGCTTCTGCTCGGCCTCGGTGCCACCCTGGGCCACCGCGTGGGTGACGCAGTGTCCGAGATGCTCGTCGAGCAGATTCAGTGCCACCGACTGCAGTGCGTTGTTGGCCGCGCTGATCTGGGTGAGGACGTCGATGCAGTACTTGTCGTCTTCGATCATCTTGGCGATGCCACGCACCTGGCCCTCGATACGCCGTAAACGCTTGGCGTAGTTGTCTTTCTGCGACGAATAGCCGTGTGTGGGTGCCATCTGCCCCTCCAACATTCTGGTCGTGAAGATCGTGCTCGGGCCATCGCGACGGCGCCGGTGTTGTCACCATTGTCAACGATCAGGCCAGCTGCGCGCCACGCCACCCTGGTAAACGCACATTTTAGCCTGTCGGCGCATATACCCCGAGGGGGTATTTAATGATTTTGGCCGACCTGCAACGGCGCGCAATACTTACGCCATGGCGGACAACAGCTCGATCGACATCAAACCTCGCAGTCGCGAGGTCACCGACGGCCTGGAAAAGGCCGCGTCGCGCGGGATGCTGCGGGCGGTAGGCATGGACGACGACGACTTCGCCAAGCCGCAGATCGGGGTGGCCTCGTCGTGGAACGAGATCACGCCGTGCAACCTGTCGCTGGACCGGCTGGCCAAGGCCGTCAAGGAAGGCGTGTTCGCCGCCGGGGGCTATCCCCTTGAGTTCGGCACGATCTCGGTGTCCGACGGCATCTCGATGGGCCACGAGGGCATGCATTTCTCGCTGGTGTCGCGCGAGATCATCGCCGACAGCGTCGAGACCGTGATGATGGCCGAGCGACTGGACGGCTCGGTGCTGCTGGCCGGCTGCGACAAGTCGCTGCCCGGAATGCTGATGGCCGCAGCGCGGCTCGACCTGGCCGCCGTCTTCCTTTACGCAGGCTCGATCCTGCCGGGTCGCGCCAAGTTGTCCGACGGCACCGAGCGCGACGTGACGATCATCGACGCCTTCGAAGCGGTCGGCGCCTGCGCCCGCGGCCTGATGCCGCGCGAGGACGTCGACGCGATCGAGCGGGCCATCTGTCCCGGTGAGGGCGCCTGCGGCGGCATGTTCACCGCCAACACCATGGCCAGTGCCGCCGAGGCGCTCGGCATGTCGCTGCCGGGCAGCGCCGCTCCCCCGGCCACGGACCGCCGACGCGACGGGTATGCGCGCCGCAGTGGTGAGGCGGTGATCAACCTGTTGCGCCGCGGCATCACCGCCCGCGACATCTTGACCAAGGAGGCCTTCGAGAACGCCATCGCGGTCGTGATGGCGTTCGGCGGCTCGACCAACGCGGTGCTGCACCTGCTGGCCATCGCCCATGAGGCCGACGTGAAGTTGTCACTCGCCGACTTCAGCCGCATCGGCGCCAAGGTGCCGCACCTGGCCGACGTCAAGCCGTTCGGCAAGCACGTGATGTTCGACGTCGATCACATCGGCGGTGTGCCCGTGGTGATGAAGGCGCTACTGGATGCCGGTCTGCTGCATGGGGATTGCCTGACCGTGACGGGTCAGACGATGGCCGAGAACCTCGCGCACCTCGCCCCTCCGGACCCGGACGGCAAGGTGCTGCGCGCGCTGGACAACCCGATCCACCCCACCGGCGGGATCACCATCCTGCACGGGTCGCTGGCACCCGAGGGCGCGGTGGTCAAGTCGGCCGGCTTCGACTCCGATGTATTCGAAGGCACCGCAAGGGTTTTCGAGCGTGAGCGAGCAGCGCTGGACGCCCTGGAAGACGGCACGATCACCCACGGAGACGCGGTGGTCATCCGCTACGAAGGCCCCAAGGGCGGCCCGGGCATGCGCGAAATGCTGGCGATCACCGGCGCGATCAAGGGCGCCGGCCTCGGCAAGGACGTGCTGCTGTTGACCGACGGCCGGTTCTCCGGCGGCACCACCGGCTTGTGCGTCGGGCACATCGCCCCCGAGGCGGCCGACGGCGGACCGATCGCGTTCCTGCGCGACGGCGACCGGATCCGGCTCGACGTCGCCAATGGCACCCTCGACGTATTGGTCGACGCCGACGAATTCGCTTCGCGTCGTGAGGGTTTCACCCCGTTACCGCCGCGCTACACCTCCGGTGTGCTGGCCAAGTACGTCAAGCTGGTCGGCTCGGCGGCCAACGGGGCGATCTGCGGCTGACGCACGGCCGCAGTCGTGGACATCGCGGATCGACTTCGCATCGACGTCCCGGTCGCTCAGGCCGGCATGGGTGGCGGTCTGGCCGGCGGGCCGCTGGCCGCAGCGGTGGCGAAAGCGGGCGGCCTGGGCACCCTGGGATTGGCGGGTCCCGGTCAGTTGCGAGAGGCGATCAAGCACGTTCGCGACGAGGCCCCGGGCCGCGCTGTCGCGGTGAACCTGTTGATGCACTTCGCCCGTCGCAGCCACATCGCGGTCTGCGTCGACGAGCGCGTCGAGGTTGTGGTGGTGGCCTTCGGCGGCGACCGCGGCGTCGTCGAGCATCTGCGCGCTGCCGGAATCTTCGTCTTTGTGATGGTCGGTACCGAAGCTCAAGCGCGGCAGGCAATCGGTTGGGGCGCTGACGGTTTGATCGCCCAGGGACGAGAGGCGGGGGGCCATTTGGTCGGAACCGTGCCCGCACTTGAGTTTTTGCCACGCGTGCGAGCGGTGGCCGACCGACGGCCCGTCTTCGTCGCCGGCGGCATCGCCGCTGGAGCCGACACTCGCCGGGCGCTGGACATCGGAGCCGACGGCGTCGTCGCCGAAACGCGGTTCCTCATGACGCGTGAGGCCAATGCGCATCCGGACTATCAGCGACGAATCCTCGACGCCGAAATGACCATGGAGACCACACTTTTCGGACTCAGCTGGCCGCTTCGGCATCGCGTGATCCCCAATGCCGCCACACGGCGGTGGTGCCGCAGCGACGGAACCGCCAAAGCGTTGCCCGCCGCATTGAACGCCGGCGGCCGCTGGCTGGCGGTGCTGGGGTATTTCGACGCCGGCGCGCTCATCCGTTTTCAGTCACCGCGGCTCCCGGTATTCACACCGCTGGCGCCGCTGAAAGACCTGCAGCATCTACTTTCGGCTGACTTCACGCGTATCGCCGTCGCCACGTTGTTGATCGTGGGGATCGTGTTGATTCTGCTACTGCGCGCCGTGGTCGCACCGCTGTATCTACTCAGCACGGTCGTGTTGAACTATCTTGCGGCGTTGGGCATCGGGGTGCTGGTGTTCCAATTCGGGCTCGGCCATGAAATCGCTTGGCCAGTACCACTTTTGGCTTTCATCTTGCTGGTGGCGGTTGGTGCCGACTACAACATGCTGGTCATCTCGCGTCTTCGCGAGGAATCGACATCCAACACGCGGGTCGGCGTCCTGCGCACCGTTGCCAGCACCGGATCGGTGATCACGTCAGCCGGCCTCATCTTCGCCGCGAGCATGTTCGGGCTGACGATCGGATCAGTCGACATCATGGTCCAAGCCGGACTCATCATCGGATGCGGTCTTCTGCTGGACACTTTCGTCGTCCGAACCCTGACCGTCCCCGCGCTGGCGACGCTGCTGGGCGAGAACAGCTGGTGGCCAGAGCTTCGGCGTCGTCGCTGAGCGGTCACTTCACTAGCGCGAACGCCAGACCGTCCCAGTGTTTGGCGCCCACCACCTGCAACACCGCGGTGTCGAGCTGCGGGTGCTCACCCATCAACTCGAGCACCTTGCGCGTCCCGACCAGCACGGCGTCGTCGCCCGGCGACAGGATCGCGCCCTCGCGAATCACGTTGTCCACCACGATCATTGAGCCAGAATGAGTGAGCTTGACGGCCCATTCCAGATAGCTGGGGTTGTTCTCTTTGTCGGCGTCGATGAACACCAAGTCGAAGGGTCCTTTGACGCTCGGCAGGCTGTCCAGGGCCGCACCGACCAGCACCTCGACCCGGTCGCTCAAGCCGGCGCGGTCTAGGTTTGCGCGCGCGACCTCGGCGTGCTTGGGCTCGTACTCCAGCGTCGTGACGTGACCGTCGGGGCCGGCGCCGCGGGCCAGCCAGATCGTGCTGAAGCCGCCGAGCGTGCCGATCTCCAGGATGCGACGGGCCCCAATCGCGGCGGCCAGCAGGCTCAGGAACTTGCCTTGCTGCGACGAGACGGCGATCTTCGGCAGGCCCGCCGCGTCGCTGTCCGCGAGGGTGGCGGTCAGCACGGGATCGTCGACCAGCACGGTGTCGTCCAGGAATTCGTCAACGTCGGCGGGGCTGGGGTTTTGGCTCATCCGTCAAAAGTAGCCCGGCTTCGGCGGCAGCCGCCACCGGATTAATCGTCCTTGCCGTATACCCCCCAGGGGTATACATTGGGAATGTCCGACCCCAACCCGAGAGGTGGAGAAGATGTCTAACGAAGCAGGAACCCTGTTGAGCTGTGGTCACGACGGCTGCGGTTGCCGGGTTCGCATCGAGGTCGCCTGCCACTGCGAAGGCGACCACGCCTACATCTGCAAGTGCGGCGACGAGATGGTCGAGGTCGCCAGCTAAATCTGGCTAGCGCACACCCTCTTTCGCGTAGACGACTCGCAGCGACCGCGAAGTTCAATCTCTGTATCCCGTTGCGGGCTGGCAGTATATTTTCAAAAGCCATCGTTGCGGATGCCGGGAGGACGCCACATGAGTTCCGCACACAGTACGGCACTCGGCGGCCTCATCGCTGTGAGCGGCATCGACGGCAGCGGCAAGAGCACATTGGTCAGTGCCTTCGCGCAGTCGTTGCGGTCCTCAGGCGCATCTGTGGAGGCGGTAGCGGCGCTGAAATCGCCGCAGTTTTCCCCTTTTACGTTGCTGAAAGGAATCAACTTCCCGAGCGCTGCGAAGCCATCCAGAGAATCCTGGATCGCCGGATACTTTGCGCTGGTGCTTTTGCACAACGTGTCCGCAGTGATCGCACCGGCAATAGCCGCCGGAACGTGGGTCGTCACCGATCGGTGGACGCTGGACCACCATGCAATTCAGCTCACACTGGGCATTGACATGGCGCCATGGCTTCCGCTTCTGAAATCAGCCCCGACCCCAGATCTCCATCTGATTCTCGATTTACCGCCAGAAATCGCGCAACAGCGCATCGATAAGCGCGGCGACCAGGGCATAGGCGCAGGCCTGCAATATTTGCAGCAGTGTCGCGATAAGATGCAAAGCCTGGCCACCTCACCGGACTATGCGCCGGTCGTTCTCGTCGACGCGGATGCGTCTCCCGCCGACCTACGAGACCGAGTCCTTGAGGCAACCCGAGACGTTATGTCAGGGCGGCTGAAGACGATGCAACCGTGAGAACGCGGCTGGCCGCCAATTGCGCTGCCACACGTTTGTCCACTGGGCCAACCGCTTTGGGCCACATCGTGCCGTTTGCGATCTAATGCGCCGAAGAAACTGATCCACGGCTGGTGAGCCGTCAGCCATTGGTGACGGTATCGACGTGCACCTGAACCTCGGCCGGAAGACCCGAACGGTCCCTGATTATGCTTCTTTCCGCCGCCGACAGAAGCTTTATCGCATCACTGTGTGAGCCAAGTTCAGAACCCGTCTCAAGCCGCGCAATCCAGCGTCGAAAGATCTCGCGCCGCCCATCGGCGCAGAGGGACCCTGTGTCACGCGCCGTAAACACGTGTTGCTCCACGGCATTTCCTCCGAGCAGGGAGCTATTTCTCATGATATCGACGCTAAAGACGCCGTCCTCTGCGTCCGCTGACGTACCAAAACCCCGACGCGACCGAGCCTCGATCGCGAGCAGGTGTCCAAACTGCAGAGTGATGCGGTCGCGGGTCACGCGCCCGTTTCCACGGTAAGTGTCTGCCGGCAGCTGCCGAGACGCGCGCATGCAGACGGCGGACTCACCGACGTGAATCGCTCCTGTAGTGATAGTCCGTCCTGATCGTCGGCGCTGGAACAACAACCAGACATCGGTCGCCCCGAACCCCGCGGCGGCCGCGATTGCGTCAGGTGTCATCCAACGACCGACATCCGTTGGGCCGAAGGCGAGTTCGTACGCTTGCTCGTTGACTTGGCAGAAGAAGTCCGCCGCATTGACGTGACGAGTTGAGACTCGCATCTCGTCGTAGGCCGCGTTGTACCCAAGCGCATCATTGGCGTCCAGGAGCCAGCAGACGGTATCGATGGCGTGGTAACCAGCGTGCAGTAACACACCGTAGCCGTCACGGTAGGAGTGATTTTCCCGCATGAAGAATTCGTCGGGCATGTTCCAATATCCGTGGGCGAACGAGCTTTCGATGGAAGTCAACGGCACCCCATGCTCCGTGCCAAACGTCGTAGCGTATTCCTTAACGAAGGAATAACCACGGTGCGCACGTCGCGACGTCATAACCGCCGCGGATGCCGAACTAGCCTCAAACAAGCTCCGGAGGTCGTCATAGACGAGTTCTAGGTCACGAGCTGATTGGTCATCAACCAGTTGGTGTGCAGTCACGGGCTTATCGACGAGAACGTCGACACCGCGGCTTGCCGCCCAGCGCAGGTAGGCAGCGTGAGCACGCGGATGTGTTGCGACGACTAACCCATCGAGTCGATTTGCATCTACGAGCCGGTCTAACGAACTACTGACCTCTAGTGGCAACTGCTCGTTGTATGAAGCTTCGTCTGGACACCAGATGAAGCGTGTGTACCCGGGATGACCCGCAACAGCGGCGCGCGCGTCATCCTCTCGGCTGCGAAGCTCGACGACGGCTGCGAGCTGAATTGTGGCGTCTTCAGCAAATAACGGAAGGTGGTTATTCTTAGCGTGAGGCCCGATACCCGCCAACGCGATGTATCGACGTGACTCACGCACAGATGAATCCCGGCTTCAGGCCGCCCACAACGCCCGATAAGGGGCGCAGGATTGAGAGTGCGAGTTCCGCACCGCTGGCGCGAAGTAATGGCAGCAGCCGCCCATCCTCCACCAAGTTGTCTCATTCCAATGTTGGCCATCTAGCGTCAGCCGTGGGACTAACCTCGGCTTTCAGGGTTTCGAGAAAGCCGCGGAATTCTGCGCATACCAAGTTCTTCCGGTATTTTACGCCATACTTCACGTCTCGTTAGGTTGAATTTGTCCGCCTGCCCGCATCAGAATCCGTCGAATCGCAGCGTGATTAAGCCTGCGAATCACCAGCGGTAAGGCCAGTCAGTAGCGCGGCAAGGCGGTGACTCACTGGGATTCCGACCCGAAAGGCTTCCGAACGCCGACTGATTCCCGCTGTCCCTGGCCGACGCACCGACGGCACGTCAGCTGAAATCGCTTCGAACAACTCGTGGGTCGATTCCATGAACTGAGAGTGGTCGGCAGTCCGGCTGAGGTCGATGGCGACGAGTAGGTCTCCTTTCGCCGGTGGCGCAGTTAGCCAGCGCGTGCCAGTCACCTCATGGTTGGCCGGGGCACCGATTACCGGCCCAGCGAGCAGCGAGACGAGCAACGTGATCCAGGTCCCCCTCAGCCCGCCGCCCAGGGGGAGGATCCCTCCTCTCAGCGCGGCACTGGCGTCCACTGTGGGTTTACCGTGTTCGTCAACAGCCACTCCTGGTGCCAAGGGCAGGTCGCCAGATGCGTGCGCAAGGAGTTGGCTGCGAGTGCTTGAGACGGTCGCGAAGTCTGCACAAACAGGTCCGTCCGAGGTGGTGAATGCATACGCGACAGGATTGGTTCCGAGAAGTGCTGTGCGTCCGCCGGGGATGATCGCAGCAGGCTCGGTCGAACTCATCACAACTCCGAACAAACCATCCGACGCCAAGGCTTCTGCCCATGGACCAAGGACACCGATATGTCCGGCATTGACGACGCCGACCATCCCAATGCCGCAATGCTTGGCGTGCCGTCGCGCGCGAACGACTGCCTCGTCCATCGCCGGGGCACCAAGCCCGTGGTCGGCGTCCATCACTGAAAAGGCAACACCCTCACGGACGATCGTGCGATTGGGATTGGCGTTGATCGTTCCACCGCGTAGGCCATCGAGCATGTCCAAGACACGCTCGACCCCGTGCCCAAGATAGCCACGTGCGGTGCCTTCAACCATGTGTTCGGCAGCAATTCTGGCATCTCGTTCGATAATGCCCTGCGCCAGGAGTGCACGCGCGAGACCTTCGGTCACCATCTCTAATGGAAAACGGGGGGGCCCTCCCGCGCTGCTCATGCGATCCGGTCGTCGACCACGTTCACACGGCCTCGCCCGCTTTCACCGCGGTCGGGTAACTGCGTCGATGTGAACGGGTCGGTCGGTTGTAGCGCGAGAATCTCATCGATCGAGCACAGTGCGGTGCGGCAATCGGCCAGTCGGTCGGCGTCGCGCGATTCTCGTAAGAACGACCGCATCGCCAGAACCGCTGCCCGCAAAATCTGATTTGCATAAATTACGCCGGCTATCCCCCGCTGAGATGCCTCGCGAATGGACAGTTGCGGGTACGTCGTAGGAATGACGATCACCGGCAGCGCGAGGGACAGTTCGTCCACAAAGTCGAAGACCTCACCGCAATCGTCTGATGCCGAGTGAATGATCAAGGCGTCTGCTCCGGCTTCTGCGTAGCAGCGCGCACGTTCTAGCGCGGATTGAAGACTTTCACCAGCGACCAGCGATTCCAGTCTGGCAACGATAGCCATGTCGCTGTTCTGACGACCCAGCGTCGCCGCGCGAAGCTTTTCGGCGAACACCGTGGGCGATTCGAGAGCGTGTCCGGTGGTGCAGACCAGGCTGTTGACGCGAGGCGATTTCTTATCCTCGATGCACATCCCCGCCACTCCTGTACGCGCGAGGCTGCGTGCTACGTACGGGATGGAATCGATACCTCCGAACCCGGTATTGCAGTCAGCCAAGACAGGCAATGACGTCGATGCGCATATCGACCGAACTGAGTTGGCGTAGGCGTCGTGACTGACGACATCGGTATCTGGCAGACCGAGGGCGGTCGCAATGCACAAGCCACTGGCCCAGATGGCATCAAATCCAGCATCCTCAGCGAGCAGGGTGCTAATGGCGTCGTAAGCCCCCGCAAACCTCGCGATCGGCCCATGTTCTAATCGAGCCCGGAGATTTGGCACGTTGTATATGTCCCCTTAGCTGTTCAGTCGCACTCCGACATAATCGGACCGAGATCAAGCTCGAGTCCTTCGCTGAGAGCATTTTGCGCCGGACACTGCCCGTTCTTCGATCCGTATCGAAAACTGGAGTAGGTGGTTGGCTCGGTCCATGCCGACACAAAGTCGAAATTGGGATCACTAAGATTCCCTAGGATCCACGACTCGTCGTTAGGCGCGCCAACAAGATACGTGCACGGATAAACGTCTCCATTCGTGCTGATGTACCCGGTAGCATCGCCACACGTGCACGTGATGGTGTGAGCGTTGGCACCTTGCGGGAAATCCGATTCGGGAACATAGACCGGTTCAGGCAAACCAAGACGCGTCGCCCGACCGACACTGCGGCTGAGCAACTGTAACTGAATCTCGCGTACCCGCTCGCGAGACCAAACGAGCAAATCCTGATGCTCGCGCGCTGTGCCTGCAGCAAACATCGGCTTCACGTGAAATGACTCTGCGCCGCTGTCGGAGACAAAGTCGTAGCACGGCACGACCTGCTCGGCGTTGCTTTCTGTCATAGTCATTCGCGCCTGTACGGCGACGCCGTGCGATACCGCGTCTTCGAGAAATGTCACCGCCCGACGCATGGCGCCTTTTCGGCCTCTGAACCTGTCGACAGCCTCAGCATCCACGCCGTCAAGGCTTAGCTGAATCGTAAGAAGTCGGAGGTCGTCTCCACAAAGGTCGGCGATCTTATTCATCTCGACCTGACCAGAACCACTCGTGTTCAGCTGTACCTTGAGCCCCCGGTCAAGAGCGTGCCTCAGTACTGCGGCGGTGCGCGGCCACACCACATTCAGCAGCGCTTCTCCTCCCGTGATCGATACTTTCTCAAGACCACATTCGGCGATGAGCTGGTCGATGAAAGATACAATCTTGTCCACCGCGAGCTCTGTCGGCTCAAGTGTCTTCCGATATTCGACCCGGTTCATCTCTGGGACATAGCAGTGTTGGCAGCGCAAGTTGCAGTAGTACGACACCGCTATGCGCATGTGCCGCAACGGCAAAGGCTTTGTCGGTACTGGCGCCGGATTAGTATCCACCTCGACCATGACTCCTTGTCTAAATGCTCAAGCGTCGAACGAAACCGGTATGGCCTAGCCAGCGGATGTTTCAATGGGCCCGGCCCGCTTACGCGCTGCTAGCGTTCACATTCCGGTTCGCGGCGAGGCTAAAGTTGAATTGCATATCCAGGCGTCCACTTCAGTCCGGCCATCGGAGTCCTCCTCGTCAGTCGCGCGATTCACGACTGACTCCGGTAGTGTGGCACACCAATCCTGCTGAACTCGTCATTTCAGACCAAAATCAATGCCGATAACCCCGCAGTCCTCATTGGGTCAAGCGGGCCAAGCGGTTCCAGACATCCAACCCGCGCAGCCCAACGTGCGGTGCTCGCCAATCCGTCGGGTATTCGCTGTCGTGACGTCATGCTGGGGGTCGTGACAGCTGTCTATGCCCACGAATATGTCGCTGAATATTTCGAACGCTTACTTCCCAGCGAGTATCGGTCAACGGATTGGTAACGATGTCAGGATTCATGTCTACCGTCACGCTGCGCACCTTTCTCTGAACAATTACCAAATTCTTCAAGTCGACGTCATGCTGACTACGGTCGCCAACGGCCTTGCGAAATTCAGAGTTTCGCCTTGCTTAGCATGATCGGACTGTTTGTGACCTGCTCACCGTCAACCGTCTGCTCGTCGCGATGTCCGCTCTGCAAGTGCGGCGACGAGATGGTCGAGGTCGCCAGCTAAATCGGCTAGCGCACACCCTCTTTCGCGTAGACGACCCGCAGTACGTGCCCGACTTCGGGCCCCATGACCAATTCGGCCAAGGTGCACAGCGTCGTGACGTACTGCGAACCGTGCGCCGGTTGCTCGTCGCAGAGGTGGTGCGCGATCTCGTGTAGCACGACCAGTTCGCGCAGCGCCCAGTCGGCGTCGCGATCGTCGGGCACCGCGATAACCCCTGTGCCGTCCTGGTTTTCGTAGTGCGCTGCGGTCGCGGCTCGACGGGCCCGCACCCGCAGCGGCGCCACCCTTGGCCACTCCCGCCGCACCGCCGGCAGCGCCAGCACGTCGTCGACGTAACGCTGCACCCCACTCAGCGACCCGAACTTCGCCTCCGGCGGCAGGGTCAGCTGCGTGCCGAAGAACTCCACACTGGAGCCGTGTTCGGCGGCGCGGTCGAACAGCGTCCGCACGAATTCCTCGGCCGCATAGACCTTGGAGCGTTGCGCGTCGCGCTCGGCGTTCACCGTTCCAGCGCGGTCCGTGCGCCGGACAACTCTGGGCCGCTTCCCAGGCGCGCCCGCTTACCCGCGCGGTCCCCCGCCCGTCGCGCGGCCGAGGAATATCCGGCGGTGGCCCGGCTGGCCTGCCACGTGCCACGGGCCTTCGACGCGGTCTTGTAGTAGTCGCGAAGCTCTAATTCTTTGTTCCTCAAAGCAATTGCAGTTCCCGGCGGGCGGCGCTTGTCCTTCTTGGCTTCCCGTTGGGTCTGCTCGCGGGCCTCGCTCAGCCGCTGACCGACCCGCGCGCCGAACGCCAGCTGGAAGTTCAGCCGGGCGGTGATCGTCGGGGTCGGCCGGTGTTCACCGGACGAGATGTAGCCATCGGACGCGCGGACCATCTGCACGACCAGGCTGGCGTACAGCGCATGGGTGGCATCGATGTCCTCGGCGAACCCGTAGGCATAGACGAACGTCGAGTTCGACGCGATGTCGCAGCGCACGTCGTTGGCGGCCGCGATCACCACGAACAACTGGACGTAGGTCCGCAGGCCCCGGGTGCCGGCGTTGCCGATGGTGATCGTGCGTTGCACCGGCGTCTGCACCGGTGTGCGCTTGTCGGCGTGCGACCGCGCGACGGCCAGGTCGATGGACGTCGCAGTGGCCAGCCGTTGCGCGGCCGACATGAACGCCTCGGCCTCGTGCGCGTTATCGGTGCCCTCGGCCTGACGCAACAGCGCGGCGATCCGCGCCAGCATCTTGTCGTCACTCATTTAGCGCCGCTCCTCCCCATCGCTGCGCTCTGCATCGTCGCCGGCGCGCACGAGACCAACCTAGGCGAACCCGGTGACGTTGCGCCGCAGCCATTCACAGTCGCGCGTTGATCCACGACACCACGTCGTCGAGCACCTGCTCTTGCTCCGGCTCGTTGAACACCTCGTGATACAGGCCCGGGTAGATCTTCAGCTCGACGTCACTACTGCCCACCGCGTCGACCAGTCGCCGGCTGCCCTCGACGGGGATCAGCCGGTCCTCAGAGCCGTGCACGACCAGCAGCGGCACGGTCAGCGAGGGCGCCCGCTGCGGCATCGTCTCGCCGACCAGCAGCAACGCGCGGGCCACGCCGCCGGGGATCTTGCCGTGGTAGACCAGCGGGTCGGCGTTGTACGCGTCCACCACAGCCTGGTCGCGGGACACCGCGCTGGAGTCGAGGGCTTGCAACGGCAGGCCGGGCGCGATCCTCCCCATCGTCTTGGCGACCCAGCCCAGCAGCGGCGAGACCGCGAGCTGAGCCGCGACGGCCGGGCCCGACAGCACCATCAGGTGGTAGTCGTCGGGGTGCTCCACGCCGTAGGCGAACACGATGCCGCCGCCCATGCTGTGGCCGAGCACGATGCGGGTGAGCCCGGGGTGTTCCTTGGCGGCGATGCCGACCAAGGTGGCGAAGTCGTCGGTGTACTCGGAGATATCCCTGACGAACACCCGCTTGCCGGCTGAGCGGCCGTGGCCGCGGTGGTCGAGGGCGTAGGTGATCAGGCCTTCGCGGCCGAACCGGGCGACCACGTGGTCGTAGCGGCGGGCGTGCTCGCCCAGCCCGTGCGCGAGGATCACCACCCCACGCGGCGTGGTGTCCGGGGTCCAGACGTCGTAGACGATGCGCACGTCGTCGACGCCGTCGAAGGCATGTTCGGCATGCGTGAGTGTCATCAGGGGCAGCGTAGCCCGATCGCCCGCGGACCCCGTGTCGGAGACGGTCCGTAAGCTCGGTCGCGTGAGCGTGCTCGCCCGGGAATTAGCCGACGACGGCCAGACGGATTTCACCAAGACGGCCGAGCCCTACCGGCGCGAACTGCTCGCGCACTGCTATCGCATGACCGGCTCGCTGCACGACGCCGAGGACCTGGTGCAGGAGACGCTGCTGCGCGCCTGGAAGGCCTACGACCGCTTCGAGGGCAAGTCCTCGGTACGCACCTGGCTACACCGGATCGCCACCAACACGTGCCTGACCGCGCTGGAGGGTCGACAGCGCCGGCCACTGCCGACCGGATTAGGCGCGCCGAGCGCGGACCCCACCGCGGAGTTGGTCGAGAGCGCCGAGGTGCCGTGGCTCGAGCCGCTGCCGGACCCGGCCGAGATCGTCGGCTCGCGCGAATCGGTCCGGTTGGCGTTCGTCGCGGCCCTGCAGCACCTGTCGGCCCGGCAGCGGGCGGTGTTGTTGCTGCGCGACGTGTTGCAGTGGAAGGCCGCCGAAGTGGCCGACGCCATCGGTGCCAGCACGGCAGCGGTCAACAGCCTGCTGCAGCGGGCCCGCGCACAACTCGACGCCGTCGGGCCGAGCGGCGACGACCGGTTGGCCGCGCCCGATTCGACGGCCGCGCAGGAGCAGTTGCGCCGCTACATCGCCGCGTTCGAGGCCTACGACATCGAGCGTCTGGTGGACATTTTCACCACCGAGGCGATCTGGGAGATGCCGCCGTTCACCGGCTGGTATCAGGGACCGCAGGCCATCATCACGCTGATTCACCAGCAGTGCCCCGCCGAGCTGCCGGGCGACATGCGGTTGCTTCCGCTGACCGCCAACGGCCAGCCCGCCGCGGCGATGTACATGCGAAGTGGCGACGGCCACGTGCCGTTCCAGCTTCATGTGCTGGACGTGACCGACCACGGCGTCACCCGGGTGGTGGCCTTCCTCGACACCGCACTGTTCGCGAAATTCGGCCTGCCTGAGCGACTTTAGAAGCGCCCCTGGAACAGGCGGCTGTCCGGCGGCGGGCCCGTCACCGCTCCGACCAGTCCTACGCCGGTGACCAGCGGCAGGTCCAGCGCCGACAGCAGTCCCGGCCGCGCCTGGCAGACCGCCGGGATCGCGTTGACCATCCGCGACGCGCCGGCATCCGCGCGCCGAGGTCATGGTCGTGGTCGTCGGCCATCTCGAACTCACACCGCATGGTCGGCGAGCCCTCGATCTCGACGCGGTAGAGCCCGCGACCCGACGCCGCCCCGTAGCCGAGGTCGCGCGGGGGGATCGAGATGTGCGGCTGCGGCCAGTCCGGTGCCAGATCGTCGCGCATCCGCGTCACGTGGTCGATCACGAAAGTTGGCTTACCGCCGACATATCCGGTCAACGTCGAGCGCATCGCCCCGACCGTGCCCACCTCGATGCGTCCGGTGGGCGTGTCGAACGACTCATCGGCGACCAACCGCTCGACGTTCTCCTCGATGTTGTCGACCTTCACGCCCAGCCCCGCGGCGAGTTGGTGCACCACCGGCCCCCAGCCGAACGTGAACATCCCCGGCGCCGCGGCGAACGCCACGAACTCCGGCGGCTTGCCGAATCCCAGAATCTCGTAGACCGCGTCCTTGTCGGGATAGGTCGCGTAGTTGAACATCTCGGTGATCCGGATCGACTCGATCACCCGTGACACACCGGTAAGCGCCAGCGGCAGAACATCATTGGCGAACCCGGAGTCGATGCCGGTGGTGAAGAACGACGCGCCGCCGGCCGCCGCCGCCTCCCGCAGCGGCGCGGTGAATCCCGCGTCCACGCCGTCGGGGTACACCAGCGGCACCACCGAACACGACACCACGTTCTTGCCGGCCCGCAGGATCGACACCATGTCCTCGATCGCCTCGGCCGGACGCAGGTTGGCCGCCGCGGCGTACACCACGACGTCGGCATCGCCGGCCAACAGCGCCGCGGGATCCTGCGTGGCGATCACGCCCGTCTCCGCGGCGCCGCACAACTCCCCCGCGTCGCGGCCGGCCTTGGCGTCGCTGTGCACGACCAGGTCGACCAGTTGCAGATGCGGGTGATCGATCACCCCACGCAGGGCGATCAACCCCATCGACCCGGGCCCCCACACGCCGACCTTGTACACGATGTCTCCTAATATTAGGAATCAGCAAATCATATTTCGGACGCATGGTAAGAAGGTCGCGATGGATTCGTCAACAGCGACGCCGCCGGCCAAGTCGCCGCCCACCGGCCGCGTGATGGATGTGCTTGCGGCGCTGGCAGATTCGCCCGCCGGCCGCACCTCGGCCGAGCTGGCCAAGCGCTGCGGCATCAGCACGTCGACCTGCGCGCTGGTGCTGGCCGAGCTCGAAGCGCGTAGCTGGGTGACCCGACGCGACGACCGCCGCTACACGCTGGGCAGCGGGCTGTTCGGACTGGTGCACGGCCTGCGCGCACAGTTCCCGCTGCTGGACCGGGGCCGCGACGCGCTCACGTTCCTGCATGGCGCGCTCGGGGCCGGCTGTTCGATGTCCAAAATCGGCCAGACACACCTGACCACCGTCGACGCCGTCGGCCACGGCACCGACGGTGAGCACGCTGTCGGGCAGCGCTTCCCGATAGGCCCGCCGTTCGGCCTGGTAGCGATGGCCTGGCGCGACGAGGAGACCATCGACGGCTGGCTGCGACAGGTGAAACCACGGCTGACCGACGCCGACATCGCCGGACATCGCCAGGTGCTCGCCGAGATTCGCGACCGTGGCTACGGCGCCTGGCGATTCGACGCCGCCCATAACTCGCTGCACGACCGACTGTCCACGGTGCTCGCCTCGCTGGAACCAACCGCGCAGGTGACGCGCGAACTCAACACCCTGATGACCATTGTGACGCTGCAATCGGTAACCAGCTCACTCGAAACGGACCTGGCATCAACCGAATTCGTGGTGCTACCGATCTTTGGACGAGACGGCCAGCCGGAGTACCAGATCGAGATCCACCTGGGCGGCCGCAGTGCACTGGCGCTGCCGGATCTCGAGGCCGCCCTCCAGCATGCCCAGGCGCTGCTTCGACCCGGGGTAGCGTGACAACGTGCCTGCCACTGTCGACATCCAACGCGCCGCCGACCGGGCGGCCACCACCACGTCGTGGTTGAACTCGCGGCATTCGTTCTCCTTCGGCGATCACTACGACCCGGGCAACACCCACCACGGCGTGCTGCTGGTCAGCAACGACGACATCGTCGCGCCCGGTGGAGGTTTCGATACTCACCCGCATCGCGACATGGAGATCGTCACCTGGGTGCTCGACGGATCGCTGGCGCACCGCGACTCGGCGGGCAACGCGGGAGTGATCTATCCCGGTTTGGCGCAACGGATGTCGGCCGGCTCGGGAATCACGCACTCCGAGAAGAACGCATCGGACACCGAACCGGTTCGCTTCGTGCAGATGTGGGTGCAGCCCGACGTGGCCGGAATCGATCCCGGCTACCAGCAGCAGGCCGTCGCGGACGACGAGCTGAACGGCCGGCTGGCCACGATCGCCTCGGGGATTCCGGGCCGCGACGCCGCGATCAGCATCCACAACCGGTCGGCGGCGCTGCACGTCGCGCGGCTACAACCCGGCGATGCGGTGGCGCTTCCGGCCGCGCCGTATCTGCACCTATACATCGCCCGCGGGCAGGTGGCGTTCGGGCAGACCGAGCTCAGCCAAGGCGATGCGGTCCGGCTCACCGCCTCGAACGGCGTCGTTACCGCCCGGAAGCCCGCGGAATTGCTCGTCTGGGAGATGCACGCAGCCCTCGGCGACTAGGGTGGGCGCGGATGAACAGGAGCCGACGTGTCTGAACCGCAAGCCCGTCACGCATCGCCTGATGTTGCGTACAGCGATGACGACTCCGCCATCTACCGGATAACCAAGCCGAAATCGACTCGCACCGTGCGGTTTTGGACTCTTCCGATTCTTGTCACGCTGGTGTTGCTTTCGGCACTGTCCGTGTTCTACCTGGGCGGAATCCTGCAGCCGATGACCAATCTGCGGCATTTCCCGGTCGCAATTACCAACGAAGATGCCGGGCCGACGGGCGCACAGGTCGTCAAGGGGATGCTGGCGGGGTTCGACCACGATGCCTACGACGTGCGGGTGCTCAGCCCCGAACAGGCCAGGAAACAGCTGGACACCGGGCAGATCTACGGCATCGCCGTCATACCGCCCAACTTCTCGTCCAAGCTGCAGGCCTACGCGAAAAGCGCGCTGACGCCCGGCCGGGTCGAGCGAGCGGTCATCGTCGTCTCGACGAATCCGCGGGCGGGGACCCTGGGTGCCAGCATCGCCGGCCAGAGCCTGCAGCGCGAGGTCGCCGTGATCGACCAGCGCGTCGGCCAACGCCTTTCGCAAGAGGTCGCCGAGCAAACCGGTAAGAAGCCCGAGCCCGGAGCCGTGGCGCTGATGCTGGCCAACCCCGTCGAGGTCAAGTCGACGGTGCACAATGCGTTGCCGGACGGCACTGGAAATGGGTTGTCCGCCTTCTACTATTCGCTGTTGCTGCTGCTTGCCGGCTTCGTCGGGAGCGTCGTCGTCAGCATGGTAGTGAATTCGATGGTTGGCATAGCGCCGACTGAATTCCTCCCGGTCACCCGGCCGGCCGAGAACGTTTCACGCTTCCGCATCCTGGTGTTCAAGTGGGCGATGATCGCCGTCGTGGCGCTGCTGGCGTCGGCCGCCTACATCCTGATCGGCGCCAAGTTGGGCATGCCCGTCCAAAACGCGCTGGCGCTATGGCTTTTCGGCTCCTTCGCAATCCTGGCCGTAGGTGTTGTGTCGACGTCGCTGATTGCGGCCATGGGCGCAATCGGGGTTTTGGTCGGCGTGTTCGTGTTCGTCATCCTCGGTATTCCGGCGGCGGGCGCTACGGTGCCGCTGGAGGCCACCCCGGCGTGGTTCGAATGGCTGGCGACTTTTGAACCGCTGCACCAAGTATTCGTCGGCGCACGGTCATTGCTGTATCTCGGCGGTCTCGCCGACGCCGGCCTGTCCCAATCACTGGAATGGTCCGCCGGTGGTTTGGTGATCGGTGTGCTGTTCGGCGCCGTCGTCACCCGACTCTACGACCGGCGCGATCGATCGCAACCGGTCCCGGCTGCCGAAGCCCCGGCCGGCCCGGTCGCCGATCCCGCCGAGGTTGCGCACCCGCAGGACTAAACGTCCAGCGGCCGAACGTCATTGGACTGCGGCTGATCCGTCACTCCGCTGTTATGCATGTTGCTGTGTAATACCTGAGTAATGACGTTCGGGCCGAAGGGGCAACCGTGCCACACCTCGCTGCCGCCTTCCGGCGTGCCGCAGCCTGCCTCGCCAGCGGCGCACTGTGCCTGACCCTGGCGACCAGCACGGGCCAGCCGGTCGCCCGCGCCGAAGCCCGCGAACTGCTGGCCGCCGCCATCGCGAATACCCAAGGCTCGTACCTGGTTTACAACTTCGGCGGCGGCCATCCGGCGCCGATGCTTAATGCCGGCGGCAACTGGTACGACGGGGGCGGTGGCGGCCACCTGATGATCATCAAGGCCGCGTCGCAACGGCTCGAGCCGCATCTGCTGGTGGACAGCCATCAGGGTTACCAGTCGCGGTGTGAACGCAATCCGCATGCCCGGACCAGCGACGGGCTGATGCAGGCCTCGGAAACCTATGCCCCGGTGCAGGCGTGGCAGGTGCTGGGCAAGCCGACGATCGCTATCAACGCGAATTTCTTCGACATCCGCGGCCAGAAAGGCGGCTCGTGGCGATCGACGGGATGCAGCTCGCCGCTGGGCACCTACGTCGATAACACCCGCGGGCAGGGCCGGGCCAATCAGGCGGTCACCGGCACCATCCCCTATGCCGGTAAGCAGGGCTTGTCCGGTGGCAACGAGAACTGGAGTGCGCTGGCCACCATGGTGTTACCCAAACACGGCGCCCCATCGGTGTTGTGGCCGCGGGGCGGTCGCGACGGACACGACTACGATGCTGCCACCCAGGTGGTCACCGGCCTGGTCGAACGGGGCGATCCGTTCGTTGCGGTGAGCGGGTTGGGATTGCTGTCACCGGGAAACACCGGTCAGCTCAACGACGGTGGCCCGAGCGCGGCCCGTACCGCGCTGGCGTACTCCAAGCCGCGCGACGAGATGTATGTCTTCCAGGGCGGTAGCTATACACCGGACAACATCCAGGACCTGTTCCGCGGCCTCGGCAGCGACACCGCGGTACTGCTCGACGGTGGCGGCTCGTCGGCTATCGTGCTGCGCCGCGACACCGGCGGCATGTGGGCCGGCGCCGGTGTGCCCAAAGGCAATTGCGACACCTACGAGGTGCTGTGCGACGCGCACGAGCGATCGCTGCCGGGCTGGCTGGCGTTCAACTAGAGTGTCCAGCCGCTGACTGTGCACGTTGTGGGTGTGAAAACGTCATTTCCACGAACAGAAACTGCACAATCGGCGCCGTACAGACTTACGACGCTAGAACTTCGGCGTCAGGTCCAGCGAGGTGATCGTGGTCATCTTGGTAACCAGCCAGCGCGTGTGGTCCCGTTGCAGGACAAGGCGATAGGACAGGTACTTCAGTGACGGCACGTCCTTGGTGTTCGGACTCGTCGACGCCGTGTTGGTGTAGACGATCGCGGTCGCATCCGATCCGCTGAGCGACTCCACGGCCGCGCCGACCACCTGGGTGGTGTTGGTGATCTTCGCCTGCTTGTTGGGCGCGATCAGCGCGTCGAGGTATTTGCGGTAGGCCGCTTGGAAGTCGCCGCTGAGGTATTGCGATGCCCGATCGGCAAGCTTGTCGATGTTCTCCGGGGTGTAGGTCCACAACGTCGTGATCGCGTTGGCAGCGGTGCGGGCGACGTTCAGCTTGGTGGCCACGGTGGCGCGATCGGTCAGATAAGGCTGCATCATCGCTCCCGCGAATGCACCGGCGCCGACGAACAGCACGGCCGCCACCGCGGCGGCGATGACTGACCACTTGGTGGCCGGCCGCCGTTCCCGGAAGCGCACGACGCCCTGGTCGTCTTCGGTTGTCTCGTCGGCGTTTTCGCTGTCCTCCGACGCCTCAGCCGAAGGGGCATCAGCCGTCGGGGCATCCGAGCCATCCGCGTCGACGGGCGCGGCTTCGGTCTCAGCGGCGGCGTCGACGGCCGACGCTAAAGTCAGATCACCTGTTGCAGGCTGCTGATCTTCCACTGCTTACCTTCCCGCTGGGCCACGACCACCCAGCGATTTGTGCTCTCGATCTTTTCTTTTCCGTCCGGCGATTTCATCGAGATGTCAGTCGCCACCATCACGCTGGCGCTGCCATCGTCGTTCCATCGCTCGACGCCGGCCGCCAAGGTGGTGCCCTTGGTCGGCTCGGCCTGCGCGATCTGAACCAGGATCTCGTTGTGCTTGTCGTGGTATTGCTTGGCGAAATCGCCTGTCGCGTTGGCCATTACCCGGTCGTAGTAGGCGTTGGCGTGGAACGGGTCCAGCGTGGTGAACCCGGTCATGAAGGCCTTGACGTAGCCGAGCACGTCGACCTCTTGCATGGCATCCCGATGATGCGAGCGCTGATCGACCAAGACGAGCGACGACGCCGCGACGGCACCCGCGGTGAGCACCGTCGCGCCGGTTACCGCTGCGGGCATGGCCCAGCTCCGCGACGGCTTCCACCATTGCGCCTTCAGCGTCGGTCGCCACGGCAACCTCGACCACAGCGTCGGCTTCGGCACCTTCAACAGCGGCTCTTCGCCGGGCTGAATGCGTCTGCGGGGACTCATTTTTGGCCCTTCGGCGGAGCCGGAGCCGGCGGAGCGGGTACCGGGGCCTTGGGCGGGGCCGGCTTGGGCTTCGTCACGACGTCCAGGTTGTCGACCAGCCAGTGGCCGTCCTTGCCCTTGACGAACGAAACCCGAACTGTCGCAGTGATGAAACGTTCTTGGTCGCCGCCGCCGCGGTGGCCTTGCATGAACAGCAACATCGTCGCGCTGTTCCGGTTGGCCGACAGCACTGTTCTGTCAGTGACCCAGTATTCGTTGATCGCCGGGTGACCCTTTTGCACCGACTCCTGCTGCTTGACCAACTCCGGTCGATACTTGTCGGTGGTCAGCGACCGGGCCCGGGCGAAGTCCTGCTGCAACGATTTCGGGTCGTAGGTGAGCATTTGGGCCACGATCTTGGGCCCCTGCTCGTTGACCTCGCTGCGGGTCTTGTCGGCCGCCCGGTCCGGCAGGTAAATCGCGAACACGCTCACCGCTGCGCCGGCGACGCAAAGCGCCACGGCGACCGCGGCCGCGATCACCGTGTGCCGCTTGATGTTCGCGGGCCGCCGTGCGGGGTCGACGCAATGCACTTCGGTCCGCAGCAACAGGTCGGCGAACGTGCGTCGGCGCGAATCCCACAGCGGCCATAGCCATCCCACGAACACCGACAACGTGTCGAGCAGGTGCGCCAGCTCGCGCAGCATCAGCCGTCCCAGCCCGACGGCGGAACCGTCAGACTGCACGACCTCGATGCCGAGGAGCGCGCGGCCCAGGCTCCATCCGGCGTACGCCGGCAGGATCGCCCGGTTGGCCATCGTCGCCAGCGCTGCGGCCACGAGTATCGACAGCGACGCCCACCACCACAGGCTCTGCGGCGGCACGGCCAACCACACCAGCGCCATCGTCGCTACGACGAGAAGACCGGGCAGTACGTCGACGGCGAACGCGGCCGCGCGAATATGCCAGCCCGCCAACCCATTCGGCGCTGGTTCGTCAACCGCCGGTGCGACGTTACTGTCGGTGGCCTGCTCGACCAGCACCGTCACCTCGCCACCTGGTCGAGCTTGGAAATGCGGTACTTACCCTCTTCGCGCACCATCGTCACCCGCAAGCGGTAGCCGGCTTCCTGGTTCTGCGTCTCGGCATTGGACACCTTCACCCGCAACGGCACCAGGATCTCGACGGAGCCGTCGGGATTGTTGCGTTCGACCGCCGCCCGCAGATCGGACACCTCGACGTGGGCGTTGGCGGCTTGATAGGCCTCGACCAGCAGGCCGCTGTACAGGATCGCCTGCGACCGGAATGCGCCGGCGCCACACTCGACGATCTTCTGCGCACTGGAGGCCATCGCCCCGATATCGGGGGCCTGGGTGGCGCCGACGCAGTCCTTGGCCGCCTCCAGTGCGGCGGCGTCGTTGCGCGCGGTGGCCCGGCTGTCCTGGTGCCCGCGCAGGGCCAGGTAACCGCCGTAACCGACACCGCCGGCCAGCACGACCAGCGCCGCCGCGATGCCGATGAACCAGCGCCGGCCCAGGCGTGAGTCACCGCGCGGGTCGTCCTCGACTTCGGTGGCCGATTCGTCGTCAGCGTCCGATTCCTCCGCAGCGTCGGATTCCGTTGAATCCTCGGCATTTTCCTCAGCGGACAAATCGTCGGTTAGCGAATGTTCCAACGATGGATCATCCGTGTCGTTCGGGGTCAGCCGGCTGGCGCCAGCATCTCCTTCCATCCGTCATCTCCTGTGTTGCGTGAGTTGTTGACGGAGTACTTAGAACCGTCGGGGCCCGCTACCTCGCCACTCATCGGACTATAGACGGCCGCTGGCGGGCCGCCCGGAGTGTAGATGCAGGGGTTGGGTTGTTGCCCGTTGCACTGCACCGAACCCGAGCCGGGGCGTTGCAGAGGGTCGCTGATCGGCGGCGGCGTCAGGCCGCCCGGTGGGAGCCGGTTGGCCGGCAACGGGTTCAGGCCGTTGTTGACCGAGGGGGCCGGTATCACGTGACCGGGGTCCACTGGCTGGTCACACCGGGCGCCGGGAGCCGGACAGTTGCGGATCTGGTTCGGGTCCCCGTACCAGGGGTTGGTGCCCAGCGGCTCGTACGGCTTGTTACTGCGGCACTCCTGCGGCGACGGGGCCCGCTTGCCCGGCACGTCCATACACGGAATGTTGCGTACGCCGCGGACCGCGTTGGCCTGGAAGTCCTGCGGGATCCTGCAGTAGTTATCGTCGCGCGGGGCAGCGATGCTGGTGTCGGCGGGCGAGCGCCACTCGGACGCCGGACGGAATCCGGTGAGACACGGCGCCGGGTAGTTGATCGCAAATGTCAGGTCCAGCGCGGCCATCCGGTCCTTCTCATACGGCGCAGAGATCGCCTGGATGATCGATCCTAGCTGCGGCAAAAACACCAGCGTCTGCTCAAGACCGGGTTTGTAGCGCTTGAGCATGTCGATGACAATCTCGAGGTTGGCCAGGGTCTGCGGCAGCGCCTCCCGCACGCCGCTGAATACTGAGTTGACCTGGTCCGCGGTCGGGGCCGCTTGCGTCAGAACGCTTTTGATGTGCGAGTCCTGGCTGGCCGCCTCGCCGCCTAGGATGTTCAGGTTGTGCGCCCACCGTTCGATCGCGTTGCTCGACACCGACTGGCTGTCCAAGATCGGTGCGGAGTTCTGGACGATGTCGTCGATCTGGTTGATGTTGCCCTTGAAGTCGCCGACGATCGCCTGCGTGGAGTCGACCAGCCGCTGCAACGCCGGTCCCAGCCCGCCGACCGCTTCCGCGGTCTCGTCGAGCAGCTGACCGATCTTGTCCTTGGGCAGCACCGTCAACCCCTTGTTGGCGGTGTCCAGTGCCGGTCCGATCTCGCTGGGCACGGTGCCCTTTGTCATCGTCTGCCCGGGCGAGAAGAAGCCGTGCGCCTTGCCCTCCGACACCAGGTCCAGATACTGCTCGCCAACCGCGGACACCGAGTGCACGTTGGCCGACGCATCGAGCGGAATCTTGTACTGGCTGTCGATGCTCATCGTCGCCTCGGCGCCCTTTTTCGTCGGCTCGACGGCGGTCACCTTGCCGATAGTGATACCTCGGTACGTCACGTTCGACGTCGGGTACAACCCGCCCGAGGCCGGCAACTCGGCCTTGAGCTGGTACTGCCCGATACCGACCAGCGACGGGATGCGCAGGTAGTAGACGCCCAGCACCAGCAGTGCCACCGCGGTCAGGATACCGAAGATGACCAGCTGCCGCCGGATGAACTTGGTCAGCATTGCCGGTCCGCCCTTTCAACCAGAGGCCCACCGGGCGCGTCGAGCGGGTTCGGGGTGTAGCGCACGTCGGGGATCATCGTCGCGGGGTCGCGGCCGTACGACTGCTCCAGTGCGCGCAGTGCGCCGGAGAACCCGGTGCCGGTCAGGAACGCGTTGTCGACCGCCGATAACGTCGTGTCGATCTCGAGCGACGAGTTCATAAAGTCACCGCGGATCAGCTTCGGCACGGTGTCCAGGTCGAACGGCGCGGTGAAGATCAGCTTCAGTGCGCCCAGCAGGTATGGCGACGCCTTGCCCAGTTCCCTCAGTGGGCACTGCAGCGAGAGCAGGTTCTGATGCAGCGGTGCCCGCGCCTCGCCTAGATACTGCGCGGCGGCTTGGCTGAGCGCGCCCACCGACTGGACCGCGTCGATCAGGTGCTTGGTGTACTCCGGGCTCGCCAGATACTTGATCAGCGGCGGGAATTCGGTCAGCGCACGGTCGAGGGTCTGGTTTCTGGTGCCCACGTACTCCAGCAGCCGGTTCGTCGAGTCGATGGCGTGCGTGATGTCGTCGCTCTGCTCGTTGAGTTGGCGGGTGAACGTGTCCAGCTTGCCCAGGAACGCGCGGATCTGCGGCCCCCGACCGGTCAGGATCTTGTTGACTTCGTTCTGCAGCACTTCCAGGTTAGGCAGGCCTCCGCCGCGTACCACCAGCGCCAGGCTGGCCAGCGTCTGCTCGGTGCTCGGGTAGGACGACGAGTTCTTCAGCGGAATCGTGTCGCCGTTCTTGAGCATCTGCGGCGACGGGTCGCGCGGCGCGGCCAGCTCGATGTGCTGCGAACCCAGCAGGCTGGTCTGGCCGATCTTGGCGGTGGCGTTCTTCGGCAGCTTGACGTTCTTGTTCAGTCCGAGCGTCAAGGTCGCGACCCAGTTCTTCAGCTCGATCTTGCGGATCGAGCCGACGAAGACGTCGGCGACCATGACCTTGCTGTTGCCGTTGATGGCCAGGGTGTCGGGCATCTGCACGTACACCGTGTAGGCGCCGTCACCACCACCTGGACCACCGGGCAACCCGACGTTGGAAATACCTTTCCAGCCACAGGAACTCAAAACCATTGCGGCGACCAGCAATACGACGCCCTGCCAGATCCGGTGGCGGACTTTGCACATCATCACGCGCATCACTGGCCTCCTCCTGGCGCCTCAGCGGGCAGCGGGGGTCCGGGCGGCGGCACCGGCGCTCCCAGCGGCGACGGTCCGGGTGCCGGCGTCGGGGCGACGGGACCGGGAATCACGTTCGGTCCGGGCGGCGGTGGCGGTATCGGTGCCGGGTTCCCAGGCACGCCGATGAAGGGCGCCGGCCCGGGCTCTTCGTTGTAGGCGTTCGGGTAGCCCGGCGGGGTCTGGTACTGCGACTGCACGGGCGCGATGTCCGGCCCACCCATCAACTCGGCCAGCGAGTCGGGGGTCAGCAGCCCGGCCGTCACCGGTCCCACCTTCACGCCCTGCATGCCGGGCGCGGTGATCCAGCCGTGCTGGGTATTGCGATGCGACGTGGGGGTGTCAGGAACCCAAATTCCCGGCACGGTGGTGTCCTTGTAGCCGGGCGGCGGGTGCAGCCGGTTCTCCGAGTAGGCGACTTCCTTCGGCAGAGTCGCGGCAAGGCTGAACAAGTTGAGGCCAAACGGCGGGTAGTTGAACTTGATCGCGTCGAGGATCGGCGCCAGGTACTGCGCGCAGAGTTCGGCGGATTCCTGGTATCCCAGCCGGCTGCCAGCCTGGATAGCGCTGCAGAAGAACTCCATCGGATTGGCAAAGCCCATTGTCTCCAAGCTCTGCGCTTGGGCGACAACGGCGCTGTGCGCCGGGTGGTAGATCAGGTTGGCGTTGGCCAGCGCCGTCGGAAGGATGTGCAGGCTCTGTTCCAGTCCTGTCAAGGTATCGGGCTGGACCAGTGCATTGGTCGTGTCGGCCAGGGTGTTGATGTCATGCGTCAGCACTTCGGCGTTCTTGCCCAGGAAGGGCCGCACCGTAGTCAGCAGCCCGTCGAATTGCTGGATCGCGTTCGACAGATCCTGATCAGATCCGGTGAGGCTGCTGGTGAACTGCGCCAGGTTCTTGTTGAGCGCCACGAACTTCTGGTCGTCGGCGTGCAGCGCGTTGACGAACAACGCCAGGCTGCGCACCACCGCGAAGAAGTCACCCCGACCCTGGTTGAGCGCGGTCAGCGCGCGCGACAGGTCGTTGAACGTGGTGTTGATCTGCTTGCCCTTGCCGGCCAAACCGTCGGCGTAGGCCTCGATGACGTCACCGAACGGACCCTTTGGCTGCTCCTTGGTCGGGCCCAGCTTGGAGATGACGTGGGTGATCGTGTTGCGCAGCTCGTCCCACTCGGTGGGTACCTGGGTGCGCTCCTCGGGGATCACCGCATTGTCGGCAAGCACCGGGCCGCCCTTGTAGACCGGCTCGAGTTGGATCAGCCGCGAGGCCACCAGCGTCGGGTTGAGGATCACCGCCTGCGCGTCGGCGGGCACCTTGTATTTGTTCGCGTAGTGGAAGGTGACCTTCATCTTGTCGCCGGCCGGTTCGACCTTGTCGATCGCGCCGACCTTGACGCCCATGATCTCGACTTTGTCGCCGTTGTACAGGGCGTTGGCCACCGGGAAGTAGGCGACGACGGTGTTCGTGGTCAGCTTCTTGTAGAGCTGAAGGCCGAGGTAGCCCAGCACCAGCGCCGCCACGATCGCGAGCGTGCCGATGATAATCGCCGCCCGGGACACCTTCGGCATCCGGAGGTTACGGAAGTCAAAGACGGTGCTCAATTCTGGTTACCTCCTTGCGCACCGCTGCCTCCAGCTCCGCCCGTGCCCGGGATGAACGGCGCAGGCAGGTTATTGCCGGGTCCCGGCGGTGCCGGGGCCAACGCCATCGGCCCTGGTGGCGGGGCCGCCGCCGGGTTCGCCGGAGCCGGACCTGGGAGCGGTCCGAGCGGCTCGGTGCGTCCCCCGGGCGGACCCGGGGCGATCGGCACCGGGGTGCCCGGCACGTCGGGTGGGGCCGTTCCGGGTCGGCCGGCGATCGGAATGCCCGGGGTCGGCGGCAGCCCGTTAGGGTTCGCCGGCGATGACGCGATGTCGGCGTTCGGGTATGGACCGTTCGGCCCGAACGGACCCACGTTCTGGTTGATGCCCGCACACGGCATGGGGTTGCCCGGCCGCGGCAGCAACTCCGGCGGAGGCGTGTAGGAGCACGGCGATCCCGGCGGGATAGCCGGACCCGGGTGATCCGCGGTTCCTTCCAGCAGCTGCGGCGCCGGTGGCGGCGCACCGTTCTGGAACCGCGTGCCGTTCGGATCCGGGAACATGCCCGCCGGCAGGCCGGCGCTGCGCCAGAAGTCCTCGGGGTCGATGCCGCGCTTCTTGAACGCGGCGTCCACCCAGGGCTGCAGGATCCAGTACGGCAGCAGGTTGGACAGCTGCACCTTGAAATACGGCGCGGACGCCACGGTTTCGTTGAGACCCGAAACGGTTTTGCCCAGTGTCTTTACCACAGCCGCCAGGTCGTCCTTGCGCCTGTCCAGCAGGTCGCTGACCGTGCGCAGCTGCTCCAGAACATGGTTCAGGTTCGGGTTGTCGTTGATCAGGTTCTCCACCTGAGCGGAGAACGCGGCCACGTTGCTCAGCAGCGCGCTGATCGCGCGGCTGCGCTCGTTGAACGCGGCCAGCAGGTTGTTGGAGTTGACGAACAACCGGTCGATCTGTTGGCTACGGTCGCCCAAAATGCTGGCGATCTGGTTGGCCTGGGCGAGCAGGTGCGTGATCTTCTCGTCGCGCTTGCCGATCGTGTCGGAGAACTTCGCCACCCCGTCCAGTGCGGCACTCAGGTGCGGGTAAGTCTGATCGATGGTCTGCGACAACACATTTAGCGACTGCTTGACGGTGTCGATGTTCCACCCGGCCGCGGCCTTGGTGACGTCGAAGAACGCGTCGTAGATCTGGTACGGGGTGGTGCTCTGACCGAGCGCCAGCGTGCCGCCGGGACGCAGCGTCGTGGTGCCACGCGGCTCGATCTCGAGCACCTTTTTACCGAGGATGGTGTCGGTCTTGATCGCCAGCCGGCTCTCGGTGCCGATGGTGTCGCTGCCGGTCGAGAACTTCATTACGACGTGGTCGTCCCGGATGTCGATGCTTTCGACCTGGCCGACATCCACGCCGGCGATGCGGACCTTGTCACCCTTGTTCAGCTGTCCCGAGTCGGTGAACTGACCAAAGTAGCTGGGCTGCGCGAAGATCTGCGGAATGCTGGTCAGGGTCTGCCCGACCGCGACGGTCAGCACGGTGACGATCAGGCCCATCAGGCCGATCCGCTTCCGGTTGGCGGGTTCCAGCGTCCTCATTGCGCGGTGCACCTACCCGTCGGCTGGGACCAGATACGGACCGTGCGGACCGGGCCGCCGGCCTGTAGGCCGTTGGTCTTCAGGGTCAAGTCGCACAGGTAGAAGTTGATCCAGTCGCCATAGTTACCGATGGCGTTACCGACCATGTTGACCCCAGCCGGCGTCCGCTTGATCTGGTCGTCGTAGAGGTCCTGCTGGTCGATGATCGGTTGCTGAATGGGCTCCAGATAGCTCAGCGTCTTGTGCAGCAGGTTCCGGTTGTCGGCTAGCAACTCGGCGACCGTTCCGGCGCCGTTGCTGATGTTCGCGACGCCTGCCGCGAAACCATCGGCGTGGTTGTTCAGCCCGGTGATCAGCTTCTCAAAATTGTCGACGGTCTCGTCAAAGTCCTTGCGGTGCTTGACCGTTGTGTCCAGGACGATGTTGAGGTTCTTGACCACCTCGCCGATCGCCTGGTCGCGCTCGGCGATCTTGGACGTCAACGCGGCCGTCTGGTCGAGTATGTCGTTGATCGTGCCGCCCTGCCCCTGAAACACCGTGATGATCGACGTCGCGATGTTGTTCACCTTCTCCGGGTCGAGCGCGCGGAACAGCGGCTTGAACCCACCGATCAACGCATCGAGGTCCAGCGCGGGCGACGTGTGCGAGATCGGAATGAATCCGCGCGCCGGAAGCACCCGGTCGGAGCCTTCACCCTCGCCCCGCTTGAGCTCCAGGTAGCGGTCGCCGATCAGGTTGAGGTAGCGCACCTGAGCGGTGGTCGACTGATACAGCGGGACGTCGTGGTCGACGTCGAAATCGACGCGCACCCGGTGCCCGCCGTCGACCAACTTGATGCTCTTGACTTTGCCGATCTCCACACCGGAGGCCCGCACGAACTGACCGTTCCGTAGCCCGCTGATGTTGTTGAACTCAGCGGTGTAGCTGTTCGTCCGGTCGAAGCGCATCTGGCCGAACACCACGATGATGAGCGCGGTGAAGAGCAGCAGCACCGTCGCGACGATGCCGAGCCTGACGAGGGTTCCGGTGATTTTCATGGGTTGATCGTGTGGTCTCCCATCTGGCGGCCCCAGACGTACTCGACTGCATACGGGGAACCGGTATCGATGTGGTTGTAAGGAGCGAGGCTGGCGCCGGTGTCCATCACCAGCGTCGGCGCGGGCCACAGTTCACGGGTGATGGTCTGCCAGCACCCGGGCGCGCCACCCGGGCCGCCGTGCGCGTTGATGCGGGGCAGGTTCTCGGGGTAGATGTACGGGTTCGGCGCGCCACCGACCAGTCCGCCCAGTGCGAGTAGGCCCCCGGTGGCCAGGGTGAGGCCGAGGCCGGGCAAGCCCAGCGACAGGCCGAGCCCGGAGAAGAGCTCGCTCTCCGACCGCAGCGAGTACGGGCTGGTGAACGCCGCAACCTTTGGTTCGGCGTCGTGCAGATTGCGCACGGTGCAGAACAGCTCGGGACTGTATGTGTCGAGCAACTGAGCGGTCGGTACCAGGTCCTTAGCTCCACGTGCCAAGTAGGGCCCTCCGCGGTTGACGATCTCGGCGCCCGTGGCCCCGAATCCGGCGGCGGCCAGCAACGCACGGTCGAGGTCTTTTTCCTGGGCGTGCACGGTGTGCGCCGTCGTCGAGGCGTTGTTCAGGAAGTCGAACAGGTCCGGCGATGCGTTGGCGTAGGTGTCGCCGAGCCGAGCCAACTGCTGGATGTCGTGGCGGATGATCGGCATCCGCGGGTTGACATCGTCGAGTGCGGCACTGCCGTTGATGATCGACTGTCCGAATTTGTCGCCCAGTCCGCTCAACGCCTGCGCGGCCGCGCTCAGCGTCAGGTTGACCTTGACCGGGTCCACCTTCTCGGCGATCTGGGTGATGGTCTGGAACAGCGTGTTGATTTCCGTCGTCACCGATCGCACGTCGATCACTGTCGACGGCGTAATCTGTTGCGGCAGTGGGTTTTCCGGTGCGGTCATCGACACGTACTTCTCACCGAACACCGTAGTGGCGACGATCTTCGCATCCACGTTGGCCGGGATCAGGTGCAGGTACTTGGGATAGACGTCCAGGGTGAACTTGACCGCGGGCTTGCCGTCGCGCTGGATCTCGTCGATCTTGTCGACGCGGCCGATCTGCACGCCGTTGTAGGTGACCTTCGAGCCGGGGTCCATCACCAGGCCGGCGCGGTCGGACAGCATGGTCAGCTTGGTCTTGTCGGTGAAGTCACCCTTGTACTGGAGATAGACCAGCCACAGCACCAACGCGAAGATGATGAACACGATGAACCCGGCCACCCGATAGGGCTGGAACGGAGCCTTGTTGACCTTCCCTCGTGGACTCGTCATCGCCACCTACACCGTGAAGTTGAAGTTGGGATTGACGCCGTAGAGCGCCATCTCGGCCAGCAGGATGACGATGGGGTTAGCCACCAGCGAGAAACGCATCGACCGGCCGACGCCCTCGCCCACACCGACCGGACCGCCGCTGGCGTTGTACCCGTAGTAGCAGTGCGACAGCATCACCACGATGGAGATGATGATGACTTCGACGAACGACCAGAACACGTCGTCAGGACGCAGGAACGTTCGGAAGTAGTGCTCGTAGGTTCCCGAGGTCTGCCCGTACAGGGCCGTCGTGACGATCTGCGGCGACAGGAACGACAGGATCAGACCAATCGAGTACAGCGGGATGATCACCACCAGGCCGGCGAGCATGCGGGTCGACACCAGGTACGCCGTGGACTTGACGCCCATCACTTCGAGCGCGTCGATCTCTTCGCTGATCCGCATGGCGCCCAGCTCGGCCGTGGCGCCGGCCCCGACCGTGGCCGCCAGCGCGATCCCGGTGACGATCGGTGCGACCAGACGCACGTTGATGAAGGCGGCGACGAATCCCAGCAAGGTCTCAATACCGATGTGGCCCAACGACGCAAGACCCTGGATGGCGACCAGCGAACCGGCCGAGAGCGTCACGAAGGCGATGATCACCGCGGTGCCCCCGACAACCGCCATCGCGCCGGTACCCATGCCGACCTCGGCGATCAGCCGCAGGACTTCCTTGCGGTAGCGAGTGAGTGCCCACGCCATGTCGCGCACACCGATGACCGCGAACCAGCCGATCCGGCCGGCCTCGTCGAGCGGCTTGCTGGCCGCACTGCCGTACCTGGCGAGGTTTTCGGATGCCCGCGGGAAGCGGCTGCGGAGTACCTGAGCGGTCGACACGTCACATCCCCGTTCCGAAGCGCACACCGATGGTGGTCAGCACGACGTTGACCGCGAACAGCGCGACCACGCACAGCACGACGGTCTCGTTGACCGCGGTGCCCAGTCCCTTGGAGCCACCGCTCACGGTCAGCCCGCGGTAGCAACCGACCAGGCCGGCGATGAGCCCGAAGGCGAGGGCCTTGATCGTTGCGATGACGACTTCCGGCAGGCCGGTGACCAACGTCAGGGTCGCCAGATAGGCACCGGCGGACACGTTCTGCATGTAGACCCCGAACAGGAATCCGCCGACCAGACCGACCATCGAAACCAAGGCGTTGAGCAGCATCCCGCACAGGGCGCAGGCCAGCACGCGGGGCACCACGAGTCGGTGAATCGGGTCGATGCCTAGCACTTCCATCGCGTCGATCTCTTCGCGGATGGTGCGCGCACCGAGGTCGGCGCAGATGGCCGTCGACACCGCACCGGCGATCACCAGCACGGTGTTGATCGGACCGATCTGGGTGATGACGGCAATGCCCGCGCCTGCGCCCGAGATGTCAGCGGCGCCAACCTGGATCAGCAGGATGTTGAAGGTGAAGATGAACAGCGCGGTCACCGGCACCGATACGGCCATGGTCGGCAGCAGCGCCACCCTCAGGATGAACCAGCACTGCAGGATGAATTCTTTCCACTGAAATGGCGTGCGGAACAACGCCTTTCCGGTGAGGACACACATTCGGAAGAAGCCACCGACAAGGACGAGCGGCGGCCCGATTTGGTCGCGGATGTAGTCAGTAACCCGCGGCTGCGTTGTGGTCACTGCCACCCCCTCCCGATGCAACCCTGCGCCGTCCGGCGGAGCGGCGAATAGTTTCGCACAGCTCCTCCTTGCCCCGTCCCTAGGTGTGTGACCTCTGTCTCACTACTGGCAAGTAGTAAGGCGGACCACAGGACTGTACCCGATGGGCTCGCGGGCGTGCATGGCATCGGCGTTATTAGCCTTTCGTCTAGTTGACCTGCGGGTTATCCGTTATGTCAGCTTCATCCGCCTTGCGCCGGATCCGTTGATGCGGAACCGCTTTGAGGGACGGGTGAGCCGCCGTACCGAGTCCGTAATTCGGTCTTCAGGACTTTGCCGGCGGGGTTGCGCGGCAGCGCGTCGACGATCTCGAGCACCTTGGGATGTTTGTAGCGCGCCAACCGCTCGTGGAGGAACTCGTCGAGGTCTTCGATGCGCAGGTTTGCGTCGGTGACAGCCGCCACCGCGACCGGCACCTCGCCCCATTTCTCGTGCGGCCGCCCGATAACCGCGACCTCGACGATCGCGGCGTGACTGGCCAACACGTTCTCCACCTCCGCGCAGTAAATGTTCTCGCCGCCGGAGATGATCATGTCCTTCTTGCGGTCGACGACCCAGACATAGCCTTCGTCGTCCATCCGGACCAGGTCGCCGGAATGGAACCAGCCGCCGTGAAACGCTTCGGCGGTGGCTTCCGGGTTGTTCCAGTAGCCGCTCATCAATGTGGGTGCCCGATAGACGATTTCACCGACCTCGCCTCTTGGCACGTCGTTCATCTCCTCGTCGACTACGCGGGCGGCCACCGTCGGGATCACCTTGCCCACCGAGCCGAGCTTTCGGATCGCGTCTTCGCCGAGCAGCATGCAGGTCACCGGAGACATCTCGGTCTGACCGAAGGCGGCCAAGATCTGCGATCCGGGGAAGGTTTCCGACATCTGTCGCAGGAGGGTATCCGACGCGGGTGCGGCTCCCCAAGAGATGACCCGAAGCTTCACGTCGCGTGGATTGGCCTGCTGCGCATTGCATACCGCCTGCCACTGCGCGGGGACCAGGAAAATCCCGGTGACCTTCTCGGCGGCCAGCACATCGAGTAGATGTCCGGGATCGAACGCCCCGAGCGGGTGAATCACCGTCGAAAGCCCCATCAACATTCCGGTCAACAGGTTGCCTATTCCGGCTATATGGAAGAAAGGGACCCCGATGAAGCCGATGTCGTCGGCGGCGAACCCGTGGGTGTAGAGGTTGGCCGTGGTCTGGCAGCTCAAGTTGGTGTGGGTCAGCACCGCGCCCTTCGGGCGGCCGGTGGTGCCGGAGGTGTACATGATCAGCGCCGGCGAGTCGTTGGGAACGTCGGCGGGCGAGGCCGGCTCGCCCGGTTCGTTGATCAGATCTTCGTAGGCCAGCAGACCCTCGTCGGCCGACTCGCCCGCGACCACGATGGTTTCGAGCACCGAGGTGACACCGCGAACAGCCGACGCCACCGGGGCGAGGACCGGCTCGGTGATCATCAACCGGGCCTCGCAGTCGTCGACCAGGAAGGCGATCTCGGGCGGGGTCAGGCGGAAGTTGACCGGGACGGCGATCGCTCCGATCATGTTGGCCGCCAAGACCGATTCGACGAACTCGGTCCGGTTCAGCATCAGGATCATCACCCGGTCGCCCGGGCCGACTTCGCGTCGAGTCAAGGCTCCGGCGAGCTTCGCGACGCGCTCGCGCAGGCCGGCCCACGTGATCGTGTTACCGAGGAACCTCAACGCAGTCGCACCCGGCTGCATGTATGCATGCCGCTCGAGTTGGTTGACCCAATTCTGCCGTCGCGCCAGATATGGCTGCTCGCTCGCGGCGTCGTGGGTGTCATGGGCGCCGTGGCCGGTCAACTGCGCGGTCAACTGCTCGCTTCCCCTCTCCTAGAAGTTGATATTTGATAAAACTTCGTGTTGTCTGGGTCACACTATGGTCTTGGCTTCAGGAAGACAACCCCGGTGACACCCCCGAGCGCACTCGCCGCAACGCGGCTCCCGCTGCGCCGGGCGCAGTTGTCCGACGAGGTCGCCGGCCACCTGCGTGCAGCGATCATGTCGGGAGTATTAAAGCCCGGGACATTCATCCGGCTCGACGAGACCGCCGCCAAGCTGGGCGTCAGCGCGACGCCGGTGCGCGAGGCGCTGCTGAAACTGCGCGGCGAGGGCATGGTGCAACTCGAGCCGCACCGCGGACATGTGGTGTTGCCGCTGAGCCGCCAGGACGTCGACGACATCTTCTGGGTGCAGTCGACCATCGCCAGGGAGCTCGCAAAGTCGGCAGCCGAGCTCATCACCGACGCCGAGATCGAGGAGCTCGAACACCTCACCGATGTGCTGACCACAGTCGTCGCCGCCGCCGACGTCGAAGCGATAGCAACGACGGAGTTCGCCTTTCACCGCACCTTCAATCGCTCCACCGGGCGAATCAAGTTGGCGTGGTTTCTGCTTCACGTTGCCCGGTACATGCCCTTGATGGTCTACGCGACGGACCCGGAGTGGGGCGCCGCCGCAATACGCAACCATCGCGAAGTGATCGCGGCGCTGCGACGCCGGGACACGGCCGCGGTGGTGGAGCACACCGCGTGGGGGTTCGACGACGGAGCTCGACGCCTTACCGAGCGGCTGGCCAGTACCGGGATCTGGGACTAGCTGGTATTTAGGAAGCCGCAAGCTCTTCGGCGCGCTTCTTGAGGTTCTCGGCGAGGTAGTCGATGACGTTGCCGGCCAACTGCTTGACCATCGGGGCCGGGATCGGCATCGACGGTTCGACGTCCAGGTCGACGGTGAGCAGCGACGACGAGCCGGTGTCGACGACGCTGAACAACTGCTCCTGCTTCTTGAAGAGATTGCCCTGCTGCAGCACGGTCTGGATCTGCGTCGGGCTCGGGTAGTAGACCGCCTGGATCAGACTGTCCTCGAGCGCTTCGTATTTCGCGTCGAGGCGCAGTTGGCTGGGCCGCCCGTCGTCGTAGCGGGCCAGCACCCACAGGCCCTGGACTCCGTCGTTCCACTCCGGGTAGCGCTCGAAGTCGCCGACGATGGCCAGGATCGAGTCGGCGTTGGCGGCGACCTCAACGGTCTTGCTGACAAAAGGCATTCGCCGAGCTTACCGAGAACGCCCGGATGCCTAAGTGACGCGGGCGGTGGACAGCAGCGCGCGGATGTCGTCGGGGATCGGCGTCGGCCGGCGGGTGACCTTGTCGATGTAGACGTGCACCCAGTGCCCGACCGCGGCGATGGCCTGCGGCTCGTCGGCCGCTGATGTGTCGTCGCCGCGGAACACCCCGAGCCGATAGGTCACGCTGCTTTTGCCCAACCGGGTGACAGCCACGCCGACGACAAGTCGTTCCGGGAAGTGCAGTTCGGAGAAGTACCGGCAGCCCGATTCGGCGACGATGCCCTGCGCCGACGTCGTCACCGGGTCCAGCGTGACGCCTGTTTGGATCCAGCCGTTGATCGCGGTGTCGAAAAGTTGGTAGTACACCGCGTTATTCAGGTGACCGAACATGTCGTTGTCGGCCCATCGGGTCAGCACCGGCCAATGCACGGGAAAGTCACGACTGGTCAGGCCGTCGGGTGTGGGCGGAATCGAACTCATGGTTGTATTCGACCATGCTCGAAATCCGGGGTGCGGTACTGGAGCAGATCGGATTGCCTCGGCCGTATGCCCAATCCCGGCCCATCTCCATCGCCGACGTCGCGTTGGCCCCGCCCGGCGCCGACGAGTTGTTGATCCGTATCGAAGCCGCCGGCGTATGCCATTCGGATCTATCGGTGGTGGACGGCAACCGGGTGCGCCCGACGCCGATGCTGCTCGGGCACGAGGCGGCCGGAATCATCGAGCAAGCGGGCGACGGCGTCAACGACGTGGTGGTCGGCCAGCGTGTGGTGATGACGTTCCTGCCGCGATGCGGCCACTGCGCGGCCTGCGTCACCGACGGGCTGACGCCGTGCAAACCGGGCAGCGCGGCCAACAATGCCGGCACCCTGCTCGGCGGCGGAATGCGGCTGACCCGCGGCGGCGACAACATTTTTCACCATTTGGGGGTGTCGGGCTTCGCGACGCACGCGGTGGTCAACCGGGCCAGCGTCGTTCCGGTGCCCGCGGATGTCCCTCCCCCGGTCGCCGCGCTGCTGGGCTGCGCGATGCTGACCGGCGGCGGCGCGGTGCTCAACGTCGGCAAGCCGCAACCCGGGCAGACGGTGGCGGTGGTCGGCCTCGGCGGCGTCGGCATGGCGGCGGTGATGACCGCGCTGTCCTACGCGGGCGTCCAGGTGGTCGGCGTCGATCAGCTACCCGAAAAGCTCACCGGTGCAATCACTCTCGGTGCGCACGCGGCTTATACGCCGCAACAGGCCGCCGACGCCGGCGTGAAGGCGGACGTGGTCGTCGAGGCGGCCGGCCACCCGGCGGCCCTGGAGACGGCGATCGCGCTCACCGGCCCCGGCGGGCGAACCATCACCGTCGGACTGCCGGGGCCGGACGCGCGAATCAGTGTGTCGCCGTTGGGTTTTGTGGCCGAAGGCCGTTCGCTGATCGGCAGCTACCTGGGCTCAGCGGTGCCAGATCGCGACATCCCGCAGTTCGTCGAGCTGTGGCGGTCGGGGCGGCTGCCGGTGGAGTCGCTGGTGTCGTCGCGGATCACGCTCGACGACATCAACTCGGCGATGGACAACCTGGCCGACGGCGTTGCCGTCCGGCAGTTGATCAGCTTCTGAGCCCGCCGAGTGTAAATCTGACGACGCCATCGCGGCGTGTCGCGTCGTCTCATTCACACTCGACGCCGTTATGCCCCGTAGAACGCCCGCCGCAACGCGCGGCCCTGCAGGGCGAACAGCTGCTCGGAGACCTCCCAGTCGGGTAGCAGCGAGTCGAACCCGTGGCAGGTGCCGGGGAAGACGTGCAGTTCAGTGGCGACCCCGTCACGCAGCAGCCGCTGCGCGTAGTCGAGCGCCTCGTCGCGCAGCGGGTCGACGTCCGCACAGCTGATGAATGCCGTTGGTAAGCCGTGCAATTGGTCGCGCCGGGCCGGGGCGGATTCCGCCGACGCTTCGGTCGGCCCGAGGTAGTAGCGCCACATCAGCTCGGTGGCGGGCCCATCGAACGCCGGCGTCTCGGTGAACTCCGTCTTCGATCCGGTCACCCGGTCGTCGAGCACCGGTTGATGCAACAGCTGGAACACCAGCCTGTCGGCATAGCGTTGGGCAAGGCACGCCGCCAATGCGCCGCCGGCGCTGCTGCCGGCCACCGCGACGCGCGAGGCGTCGTCGGCGTTGGCGATCGACCAGTCGAGCACGCGCACGGCGTCGTCGAGCGCGGCCGGGTATGGATGTTCGGGCGCGAGCCGGTAATCCACCGAGACCACCGTGCATTGCCCGCGACGGGCCAGTTCCACGCATTGTCGGTGGTCGGTATCCAGATTGCCGAGGACGAATGCACCTGCGTGGCAATAGATCACGGTGGGTGCCGGCGAGGCCGCGCCGCGGTAGATCCGCACCGGCACGCCGTCGGCAACGTCATCGCTGATCGCTACTCCCGTGGTGTCGACATCCGCGACGGCGGCGCGGCGACGTTCGTCCAGACCGGCGCGGACGGGGCCGAGGTTCGACAGGTCGGTACGCGTCGCCGCCACGGCGCGCAGCACGGGGTCGAGCCGCTCGTCCATCACGAGGGTTCGAACGTGAAGTCGGCCGACTTGAATCGGCGGGTCATCCCCCAGAACGCACGGGCGCTGCGCGGCCACTGCGTCACCACCCGGCCATTGGCAGCTCGAAAGTAGTTGCTGCACTGGGTTGTCCACACCGTGCCCTGCATCCATTCGTCGATCTTGGCCAGGAAGCTCGCCATCGCCTCGGGCCGAACAGCCAGATAGCTTTTGCGCTTGCGCCGCAGGTAGCGCAGCGCCCGCACGACATAGCGGGCCTGCGCCTCGAGCACAAAGATCACGCTGTTGGAGCCGACATTCGTGTTGGGCCCGTAAAGCATGAAGAAATTCGGGAACCCGGGCACTGCCATGCCCAAATACGCGTGTGCGCCGTCGCGCCAGACGTCGCGCAACGCCACTCCACCTTCGCCGGTGACGTCGATCTCGCCGAGATAGTCGGCGGCCGCATATCCGGTGGCGCACACCACCACGTCGACGTCGCGTTCGGTGCCGTCCTCCATCACCAGCGAGCGCTCTCGCAGATACCGCGCCGGGCTGCTCAGCACCTCGACGTTCGGCCGGGTCAACGCGGCGAGATAGTCCGACGAGAACACCAACCGCTTACAGCCCATCGGGTGATCCGGTGTCAGTGCCCGGCGCAACCGCTCGTCGGGAACCGAACTCTCCAACAGCCGGTGCGCGATCGCGGTGAAGTCCTGGGTCTTCTCGCTGCCGTGCTCGATCACCGAAATATTGGCCTCGCTGCGCAGCCACAGCCGGGTGCGGTAGATCTTCTTGGCAAACGGCACATGCGCGAATACCCAACGCTCCCTTGCACTGTAGGGCCGATCGGGCTTGGGCAAGATCCAGGTGGGTGAGCGCTGCACCGAGTACACCTTCTCGGCGACCTCCACCAACTCGGGCACCACCTGTGAGGCCGTCGACCCCGTGCCCAGCACGGCGACCCGCTTGCCGCTCATATCGACCGAATGGTCCCATCGCGAGGAGTGCATCACCGTCCCGGTGAACGGCTCCTGCTCGACCAGGTCAGGCGACACAGGCTGGGTGAACAGTCCGACCGCCGACACCACGACGTCGAAGTCGTGCTGGTCCCCCGCTGCCGTAGTGAGGCGCCACTGGCGCGACTCCTCAAGCCAATGCGCGGAACGGATTTCGGTGCCGAGCCGCAGATGGGGATGCAATCCACTGTCAACCGCGCAGCGTTCGAAGTATTGCAGGATTTCACGCTGACCCGACCACAGCCGCGACCAGTTCGGGTTCAGGTCGAATGAATACGAGTACAGGTGCGACTTGACGTCGCACGCCAGCCCCGGATAGGTGTTGATCCGCCACGTCCCGCCGACCCCGTCTTCGCGATCGAAGATGGTGAAGTCGTGAAAGCCCGCCCGTGTCAACAAGATCCCCAAGGCGATACCGCCGGGCCCGGCACCGATGATGCCGACCCTCATTGGATCTTGAGGCATTGGCCGCCGTCGATAACGAGCTCGGAGCCGGTGATGAACGAGGCCTGGCTCGACACCAGGAACGCGACCGCATCGGCCACCTCGGACGGCTCCCCGATCCGGCCGAACGGCGCCGAGGCCGCCAGCCGAGACTGGGTGTCCGCGTCCAGCATCGGTGTCGCGATCGGCCCGGGAAACACCGCGTTGACGCGAATGCCCGCTGCAGCAAGCTCGCCGGCGGCGGCCTGCGTCAGGCCACGCAGCGCCCATTTCGCCGACCCGTAGGCGATGTGGTTGGGGAACGGCCGGATCGCACCCGTGCTGCAGGTGTTGACGATCGCCGCGCCGTCGGCGGCGCGCAGCTGCTCCAGCGCGGCCTGGATACCGAGGAATGCGCCCAAACAGTTAATCCGCCATGACCTTTCGAACGCCTCGGCCGTCTCGTCGGCGATTGAGGCGCGGTGTAGCACGCCGGCGTTGTTGATCAGCGTGGTCAGCGACCCGAAGCGGTCGACGGTATGAGCGACGGCCTGCTGCCAACCCGATTCCGACGTCACGTCGAGCCGTATTCCGATCACCCCGTCGTCGTCGAGACCGTCGACCGCCTCGATGTCGCACGCCGCCACGAAAAACCCGTCCGCGCGCAACCGTTGGGTGATGGCCAGGCCCT
>NZ_LZLV01000091.1 GCF_001673405.1 Mycobacterium sp. 1245111.1 | reverse complement strand
CGCCGCGGCACCGCCGGCCAAGGCCGGCTAACCGCCGCTGTAGTCGAATCCCGTTGTGCACCTTGCGTTTTAGTTGTTGCCGGGGTTCCCGCTCGTCGGCTTCGCCGCCGATCGAGGGTTACCGTATCGCGTTGCTTTGCAACGCTTTTCGTTACGGTGTCGCAGAGGCTTCGCCTTCTGCTTGTGTTCTGTTGTCTTACAGTATAATTCATGTTTTACCGTGTTGCTACGCAACACTGTTGTTGAGCAACGCTTTTCGTAATGGCAGCGTCCGCTTCCGGCTTCGCCGTTCGCGGTGTTTGAAACTGGCAGTATCGCAGCGGATTCCGTTCTGTCGGGGGCGCAGCCCCGCTGCTGCACTTCGCCCTGGCCCTCGGCGGCCTCCGGCCGCTCCCCCCTCGAGCGTGTCGACCAGCTCGGAGAGCGCCGCAACACTGTTCTTAGGCAAACTTTTTCGCGATAGCGGGATTCAATGTTCGCAGATTTGAACTATCTGCATTGCAGTGGTTTTCGAACTGTCGGGGTTGCGACGCTGGTGTCCCCCCCTGCAGCCCCGCTGCTGAACTCACCCCGCCCCCTGGCGGCCTGCGGCCCGCCAACCTGCTACGACTGCGGCACTTAAACGCCTCCACCTTTGAGTGGGGGAGGCGTGCTGCTACCCGCGATCGCCCGCGCGCAACGCGCCAGGCCTCAGGCTGCGCCGATACTTAGATCGCCTGTATAAACGCGCCGGCCAGCTGTTGTGACAGGGTCGCCGTCATGGCCCAACGCACCGAAAGGACTACCACCCATGAGTACTCGCATCCTGCTCGTCGCCCTAGCGGCCATTTTTTGCCTCTTGCTCGGCTACATCGTCCATCGCACCGGCAAGACGGCCGGCATCGTCGTCGTTGTGCCCGCTCTTGGGGCCTTCGTCGCCGAGCTGGTCGACGCACTCAATCGGCTGTTGTAGCCGCCGGCCGGGCGGCTACTGACCCCACGGGTTTGTCGCGGGCTCGACTGGGTATTGAGGTTCGTGCGAAGGCTGCCCGGCATTCTCAATCGCCGGGCGCACTACCCCCGCCATCACCACCAACGACACGACGAATACCGCTGCGCTGCAGCCGATCCGCACGTCCACATCACGCCAACGTAGCCATCGCCACACACCGACCGCGGCCGCGATCGCCGCTGCTATCGCCGCCACCCACAGCACGGCATCGAAGACCGAATGCACCATATCCAACAGATCCATAACCCACATTGTCAGGCCCTCACCCCGCCCCCCGCCACATCGACGCCGAACCAAAAGTCATCAGCTCGCATGGTGTCGTTGAGCTCGATTACGGTGCGCCGCGCGGACCCACGGCACACACGACAGCGGCGCCGACCCCCATCGGAGCCGACGCCGCCACCACCGCGGGATCTAGCCCTCTTCGACGTTGTCCACGGTGTGATCGTTGATCGCGTCCGCGATGTCGCGGCGGGTCAGTTCGTCGATCGCCGCAGCGATGTCGCGGTGTGTCAGTTCCGAGGTCGCCGAGTCCGAGCTGGACGCTGTGGCACGCACCCGCACGTTCAAGTTCACGCTGACGTCCATCACGTAGTCACGCTCGCGGCCGGGCAGACCCAGCAGCTCCATGATTTCCTCGTACTCGCTGCAGTGGCGGCGGTCGTTGGCCCACTGGTGAGCGGTTTCGAGCCGGTCGGCCCAGAGTTGCCGTTCGGCCCCCAGCCGCTGTCGCTCGCGCTCCAGGGCCTCCTGTGCGCGCTGCCGCTCCCAGGCCGCCGCAGCCACCCCGCGAGCCCAGCACGGCATCGGTCCATCGTGATCCTGTAGGTAGACCCTGACCGTCGAGATGAGCCCTACCGAATGCACGTCCCCGAAGGCGCCGATCACCGCGCAGCGCCGATCCTCGTCGCTATCGCGCTCCTCTACGACCAGCCAGCCGATCGCGTCCATGCCGTGCGGTTCTGATACCGCAACCTGCGCTCCCGTTCTGACGACACCTGCCGCCACCAACTGTTGAACCAACTGTGCTGATGGTGCCTCAACACCATTAACCGCGACCGACATCACGTAGCCTCATTTCTGACGAGTAGAGCACCCGGGCGGCGCTCTTACTTGCATCTCCGATACTACCTGTTGCGCCCGCTTTTCGACACGGCACTCTCCGAAGAATGCCAAGCGAATACCGTAGCGTTACAGGCGGATTCAACAATGCCGCCTATCACAGGAATCGTCTTCTCCCGGCCCGTGTGATGGGCGGGAGAAGACGATTCAGGGCCTTCGCCCCAAACGTGCCCGCGGTTAGCTCGACCAGTCTCGGGGATGGCGGCGCTGCCACCACGGCGCGGATGCCGCTACCCCGTATTCCTCGGTCACGGCCCGGTAGCGCTCATCGAGACGCTGCACCGCGGCCCTCAACCGGTGTGCGCGCCGGCCTCCGTTGCGCATCAGGCTTTCCAGCCTGCCGCGGGCGGAATCGTTGAGCATCAACGGATCACAGCACGGACAGTCTGCAACCCAGGGGACGTAACCGCCTTTGCGGGCGAAGTACTCTGCATCCTCCACGCACTGGCGCCATAGCTGAAGAAAAACTAGAGCGGCGCCGTCGTGACGGGGCTTGCGGGGACGATGCGGGTTCATCCCCGCTGAAACAACGTGTCCTTAGTCATTGCGTAACGCCGTGACGTGGCGTGCCCGCTGCAGGACGGCCGATATGCCGTCGCCTCCAACAATACTTGACCGGTGACGCCTCGACGGCAAATGAGCGGGTTGTCCCAGGGCCGGCGGCATGGTGAGTGTCGGCCCTGGTTGCGTTGTCAGCTGATGATGTCGCGCGCGGCGAAGACGAACCGGTCGTGGTCGGCGATGTCGTGGTTGATCAGGTCAATCATTTGGTCGATGATGCGAGCCAAGCCGGTCGCCGGGTCGGCCGCAGATCCGAGGCGAAGTGATGCCAGGGGTTGTCGACGTCGACCGAGGCTTTCAACCAGTGCCGTTGATCGTTGTGTTCGACGTGCATTGAGGCCACGACTTCGACGCCGCAGAGCTGGCCATCGCCGTCGTAGGCGACGTCCATGTCGAGCACGAGGTAGCCGGGCTCGGTGCCCCGGCTGAGCCCGTTGACGCGCAGCCAGGACACCGCCGACGGGGCGCATGACTGGAACACTTCCAGCATGAGGCGGTGCAGGCCGTACTCGGCTTCGCAGCGCTCGCTGAGGCTCCCCAGGGTCTCGGTGATGGCTTCGCAGTCGGCACCGCTCTCCCACCAAACAGCGTAATCCTCAGGGTCGCGGGCGAAGGTCAGTGGCGCAAGGAGTCCGCCGATGCGCCCGGTGGTGTCGCCGACGTCGCGCCACACTGTGACGGGAGTCTGCTCGATCACCTGGCCGCCGGTGAGCAGGTAGCGCCATTTCACCCCGTTGGTATCCTCCCAGTCCAAGGTGGTGCCGTCGTCGACGAACGGCGCCAGGGCGGTGATCACCGCGTCGGCCGTGCCGTCGAGCTGGCCGCTGAAGCCAGCGATCACCAGCGGGGCGTGCGGCTGGGCCGGCCACTGGGCACAGAAGCCGAGAGCGGCCAGCTCGGCTGACACCTGCGTGGGGTCCACGCTCAGCACGCCGGCCGCCGCGGTGCCGGCGGCCGCGATCTGGTCTGCGGCGATCACTATCGCGCCATCCATCAAGTCTGTTTCAACAGCAAAGCTCATGGTGAATTTCTCCTTTCACTCACTCCCCGCACAGGGCGGGGAGTGAGTGCGTTTGGTCGGTGGCAGTGCGAATTAGGACGCGATTCGGATGGGCATAAGCAGGTGGCTATCGCTGTCACTGCCTTTCACTGACATCGGCCGCGCGGCACCTCGTGTCGACATGGTGATCACCTCGGCGTCAACACCTTTCAGGATGCTCGCCAGATACGGAGCGTTGTACCGGGCTACCAGCGGCCAGCCCTCACCGGCGAGCGCGCGCACGCTGACCGTGTCTTCAGACAGCACATCGCCGAACCGGCCGCGCATCTGCACAAGCATCGTGCCGTCGTTACGCCACTCGAGCTGCACGTCATCGCCTTTGCCGATGTTGCCCATCGCGGCCAGCAGCTGCGCCTTGTTCACCTCGCCTGACACCGCCACGTCCTCGACAGCGGCGTCGATGAGTCGCTGATACTTCGGGAATTCGTGGTCCCCGACACGCTGCACGATGCTGCGGCCGCCCGCCGAGGCGCGCACCCGCATCTGGTCAGGCGCCGGGTTGGCCATCGAGGCCAGTTTGCCGTGCTCGACGACCACCTCGCCCTTGGTACCGACGGTGAAGGCTTTCAGCAGGCCAGCGGGAACCATCGCGCTGAAACCGTCACTGGCGTAACGGATAATCGATAACCGGAACCGATCGGTGGTGACCATCGCGCCGCCGGTGAAGAACACGTGCGTCAGCATCGGCAGCGTGTCATCGGTGCCCGCAGATGTCATACCGCGCTTGATGATCCCCGACTCGAGGACCGCGGGCTCTGCCTGTGACTCGAACACCGGCCATTCCGGAAAGTCGTCTACCTCAGCGGCTTTGGGCACATTCAGGGTGCGCGATCCCACACCCACACTGACACCGGCATCGCAGACGGTGACTGCGGCGTCGCCTTTGCAGCCTTTGAGTAGCCCCGCGAGCGCGGCCGGGCTCACCTGGACGGCCACGTCGCTGTCAAACCCGTCACCGGACCCCACGATCACCTCGCGGAACCAGTCAAAGTCGGTGTAGCGCAGACTCAGGCCGGCGCCGGTGATTCGGACCTGCGCGGTGCCCAACACCGGAACGGCCGGACGGCGCTTGCCCTTGGCGATCCATGCCACATCGGCGGCAAGTGCAGCGGCGTCAATCTTGATGGTGTCACTCATAGCCAACAAACCTCACTTGAATATGTAGAGCACCCCAGCGGCGCTCTTACCAACACCCACACTAAACCCCTCCACCGACAAACGAAGACGCCCACTTATCCACCTGAAACCGCAAGCCGCACTTGCACTTAAGAACCCCCTCCCCGCCCGTGTGATGGGCCGGGGAGGGGCTGTTGTGTGTCGGGTAGCTGGCCGGCCAGCGGCCACCCCTTGTAGGCCGGCCAGCTGGATCAGGAGCCGGTGTGCGCTGCGCGACCGCGCTGGAGGTAGGCGTCGTGCGCGGTCGCCGGTGTTCGGCGAGCTCGAGGTGTCCGCGCCCGAGCGGTGTGGTGCTGCAGGAACGCCAGCAGCCGGTCGACTTTCATCTGGGCTTGCTCGCGCAGCACTGGCGGGCAGGTCACCTCGACGTGAGCGGCAGCATTGTCGATATCGATGTCGACCTCGACGCGGGGCACGATGATGCCGCCCATCCCCTGCTCACGGACCCACAGGTCCAGATAGGCGTGCGCCCAACCTGGCGCTGCGTCCCCGCCCCACTGGCCTATCCGGCCGGGATACAGCAGCACGTACTCGTTGCGCCACGAGCGGTAGTCGGTGTCGGGCGCCAGGCGCACGCTCGACGGTCCCGGCTCCCCGCGCCCTGCCACAGTCCACCGACCAAACGGCCACCCGGTGCGCCGGTAGACGATGCAGTGGTCATCGAGCGCATAGTCCCACTGCCCCAAAGGCATCGGCTGGGCATACCCGTCGAACTCACTGCCCGCCGGGTCGCTCGCGGTCACGGTCCTGAATTTCCAATCGTCGTTCATCGCTGCGTCCTGCTCTCTGTGTTGTCACCGGTCATCGCACAGGCAAGGCGGTGACACAAAGGGCACCGCCTCGCCGCGACGGGCATCAGTTCTGTGTTGGTTGCGCGGTGACGCCTTGGCGCAGGGCGTCGATCATGAGGCTGCGCACGGCGAAACCCTCAGTGCCGCTGAAGCTGCCAAGCGTCGGAGGTCGAGAACCAAACCGTTGGATATCGGCCATTTCGCGGCGCGCGCGGGACTGGTCGGCGTGGTCGATGACCAGGCATTCCCGCCGCGCCGGATGCTCGGCCACGCTGGTGACCTCATCGAGCTCGACGCCGTCGCTGGCCCGCACCACCCACGCCGACATCACCAACGCCGCTTCCACCGCGCCGTAGCCGATCAGCAGCCGCCGCACCCCTTCGGCCATCGCCTCGTGACCCGCGGGACCGCTCAACAGCCCTGGCAGCACGTGACCGCTACCGGTGCGCACCAACAACACCGGCGCCCAGTCGTCATCTGCACACTGAAATTTGTTGCCCACATACCGCGCTCCGCGCTTGGCGGTGTCCAACAAAGACTCGGAAGCAGCCAAAAAGCCCATCAACAAATCCTTTACATCTGTGTAGAGCACCCCGGCGGCGCTCTTACCGACTCCCTCACAGTAGCGGCGGGCACCGACAACACCAGCGCCTCGCGCCATCCCCGCACCGCCGGCCGGCAGCGCAACAAACCATCTCCCTGCCCGTGTGATGGGGCGGGGAGCTGGTGGTGGCCGGCAACGCCGAAGGGCGAGCGGCCACCACCCGCGAGGGGTGCTTAGAGCGCGGCGAGCACGGCGGCGGCGTGGGCCGCGTCGGGGTCGATGCGCGCAGCGGTGTGCAGCATGGGCGCGGTGGCCGTGTCGGTGAATACGGTGACGTGTGCACGATGCCGCGACAGGGTGACGCACATGCGGCCACGGTCGAGTGCAAACGATTCCGCACTGCGGTACCCGGACAGCGGATGCACCGCGACGACGGCGCGGCGCTCCAATCCCTGTAGCGCATTAGCGGTGCCCACCAACACATCTGGCATATCGCTGAGCAATGCGCGCACTGCCCCGGCCTGCGCGACGTGCGGCACAACGACTGCAATATCATTGGCTGACAGCGCCTCGGTGCTGGCTGCGGAGCGGTAGCTGTACTCGGTCAGTTCGTGGACACGTTGGGCTACCGCGTCCAACAGTGCGGGATCGTTCGGTCCGTGCTTGATGGGCATTGCGCGGCAGTCGATTTCCGGCAGTACCCGGCCTGCCGGGTCGAGAACCGATTCGTCGGGGCGGCGCGACGTGAACGGCAGATCAGGGTAGAAGTGTTCGGACAGCAGAGCGCATGTTGCTGGACCGAGCCGCCACGAGTTAGCGAGTTCGTGAACGGTGATCGCATCGCCGTGGTGAGCGATCAGGGCTGCCGGTGCGGGCTGGTGCGGGCCGTTGGCTTGGCCGTCCCATCGGGCGGTTGATCCGGTGACGACCGGCGCGATCTGTCCGCTGTCACCGACGCATACCACCTGAGTTGCCAACGCGCCCAACGCCCCCAGATCGCCGTAGGTGCACTGCCACGCCTCGTCAACGATCATTACGTCGGCAGCCACGCTGGTCGGGTCGATGTAGAGCCACCGTGCGGCGGTGCCGATCAGAATCTCCCCGCCGCTGGTGTGGGTCCAGCGCACGTTGCGCCCGCCCACGGTCGGGACACCCAAACTCGGTGTTCCACGGCGGTTTTGAGTCGATGCAACGATCAGCGCGGCCCGGTCGCTGATCGCGGTGATGCGGTGCGCCAATTCCAATGCCTGCTCGCGGGTTTGGGCGGCGACTGCCACCCGCAATCCGGCCTGGTGCGCCAGCGCCGCCGACAGCAGCGTCACTAGGCGGCTCTTGCCCGCGCCCGGTGCAGCTTTGACGCACACGCAGGGGTCAGCCCGCCACACCGCGAGTCTGATTTGCGCTAGCTCATGGGAATCCCCTAGTTCCCGGCCTGGTCCGTCTACGCCGTTGATCATCGGTGCGGGCGGGCTGGCCGGTCCCGCGATTACCGGCAGCGTGACCGAACCACGCGGCACGACAAGTGTTTTCGGTAACTGGCGCATTTTTACTGCTGTCCTTCGGTATCGGGTTCGGCGGCGGCGATCAGGACCGCCAGCGGCACATCACGGCGAGTCGGGACCGGCCTGACTCCCTGCGACAGCCACGAAAACCGCCGCTTATACAGCCTGGCTTTCACCCGCTTGTGGGAACGAATGGTGGACGGGTTCGGCGGTGCGGCAACAACTGTCAGAATCTCGCCTGCTCCCGGCTTGTAGCCGGTGCGGCGCAGACCGCCGATGGTGACCTCTAGCTCGCAGTGTTCGGTAACCGCCGTGGACACCACTTCACCGGCGAATCGGTCTGCCGGTTCCGGCTTTTGGTGTAGCGGGTCACCGGGCCAGCCGACGACGGCGACCCCGGCCTTGAGTCGGGTGTCGAGCCGTTGCGAGCGCACCACAACGCGGCCCTGATCGTCGTGGGCGCCCACGACCACATCACCGTGGCATACGTGGCCGGTGTGCACACCGCGCAGCCGCCATAGCGGATCGTCCAGCAGCGCCGCCGCGTGAATGTCAGCGGCATCGCAACGGCTTTGCAGCCGCATCGCCGCCACGTACAGCGATTCGGGCACATTCCAGCTCGCCCGCTTGCTCAACGCGTCCTGGTGAACACCGAGCAGCCAGTCATCGCCCTCGCCGGTGGGTTCTAACCCCGGCAACGTCGGCAGGACGCTCACGGCCCGCCACCACGCATGCAGGCCCGCAATGCCGTGCGGAACGCCCAACGCGGCCCGCCACGCATCGGCGTCATCGCTACCGGGAACGGTGCCCAACATCATCTGTTGGCGCGTGACGGCCAGCAGGTCAACGACCGCGCCGCTACCAGGATGCGCCGACCGCTCAACCCACCAGCCGGCCAGCGACGACCCTGCGGCCACGGCAACGTCGCGGCACCTGGTCGGGTCGGCGTGCTCGACGGCCAGCGCGTCGAGCACCCGCAATGTGCCAGGGCGGTCGATGAGGGCGGTTGCACCCTCGCCCAAATCACCGCTTACGCAGCCCGCAGCCCGCGCCAGCGCCGCCAATCCGTCAGACCCGCTGCCGCTGTGCACCGCGCCGTCCGCGCCGACCGCCCACACCCGGCAGCCCTTCCCGCGTTGACGCGCCCACACCGCCACCCGCGCCGAGCGGGTCGGGACGCTGGTGTGCAGCAGCCGGGGCACAGGGACACCCACCTCGCGTGCCCGCACCCGCAGCGCCAGATCGAACAACGCCGCGCTCACTGCTCGCCTGCCTTTCCCTGACGCGCCAGCCCCCACGCCGCTGCCGCGAAACCATCGGCCAGCGCCCGCGTCACTAGATCATCGCGCGCACTGGATTCCGCATGGCCCACGGTGGCCGCGCTGTAGCCCGACCCCGCCAGCGCCGCATCGGCCCACCGCGTGAACTCCGGCGAAACGACGGCCTGCCCGCTCATGCCGCCACCCGCTCACCGGCAGCAGGCGGGTCAACCCGAATGGTCTTGGCCCACGACGGCGTGGTGTCGATGGCGTGATCACCGATCAATGCGACCACCATCGGGACCGGCAGCCGCCGCGCCGGATAGGGCGTGCCGCCATCGGTGAACAGCACCAGCACGTCAGCCGCTGGCCGCGCCGCCAGCGCCGCGTCGATACCGACCCGCAGATCGGTGCCACCGCCACCGACGATCTGCACATCGCGGATCGACTGGACCCGCCGTGGCGTCGTCGCCGCCGCATCACAGCACGTCACCCGAACCGTCGACACAGACGACTGCCGCAGCACCGCACGCGTCTGGCCTAACGCCTCGTCAACGTCGCGCTGCCCCATCGACGCCGACGTGTCGATTATCAGATCGACCGCGATCCTCGGTGCGCGTAGCGACGGCAGCAGCAGCCCCTTCGGCGCACGCCGGTTGGCGCGGCGGTACGAATGATGTACCTGCCCAGCCTGTTCCGTCACGCACGTCCGCACCGCTGCGCGCAGCAATGTCTCCCACCGCACCTTGGCGGGCTTCAACTGCGCCTCGGCCCACGACGCGATCCCGGCAGGAACAGTGCCGCGTCCCGCCGCACCGCGCCGCGCCGCGTCTTGAACGGCGCGTGCGACCGCTGTCCGCACCAATTCGACTGCGGCGCTGTCCAGTCCACGTCCGCTGCCCAGGTCCGCGTCGGCAGGCAACTCCCATGCCGGGGCGCTGTCGCCCGAACCGGACCCGCAGCCACCCTCACCGGCATCCCCGCCGCCGCCAGAGCCGTCGCCGCCGTCGTCGTAGGCGTCACGCGGGGTGCCGGGGGGCATCAGGTGGTGGTAGTAGGTTTCGGCTGCCAGACCATCGGCGCAGCCCAACCCGGTCGGGGTCACCGGGTCACCGGGTAGCGACAGTCCCGCCGCGATCAGGTCGTCGTTGATTTCGGCGTCACCGGCCCAATTCCAGGCCTTGCGGACCACCGAAACATCAACGGCCTCAGCACGACTGAAGTGGTCGCGCAGAACGTGTCCGACCTCATGCAGCAGCACCGCCCCGGCGTGCGGGATGCTCCACTGATCGCCCAGCATCGCGGGATCGATGTAGACCCTTGCCGATTTATCGACGGCGAAGGTGCCCAGACCCGGCGCGGCTACCGGCACGAGCGCGAACAGCGCCCGCCCGAAGTAGGGCATCGCCTCGACTGCGGCCATGCGGGCCAATCGCAGCTTGCGCATTTCGTCAGCGGTGAGCGCCCGCACGCCAGTCACGCTCATGCGACCCGCTCGGTGTCCAGGCCAGCGGCCAGCAGCAGTTCGCTGAACTTGCGTGCCGACGCAGGCACTTTCGCGCCAGATGGCGTGATGCGGTTCAAGTCCCGCGCCGCTGCCCCGGCTACGTCGGGTGCGCCACCGGACGCTGCCGCCGTCACCGGCCCCCATGCGCTATCCCATGCCGACTTGGTGCCCTTACCGCCAGCCCACGCGACAACCGCCGACAGCACCGCCCACACCTGGTCGGGGCGCGCGTTGTCCCAATCCACGATCGATGGGTCTGCGATCACGTCGGCCACCGCAGGCAGATCCATGTTGGCCCGCCATTCCATGAACTCAGCCCCGACCCCTTCACCGACCAGACCCATGACCGCCGCCGCGATTGCGGCAGTGTCGTCGCGGCGCAGATACGTCAGCACCTTCGCCAGCGAGTGCCACGAACGCCGCGACGGCCACGCCCGACCGGCAGCCTCGTCGTCACGATCAGGGAAGCGGTGCAACAACTCTGGCCGCGCTTCGATAAACGCGATCACCAGTCCCTTCTCATCGGCCTCCCGTAGCTCATCGGCAGCCAGCGCACGCGAGGTAGGCATAGAGAATCCGGTACGCATGCCGGTCAGCCACTCGTCAGAGGTCGGCGCAAAGTCGATGTGCAGGAAACGGTTTGCAGTCGGAGCCGCCAGATCGACACCGCCCGCGCTGCGGTCGGGAGGGTTAGCCGTTGCCACGACCCGCACTTCGTCAGGCAATCGCGTGTTACCCACCACCCGCTCCTGAATGACCCTCAGCATCGCCGCTTGCGTGGCAGGTGAGCACGTGGTCAACTCGTCCAAAAGCAAATAGCCCCCGCCATTTTCGATTAACCCGTTAGCCCAATCCGGCAGCGCCAACGTTTGCACCGCGCCGTCCACCACGACCGGCCAACCGGCAATATCCACCGGCTCACGCTGCGACCCGATCAGCGTCTCAATCGGCACGCCATCAGCCTTCGCCAGCGCGGCCACCACCGCCGTCTTACCCAATCCTGGATCGCCCCATAGCAAGACAGCCACATGGGCACGCGCCGCCGCATCGACCACAGTCACAGCAGTAGCCAAATCAACCATCACATAACCTCATTCGCCATTTCGTAGAACACCCCAGCGGCGCTCTTACTCGACAGGGCCATTGTAAAACACACCACCGACAAAAACTCGACGCGCAAAACCGGCCCCTCGCCGCCCGACCTCGACAGCCCAATCAACCCCCTCCCCGCCCGTGTGATGGGGCGGGGAGGGGGTTGCTAACCGCCTCTGAGACAGGCGCGGCGCTCCCAATTGTCGACCGTTTGCGGCAGCCAGCCGACGCGGCGGATCTCGGCGCCGCCGACCAACGGCTCGTCGGGTTCGGGCGCGGGGCGACACGTTTTGAGCGGCGGTTTTCCCCATCGGCGTATTTGGTGGGTGGTAGTTGGTGTCTAGGACCGCCAGCAGTTGTCTCGTTTGTAGGATTCCGGCCATGACTCAAGCGGGAGTGACCAGGTGTTCGCCGAGTACCCGATCGTTTGCCACTGGGATCGGGGGCGTGAATCGGATGTTGGCGCACTGACCCTGCTGTCAACGAGTTCGCCATCCGATGATTACCTCACCGATTCCGCCCTGTTCTAAATCCTGTAGCCGACAGGGAGGTGTTGCATGACGTCGCGGTTCACCCTGCTGGCCCCGTGGTGGGCGATCTGGCTGGCCAACGCCGCCGCGATGACCGCCACCTTGACCGTTCTGGCGTTCGTGACGCTCCCGAAGGTGCTCACCGCGGCGGCCTGGCCCTTCAACGTCGTCGCCCTGGTACTGGCCGGGCTTGTGCTGGGTGTCTTTGCACCGATCGCGCAACAGCCGATGCGCCACGCCTACGCAAACTCCCTCACCGGCCTCAGTCCAACGCAACGGCGACAGGCTGTGACAGCGTTGCGGCGCAACGATATTCCTTCTGACCCCGCGGTGCTGACCGCGGCAGTCCGGGTGGGCGCCCTCCACATGGCCTACCTCAACGGGCTATCACAGCCGCAGAAAACAGCGAAGAGGTGGCTACCCGCCATCTGCATCCTCAACGGCGCGACCCAGTTTTGGAGCCATCATCCGCGAATGGGTTTCCTATGGCTCGGATTAACGCTGTACTACCTCGCCTATAACCCGTTCGTCGCACGCCGGTGGCAGCAGCTCGGCCCGAGGGTCGAACGACTCCGCGCGGCGGCCACCGACGTCCCGGAAGCCCAGACTGCTCTGACCGAGACCGCGGGTGGTGTCACGCGCCCGCGGCGGCGGATGTGGGCCATCTGGGCCATGATCGCGGCCATGGCGGTGTGTTTCGCCGTTGCGTACTACTTGTGGGGATCACCGTGCTGGCGCCACTCGACAGCGGCCCCACACGGTCGCTGCGATACCGTCGATGCCGCAGTGACCTCCGTCAGCTGGTATCCCGAGATCCTGCGCCCTGACACCATCTCCAACGACAGCGTGCAGCTGTCGCAGTACCAGGACTGGGCCGCCCAGTTGCATACCCACGCCGAAGCCGAACGCGACCCCGAGCTCTTCAAACGCCTCGCCAACGTCGACGAGCTGGCCGCACACGCCGTCGCGGTCGTCACCGACCTTCGCACCCACGACGGCCCCCATCCCCCGGCCGACGTCGTCGACGCGCACGAAACCGATTACCGCACAACGATCACGACACTTCAGGACCAGTTAAATGCCGCCAAGGCGCAATGCCACACACAGCACTAACAGGTGCCGGCGAGGAGTAACCCGACATGCCTCATCCGCGAGCAACCCGGTGGACCCGGCTCGGGTCAATCGATTCGTTGGCGGGGCGCCGCGGTCCTCACCATTCTTGGAGCCGTGGGAGGGCGGCGGTCAGTCGGTCGGCCAGATCAGGCCAGCCTTTTCTGAGCCATGTGATGTGCCCGTTGGACAGTTTCGCGGCGTCGATGATCGAGTCGACGCGGATGGCGTCAGGTCGGGCGCCGAGGTGGGCGATCTTGCGGTAAAGCGGGTTAAGCGGGACGTCGCGGCCGGCAAGGTATTCGAAGACGTGGCTGGTCTGCCAGTCCCAGATGGGCCCGTAGGTGACGGTGCCGTCGAGCCGGCGGATGATTCCGCCGCATTGCGCGCGCACCGCTGCACGCTCTTGCTGGCAATGGGTGGCGGTGTGGTGGGCGAGCTGGGTGCGGTAGAGGTGGCGGCGGGCACCGGATTCTTGGGCGCGCACGCCCCATAGCGAGCCGCGGCCGTGGCGGGCGTGGGCTGTGGCGGCGGGCCCGGTGATCATGATTTCGGCCAACGTGCCGGCGAGGTCTCGGTCGGGTGCGCAATGGTCGAAGCCGCCGGCGGCGATGAAGACGGTCAGCAGGTCGGGCTCGGCGGGGATGACTTCGAAGTTGAGTTTCCAGGCGCCGGCCACCTCGACGAGGTAGGTCAGGGTTTCGGGGAATTGGAGCCCTGAGTCGTAGAACACGACGGGAATGTTGGGGTCGACTTGGCGGGCAAGGTCGACGACAGTGGTGGAATCTTTGCCGCCGCTCCATGCGACGAACCCGTCGTGGTCCTCGAGGTGGGCGGCGATGCGATCGAGCAGCGGACGGTGGGCGGCGGGCCCGCGTCGGCGCGCCCGGATCCGGCGGAGGACGTCAAGATCGAGAGCGTCTGTCACCGGGCGGATACCGCGATGCGGCCGGCGGCGCCCGGGAAGAGGTATTCAAGCCATGCCTGCACGTGTTGGGCGGCGTCCTGCCCGGTGAGCCGGTTTTCTATGCTGGTAGTTCCGTCCCACCATGAATAGCGTTTGCGGCCAGGGTATTTGATCCCGATGCGCGGGGCGGCCGGGTTGCGGCGCCGCGCGAACATCAACGCTGAACCGGCGACTTCTGACCACGTGTCACCGTCGAAGTCCAGCCGTCCCTTCGGATCTCGCCGGCCGCCCGCGCGTTTGGCCATGGGCACTCGCGCAACGCAGGCGAACTCGTGGTCGCGGTGCGCTGTCACCCGGCCGACGACGCGGAACGGAGTCGAAGCGCTCTGTTGCCGATCAGCGAAGCGGCTGGGATGAATCACCCATCGGTCCGTCACTTCTTCCCCTTACTCGATTGGCTGGCGGCAGGCGGCAGCGGTGGAGCGGCCGCCGCAGCGAAGACATCTTCTGCCTGCACGACAAGCCTTTCCCCGAAGCCTCCACCGGTGGCGTAGGGAACGACCGCGGCATGCGTCAACCGCAAATGCATCCCTCGCGGCAGCAGGTGGCTGGTGTCATCGGAGGTACCGGCTCGGCCCATGTACATGCCACGGCTCGTCGTGATCTCCAGGACCACGACCCGCTGGTCGTCATGGCCAGGCAGCTCGTGCAGGTTGTGGGTCGCCGGGGTGAATTGATCGAACGCGATCCTTGAACCGACTTTCAGGCCAGCCGGCAGATCCCGCTTGTCGAACACGCCCCCAACGTTGTCCGGTAGCCGCACCCCGACGTACACGGTGTGATCGCGGTCGTTGAGTTGCTCATAGGCTCCGATCGCTCTATCAAGGCGCTGCACCATTGCCCGGTCTTTGTCGGCCAGGCCGTGAACGTCACCCGACGCCTTGTGCAATCCGTCGTTGACACGTTGCCAGGACGTGGGGTCCGGGCTGGCCAGCAACGTCTCCACCGCCTTGTGTTGAGAGCGCGGCGCCGCAGCGATGACGCGATTCTTCAACGCGGAGCGCACCTTTCGCTGTCGCGCGCTCATCGGGGCACGGTAGGCGATCTCAGGAATGGGCGTGCGTCGCAGGCGCGGCGATTCAACGTGGCTCATATCCCGCGGGGTTGCACGTTCGCGATCGCGGGCGGCTCGAGTTTTCTCGCTGTCCTTGTCGCGGGCCATGTCGGTGATGAGGTTGCTCAAACGTGTGTGGTCGGCCTCGCTCATCGCTTCCTGGGCCACTGCGCGGGCAGCCTTAAGTTCTCGCTCGGTGATCTTGCCGCCTTCAACGTCGATGAGGCCGCGCTCCCGGTTCGGCCGGGTGCTGGTCGCTCCCATCAGCGCACCCCATGTGAGGGCGGCTGGATGGCGCTTGTGGCTCTGTCACCCATTTAGGCTGAGGCCTTATCGGTGTACTCTTCGTGCCCGTGCGGCGGCCACTGACCGGCGCGTTGCAGGATCGCCATCGCGAGTTGACGGGTCTGTGTGCTCGATGCCGGTGACGGCTGGCCGCCCAGTAGATCTGTTGCCCCCGTCAGCTTTTGGGACTCCATCGCTTTGATGTTGAGGGTGTCGAGCATGACGGGGTCTGAGCCGGCGTTGCTGACGCAGAAGTAGGCCCGCACAGTGCGTTTCTGCCCGCCACGCTTGAGCCGGCCAATGCACTGACGGTGTACCCCGGGGGACCAATCGAGTTCCCCGAACGCTAGCGTCGAGCTGACTTCTTGCAGCCCGTCCACACCGGCGCCTGATCGCAGTGACATGATCAGTACGCGCGAGTCACCATTGATGAACTGTCGCAGCGACTTTTGCTTGCGGGCTGAGGTTTCCGTGCCGGTGTACATAACCGGGTCGAACGCGGCTAGACGTTCCAGCCAGATGTCATACACAGAGCGGTGCCACCCGTAGAGCACCACTTTTTCCTCGCTGTCAAGCACCATCTTCATGAAGTCCGCGACGAACGCTGCCTTGGCGATACCGGTGGCTTGACGCTGACGCCAGTCTAATTCTGCTGCGGTACGCCATTTTTCGGCGCTACTGGCCTCCTGAGAAAGGATCAGCCTTGCCATTTCGATGGCATTGCCGGACAGCTGGTCATACTTCGCGGTGTCTGAGGGCACCATCTGCTCGATCGCCATCGCACCGGGAATCTCAATGCCCATCTCCTCGAGTGTGCGCTTGAGATACAGGCCACGGCCCTCGAGGTGGGCGCGCAGCGCCTCGGGTTTGTCAACGCGGACCTTGGCCATCGTGCCGGTTGCCTCGACCGATGTGGTTGCTCCTCCGCACCATTCACGCATGAATTCACTACGTTGCCCGAGACACCCGCGGTCCAGGCCGTTCATGACGGCGAAAATCTCACCGCCGAAGTTGTATATCGGTGTTCCCGACAGTCCGATGCGGGTTGTCGCTCCGGAGGCAATGTGTTCTGCAGCTTCGTATTTCAGGGACTCGGGACGTCGGAGCTCTTGGACTTCATCGAAGATGACTGATCTTACTTTTCCGGCCAGGTGGTATCGCCACGCAGCGAGTTTCGCGTAGTTCACCAGAATCAGGTCGTAGGCGATCTCGCCGTCAGGGCCGCATAGTTGCGCGAATTCCTCACCGGCTTTGGTCGATTGAATTTCATATCCCCGGAGTGCGGGGTAGAACTTGTTGAGCTCGCGTAGCCATTGCCCGCCGAGCCCGGTCAAGATGACCGCGAGTGCCGGCCGTGCAGCTGGGTCCTCCAGCAGGGCCAGTGACATCGCTGTCTTGCCGCCGCCCAGCTCATCACCCAGCAATAAAGCACCGGAAGCTTTAGCGAGGTCGACGGCGACGCGCTGATAACCGCGCAACGGAATGCTTGGCGATATCCAATCCGGTTGAGGCTCAACGGCAGCTGTTCCCCCCACGATTCCTGCGACGAGTGCTTCGCGCCGTCTGTCCGCGAGCGCCCGGCGGCGCAGATGTTTGCGGTCCGCCGCGGTCATCTCGAAGAGCCACCGGTCACTGACCCATTCCAATTCACGCGCGATCTGCTCGGTGTCAGACACGTAGAGCGTCTCGGCGCGGCTCGTGCGGATCGACGGGAGGATCCGCTTCAACCGGATCACCACGTCAGGATCGGCGGTAATCGCCCACATCGGCGCTTTCGGCTCATCGGCGAGACGAACATCAACCCGAGTGAGCGTCCCTACCACACGGCCGGTCACAGCCCACCTGCCAGTAGCGCAACCGCAATCGGCTTGCCGTGAATCATGGTTGGGACACCGGCCAGTAACGTCCGTCGGCCGGACGCTAACACCACCGCGGTCACGGCGTCGTGTGCGGCATAACGGCCGAGTTGACGAAGTACCGTGTTTCGCGCTCCTGCGACCTTGACTTCAACCGCCACGACGAGATCTCCTGCTGTAACTAGGAAGTCGGGGCGATCGCGCTGGGATATCGACTTCTCACGTTGCACGGGGAACGCCGATGCGAGTCGCTGGGCCACTTGATCCTGGAGTTCTCGTTCGTCGGCCCATGCGTACAGCTGAGCGTCCAGGCAGTCGACGACTTGTTGTGCCGCGGCGGCTGGGCCGCCATGCACTGCGACTCTGACGACCACGTCGGACCTCCCACCGTTTAGCGGTCGACGCACTCTCCGATGTCGCGGGCCAGCATTGAGCCCGCAGAGGTGTGCCGCATGTGGTTCAAGGTTTAGTTGAACGGGACTCGAGGTGATTGACCGACACGTCTTACGGCGGACTTTCTGACTCGCTGCCCTCACCTGACTCGGTGGCACTTTCTGGCGGGCACGGCGACTCAACCCGCGACGTGGTGGGCGGCCACGCTTTCAGACGCGCGGTCGGCGTCTGTAGTCAGTTAACACGCCGAGCTGGTTGTTTTGAGTCTGACGGCCATGCCCGCCAAGGTCAGAGCGTCGGCGGTGCTGGAAGGAACTAAGAGCTCTGATCCGGCGGCGATCGGTCGAGCGTCATCGGAGGTGAAGTCCCGAATAAAGCGGACCCGCACCTGCTCGGAACCCATCATGGACACGCGGCGACGATATCAGTATCGGAAAACCAGCCGCAACAGATACTGAGATAAACGCCGTCGCCGCGGCGTAGGCGGCGTAGCGGCGGCGGTCAAATCAGATGCGTCGTAGCAGCAGAGGCTCCACGGTCGCGCGACGTCTGGTTGATCAGCGCCAGGCCTGCACCGGTCACGAGAACTGAAGTTAAGAAGTGCCGGTCTTTAATCGTTGACGCTCAGGATCAGTGAGCCCACCCCACACGCCGAAACGTTCGTCATGAAGCAGCGCGTATTCGAGGCACTCGGCTCTGACTTCGCAACCGAGACAGATCTTTTTCGCTTCGCGCGTCGATCCACCCTGGTCGGGATAGAACGCTTCAGGATCGGTTTGGGCGCACAGCGCACGCGACTGCCATTCAGTAGTTCCGCGCCTCGATTCATCGGGTGGCGTTGCGGCAGAACATGATTGCGGGGAGCTGCCTATCGATGTGCGGCGTCCATTCGGAGGTTCGGGTATGTCCGATGCTGGCATGGGCTTCATCGTAAGCGGCGCAACGGTCTGCGTGCTCATGCGGCAGCAACGGTTGCGCGCGCGTCGGTTCGATAGCGCGAGGCCTGGCCCGCCCGCTGACGGCGACTAACTCGGCGGTACCTTCCAGCAATCCTTATTGCTGGACATGCCCAGTATTGCGGCCTGTCCGAATGCCAGCGCACCGCCCGGAAATAGTGGATCGAGCGCAATATGGCCGATGTAGTCATCGCCTTGATCGGCCGGCGGTATATGGCACTTCGCACGCGAATCCGCCGGCTCGCAGTCGCCGCGCCCATCTGTCCCGTGGGCGACGAAAACGCCGCCGACACCACCGCAGTGCAGCGGTACGGCGTGCGCGGTGGGAACCGACAGCAGTGGGGCGGCAAGCAGCGCCGCGGCGGCGGTTCGCGCAATGAGGCTCTTGAGCCCGAATTCAGCCACACGCTGGTCGCTGCGTCAGCCGAGTTGGGCAGCTTACTGTTCGCCCGGGCGAGCGGGCTGGCTGATCCAGTGGGCGCAGAGCGCATCGTTGTCGGCCAGGAGGACGCCGGCGGCCGCCCAGTGCGTGCTCAGCGGCACCTGATCGCGGGCTGGGTAGGCAGCGGCCAGTTCGTCGACGGTGGTGGCGACACCGATCGCGCCGGCGGCCGCGGTGGTGGCTTCCTCGAGGAGTTCGGTGTGGGTGTCCGCCGCGTCGTCGATCTCGTCGAGATCGTCGAAGACACCGGGCGGGATTGCCGCGTCGCCGCGAATCCAGCTGGTGAATCGGCGCCGGTCCACGCCGAGCTGCTCTTTGATGTCGGCGCGAGTCAGGCCCAGCATCGTGACACGCACCATCAGCTCGGCACGCCGATCGCCGGAAGCGGGTTCCTCGCGCTCGTCGAGCTCGTGGAATACCAGCGTCGCATCGGGCTGGTCTTCCCACGCCCGTCCAGCGCAGATGCGATGCAGCGCCGAAATCCCGTGGGCAGCATGACCGGCTGCCGCGGCGTCATCAGTGCGGAACGTCACGATCCGTCCCGTGTCGCGCGCGGCGGCACTCAGCTGCTCGGTGATTCGGTCGGCCAACCGTTCTAGGCGCGTCAGCCGATCGATCACGGCGGTTAGATCGGGGGTAGGGCCGTTGCCGGCCTCCCACGCCCGAAGCGCCGCCACGGGTACGGCCAAGGCTCTGGCCGCGTCCTGCTCAGGCAGCCCCAGGGCGCCGCGCCGGCACCGAAGCTCAGCGCCGGAGAAAAGACGCTGTCCAGTCGGTGGGCACACGCTGAGGAGTTTATTGGAGCGCAAGCCAGCGGCGGGGGGCCGTCGAACAGCAGCCGACCCGCGGCCGGCGAGAACGTCGGCGGGCATCGTTGCACTCCTTTCGTCGTCGGCGAACCGCCCGAGCCTGTTCGCGCGTTATGTCATCCCCACCAGGCTACCGTCTGGGACTGTCACGGCCGTGGCGCAATGCCGTTGCCGGGCAGCGACTTACCGCAGGGGCAGCGTATCGACGCGAGCCCAGCCAGTTGATCGGCGGCGCGGATTCGCCTTCCTCGCGGGAGCGGTGGACCCCGCCGTCAACCGGCGAGGCCACCGCGGGAAACCCTCTCCCTGCCCGTGTGTGTGTTTCGTGCGGCCACCATAGATCCACCAAGCCCCCATGCTGCGGCGAAACTCCGATACGGCCGCGCAGGTTGCGCGTGGGAGACTGTGTTCGTGTCCGATCAGAGTGCTGTCCCCCGCGGCGGGGCGGCATCGCGGTCGCGCACGAACAGTTCGCCCGGCAGCTTTTCCGAGGAAATCGACAAGCCCTCGCGGGCTCGTGCTGTCGGCGATTTGGTCTTGTCAACCGACGGCTCGTGGATGGTTCGCCCTCCCGAATTCTGCGCGAATCGCCACCGGCTCGCCGGCAATTGTCTGGTGTCCGCCCAGCCGTGCCGGTGTCAGGATCGGCATATGAGTTGGTCGTGCAACAGCTGTGGCCATGTCACTTACGGGCCGGCGCTTGGTCCGCAGTGCAATCTGCTGGACGGCCCCGCGTGGGTCCGCTGAACGTATCGACGCACTTGTCGATCTCGGCGGGCACGCCCCAAGTGTGATGCCGAAGTCGCAGCGCAGCTTCACTATTCGCTGACGGTATCGCCTTCGGAGTTTGTCGGCGCAACTATCAACCGAACCCGAACGACCTGCCCACGAGCGCCGGGTTCGCTGCTTCAAGAATCGTAATTTCGCAGTAGCAGTTGAGTTTTGGGCTGTTCTTGCCGTGTCCGTCGCCGGTGTAGGTGAATAGGAAGGCTTGGAGTGAGTCGTCGGTTTCGTCGTCGAAGTCGTCGCCTGTGTACTCCGGCACGTCTTCTGTGTTGACGAACTCATGGCCGTCGCTGTAGGCGCCGTCGACCTTGATTTTCATCGGTCTTTCCAATCATCGCTAGGAAGCTGACGCACGCAGCGGCTCATGGCAGTGGTCCGCGCTGGCGGCTGTCGTCCAACTCGGCGAGACGCCGGCGGACGTCGTCGAGGTCGTTCAGTGCCTGTTCGGTGTCTTTGGCTGGCCCGCGTTGCGCGAGTTCGCGATCCAACGCGGCTTCCCAGTCGAGCGCCTCGGAGTACGTCATGTCAGCGGTGTACATCTTGGCCTACCAATAGGTTTCGGATGGATCTGGTGATCGCGGCCGGCGGCGGGTGGCGCTGACGTACCGCGATGGCCATATCTTGCAGAGATGAGTGCCTTGGATGTTCGACCGCGGGTGTGTCGAGTGAGCTTTTTTTGGCCGGGGGCCTATTGGGACTGCCAGTAGGAATTCAGTCGGCTCAGCTCGTTCTTGACACTAACGGCGGCCGTGAGGCGGGATGCGGCCGCGCATGCGTCGTGCGCCCACAAGGCAATCCGAGTCGATACCCGGGCCTAAGTTGTCCGCTCATGCCGATTGAGGCATTCGGTCCCGGTGCTCAACGTAGCCGTAGGGTCAGCGTCGCGACCGCAGTCGTGTGGGAAGTAGCAATAGCCGAACGACAGGCACGTACCGCACCGGTGCTCGCGTAACTCCATTGCAGCTCTTCGCCAGATTGCGTTGTCCCTTAACTATTTTGCTGTCCTACGCTGGTCGAGTTCTGCCGCCAGGGCGTCGCACGCGTCGGCGGCCGCCAAAAGCTCAGTGAACCGCCCCGGCATGTCCGGAGACTCCACTTGTTGGGAAAGTTGGAGTCATGTCAGGGAGTACGTCGAAGCGGTA
>NZ_LZLV01000090.1 GCF_001673405.1 Mycobacterium sp. 1245111.1 | reverse complement strand
CTCGGCGGCCTCGCGGATTTTATCGACGCGCGCGATGCCTTCCGGCGACGCGGGATCGCCACGGTGCGAGATGATCAGCCGCACCGCCTTGCCGTCCGGCGAGAAGAAGTTGTTCAACGCGCGCTTGAAGTCCTTGTTCTGGAACACTTCTGGCGGCAGATAGAACGAATCGTCGTTCTTCGACTTGTCGAACGCGTCACCCTGGGCGGTGGCGTTGTCGGACTGCGCTTTTGCCTGTTCGTTCAGACCGTTGGTGGTGGCGTAGTTCGACATGATCGTGTCGAGGTTGTGCTGCTGGCTTTCGATCTGCGGCGGGATCAGCGCCACCAGCTGCGGCTGAATCTGGTCCAGCTTGTCGAGGTTCGCGCTGAGCGCCTCGATGTTCTCGCTCACCTGGTCGATGCCGTCGAGTGCGTTGAAGATCGACCGCACCGACCAGCACAGCGGGATGTCGAAGCAGTGCTTTTCCCAGTAGAAACCACTGCGGATCGGCCGGAAGAAGTCGTCGAAGTTGGCGATGTCGTCCCGCAACGACTCGGTGATCTTCACGGTTTCTTTTGTCAGCTTGGTGGTTTCGTGCGTGGTGTTGGTCAGATCCTGGGTGACCTTCATCTGCTCGTGCAGCGTCGCCATCGTCTTGCGCAGCTCGTCTGCCTGCTTGAGCA
>NZ_LZLV01000089.1 GCF_001673405.1 Mycobacterium sp. 1245111.1 | reverse complement strand
GCGGACGGCCTCGTGCAAGATGCGGACGAACGTGCCCCAATGGATCTCGATTTCGCCGCTGACCACTTCGGCGGGCAGACGGGCGACTTCCTTGCCCCGCCCGTCGACCAGTGCGAGCTCGCCCATGCTGGTGGCACCGGCTCGCACCTTCTCCAGCAGGCCCATCTTTTCGAGCACCGTCAACGCGGGGCCGCGAAAGTCGACCGCTTGCCCGCCGGTGCGCAGTTCGCCGGCCTGCTCGATGATCGTCACGTCATGGCCCTGCCGGGTGAGCCAATAGGCCAGGCTCGGTCCTGCGATGCCGCCACCACTGATCAGAATGTCGAGAGGCATTGGCGCGTAAGACTACCCGGCTTTGTTGATCGTGTTGCCGGTGCCGAGGTTCTCGACCTTCGGCTCGCCGTCCTTATAGGTGATCGCGTTGTGCGAGCCGACCACGTTGATGTTCGTGTCGATCTTGTCGACGGTGATCTTGTTGTCACCGCCGCCGATGCTCACCGTGCCGCAGGTGCCCCTGACCGTCAGTGTGTTGTTGAACCCGCCGACGTTCAGTGACTTGCCGTCGCCGCAGTCGAGAGTGGTTGTGGTGCCGGTCGATACGTAGTTGATCGTGTTGCCGATGTCGAACTGCGCACCCGTGCTGCTGGTCGACGGCGTCGGCGACGACGTGCCGCTCGAGGGAACCGTGCCGTTGTTGTGCTGTCCACAACCGGCCATCCCGAACACGGCTGCCGTGCAGAGAAGCACGGCCAGGCTGCGAGAGTTGTTGGCATGCAAGCGGTTAACTCCCCACGTGGCTGACGCGGTTAGTCATGCCCAGTTCGCGTCCGCGGTCCCAGACGACCGGATCGCCGTTCTTGAAGAAGACCGACTCGTTGGAGCCGTACACGGTGATGTCGTGAATGACGTTGTCCGCCACCACCGTGTGGCCCGAGCCCATCACCGATATCGCCCAGCAGGTCCCCAGCGCGTTGACGACGTTCCTGGTGCCGTCGACCAGCAGGGTCGCGCCGTTGCAGTCGACCGTCTGCTCGACGCCCTCACCGGTGACGTGGGTGTCGCCGTTCTTGGCAAGTCCGGTCGGCGCGGACGTGAACGCGATCGCGATGGCGCCGGCCGCCACGGCTCGGCAGGGGATCGACCAATTCATCGCGGGTTCCTCTCGCCACAGGGCGCGATCTGCTGAAACAGAGCCTACGTGCTCGCGTTACCGGCAGACTAGAGTTCTTCGTTCCGGGCCCCCACAACTAGAGCCCGTCATTCACGCAACCGAAGGGCGACCGCCATGCCAGCTGAGCCGGAGTCATCGGCCGGCCGCTCAGGTGGCGCCAAATCCGGAGCCCGCGGGACCAGGCTCAGCCGCGACATCATCGTCAACGCCGCGCTCACCTTCTTAGACCGCGAAGGCTGGGACGCCCTGACGATCAACGCGCTGGCCACCCAGCTCGGCACCAAGGGCCCGTCGCTGTACAACCACGTCGACAGCCTGGAAGACCTGCGGCGCACGGTGCGGATCCGGGTCATCGACGACATCATCGGCATGCTCAACCGGGTCGGCGAGGGCCGCGCCCGCGACGACGCCGTGCTGGTCATGGCCAGCGCCTACCGCAGCTACGCCCATCACCACCCCGGCCGCTACTCGGCCTTCACCAGGATGCCGCTGGGTGGCGGCGACGATCCCGAGTACACCGCGGCGACGCGCGCTGCCGCTGCGCCGGTGATCGCGGTGCTGTCGTCCTATGGTCTCGACCTTGAGCAGGCGTTCTACGCTTCGCTGGAATTCTGGTCGGCCATGCACGGGTTCGTGCTGCTGGAGATGACCGGGGTGATGGACGATATCGACACCGACTCGGTGTTCTCGGACATGGTTCTGCGACTGGCCGCGGGCATGGAGTTGCGCAGCGGGTCCGGCGCCCGCGACGCCCCGTAGACCTGGCTTGGTAAGTTGGTCGATCGGACGTCGACGTCGTCGCTTTGACCTGCCTTGCTAGCGGCGGGTATTGTGGTGGCTCGTGCCTGGCGGTTTTAGGGCGCTTCACCTAAGACGCGCACGCCGGGCCAATTCGCATGCCAACTACGCAACGGATTGATTCCGCTGCGGGCGCGTGCGACACACCCGGCCGCGGGGGACCGCGACAGGGTAAAACTGCACTACAGAGACTTAGAACATCAGAATCAAACAGAAACACAAGAACGAAGTAGGAAGCCGGTAGATGCCAACCATTCAGCAGCTGGTCCGTAAGGGTCGCCGAGACAAGGTCGCCAAGGTCAAGACCGCGGCCCTCAAGGGCAGCCCGCAGCGCCGCGGCGTGTGCACCCGCGTGTACACCACGACCCCGAAGAAGCCGAACTCGGCGCTTCGCAAGGTCGCGCGTGTGAAGCTGACCAGCCAGGTTGAGGTCACCGCCTACATCCCCGGCGAAGGTCACAACCTGCAGGAGCACTCGATGGTGCTGGTGCGTGGCGGTCGTGTGAAGGACCTGCCGGGTGTGCGTTACAAGATCATCCGCGGATCGCTGGACACCCAGGGTGTCAAGAACCGCAAGCAGGCTCGCAGCCGTTACGGCGCCAAGAAGGAGAAGAGCTAATGCCGCGCAAGGGGCCCGCGCCTAAGCGTCCGCTCGTCAACGACCCGGTCTACGGGTCGCAGCTGGTCACCCAGCTGGTCAACAAAGTCCTGCTGGACGGGAAGAAATCCGTCGCCGAACGCATTGTTTACGGTGCGCTCGAACAGGCCCGTGACAAGACCGGCACCGACCCAGTGATCACGCTCAAGCGCGCAATGGACAACGTCAAACCGGCCCTTGAGGTGCGCAGCCGCCGTGTCGGTGGTGCCACCTACCAGGTCCCGGTCGAGGTACGTCCTGAGCGCTCGGTGACGCTGGCGTTGCGCTGGCTGGTCAGCTTCTCCAAGCAGCGCCGCGAAAAGACCATGGTCGAGCGCCTGGCCAACGAGATCCTGGATGCCAGCAACGGCCTGGGTGCCGCCGTCAAGCGACGCGAGGACACCCACAAGATGGCCGAGGCAAACCGCGCCTTCGCGCACTACCGCTGGTGATCCACCCGGCAGAGCAGCCGGGATCAAGACAGCGAATTAACCGAGTAATCGAAAGAGTGGGAAGACTTCTGTGGCACAGAAGGACGTGTTGACCGACCTGACCAAGGTCCGCAACATCGGAATCATGGCGCACATCGACGCCGGCAAGACGACGACGACCGAGCGCATCCTCTACTACACCGGTATCAGCTACAAGATCGGTGAGGTGCACGACGGCGCCGCCACCATGGACTGGATGGAGCAGGAGCAGGAGCGCGGGATCACCATCACCTCCGCGGCGACCACCTGCTTCTGGAACGACAACCAGATCAACATCATCGACACCCCCGGGCACGTCGACTTCACCGTCGAGGTGGAGCGCAGCCTGCGCGTGTTGGACGGCGCCGTGGCCGTGTTCGACGGCAAGGAAGGTGTCGAGCCGCAGTCCGAGCAGGTCTGGCGGCAGGCCGACAAGTACGACGTCCCGCGCATCTGCTTCGTCAACAAGATGGACAAGATCGGCGCCGACTTCTACTTCTCGGTGAAGACCATGGAAGACCGGCTCGGCGCCAACGTCATCCCGATCCAGCTGCCCGTCGGCTCGGAGGGTGACTTCGAGGGCGTCGTCGACCTGGTCGAGATGAAGGCCAAGGTCTGGCGCGGCGAGACCAAGCTCGGCGAGACTTACGAGACGATCGACATCCCGGCCGAACTGCAGGACAAGGCCGACGAGTACCGCACCAAGCTGCTCGAAGCCGTCGCGGAGACCGACGAGTCGCTGCTGGAGAAATACATCGGCGGCGAGGAGCTGTCGGTGGCCGAGATCAAGGGCGCCCTGCGCAAGCTGACCATCAGCTCCGAGGCCTACCTGGTGCTGTGCGGCAGCGCGTTCAAGAACAAGGGTGTGCAGCCGATGCTGGACGCCGTGATCGACTACCTGCCCTCGCCGCTGGACGTGCCGCCCGCCGAAGGCCACGTGCCCGGCAAGGAAGACGAGCTGATCACCCGCAACCCGTCGACCGACGAGCCGTTCTCGGCGCTAGCATTCAAGGTTGCGACCCACCCGTTCTTCGGCAAGCTGACCTACGTCCGGGTGTACTCCGGCAAGGTCGACTCCGGCAGCCAGGTCATCAACGCCACCAAGGGCAAGAAGGAGCGGCTGGGCAAGCTGTTCCAGATGCACTCCAACAAGGAGAACCCGGTGGAGACGGCGTCGGCCGGGCACATCTACGCGGTGATCGGTCTGAAGGACACCACCACCGGTGACACCCTGAGCGACCCCAACGACCAGATCGTGCTGGAGTCGATGACGTTCCCCGACCCGGTCATCGAGGTCGCGATCGAGCCCAAGACCAAGAGCGACCAGGAGAAGCTGAGCCTCTCCATCCAGAAGCTCGCCGAAGAGGACCCGACGTTCAAGGTGCACCTGGATCAGGAGACCGGCCAGACCGTCATCGGCGGGATGGGCGAGCTGCACCTGGACATCCTGGTGGACCGCATGCGCCGCGAATTCAAGGTCGAGGCCAACGTCGGTAAGCCGCAGGTGGCCTACAAGGAGACCATCAAGCGGCCCGCGCAGAACGTCGAGTTCACCCACAAGAAGCAGACGGGTGGCTCGGGCCAGTTCGCCAAGGTCATCATCAACCTGGAGCCTTTCGTGGGCGAGGACGGCGCGACCTACGAGTTCGAGAACAAGGTCACCGGTGGCCGCATCCCCCGGGAGTACATCCCGTCGGTGGACGCCGGCGCCCAGGACGCCATGCAGTACGGCGTGCTGGCCGGCTACCCGCTGGTGAACCTCAAGGTGACCCTGCTCGACGGCGCCTACCACGACGTCGACTCGTCGGAGATGGCGTTCAAGATCGCCGGTTCCCAGGTGCTGAAAAAGGCTGCGCAGCAAGCGCAACCGGTCATCCTGGAGCCCATCATGGCTGTCGAGGTCACCACACCCGAGGACTACATGGGTGACGTGATCGGCGACCTTAACTCCCGCCGTGGCCAGATCCAGGCCATGGAGGAACGCAGCGGTGCGCGTGTGGTCAGGGCCCATGTCCCGCTGTCGGAGATGTTCGGCTACGTCGGCGACCTGCGGTCGAAGACTCAAGGCCGGGCGAACTACTCCATGGTCTTCGACTCCTACGCCGAAGTTCCGGCGAACGTGTCGAAGGAGATCATCGCCAAGGCGACCGGCGAGTAGGCCAGTCACCGCGACGGAGTAATCTTGCCCGGTCACGACCGCGGCACAACGGAAATAACAACACTGCTTTAACAAGCACCAACAAGTCCAGGAGGACACAGAAGTGGCGAAGGCGAAGTTCGAGCGGACGAAGCCGCACGTCAACATCGGGACCATCGGTCACGTTGACCACGGCAAGACCACGTTGACCGCGGCTATCACCAAGGTCCTGCATGACAAGTACCCGGCACTCAACGAGTCGCGTGCGTTCGACCAGATCGACAACGCTCCCGAAGAGCGTCAGCGCGGTATCACGATCAACATCTCCCACGTGGAGTACCAGACCGAGAAGCGTCACTACGCACACGTCGACGCCCCAGGTCACGCTGACTACATCAAGAACATGATCACCGGTGCCGCCCAGATGGACGGCGCGATCCTGGTGGTCGCCGCCACCGACGGCCCGATGCCGCAGACTCGCGAGCACGTGCTGCTGGCCCGTCAGGTCGGTGTGCCCTACATCCTGGTCGCGCTGAACAAGGCCGACATGGTCGACGACGAAGAGCTGCTCGAGCTCGTCGAGCTCGAGGTCCGCGAGTTGCTGGCCGCTCAGGAATTCGACGAGGACGCCCCGGTCATCAAGGTGTCGGCGCTCAAGGCCCTCGAAGGCGACGAGAAGTGGGTCAAGTCGGTCGAGGAGCTGATGGACGCCGTCGACGAGTCGATCCCGGACCCGGTCCGCGAGACCGAGCTGCCGTTCCTGATGCCCGTCGAGGACGTGTTCACCATCACCGGTCGTGGCACCGTGGTGACCGGCCGTGTCGAGCGTGGCGTGATCAACGTCAACGAAGAGGTCGAGATCGTCGGCATCAAGCCGGCCAGCACCAAGACCACCGTCACCGGTGTGGAGATGTTCCGCAAGCTGCTCGACCAGGGCCAGGCCGGTGACAACGTCGGTCTGCTGCTGCGTGGTATCAAGCGTGAGGACGTCGAGCGCGGTCAGGTTGTGACCAAGCCCGGCACCACCACCCCGCACACCGACTTCGAGGGTCAGGTCTACATCCTGTCCAAGGACGAAGGTGGCCGGCACACGCCGTTCTTCAACAACTACCGTCCGCAGTTCTACTTCCGCACCACCGACGTGACCGGTGTGGTGACGCTGCCGGAGGGCACCGAGATGGTGATGCCCGGTGACAACACCGAGATCTCCGTCAAGCTGATCCAGCCCGTCGCCATGGACGACGGTCTGCGGTTCGCGATCCGTGAAGGTGGCCGCACCGTCGGCGCCGGCCGGGTCACCAAGATCATCAAGTAGTTCGATCGCCAAAGCGGCGCTCACCCGAAAGGGTGAGCGCCGCTTTGCGTCTGCACGTTATGCTTCACCTCGCCGAGCGATGCGTTGTCCCGCGTCATCGACCCTGCCCAAGATGGGAGCAACCATGCTTGCGCGTTACCTCAAAGCCCAGCTGATCGTCCTCGTCTGCGGCGGCCTGGTGGGGCCGATCTTCCTCATTACCTACTTCGTGTTGCCGGGGCTGATGGGCGATCAGTTCAGTTCCGTCGACTCCTCGATCGGCACGACGATTCAGCAGAGCACCGCGTGGCTGCTCTGGGTCGGGGCGTTGATCACGATCATCGACGTGCTTGTGGCGGTGTGGTTGGCCAACCGTGGCGCCCAGTCGTCAGCCAAGATGGCTGCTCTGCGGCAGACCGGGGTGCTGGCGACGGCGCAGATCCAGGGCATGGGCGAAACCGGTATGCGGATCAACGAACACCCGGTGGTCAACCTGGATCTGCGGATCACGGGACCCGGCGTCGATTTCACCGATCGAAAGCGGGTCACCGTCGACTTCACCAAGCAGGCGATCGTGACCGCGCGCAAACTTGCGGTGCTGGTGGATCCGACCACGCGCGAATACGAAATCGACTGGCAGGCAAGCGCATTGCTCGCCGGCGTGGTGCCCATGCAGATCACCAGCACCGAGGACCACAAGACCTACGACCTGACCGGGCAGGCCGGACCGCTGATGGAGATCCTGCAGATCTACAAGGCGAGCAACCTGCCGATGTCCGGCACCGTCGACATCCGCAACTATCCGGCGGTGCGCCAGCAGATCATGGCGGTGGTCCGCCGCGCCGCCGAAGCGCAGCCGGTGCCCGCCGCGGCCGGTGGCGCGGGAACGCCTGCTGCGCCGTCGACCGGTCAGCGGCTCGAAGAGCTGGAGAAACTGCATGCCAGCGGCGCGATATCGGAGGCCGAGTACGCCGCGGCGCGGCAGAAAATCATCGCCGACCTCTGACCCACCCAGGCGATTAGAACACGTTTCAGTTTCGCTGCTAGCCTGATCGGCAGTCGGCGAAAGGGGCTGTCGTGTCGGGAACACTGCAGGGACGGGTGGCATTCATCACCGGTGCCGCGCGCGGGCAGGGTCGGGCCCATGCGGCGCGGTTGGCCCGCGAAGGCGCCGACATCATCGCGCTGGATATCTGTGCGCCGGTGTCCGAGAGCATCACCTATCCGGCCGCCACCCCCGAGGACTTAGCGGAGACGGTCCGGGCGGTCGAAGCCGAGGGCCGCAAAATCCTGGCCCGCCAGGTCGACATTCGCGACGACGCCGCGGTTCGTCAGTTGGTCGCCGACGGAGTCGAAGGGTTCGGCCGGCTCGACATCCTTGTCGCCAACGCGGGTGTGCTCAGTTGGGGACGGGTGTGGGAACTCACCGACGAGCAGTGGGACAGCGTCATCGGCGTGAACCTGACCGGTACGTTCCGCACCGTGCGCGCGGTGGTGCCCCGTATGATCGAGGCCGGCAACGGCGGCGCCATCGTCGTGGTCAGCTCGTCGGCCGGGCTGAGGGCCACCCCGGGCAACGGGCACTACGCGGCATCCAAGCACGGCCTTACCGGGTTGACCAACACGTTGGCAATCGAGTTGGGGGAGTACGGCATTCGGGTCAACTCCATCCACCCCTACTCGGTGGAGACGCCGATGATCGAGCCCGAGCTGATGATGCAGGTGTTCGCCGAGCATCCGCACTTCATCCACAGCTTCGGACCGATGCCGTTGCAGCCACACGGGTTCATGGGTGCCGCTGAGGTATCCGACGTCGTGGCGTGGCTCGTCGGTGACGGATCCGGGACGCTGACCGGCGCGCAGATTCCGGTCGACAAAGGCGTGTTGAAGTACTAGGCCGCCAGTTCGGCCAGGGTCTCGGCGAATCGCTCGACGGCCCAATCGATTTCCGCCGTCCTGATCACCAGCGGCGGGGCGATACGTATCGTCGATCCGTGCGTGTCCTTGACCAGGACGCCGCGTTCGGCCAGTCGTAGGCTGAGTTCCTTGCCAGTGCCGAGCGCCGGGTCGATGTCGACGCCGGCCCACAGGCCGAGTCCCCGCACGGCGAGCACGCCGTGGCCGATCAGTGCTCGCAGCCGCCAATGCAGTCGCTCGCCCAACCGCGTCGCGCGTTCCTGGAATTCACCGCGAACCAGCATCGACACCACGGTGTTGCCGATCGCGGCGGCAAACGGGTTGCCGCCGAACGTCGATCCGTGTTCGCCGGGGTGCAGCACCCCGAGAATGTCGCGGTCGGCCACCACCGCCGACAGCGGCACCACGCCTCCGCCCAACGCCTTACCGAGCAGGTAGACGTCGGGCGTCACGTCCCAGTGGTCGCAGGCGAACGTTCGCCCGGTGCGGGCCAGCCCGGATTGGATTTCGTCGGCGATCATGAGAACGTCTCGGGCTGAGCAGATTTCGCGGACCGCGGGCAGGTAGTGATCGGGCGGCACGATGACGCCGGCCTCCCCTTGGATGGGCTCGAGCAAGACGGCGACCGTGTGCTCGTCGATCGCGCCGGCCAGCGCGTCGGCGTCGCCGAACGGCACCGAACGAAACCCCGGGGTGAACGGCCCGAAGCCGGCGCGGGCGGTCTGGTCCGAGGAGAAGCTGACGATGCTGATGGTCCGGCCGTGAAAGTTGTTGTCGGCGACCACGATATTGGCTTCGTCGAAGGGCACGCCTTTGACGTCGGTGCCCCACTTGCGCGCCACCTTGAGAGCGCTCTCCACTGCCTCGGCACCGCTGTTCATCGGCAGCACCATGTCCTTGCCGCACAACGTCGCCAGCGCCGCGCAGAACCGGCCCAGGGGTTCGGCGTGAAAGGCACGGCTGACCAGTGTGACGGTGTCGAGTTGGGCGTGGGCGGTGGCGGTGATCTCCGGGTTGCGATGCCCGAAGTTCACCGCCGAGTACGCGGCCAGGCAGTCCAGGTAGCGACGTCCCTCGACGTCGGTGATCCAACATCCCTCGGCGCCGGCGGCGACCACCGGTAGCGGGGAATAGTTGTGCGCGCATGAATGCTCGTCGATGGCGATCGCGGACGCGGTCCGCTGACCCCGGCCGATGAACCCATCGATAACTGTCACGAATACACCTCAAGCGTGCAGCATTTGACGGATCCACCGCCCTTGAACAACTCCGGAAGCTCGACACCGATCGGTTCGAAACCCGCGTCGGCCAGTTGTCGGGCGAACCCGACGGCGGCTGCGGGATGGATCACGTGCCGGCCGTCCGAGACGGCGTTCAGGCCGAACGCGTAGGCGTCGGTGGTGTCGACCACGATCGCGTCGGGGAACAGGGTCTCCAAATGTGCCCGCGAGACGTAGCTGAACGCCGGCGGATAGTAGGCGATGGTCGTGTCGTCGAGCACGGTCAGCGCGGTGTCGAGATGGTAGAACCGCGGATCGACCAGCTCGAGGCTGATGACGCGGCGACCGAAGATCCCCGCGATCTCGCCGTGGGCGCGCAAATCGGTGCGAAAACCGTAGCCGGCCAGGATGTCGTCGCCCACCGGCAGCAGGTCGCCCTGCCCCTCGCTGACGTGGCGAGTTTGTCGGACGTGGAAGCCCCGTGACGACAACCACGCGGCGTAGGCCGCTGACTCCTGTTTGCGCTCAGCGTATTTGAAGCGCGCGATGGCGGCCGTGCCGTCGATGATCAACGCGCCGTTGGCGGCGTACACCATGTCCGGCAGGCCGCCCACCGGATCGACCAGATCGACGGTGTGTCCCAGTCGCCGATACACGTCGTGCAGGTGCTGCCATTGAGCCAACGCGGCGCACGGGTCGACGGGAGTCGTGGTGTCCATCCACGGATTGATCGAGTAGTCGACCGCGAAGAACCGCGGCGGGGTCATCACGTAGTGCCGAACGGTGGCCGTGCGCTCGGTGATCTGACGGCACGTTTCGGTCCCGGAATCCGCGAAGGTCGTCATAAATCAACGGTAGGGGAGCCCGGCGCGCAACGCATTGATGCCCGTTGCGTATGTACGCCTCTTTTATTGCGCGAAATGCGATAATGCGATCATCTGTTGTGTTTGGAGGCGTAGTGGACCGTTTGGATGAGATCGATGAGCAGATCCTGGCCGAACTCGCACAGCACGCCCGCGCGACCTTTGCCGAAATCGGTGAGCGGGTGCGACTGTCGGCACCTGCGGTCAAGCGGCGCGTCGACCGGATGCTCGACGGCGGGGTGATCCGCGGCTTCACCACCGTCATCGACCGCAACGCGGTGGGATGGAAGACCGAGGCTTACGTCCAAATCTTCTGCCACGGCCGGATTTCGCCGACCGAATTGCGTCGAGCGTGGGTGGACATCCCCGAAGTCGTCAGTGCCGCAACGGTCACCGGGCCGTCCGACGCGATACTGCGCGTGCTGGCGCGCGACATGCCGCATTTGGAAGACGCGCTCGAGCGGATTCGCACCAGCGCCGACATCGAACGCAGCGAGAGCATCGTCGTGTTGTCCAATCTGATCGACCGGTCGCGCGCGCAGGGGTGAGCGACCGTCGGGCGCAGCGATCGTGTAATAACTCTCCAATGACCACTAGCCCTGGCGACAACGGAATTCTGATCGTCGGCGGAGGACTCGCCGCGACCCGGACCGCCGAGCAACTGCGCCGGGCCGAGTTCACCGGTCCGATCACCATCGTCAGCGACGAGGTCCACCTGCCCTACGACCGCCCCCCGCTGTCCAAAGAGGTGCTGCGCAGCGAAGTCGACGACGTGACACTCAAGCCGCGCGAGTTCTACGACGAGAAGAACATCACGTTGCGACTGGGCTCGGCGGCCACCGGGATCGACACCGAGGCGCAGACCGTGACGCTCGACGACGGATCAACGCTCGGTTACGACGAACTCGTGATCGCGACAGGCTTGGTGCCGCGGCGCATTCCGGCGTTTCCGGACCTCGAGGGCATCCGGGTGCTGCGTTCCTTCGACGAAAGTCTGGCCCTTCGCCGACACGCGTCGGAGGCGCGGCGCGCCGTGGTGGTCGGCGCCGGATTCATCGGCTGCGAGGTGGCGGCCAGTCTGCGTGGACTCGGAGTCGACGTCGTGCTGGTCGAGCCGCAGCCCGCGCCGCTGGCCGGGGTGCTCGGTGAACAGATCGGTGGCTTGGTGGCGCGGCTGCACCGCGACGAAGGTGTCGACGTGCGCACCGAGGTCGGGGTGGCCGAGGTGCGTGGCGACAAGCACGTCGAGACCGTGCGGTTGACCGACGGCACCGAAGTGGACGCCGATCTGGTTGTGGTGGGCATCGGGTCGCGGCCGGCGACCGATTGGCTCGACGGCAGCGGTATCGAGGTCGACAACGGTGTCATCTGCGACGCCGCCGGCCGGACCAGCGCGCCGAACGTGTGGGCACTCGGCGACGTCGCGTCGTGGCAGGACCCGAAGGGACACCAAGTGCGCGTTGAACATTGGAGCAACGTCGCCGAGCAAGCCCGCGCCGTGGTGCCCGCGATGCTTGGCCAGGATGCGCCGTCAAGCGTTGTCGTGCCGTATTTCTGGAGCGATCAGTACGACGTCAAGATCCAATGCCTGGGCGAACCCGCCGCCAGCGACACCGTGCACCTCGTCGAGGACGACGGGCGCAAGTTCCTCGCATACTACGAGCGCGACGGAGCGGTGGCCGGCGTCGTGGGCGGTGGGATGCCCGGCAAGGTGATGAAGGCGCGCGGCAAAATCGCTGCCGCCGTGCCGATCTCGGAGGTTCTGAGCCGGTAGCGGTTACTCCCAGACGACGGGTGGGCCGTGCGGTGAACATGCGGCCAGCACCCGGTCGTCGCCGCCGGGCCAGCAGCGGGCCCGCACCACGAACTCGATGTCGGCGTCAGGCTTTCGCCGATGTGGTTCCAGCGTCAGATGGGCGAACGGCGACTCGGGTCGCGCGCAAGCTCCGATCTGCTCGATGGTGGCCTCGATCGTCGACTGCTCGGGCAGCGAAAGGTATTGCCACATAATCGAATGCCACAGCACGGTGAGCGCGCCGTCGGCGAGACCCAGCTCGGCCACCGCTTCGGTGGCGTTGCGGCGGTGCAACGTCGCCGGTACCTGGCGGGCGACGCTGATCGCGCCACGCAACCGGTCCAGCCGGGATTGCTGGTCGGGCCAGACATAACTCAGCAGCGTCAACTCGCCCTCGGCACTGGTGGCGTCCAGCGGCGCGATGTCGTAGCCGTGCCGCTCGACGATGTCCAGATCGGCACAGGGGGGTAGTTCGCCGCGCCATGCGTCGTCGATGATCACCGGCGAACCGGCCGGACCCCAGTCGCCACCCGAAGAGCTGTAGCGGTAGTGGTCGGCGCGCAGATTCAGCCCGGCGCTGCAACCGATCTCGAAAAGCCTTACCGGCACTCCGAATCGACCGGCGAGCGTCAGCAGACCACCGACCAGCGCGGCCGAGCGGCCAACCTCGTTGGTCTGCGGTGGCTGATCGAGGGTGGCACGCAGGTACTCGGCGTGCTCGGCGGCGGTCTGCTCGATGTCCGGCCACGCGGCCGTGGCGTTCCAGTCTCCGCCGACGCTGGGATACCAGCCGCGCAGCGCGGGCGCGCGTCCATCGAGAGCCAGCAGGTGCAATCCGCCCAGGAGTCGCAAGGGCAAAGCCAAGCGGCCAGAATCGTTTTCGTGGCCGGAGAAGATTCGGGCGAAGATGCCGTCGGCTTCGACGTTGGCACCGATCAGCGGTAGCAGGTCGCCGTACATCGCCGATCCCATTGCGGCGCAGACCTGGCCCTGCATCTCGATGGTCTGCAGCAGTCGGCTCATGGGTCTAGATCCTTCAGCCCGGCGCGCACGACGTCAAAGGCATCGCCCAAAGCTTGCGGTAACGAGACCGATTCGTCATCGAGCCAGTGCTCGTAGGCGCTCAACGCGACGGCGAGCATCATCCACGCGACGGTCTGCGGTCGCAGGTCGGTGGGTTTGGCGCCAATCCGGCGCGCCACGAAACCCGCGATCACCTCACGCCATCCCGCATACATCGTCATCGAATACGCTTGTAGCTCAGCCGTTTGCAGGATCACCCGCATCCGCTGTCGATGGCGTGCCGTCTCGCACTCGTCGAATGTGTTGAACGAGAGCAGGGCGGCCCGCAGCGCATCGCCGAGCGGCATGTCGGGGTCGACGTCGTCCAGCAGCTCGCTCAGGTGTTGCAGATGAGCATCGAAGTCCCCCCAGGGAATTGCGTTCTTCGACGCGTAGTAGCGGAACACGCTGCGACGGGCGATGCCCGCCGCTTGCGCAATGTCGTCGACGCTCACCTCGGCGAATCCGCGGTTGACGAACAGGTCGATCGCGACGCCGGAGATGTGCTCAGGTGTGGTGGACCGGCGGCGGCCGACCCGTGGCTGCTGCTGTGCCATCGACCCGCCCTTCCATTCCGGCACTCGATGCCATATTCTGTCTGAGATTCTGACCACATCGACGCGACTTGTCGAGCCCCATCCGAACGAAAGGCAACGTCATGGAGCCGAATCAGCAGACCAACACCGAGACCGAGCTCGTCACCGAGACGCTGGTCGAAGAGGTGTCCATCGACGGGATGTGCGGGGTCTACTGACCGTGAGCGCCCCGGCGAAGGGGCGAATCGAGTTCGATCTTGATCACGCCTGGCGCTTGCATCCGCAAGTGGCGGTGCGCCCCGAGTCCTTCGGTGCGTTGTTGTATCACTTCGGAACTCGCAAACTGTCGTTCCTGAAAAACCGCACCATCCTGGCGGTGGTGCAATCGTTGGCCGATCATCCCGACGTCCGCGCCGCGCTGCGCGCGGCCGGCGTCGAGGACTCGCAGCAAGACCCCTACGTGCACGCGCTCGGCGTGCTGGCCGGTTCCCACATGCTGGTACCGGCGGAGGAGCAACCCGCGTGACACGCGCCGGCGACGATGCAGCGCGAAGCAATGAGGAGGAGCGGCGCAAATGACATCGACGGTGCCACGGCTCATCGAGCAGTTCGAACACGGCTTGGACGCGCCCATCTGCTTGACCTGGGAGCTGACCTACGCCTGCAACCTGGCGTGCGTGCACTGCCTGTCGTCGTCGGGCAAGCGCGACCCGCGCGAACTGTCCACCCAGCAATGCAAAGACATCATCGACGAGCTGGAACGCATGCAAGTGTTCTACGTCAACATCGGGGGCGGGGAACCGACTGTGCGGCCTGACTTTTGGGAGCTGGTCGACTATGCGACCGCTCATCACGTCGGGGTGAAGTTCTCTACCAACGGCGTGCGGATCACTCCCGAGGTCGCGGCCCGGCTGGCGGCCAGCGACTACGTCGACGTGCAGATCTCGCTGGACGGCGCCACCGCAGAGATCAACGACGCCGTCCGAGGCCCCGGGTCCTTCGCGATGGCGATTCGCGCACTGGAGAACCTTGCCGCCGCCGGCTTCCAGGACGCCAAGATCTCGGTGGTGGTGACTCGCCACAACGTCGCTCAGCTCGACGAATTCGCCTCGCTGGCAAGCCGATACGGCGCCACCTTGCGCATCACCCGGCTGCGTCCGTCCGGTCGCGGCGCCGACGTCTGGGACGACCTGCATCCGACCGCCGACCAACAGGTCCAGCTGTACGACTGGCTGGTGGCCAAGGGGGAGCGGGTCCTGACCGGCGACTCCTTCTTCCACCTGTCCGGCCTCGGTGAGCCGGGCGCGTTGGCCGGGTTGAACATGTGCGGTGCCGGCCGGGTGGTCTGTCTGATCGACCCTATTGGCGATGTCTATGCCTGCCCGTTCGCGATCCACGACCGCTTCCTGGCCGGAAACGTGGTGTCCGACGGCGGTTTTGACAAAGTGTGGAAAGACGCTCCGTTGTTCAGGGAACTGCGCGAGCCGCAATCCGCGGGAGCGTGCGGCAGCTGTGGGCACTACGACAGCTGCCGGGGCGGCTGCATGGCGGCCAAGTTCTTCACCGGCCTTCCACTCGACGGTCCCGACCCGGAATGCGTCCAGGGCTACGGCGTGCCGGCGTTGGCGCTGGAGCGTGACAAGCCGCGTCCGGCCGGCGACCACTCGCACCGCGGTCGGCGCAAAAGCGGGCCCGTGCCGCTGACGCTGACGATGCCGCCGCAAAAGCTGTGCAACGAGAGCCCGGTCTAGCCGTGGCTCGTGACGTCTGGTTCGAGACGGTCGCCATCGCGCAGCAACGCGCGAAGAAGCGGCTGCCCAAGTCGTCGTACTCGGCGCTGGTGGCCGCCAGCGAAAAGGGGCTGACGGTCTCCGACAACGTCGAGGCGTTCGGTGAACTCGGTTTCGCGCCGCACGTGGTCGGCGCGCTCGAGAAGCGTGACCTGGCGACAACCGTTATGGGACAAGAGATTTCCCTGCCCGTGATCATTTCGCCGACCGGTGTGCAGGCCGTCGACCCGGACGGTGAGGTGGCCGTCGCACGAGCGGCCGCGGCGCGTGGGACGGCGATGGGATTGTCCTCGTTCGCCAGCAAGCCGATCGAGGACGTGATCGCCGCCAACCCCAAGCTGTTCTTTCAGGTCTACTGGTCGGGCGGACGCGACCTGATCGCGGCGCGCGTCGAGCGGGCCCGGGAGGCCGGCGCGGTCGGGTTGATCGTCACCACCGACTGGTCGTTCTCGCACGGCCGCGACTGGGGCAGCCCGAAGATCCCCGAGCAGATGAATCTGCGGACCATGCTGCGGATGTCACCGGAGGTGATCACCCGTCCGGGCTGGTTGTGGCGATTCGGCAAGACGCTGCGCCCGCCCGACCTGCGGGTGCCGAACCTGGCAAGCCGTGGCGAGCCCGGGCCGCCGTTCTTCGCCGCCTACGGGGAGTGGATGTCGACGCCACCACCGACGTGGTCGGATATCGCGTGGCTACGCGAATTGTGGGGTGGCCCGTTCATGCTGAAGGGTGTGATGCGGCTGGACGACGCGAAAAGGGCTGTGGATGCCGGTGTTTCGGCGATCTCGGTGTCAAACCACGGCGGCAACAATCTGGACGGAACACCGGCGTCAATTCGCGCGCTGCCCGCGGTCGCTGAGGCGGTCGGTGACCAGGTCGAGGTTTTGCTGGACGGTGGTATCCGGCGGGGCAGTGACGTCGTCAAGGCGCTCGCCCTCGGCGCCCGCGCGGTGATGATCGGACGGGCCTACCTCTGGGGGCTGGCCGCGGCCGGGCAGCCGGGCGTCGAGAACGTGCTCGACATCATGCACAGCGGAATCGACTCGGCCTTGATGGGGCTCGGTCGCGCCTCGGTGCGCGACCTCAATCGGGACGACGTGCTGGTGCCTGACGGCTTCACCCGGACCCTGGGCGCGAACGCCGGCTGACGCGTAGCCGCTGCGGGCACGAGACCAGCGGGTATGTTGATGCTCACGTGGCTGACGTGGCACCGTTGACCGCTTTTGGTGAACGGCCGTCGGGAAAAACTTATTCGATCGCGCCAACAACCAGTGCACGACAGGTGAATTCGTCTTACCATCACCAAGTGGTAGTCCAGCCCGATCTCGGGGGCTCTACGTCGAGCCAACTGCAGAGTATGCCGATAGGGCTGGCTATACCTATCGGCTCGACCGAGCAGCACGGTCCGCACCTGCCATTGGACACCGACACCCGGATCGCGACGGCGGTCGCGACTGCTGTCACCGCACGCCTGACCGAGGACCCGGAGCTGACGTGGTTGGCCGCGCCGGCGATCGCCTACGGCGCCAGTGGCGAGCACCAGAGCTTCCCCGGAACGATCTCGATCGGCACCGACGCCTTGACCACGCTGCTGGTGGAGTACGGCAGGTCGGCGACCTGCTGGGCGCGTCGCCTGCTCTTCGTCAACGGCCACGGCGGCAACATCGCGGCGCTGAACGCGGCGGTGGGCCTGCTCCGGCGCGAAGGCCGCGACGCGGCGTGGTGTCCGTGTGTGGTGATCGGCGCAGATGCCCACGCCGGGCACACCGAAACTTCAGTATTGCTGCATATTTCGCCGTCGGACGTGCGCACCGACCGGTGGCGCGCGGGCAACAGCGCGCCGCTGTCCGAGCTGTTGCCGTCGATGCGAAGCGGCGGAGTCGCCGCGGTCAGCGAGGTCGGCGTGCTGGGCGACCCGACCACAGCGACCGCCGCCGACGGAGAGCGGATGCTGGCCGAGATGGTCGACGACTGCCTGCGCCGGATCCGGGGGTGGACTCCCGCCGCCGACGGGATGCTCACATGACTCCCGCCGGCGCCGTGGGGGCACGCCCCCTCGCCGGTGCGCGCCTGGGGGGACCCCCACCCGCTTGCGGGGGAGAGCGGCACATATGACACAGGCGCGGTTGCCGGACGGGTTTGCTGTGCAGGTCGACCGGCGGGTCAGAGTGCTCGGCCAGGGCTCGGCGTTGCTGGGCGGATCACCGACCCGGATCTTGCGCCTGGCGCCCGCGGCCCAGGACATGCTCGCCGACGGCCGGCTCAAGGTCCGCGACGCCCTGAGCGCCGAGTTGGCCCGGACGCTGCTCGACGCCACCGTGGCGCATCCCCGTCCGGCCGGCGGGCCGTCGCACCGCGACGTGACCGTGGTAATTCCGGTGCGCGACAACGAATGTGGACTGCGCAGGCTGGTTGCCGCGCTGCGTGGCCTACGCATCGTCATCGTGGACGACGGATCGGCGACGCCGATCCGGTACGAGGATTTCGTGGGCGCGCACCCCGACATCGAGGTTCTGCGGCACGCGCAGAGCAGGGGCCCGGCTGCCGCCCGCAACACCGGCCTCGCCGCCTGCAAGACCGGTTACGTCGCGTTCCTCGACTCCGATGTCGTCCCGCGCCGCGGCTGGCTGGAGGCGCTGCTCGGCCACTTCTGTGACCCGACCGTGGCGTTGGTCGCCCCGCGGATCGTCGGGCTCGCGCACACCGATCATCTGGTCGGGCGCTACGAGGCCGTGCGTTCGTCGCTGGACCTCGGTCAGCGGGAAGCCCCGGTGCTCCCCTACACCAGCGTCTCTTACGTACCCAGCGCCGCAATCATTTGTCGCACTGCGGCTTTGCGCGATGTCGACGGCTTCGACGAGACCCTGCGATCGGGCGAAGACGTCGATCTGTGCTGGCGGCTCGTCGAGGTCGGCGCCCGACTTCGGTACGAACCGATCGCCCAAGTGGCGCATGATCATCGGACCGAATTGCGGGATTGGGTTACGCGCAAGGCGTTTTACGGCGGATCGGCGGCCCCGCTGTCGGTTCGCCATCCGGACAAGATTGCGCCGCTGATGATCTCCGGTTGGGCGCTGACGGCCTGGATCCTGATGTCGCTCGGCTCGAGCCTGGGCTTCCTGGCCTCACTTTTCGTAGCTGGGCTCACCGGCCGCCGGGTCGCTAAAAGTATGCAGGGCACCGAGACTCAGACATGGGACGTCGTGACCGTGGCCGCCCGCGGTCTGTGGTCGGCGGCGCTGCAGCTCGCCTCGGCGATTTGTCGGCACTACTGGCCGGTCGCGTTGGTGGCGGCCGTGCTGTTCCGCCCCTGCCGCCGGGTCGTGGTGGTGGCCGCCATCGTCGACGGAGTGGTGGATTGGGCGAATCGCCGCCAAGCCGCCGACGACGACGCCCGGCCTATCGGACTGCTGACATACCTGGTGCTCAAGCGGATCGACGATCTGGCCTACGGACTCGGCCTGTGGTACGGCGTGCTGCGGGAACGCAATGTCGGTCCGCTCAAGCCGCAGATTCGGGTCTGACTCCTGACCGCAGCCGCGCTGCACAGCGACGTCCTGATCATCGGTGCGGGAAGCGCTGGATCCGTTGTTGCGAGCCGACTTTCGCTCGATCCCAGTCGCTCTGTCACGGTACTGGAGGCCGGGTTGGGCCTGACTGACCCAAGGCTGCGCGCCGAGACCGACAACGGGCTGCGGTTGCCGATCGGCGCGGCCAGCCCGTTGGTCCAGCGGTATCAGACTCGGCTGACCGATCGCCCGGCCCGCCAGATGGCGATCATGCGTGGCGCCACGGTCGGCGGATCGGGCGCCGTCAACGGGGGATACTTCTGCCGGGGTCTGCCACGCGACTTCGACGGCTTCGGGATCCCGGGCTGGGCGTGGTCGGACGTCGTCGACCACTTTCGCGCGATCGAGACCGATCTGGATTTCTCCGGGCCGGCGCACGGCGACTCGGGGCCCATCCTTATTCGTCGTACGCACGAAATCGTCGGCAGTACAGCGACTTTCGTCGAGGCGACGCGGCGGTGCGGATTCGGCTGGCTGCCCGATCTCAACGACGCTTCCGGTGCCGACGGGCTGCCGTCCGGGGTGGGCGCGATCCCACTGAACATCGTCGACGGAACGCGCATCGGGCCCGGGGCCGCCTACCTCCTTCCCGCGCTGGAACGGGCGAACCTCTCGCTGTTGACCCAGACACGGGCGCTGCGCCTGCGCATCGCCGACGGTCGCGCCACCGGTGTGGACGCCCTTGGCCCGGGCGGACCGATCACCCTGACGGCCGATCGCATCGTCCTGTCCGCCGGAGCAATCGAATCCGCGCATCTGCTCATGCTTTCGGGCATCGGCGACGAAGCGATGCTGCGCGCCGCCGGGGTGAACCCGCTCATCCCGTTACCGGTTGGCATGGGCTGCCGCGATCACCCGGAGTGGGTGCTGCCGACCACCTGGACCGTGGAACCCGGGCGGCCGGTGCTCGAAGTCGTGCTCAGCACCCCGGAGGACATCGAGATACGGCCGTATACCGGCGGCTTCGTCGCGATGGTCGGCGACGGGACGGCGGGCCATCCGGACTGGCCCCATCTCGGCGTGGCGCTGATGCGGCCGCGGGCCCGCGGCCGCATCACGCTGGTCTCGGCCGACCCGATGGTGCCGCCGGTCATCGAGCACCACTACGACAGCGAGCCGGCCGATATCGCAGCGTTGCAGGCGGGCTGCGATCTGGCGCGTGAAATCGCCGGGCCGACAACCGAAGTCGGCGAACCGGCCTGGTCGACGTCACAACACCTGTGTGGGACCGCTCCAATGGGCGACGCCAGGGATCCGGCGGCGGTGGTCGACCACCAGTGCCGTGTGCACGGTGTCGACGGGCTGTGGGTGGTCGACGGATCGGTGCTGCCGACGATCACCAGTCGCGGGCCGCACGCCACCATCGCGATGCTGGGCCATCGGGCCGCGGAGTTCGTCGGCTGACACGGCGGCGATCCGCGTAGTCGCGTGTGTACGCTGTCTAGGTCGGACTCGAGGAGGTGGTCCACATCGCGGAGAAGACCGATCCGCGCCCGGCACGTTCCCGGGCCCGGTTACTGGAGGCCGCCACCGCACTCCTTCGCGCCGGCGGACCGAGCGCGGTGACCGTGGATGCGGTGACGCGCGGCGCCAACGTCGCCCGCGCCACGCTGTACCGCCACTTCCCGAGCGGAAATGACTTGCTGGCAGCGGCTTTCAACGGGCTGATCCCCCCGGCGCCGATGCCTTCCGACGAGGGCACCCTGCGCGACCGGCTGATCGCGTTGGTGTTGGCGTTCGGGCACTCGATCGCCGAGCGCCCCGGCATGGCGATGGCGATGAGCTGGCTGGCGCTCGGACGAGACCTGGAGCAGTTGCCGGAATCGCCCCAAACCCGTACCGCCGACAGCCCCGCGATCACCACGCTGCGAGAGCGAATCGCCCAGCAGTACGCGGCCCCGTTCGATGCGATCTTCGACAGCCCGGAAGCCGCGGAGTTGGGCGAGATCGACCGCACCCGGGCGATCGCGCTGCTGATCGGCCCGGCGGTGCTGGGCCGGCTGTCCACCCTGCCCGACTTCGACTACCGCGACTGCGCGGAGGCCGCCGTCGACGGCTTTCTGCACGTGCAGCGCGTACAGAACGAAGCGGTCAAGAAAGCTCGTAGCGAATCGGCAGGTGCTTGAGGCCCCCGACGAACGTCGTCGAGATCAGCTCCGGGTTTCCGTTCAGCTCAACGGATTTCAACCTCGGCAGCAGTTCGGTGAAGAAGCTGCTCACCTCCATGCGCGCCAGCGCCGCGCCCAGGCAGAAGTGCACGCCGTAACCGAATGCCAGGTGCTTGTTCGGGTCGCGTCCGACGTCGAAGCGGAACGGGTCCTCGAACACCTCTTCGTCTCGGTTGCCGGAGACATAGGACAGATACACCGACTCGCCTTCGGCGATCGGCACGCCGCGTATCGACGTGTCGGAGGTGGCGGTGCGCATGAACTCCTTGACCGGAGTCACCCAGCGGATCATCTCCTCGGTGGCCAGCGGCATCAGATCGAGGTTGTCGCGCAACCGATTTCGTTGATCCGGGTTTTCGATCAACGCCTGCAAGCCGCCAGCGATCGTCGCGCTGGTGGTGTCGTGACCCGCGGTGGCGATGATGACGTAATAGGACACGGTGTCGATGTCGGACAGTGGTTCGCCGTCGACTCTGGCATTGGCGATCGCCGACGTCAGATCCTCGGTCGGACGCTCGCGGCGCGCCGCAGTCAACGCTGTGAAATAGCCGTAGAAGTCGAGCAGAACCTGCAGCTGCTCGTCGAGGGTGGCGCCGCGCTTGAACTCGTCGTCATCGCCGCCGAACAGCTCCTGGGTCAGCGAGAGCATGCGCGGAAAGTCCGACTCCGGTAGTCCCAGCAGCGACATGATCACGTACAACGGATAGTTCACCGCGACTTCCTGGACAAAGTCGCATTCGCTACCCGCCGCCGCCATTCTGTCGACGTAGATCTTCGCCAGCTCGTCGACCCGGACCTTGAGTGCGCGCATCGCCTTGGGGCGGAACCAATCCGCGCCGATCGCCCGGACCACCCGGTGTTGCGGGTCGTCCATGTGGATCAGCGTGCGCAAGCCCATCCCGGCCTCCAGTTGCTGACGGGCCATGTCATCGGCTGCGGCGGTCGCCAGCACCGGCCGTGGCTCGTTGATGAACAGCTCGTTGGCCCGCTCGATTTCCATGATGTCGGCGTGCTTGGTGATGGCCCAGAAAGGCCGGTAGGGAGGGGAGTCGACCAGCGACACCGGCGCGTGCGCGCGCAGATGGGTCAACGCGGCCTGCAGCCTGGGTTCGTCGGCATACGACGTCGGATCGGTGAAAACTCGGGCGGCCTGGTCAACGATCGGTGTGCTCATCTGCCTTCTTCTCTGCGGGTTTGCTCGCGACTGTTTTTGACACGTGTCACAAACAGTCTGTGCGATCGCGGATTCTTCGATGGCCGCTTTGCCGTAATCCGTAGGCTGTCTTACCGTGCCGATCCGATCGCCTCGTCGCCGACGAGCCTGGGCTGTCTTGCTGATGACAGCCCTGCTGGTGGCCGCGTGCGCACAGGATGCCGTCGTCAAACCGCACAAGGCGGAGCCTGCCTACGCGGGGCCGTTGGACGCCGGTGTGGTGCGCACTGCGATGGGATCGGTGCGCGGTCAGGTCGCCTCGGATTACCGTCTGTTCCAAAACATTCCGTACGCGGCACCGCCGGTGGGGCCGTTGCGCTGGCAGTTACCGCGTCCCGCGGCGCGCTGGTCGGGCATGTTGGACGCCACCAAAGCCGGCCCGCAATGCATGCAGGACACCGGGTTGAAACCCGGCGTGGGCAAGCCGACCAGCGAGAATTGCCTGACGCTCAACGTCTGGACGCCGCCGCGCGCCCAACACGGCGAGAAGCGCCCGGTCAT
>NZ_LZLV01000088.1 GCF_001673405.1 Mycobacterium sp. 1245111.1 | reverse complement strand
CACGCGCGGCTGCTCAGGTGCTCGGACAGCCCACCTTCGCAAGGGACAAAGCCCCCCAGGTAAACGATCCGGCGCACCCCCGCAGTTTTCGCGGCGGCGGCGACATTTGCGGCGGACGTCCGGTCGGCGTCGCGAAAACCGGGCTGACCGATTGCGTGCACCAAGTAATAGAGGACGTCGATCGGGCCGGCTTCGGCCAGCGCGGCGTGCGCCGGATCGTTTACCTGGGGGGCTTTGTCCCTTGCGAAGGTGGGCTGTCCGAGCACCTGAGCAGCCGCGCCGAGGTGGCCGACGCGCTGAGCATCGAAGGCGGACCCGAAGTGGTTTGGCTGGGCGCCGCGGTGATTCTCGGGGCGGGCTCGACGTCGTTCGAGATGCTGCGGTACGTCGGTGACCGTTTCCCGCTGATCCCGGTCCCAGCGTGGATGGACAATCCGATCGACCCCATTTCCATCCGCGACCTGTTGCATTATCTCGTCCCGGCCGCCGACCCTGAGCGGGTTCCGCCCGGCGCGTACGACATCGCGGGGCCTGACACCACGTCCTATCGCGGCTTGCTGAAGACATACGCCCGGGCGTCCGGCCAGTGGCACACCGGCCTGCCGGTCTGGGGGCTCGACACCACGCTGGCTTCGTGGGTGACCGGGGTCGTGCTCCCGGTGCCCGACGGGCTGGCCGCCGACCTGGTCGAGTCGCTGGACTATCCGATGCAGGCCAGTGGGACGGGCCTGCGCGATCTGGTGCCCGATCCGGAGGGCGGGCTGCTGTCCGTCGAGGACGCGATCGGCCGGGCACTGTCGAATCGCCGGCCGCGTCCGGTCAACGCGCTGGCCGACCCACATCATCTCGCCGACAGCGATCCCGCCTGGGCCGGTGGCGATGCGTTGCGGCTGCGTCGGCTCGCGGCGATTGTGACTCCATCGATTGCGCGTCCCGGCCTCGGACTGGTCGACGCTGTCCCCGGCCCGATCGCGGGTGCCCTGCGGACCGGGCTCGACATCTTGCTCACCCGGGCACGGAAAGTGCGATTGAATGGGTCCCGCCGGTGACGATCTACAGGGCAGTGCGACCTGAAAACTCGGGAGGAAAGGCGGAGTGAGTGACGTGAATTCCCAGCCGAGTGCTCTGGAAGAGATCCGCCGCGGCGTCGTCAATGTCGCTGTGCCGCACAACGAACCGCCGGGCGTCGTGCGGCGCAGGCGAATCGTGGTCGCGGTCGTGCTGGTTCTGGGTGCCGCGACTTTGAGCCTGGCGCTGCGCAAGCACCCCGGCGAACCGGGGTTCTACTGGTGGTCGCTGGTGCTGGCGGGAGTGTGGGCGCTGGGTGCGTTTGTGTCGGGGCCCCTGCACCTCGGTGGCGCACGGTGGCGGGGCCGCAATCAGCGTCCGGTGGTCAGCGGCAGCACAATTGGGCTGCTACTCGGGGGAGTCTTCATCCTGGGCGGGTTGATCGTCCGGCAGATCCCGGCGGCCGCCGAGCTCGTCACCCGGTTGCTGCATTACACCGATCAGGGCTCGTGGCGGCTGACGATGGCCATCGCGCTGTTGGCCGCCATCGGCGAGGAGTTGTTCTACCGCGGCGCGCTGTACACGGCGCTGGGCCGGTACCACCCACTGCTGATTTCCACCGTCATCTACGCCATCGCAACGCTGGCGAGCAGTCAGAACCTGATGCTGGCGTTCGCCGCGCTGGTTCTCGGGACGGTGTGCGCGCTCGAGCGTCGCGCCACCGGCGGTGTGCTGGCGCCGATCCTGACCCACTTCGTCTGGACGCTCGTCGTCCTACTGGGGTTGCCGCCGCTGTTCGGGCTGTGAGCCTCAGCTGTCGGTGCTCACATGTCCGTGAAGGCGGGCGTGCGGCGCTCCTGGAAGGCCCGTGCGCCCTCGCGAAAGTCGGGCGAATTCAACAGGATTGACTGGCCTTCGAGTTCGCGCTGCAGGGTCGGCTCCAACTCGGTGAGCGTGGCCGCGTTGATGGCCTGCTTGGTCTTGGCGAACGCCACCGCCGGGCCGGACAGCAGCCGGGAAACCACCTTGTCCACCTCGGCCTCGAAGTCGTCGGCCGGGTAGACCGCGCTGATCAACCCGGCCGCCAGGGCGTCGGTGGCGGGCAGTCGCTCGGCCAGCAGAGCCATTCGCATCGCACCGATCCGGCCGATCGCCGCGGCGATCAGCGCTGAGGCGCCGCCGTCGGGCATCAGGCCGATCTTGGTGAAAGCGAGCATGAAAAATGCTGTGTCCGAAGCCAATACGAGGTCGCAAGCCAAAGCCAGCGAGACGCCGATGCCCGCCGCCGGACCCTGAACTACGGCGACGACCGGGTGCGGCAGCGCGGTGATTGCGCGGACCATACGGTTTGCCGCCGAGACGAGCTCCTCCCCGGGACCGGCGCCGGACACGTCGTCGGCGCTCATTCCGGCTCCGGAGCAGAACCCACGGCCCGCACCGCCCAATCGCACCACTTTGACCCGTGGATCGTGGGCGGCCCGCTCGAACGCCTCGGCGATCCCGACGAACAGCGGCAGCGTCAGCGAGTTCAGGCTGTCCGGACGGTCGATCGTCACCGACAGCACGCCGTCGGCGAGGCTGACGGCAAGCCCCTCGACGGGTGTCAGGGCGTCGATCCCGGAATCGATGGCGGTCATGGACTCGACTGTAAGCCACCGGGGTGCAGCGTCGTTCGGGGCGACCCGCTGCGCCCGGCTGTGCCGCGCTTGCGATCGCCACGTTAGCCACCGGGGTGCAGCGTCGTTCGGGGCGACTGTCAAGATGCAGTGGAGACGCACCTTCGACAGAGAGGTCGGGAGATCATGGCGGGTCCGCTAACAGGTTTGCGAGTCATCGAGCTCGCCGGAATCGGGCCGGGCCCGCACGCCGCGATGATCCTCGGTGACTTGGGCGCCGACGTGGTGCGCGTCGACCGGCCGGGCGCCACCGGGTCCGACCCGATGCTGCGCAACCGCCGGTTCGTCATCGCCGACCTCAAGTCCGACGAGGGCCGCGATCTGGTGCTCAAGCTCGTCGCCAAGGCCGACGTGCTGATCGAGGGCTACCGGCCGGGTGTCACCGAGCGGATGGGGCTGGGCCCAGACGACTGCGCCAAGGTCAACGAGCGGCTGATCTACGGCCGGATGACCGGGTGGGGGCAGACCGGCCCGCGCAGCAAGCAGGCCGGCCATGACATCAACTACATCTCGCTGAACGGCGTGCTGCATGCTATCGGCCGGGCAGGCGAGCGGCCGGTGCCGCCGCTGAACCTGGTCGGCGACTTCGGTGGTGGGTCGATGTTCCTGCTGCTCGGGATCCTGTCGGCGCTGTTCGAGCGGCAGACGTCGGGCAAGGGCCAGGTGGTCGACGCGGCGATGGTCGACGGTTCTTCGGTGCTGGTGCAGATGATGTGGGGGATGCGCGCCCTTGGGCTGTGGACCGACGAGCGCGGCACCAACATGCTCGACACCGGCGCGCCGTACTACGACACCTACGAATGCGCCGACGGTCGCTACGTGTCGGTGGGCGCCATCGAGCCGCAGTTCTACGCCGCGATGCTGGCCGGCCTCGGGCTGGATCCCAAGGACCTGCCGGAGCAGAACGACCGCAGCCGCTGGCCCGAGTTGCGGGCGGCGTTCACTCAAGCGTTCGCGAGCAAGGACCGCGACCACTGGGCCAAGGTGTTCGCCGACTCCGACGCGTGTGTGACGCCGGTGCTGGCCTTCGGCGAGGTCGAGACCGAGCCACACATCACCGAGCGGAACACCTTTTACCAAGCCGGCAACGGACTGCAGCCGCTGCCCGCGCCGCGGTTCTCCCGCTCGCAGACAGACCAGCCGCGGCCGCCGGGGCAGCCTGGAGCGGACACCGAAGCCGTCCTGGCCGACTGGGTATAGCCCGGCCGGTGCTGACTTGCACAGCAAAAGGCCCCCGCCGCGGCGGGGGCTTTTCGCTCATTGGAAAAACGTCAAAGGAACACTGAGGCTCACGATCGCCTCGACGGGGTCACGCTCGGCGAAGCGTGCCTCGCGCGACTAGCTCGCGTTGGGCAGTAGATGCCCGTCTTCGAGCTGCTCCGAGCACTCTCCCTCCACCAGGAAATCACCGTGGTAAAGGGCCTCGAAATCAACTTTGATCACGTCGGCACTGGAGTCATCGATCCACATGTCTGTGAGCGTATGGGCAACGTTTAAGGAATCTTTGAGTCACGATTCGGAAAATCGTGGCAATTGTTACTTCCCGGTAAGGCCGGCGGTAAGTATCCACTCACCGGACTTCGGGTCCGGATGGTTGGAAGACACCTATTGGGCAGACGTTCAACCACATATGCTCCGCAAATGTCCTGGTTATCGGGCCGTCACGGTGAACCATTGTGGGTATCCGTCTCGTTCCCTCTGATGAGGCGTAGGTGACGCGCGCAGAGGTTGCATTGGTAACTTATCGCTGATAAGTTACCAATGATATTCAACGGGAGGGACGGCTATGCTGCAACGGATCGCCCGCCTTGCCATCGCAGGGCCACGGCGCATACTCGCAGCTGCCGTACTGGTTTTGGTCGCGGCTGCGGTCTTCGGGCTGCCGGTCGCCAAGAGCTTGTCCGCCGGCGGCTTTCAAGACCCGGCGTCTGAGTCGGCGCAGGCGATCAAGCTGCTGACCGACAAGTTCGGCCAGAGCGATCAGCAGCTGGTGCTGTTGATCACCGCGCCGGCCGGCGCCCAAAGCGAGCAAGCTCGTCGGGTCGCCGCCGACATCGTCGGGCAAGTCCAAGGGTCGGACGGGGTGTACAACGTCGTCTCGGCATGGGCCGGGCCCTCCGCGGCCGCGGGATCCGGCGGTCAGCACCTGGCCGCCGATCTGGTGAGCAAGGACGGCAAGTCCGGACTGATCGTGGCAAACCTCAAAGGCGGCGAGAACAACGCGCAGAACTACGCCAAGAAGATCGCGACACGGGTCGTGCACGACCGCGACGGCGTCACGGTGCGCGCCGGCGGGACGGCGATGGTCTACAGCCAGATCAACCACCAGAACGAGCGCGACCTGTTGTTGATGGAGTCGCTGGCGATCCCACTGAGCTTCCTGGTGCTGATCTGGGTATTCGGCGGGCTGCTGACCGCGGCGCTACCGGTCTGCCTGGGCGGGCTGGCCATCGTGGGATCGATGTCGGTACTGCGGCTGATCAGCTTCAGCACCGACGTGTCGATCTACGCGCTGAACCTCAGCAGCGCGCTCGGCTTGGCCCTGGCCATCGACTACACGCTGCTGATCATCAGCCGCTATCGCGACGAGCTGGCCGACGGCAGCGGCACCGAAGAGGCGCTGATCCGGACCATGGCCACCGCGGGACGGACGGTGTTGTTCTCCGCGACCACCGTCGCGCTGTCGATGTCGGTATTGGTGCTGTTCCCGATGTACTTCCTGAAGTCGTTCGCGTACGCCGGGGTGGCCACGGTCGCCTTTGTCGCGGTGGCGTCGATCATGGTGACCCCGGCGGCGATTGTGCTGCTCGGGCCGCGGCTGGATGCGCTGGACGTTCGCAAGCTCGGGCGTCGGATCCTCGGTCGGCCGGACCCGGTCCACAAGCCCGTCGAGCAGTTGTTCTGGTACCGGTCCACCAAGTTCATGACGCGACGCGCGATACCGATCGGTCTGGCTGTGGTCGCTCTGCTGCTTGTATTGGGACTTCCATTCTTTGGAGTCAAGTGGGGGATGCCCGACGATCGGGTGCTGCCGAAGTCGGCGTCGGCACACGCAGTCGGTGATCAGCTGCGTCACGATTTCGCCGATGATTCGGCGACCGCGGTGTCTGTAGTCGTCCCGGATGTTCGAGGGGTGCGTCCGGGCGACCTCAGCCGTTATGCGGCCGACCTGTCACGAGTGGCCGACGTGTCGGCCGTCTCGGCGCCAACCGGGACGTTCGTGGCCGGCAGACAAGTCGGCCCGCCGTCAGCGGCTACCGGAATGGACCGGGGCAGCGCATTTTTGACGGTTGCCAGCACGGCGCCGCTGTTTTCGAACGCGTCCGACACGCAGCTCGATCGGTTGCATGCCGTGCCCGGTCCGGCCGGTCAATCGGTCCAGCTGTCCGGGATGGCCCAGATCAACCGCGACAGCGTGCACGCGATCACCGCCCGGTTGCCATTGGTGCTTGGTCTGATCGGCATCATCACCTTTGCGTTGCTGTTCCTGCTCACCGGTAGTGTGCTGCTGCCGCTAAAGGCATTGGTGTGCAACGTTTTATCGCTGACCGCGGCATTTGGTGCGCTGGTATGGATCTTCCAGGACGGCCACCTCGGCGCGATGGGAACCACGCAGAGCGGCACGCTGGTGGCCAACATCCCGGTGCTGTTGTTCTGCGTCGCGTTCGGCCTGTCGATGGATTACGAAGTGTTCCTGGTCTCCAGAATCCGGGAGTACTGGTTGGCCGCGGTCGCGGCTCATCCGGAGCCACCCGACAACCGCACCAAGCGCGCCGACAACGACGAGAGCGTGGCGCTCGGGCTGGCCCGCACCGGTCGCGTCGTCACCGCCGCCGCTCTGGTGATGTCGATCTCGTTCGCGGCGTTGATCGCTGCCCAGGTGTCCTTCATGCGGATGTTCGGTACCGGCTTGACCCTGGCCGTGCTGGCCGACGCGACATTGGTGCGGATGGTGCTGGTGCCGGCATTCATGCACGTTCTGGGCCGCTGGAGTTGGTGGGCGCCCAAGCCGCTTGGGTGGCTGCACGAACGGTTCGGGATCAGCGAATCGGCCGCCGCGGCGCTGCCGGTCCAGGACGAACCGGCCGGCGGGCGGCACCGTCAAACCGATCGGGATTCGGTCGTAACGGCCGCCCGACCTGCCGTGACGGTCGCCGATGGTCGCTGACCCGTCTATTCTTCGCAGGCGGCGTGCGCCGCGCGGATCCGGCGATCTGCTGCGCGACGAAATCCTCGATGCGGCAACCGAACTCCTCCTCGACATCGGGCACGCGAAGGCCGTGTCGATCCGCTCGGTGGCCGAACGCGTCGGCGTGACCCCGCCGTCGATTTATCTGCATTTCCGGGACAAGGATGCCTTGCTGGACGCGGTGTGTGCCCGTTACTTCGAGAAGCTCGACGAGGAGATGCAGCGGGTAGCCGCCAGGCAGTCGGACACCATCGACGTGCTGCGCGCGCAAGGGCTGGCCTATGTCCGGTTCGCCGTCGAAAACCCCGAGCTGTACCGGATCGCGACGATGAGCGAGTGGAAGTCCAACAGCAATGTCGATGCCGCGCTTGCCAGTTCGGCCTTCGAGCACATGTGCGTCACGGTCGAAGCGCTGATGAGCGAGGGCGTGCTGCCGGCGGGTGACGCGACCGGAATCGCCTTGGAGCTGTGGAGTGCCGCGCACGGGGTCGCCGCGCTGCTGATCGCCAAGCCGCATCTGCCGTTCGGCGACGCCGAAGCGTTCACCGAGCGGGTGCTGCGCGCCGTCGTCTCCGGGAATATGGTGGCGGGACTGGTCGGCGCCGATGCCACACCACAAGAGGTGGTGGAAAGGTTGACCGCGCTCGGGTCGTCGACGCGGCGATCTTCCTAGCCCGAAAGGCTGACAGGCATGACGTCTCCGGCAGAAACCGTCCACCACCCGTTCTTCGCCCGGATCTGGACCACGATCGCCGCCCACGAGACCGAGCAGATGCGCCAATCCCGTCGGGAGAACCTGGCGGGATTGTCCGGTCGGGTCCTCGAGGTGGGTGCGGGCACCGGGAGCAACTTCGCGTTCTACCCCGACACCGTCGAGCAGGTCGTCGCGATCGAGCCCGAGCAGCAGTTGGTCGGACTGGCCCGCGAGGCTGCCGCTACCGCAGCCGTCCCGGTCGAGGTGACCAACCGCACCGTGGAGAGTTTCTCGTCCGACGCGCCGTTCGACGCGGTGGTGTTCTCGTTGGTGCTGTGCTCTGTCGCCGAGCCCGATTCAGTTCTACGGCAAGCGCTTTCCCTGCTGAAGCCCGGCGGCGAGCTGCGTTACCTGGAGCATGTGGCCAGCAGCGGTGCCCGCGGCGGGTTGCAGCGGTTCGTCGACGCGACCACGCTGTGGCCCCGGCTGGCCGGGAACTGCCACGCCCATCGCCATACCGAGCAGTCGATTCGTTCCGCGGGATTCCAGATCGAAAACACCCGGACCGATCACCTATTTCCGGCGTGGGTGCCGGTGCCGACGTCCGAATTCGTGATCGGGCGGGCGCGCCGTCCGGCTTAGTTCAACAGCGCGGGCAGCCGTTGCAGCAGCGTCGGCAGGGCCGTGCTGGCGGATTCTCTAACCGTGATCGTGGCACTGTCCGACAGCGGTGTCGGCTCGGGATTGACCTCGACGACGACGATCCCGCGAGCCAGGGCCGCCTCCGGCAGGCTCGCCGCCGGGTAAACGATGCTCGAGGTTCCCACCACCACGACCACGTCGGCGTTGGTCGTGGATTCCACCGCGTGCTGCCACGGCGCCTGGGGTAACGCCTCACCGAACCAGACGATGTCGGGCCTGATCAGACCGCCGCAGGTGCACGACGGCGGCTCGACTTCCAGTGCGGGCTCGGTCATTTCGGGAAGCTCGCCGGTGTATGGCAAACCACATGTCGCGCAACGGAACTCGAACAGGCTGCCGTGCAGGTGGTGCACCGGCGAGCTACCTGCGCGCTCGTGCAGGTTGTCGACGTTCTGGGTGACCACGCTGACCTCGGCGTGGTCCTGCCAGGCGGCGACGGCCCGGTGACCGTCGTTGGGTTCGACGGTCCCACATAGGTAGTGCCGCCACAGATACCAGCCCCAGACCCGTTCGGGGTTACGTTCCCAGCCTTGGACGCTGGACAACTCGTAGGGGTCGAATTTGGCCCAGAGCCCGTTCTTGTCGTCGCGGAAAGTCGGCACGCCGCTCTCCGCAGAGATGCCCGCGCCAGAGAGCACCGTGATACGCACCCCACCAAGATAGCCGGACTACGGGATACTGAGCAGGTGGATTTAGGGGAGTGGCTGCGGGTTGACGGGCAAGCGGACCGGCCGCTGTTCGACCAGCTCCGCACCCAGATCATCGAGGCGATCCGGGCCGGCACGCTGGCGCCCGGCGCGCGGCTGCCGACGGTGCGCGAGTTGGCCGGCGAGCTGGGTCTCGCCGTCAACACCGTGGCCCGGGCGTACCGAGAGCTGGAATCGGCTGGCATCGTCGAAACCCGGGGCCGCTTCGGCACATTCGTCGCTCGGGCCGATCCGGCGGATACCGCGATGGCCGCCGCCGCGGGTGCCTACCTCGACGTCGCGCGCGGGCTCGGTCTCGGCAAGGACGAGGCGCTGCGGTATCTGGAGGCTTACGCCGACGACTGAGTGCCCAGCACTTTGACCAATGTGCGGAGATTGCGGGTGGTCGTCGACGACTTGTATTTCGTCTTGCCCATCGTCTTGCCGATCGTACTGTCCAGCGTCTTTCCCTTGGCCACCTGCCAATAGATCACGCCCGTTGACTTGGGGCCGCGCTGAATCTTCTCGTCACCCTGGGCGTGAAGCGCCGCCAGCTCGTCGAGCACATCGCCGTCGCTGACGAACGTGACGTAGGACTGGTATCCGTCCACGTCGGCCTCGAAGGGATAGCCGTCGACGATCGACCGCAGCTTCGTGATCGGATAGACCAGCACCCAGGCGTCGTAGCCGAACCGTTGGCGCAGTGCCTTTTCGGCGATCGCACGAACCGCGTCGGCGCCCTTCGGCGAATCCAGGGTCACATTGCCGGTGGCCAAGATGGTGTGGACCTCGGCGAGGCCGGCGTCGGTCAACGCGGTTGCGACGTCGGCCATTTTGAGGTTGACGCCGCCGACATTGACGCCGCGCAGGAAGGCCGCGAAGTGGGTCATGAGCGCGATCGTAGCCACGTCGTCGAAATGGCCCGTAGGCTTTCGGCATGGGGCGCCAAGTTTTCGACGACAAGCTGCTGGCCGTGATCGCGGACAATTCGCTCGGCGTGCTGGCCACGCTCAAGCGTGACGGGCGGCCACAGCTGTCCAACGTGTCGTATTACTTCGACGCCCGCACGACCACCATCCAGGTGTCGGTCACCGAGCCGCGGGCCAAGACCCGCAACCTGCGTCGGGATCCGCGGGCGTCGTTGCTCGTCAGCTCCGACGACGGCTGGTCCTACGCCGTCGCCGAGGGCACCGCGACGCTGACGCCGCCAGCCGCAGCACCGGGTGACGACACCGTCGAAGCGCTGATTGCGTTGTACCGCAACATCGCCGGTGAGCACCCGGACTGGGACGACTACCGGCAAGCGATGGTCACCGACCGGCGCGTGGTGCTGACGTTGCCGATCGCGCACGTCTACGGGATGCCGCCGGGCGTGCGGTGAAATCCGCTGAACCGCGCCGGGAGCGCTAGGCTGCGGGCTATGGCTGGAACCAAGTCGGGGGCCGAATCGTCCGAGGACGACAACAAGCGCAAGTTCCGCGAGGCGTTGGAGCGCAAGAAGGCGCACTCGTCGGGCGGAGCCGATCACAAGGACCGCGGCGCCAAGGGCTCGCGGGCGCACGGCGCGGCCGGCAATCGCCGCGAGTTTCGCCGCAAGAGCGGTTAGCCCTCGAGCTCCTTCTCGGCTGCCGTAGCCATCCCGAAAACTGCTGCGGGAAAGACGAATTCGATCGCCGTCAGGATTTCCTCGCGGCGTCGGCGGACAGGCCGCCCAGGGCGAATTTCTCGATCAGTGTCCGCCAGTCGGCGGCGGAGAGCACGTAGGCCGGCGGATCTTTGACCAGCCGCGCCGAACCGGTCCAGGCGAATCGCTGCCCGCTCAGCGCGCAACCGAAGGTCAGCGGGGCCAGCCCAGGCACGGACAACGTCAGGACCGGCGTTCTGTAGACGCGATTGGACTCATCCGCGCGCTGCTCGTAGGAAAGCGGGGTCGCGGTGATTCGGGAAACTGCGGCCGAGGCATCGACCGCGTGAGTCTCGGGTTCGACCACCCGGATCGTGTCGTTGTCGACGTCGATGAACAGCTGAGCCCGGCCGAGCGAATTCACCAGTCGCTGTTTCTTCCGGAATGCGAACGGGCTCGTGGTCGTGATTGTCTGCGAGTTCGGAAACAGAATGCATCGAGTCGGCTCGCCCGGGGCCGGCCCGCGCGCGGCGGCGCGTCCGCCCAGCCGAAGCAGCTCGTCGAACTCGGAGGCCGGTAGCCGGGCGTCGACCAGCTCGGTGGGCTCCGCGTCGAGTCGGGTCGCCGGGCCGATGCTGCGTTCCTCCCCGCCCAGCACGAACCGGTGACCCCCAGACTGCATGTGCAGCGCCACCCCGATATTCGGCCAGATCCCCAGTCGAGCGTCGGCGAGCGAGTAGACCTCTCCGCGCGGCGCGACGGTGAGCGTGTCGCCGGTGACCGTGAGGACGTACTTCTGCCGCCACCGCCAGAGCATGTAGACGCCGAAGACCGCACTGACGCCCAACAGCACCGCGATGACGTACAGCCCGGTGTAGCGCGGGATGTGTGGTGTCTTGGCGCCCCGTGCCGTGTTGTACATCATCGTCACGGCAAACCCGACGAAACCCACGAAAACGACCGTGTAGACGGCCTGCCAGATCTTGGTCCCCGTGATCCACGCGGTCGAGAACGCCTCACGCGACGCCACGAATTGGCGGACCGTGCCGGCTTGATCGTTGATGCTCATGACCAGGATCTTCGCCCATGCGGGACTCGGCGCGCATCGGTCGATCGCCCCTATTTATCAGGCCGGTACGCCCGTAAGCGGCGGCCGCCGCGGGCTAGAGTCACGGTGTGACCGTGCAGATCTGCCTAGCGCAGGACACCGCCGCCGATCAATTGCTGTCCGAAAGCCCGCTCGCGCTCGTTATCGGGATGCTGCTCGACCAGCAGGTCACGTTCGAGACCGCGTTCGCGGGCCCGAAAAAGATTGCGGACCGAATGGGCAGTCTCGATGCGGCCGAGATCGCCGAGTACGACCCGGACAAGTTCGCCGCGTTGTGCTCGGAAAGGCCTGCGATCCACCGGTTTCCGGGCTCGATGGCCAAGCGCATCCAGACGCTGGCGCAGATCGTCGTGGACCGCTACGACGGCGACGCCGCCGGACTATGGACCGCCGGCGATCCCGACGGGCCCGAGTTGCTGCGACGGCTCAAGGGACTGCCCGGGTTCGGTGAGCAGAAGGCGCAGATATTTCTGGCGTTGCTCGGCAAGCAGTACGGGGTGACACCCAAGGGTTGGCGGGCCGCTGCAGGCGATTTCGGCAAGGCCGGCAGTTATGTGTCGGTCGCTGACATTGCAGATGCACGGTCAATGGAGAAGGTTCGTTCGTACAAGAAGCAGATGAAGGCGGCCAAGAAGGCAGCCGGGAAGGCGACATCGTGAAGACGCATCTGAACTGTCCGTGTGGCGAGGCGATCACCGGCAAAGACGAAGACGAATTGGTCGACCTGACGCAGGCCCACCTGGCCAGCGCGCACCCCGGTCTGGAGTACGACCGGGACGCCATCCTCTTTATGGCCTACTAGAGACTGCTTTGGCGCGAGCGTGCGGCTACGCACGCTCGCGTCCAGGATTCTCTAGGTCAGGGCACCACCGTCGAACCGATGGTGGGCATGAACTGGCACTGCTTGTCCTTGGTGCTGACCTGCCCGAAGACCGTCGACATGATGCTGCCCGAGCCGGTGTCGACGGTGGCGGTGAGCGTGGTCGGCCCCTGCGGGTTGATGTCGGCCTGCGGCTTGAGCGTCGCGCTGCCCGACTTGCCGGTGGTCAGGTTCACCCAGGTGACGTTGAGCGGTAGCTTCTGCACCTCGGCCGGTCCCGAGGTCCCGATTGCGGTGAACACGTAGGCGGTCTGCCCGGCCTTGGGGCCGGGCGCGGGGATCTTCGCCGGACCCGCCACCGACAGCACGGGAGCCATCACCGTGCCGCCGTCGCCGCCGCAGTTGTTGCTGATCGACGGATACATGAAGTCCTGGGTGGGCGGCGCGTCCGGGCTGAACCCCGGAGCCGCAGCCTGGGGCCCGGCGGCCTCAGGCGCCGGCGCGGGAGCTGCGGCCGGAGCGGGTGTCGCGGCCACCGGAACGGCGTTCGCCGGGACGGGCGCGGGCGCGGCGGCGGGCGCAGGCCCTGCCGCGTGGACCGGGTCGATCCCGATCGGCAGGTGTGCCTGGGCGCCCGGTTCCACACCGGGCGGGACGACGTGCGCGGTCGAGGCCGCGTCCGGCGCCTGGACGAACTGGTTCACCGACGCCGCAACGTTTTTCGATTCCTCGGGTGCCGAGGGGTTCTTGCTGAACGCCTGCGCGGCGGCCATCAGCAACTGGGTCGCCTGCTCGGGGTTGCCGGCGGCCTGCTGGATGATCGGGCTCAACTCGGTCAGAGCCGGCAGCGCGGGCAGACCGGGCAGCTGCTGGGCGGGGATCGGCGCGGGCGGCGCGGGGTCGGCTCCGGCGTTGGGGGACATCGCCAGGGCGGCGCTTGAGGCGATGGCCGTGGCGGTAAAGGCGTAGATCAGGTTCCGTG
>NZ_LZLV01000087.1 GCF_001673405.1 Mycobacterium sp. 1245111.1 | reverse complement strand
GGCTGGCGCCGCATCGGTACCGCGATCGTCCGTTGGCCCGCGCCGGTTCTCGCGGTGACGATCGCGATCGCGCTGATCGGCCTGCTGGCCCTGCCCGGCTACAAGACGGACTACGACACCCGGCACTTTCTGCCACCAGACACTCCGGCCAACATCGGCTACGCCGCGGCCGACCGGCACTTCGACCAGGCTCGGCTGAACCCCGAGCTGTTGATGATCGAGACCGATCACGACCTACGTAACCCCGCCGACTTCATCGTGCTGGACAAGGTCGCCAAAGCGGTCTTCCACATCCCCGGTATCGGCCGGGTACAGACCATAACCCGTCCGCTGGGCACGCCTCTTGACCACAGCACCCTCGGGTTCCAGATGGGCGCACAGGCCGCGGGCCGGATCCAGACGCAGCACTACCAGGAGGAGCAGGCGAAGAACTTGCTCAAGCAGGCAGACGAGCTGCGCAAGACGATGGCGACGCTGCACGAGCAGATGAAGGTCACCCAGGATCTGACC
>NZ_LZLV01000086.1 GCF_001673405.1 Mycobacterium sp. 1245111.1 | reverse complement strand
TCCGGCCCGGTGGGTCGCAGCATCGCGCTGGCCGGCCGTGGTCGCACCTTGATCGGCCACCAGAACCAGCGCCCCAGAAGCGAGGCGATGGACGGCGTCATGAACGAGCGCACCACCAACGTGTCGAACAGCAGGCCGAGACCGATGGTGGTGCCCACCTGGCCGATGATGCGCAGGTCGCTGACCACCATTGAGGCCATCGTGAACGCGAACACCAGACCGGCGTTGGTCACCACCTTGCCGGTGCTGCCCATCGCGCGGATGATCCCGGTCTTCAGCCCGGCGGGTATCTCCTCTTTCAAGCGGGATATCAACAACAGGTTGTAGTCCGAGCCGACCGCCAGCAGCAGGATGATCGCCATTGCCAAGACCATCCAGTGCAGGTTCATGCCGAGGATGTACTGCCAGAGCAGTACCGAGAGCCCGAACGACGCGCCCAGCGAGAGCAGCACCGTGCCGACAATCACGACGGCCGCCACCACGCTTCGGGTGATCACCAGCATGATGACGAAAATCAAGGTGGCCGCCGCAATCCCGGCGATCAACAGGTCGATGTTGGAGCCGTC
>NZ_LZLV01000085.1 GCF_001673405.1 Mycobacterium sp. 1245111.1 | reverse complement strand
TCTGGCCACGGTAAAAGGAGTTGCTGCATCGACTGCGCGAGCCGAAAAAGCGCGTAGTAAACCTCCTCATCGCAGCCGCCCATCTCGGCCCGCCGCGCATACCACTGACGTGCGCTGAAGATGTCGCCCAAATTGAAGCAGGTCTCGGCAAGGAAGAAGACCGAGCGCGCGTCCTCGGGGTTGCGTTCGACGTTGGCCCGCAACTGATCGCGTTCCTGCTCAAACTTAGGCCTGAGCACATTGCGGTGCCGGAGCTCAAGATCGTCGTTGTCCTCGAGGCGCACATCAATCCGCGAATCGTCGCGCGCCGCGGTCTGGCGGGTCAGGCATTCAAGGGCCGCCAGCGCGTCGTGCAGGATGTCGGCCTGGCTGCGAGCGGAGAAAGCCTGGTAGCCCCGCTCGGCGAGCTCGCGTCGCGCGCACTCGTCCTCGAGCAGTGCCACACAGCGATCGGCCAGTTCGTTGTAGTCCGCGAACGCGACGCCGGACTCCAGGCCGCGCTCCAATGTCGGGTCGCCACCACTCTCAGAGACCACCGTGCGCTTATTGGCCATCAGGTAGGAAACACGCGCGATTTCGAAGATCTTCGCTTCCCAGTAATGAACGTTGAGGACGATCTTCGAGCGTGCGATCCAGGCATCGCGGCTCGCGCCTAGGGCGCCTAACAGCCATTTGACCCGAAGACCTCTGTCGTGCAGGTCCCGGAGAACGGCATACCGACGCAAGCTGGGCATGCCGTAGAAAAGTACGTCGATGTCTTCGGGGGCCGGGGCGATCCGCGTCAGCTCGGGGACGTATCCGATCGGAACGTAGGTGGGCCGGGGCAGCCCCAGCGTCGCCAGGTATTCGATGTTGGCTGGGCTGTAGTCCCACGTCGGGTAGCGACGAAAAAGGTCGACGAATTCAGCCGTCGCCATCCATGGCGAGTCGTGGCCCAATTGCTCGAGGTTGTAGAAGATGGGGTTTTTTGGCAGCTCCAAGCCGTACTGGAGTAGGTGGTTTGCGCCAAACACGATGGTGCGGCGGTCGTGGAGGTCGAGACGGGTGGTCACCACCGAGTCGTGGCCGAGCGCCACAAGGCCGTAGTGCACTGCCTCCGCGATCTCGCGAAATCCTCCACCGATGCTCGGATAGCTAGGAGGTGACACAACTGCTACGGCGAACCGCATGAATGCAACCTAGCCTAAAAGGCCGTGGGTTATGCCTGGGTAGGTCGAAGCTGAATGAACCAAAGCATAGGCCTAGATCTTTCGTGCAACCAGCAGATTTAGGTTTGATCAACTGAGGCAACCCGGTAACGAAATTGGTCGGGGCCTCGGAATCAGCGACGGGCATTGGGCAATGGATGAACGCAACGAAGAAATGCCGCGATTCCAAGGAAAACGCCATTCGGCATCGACGAACATGCATGGTTGAAGGCGAGGAAAATATCATTTGGAGGAAACGAAACCAGTCATACCGCGAAAAAGAAAACACGGAATTGACTGAGGTGATCAACAAGATCCACGAGGATCACAAAGGGCCGGCAAGGTACCGATGGCTGGACGCCGAACTGGCCAAGCTGGGTCGACTGGCACTCGCCTACGCGTGTACGTTGCCCGCCCGTGCTCAGGCCTGCATCCACGCCCGTACCACGCCGCCGCGATCCGCGACGCCGGGCGCGAGTTCGTGCCAGACGGGCCAAAACCAATTATGGTTTGCCAATATTGCATACATAGAGTCCGGCTGCGAGGCATATTTGGCAGCAATTATGGACTAGGAGGCTGCCGCAATGGACGAACTGCCGCGCAGCGAACTGTTCGACGAGGAGCTATACCTTCATACGTTTCCCGACATCGCGCTAGCCGTGCGCGATGGCAGATACTCATCGGGCTACGAACATTGGGCACGTCATGGCCGGTCCGAGCTCGCTTGCAGCCAGCGCGTGGCCGGGTCAACATTCCTGCGCGCTGAGATCGGCCACGGTGTCGGGGGCCCTGGGGCCACTGGCGACCTGGCCTGCGACGACCCGTTGGGTAATCCGACCGTCGGAGCGGCCTCGGTGATCGTTCCGGAGTCGGACTCCGCGCAGAAGCAGCATGCCGGGTATACACCCGTCAAGCGGCTGAGACGGGGTGGCCCGTCGGCTAATGCCGAGGCGGGATACCTCGTAGGCGACGAGCTTCGAGTTAAGCCGAGTCCCACCCGTCATGACGCAGAGCTCTCACAGAATCTCCGGAATCTAGTGAACGCCGGGGACATCGCGGGGGCAGCCGCGGTGATCGCCGATGCTGTCGACGCTGCGGGGCCGTCCGACGCGGCGGTCCTGCTCCTTGCCTTCGGGATATTCCGCCGCGCCCATCTTCCACCCGGCCGGCTCATCATCAAGGCCCTTGAGGCCAGACTCACCGATGCGCAGTACCTGAGTCTCGTCACCACCTGGACCGAATACTGCCGTGCTGGACTGTCTGAGGCAGAGGTGGAAAGCTTCCTCGCCGCGGTCACGACCGATCGCGGGATCCTGGACGGCACGCCGGGCCGCCGGTCGACCGCCCTCCACGACAGGCTTTTCCCGCTCATGTTGGCGACCATGTTCGGCAGTATCAGGCTGCCAGTGGCGCTGCAGATTCGTGTGGCGCTGCAGATTCGTGATTTCAACCAGCTCCAGAAGACGATCATCCATGAGCCTGACGAGACCGTACGCTCTCGGATCTGGTCCATCGTGCAGCCCGCGCTCGAGGAGTACCTAAAGGTAGTCTCGGCCCGCCAAATGCTGGTTGACTCGTCGGATTTGGCTTCGCTGGCCACTGAGTCCGCGACATCGCTATTCCGTGAATTCCACAAGCAGAACGCCGCGGAAGGGATTCGCTCAGTTAGGCGCAAGTCAGAGCAGGAACGCGACCGGTTGCTAGCCGAGGTCCAACGCAATCCCGAGAGTGCACGGTCGGTCTTGTTCCTCGCCGAGACCTATTTCCAGATGGGCGATTTCGCCGACGCCCGCAACTGGTGTACGCGACGAATCGAAATGGGCGGCAATGACGAGGAGATCTACTGGGCACTGTTCCGGTTGGCGGCCTCGTTGGCGGAACTCGACGAACCGTGGCCAGATGTTGAAGCCGCCTACCTGCGCGCCTGGATTTTCCGCCCGACCCGCGCCGAGGCGCTGCACGCCA
>NZ_LZLV01000084.1 GCF_001673405.1 Mycobacterium sp. 1245111.1 | reverse complement strand
CGGCCGATCCGCAGCTACTTCTACTGGGAGAAGCACTGCTACGACATCCCGATCTGTTTTTCGTTCCGGTCCATCTTCGACGCGGTCGACGGCATTGACGAGATCGACGACAAGTTCCAGATACTGATCAACGACTTCAGTCAGCTGGATGCGCTGATGCCCCAGTTGCTCACGGACTTCCCGCCGATGATCGACAGCATGGAGAACATGCGGACGATGATGCTGACGATGCACAGCACCATGTCCGGGATCTTCAATCAGATGGACGACATGAGCTCCAATGCGAATGCGATGGGTCACGCGTTCGACCAGGCCAAGAACGACGATTCGTTCTATCTGCCGCCAGAAGTGTTCCAGAACAAGGACTTCAAGCGCGCGTTGAACAACTTCTTCTCGCCGGACGGCAAGGCGGTGCGGCTGATCATCTCGCACCGTGGCGATCCCGCCACCCCCGAGGGCATCAGCCACATCGCGCCGATCAAGAAAGCCGTGCACGAGGCGATCAAGGGCACGCCCTGGGAGGGCGCCAAGGTCTATCTCGGCGGCACAGCCGCGACCTATAAGGACATGCACGACGGCTCCAACATCGACCTGTTGATCGCCGGGATTGCGGCGGCCACCTTGATTTTCGTCATCATGCTGGTGATCACCCGAAGCGTGGTGGCGGCCGTCGTGATTGTCGGCACGGTGCTGCTCTCGCTGGGCGCGTCGTTCGGGCTCTCGGTACTGCTCTGGCAGTACATCCTCGGCATGAACCTGCACTGGATGGTCTTGGCAATGGCGATCATCCTGCTGCTGGCGGTCGGCTCGGACTACAACCTGCTCTTGATATCCCGGTTCAAAGAAGAGATCCACGCCGGGCTCAAGACGGGCACGATCCGCGCGATGGCCGGTTCCGGGTCGGTGGTGACCTCGGCCGGGCTGGTGTTCGCCGCCACCATGGCCACGTTCGCCTTCAGCCCGTTGAAGGTGATGGGTCAGGTCGGTACGACGATCGCGCTGGGTCTGCTGTTCGACACCCTGATCGTCCGGTCTTTCATGACGCCGTCGCTGGCCACACTGCTCGGACGTTGGTTCTGGTGGCCGCAACATGTCCGCCCACGACCGGCCAGCGTGATGCTGCGACCCACCGGGCCGCGCCCGGCCGTGCGGTCGCTGCTCGGCACGAGCTTCGGCGAACCCCAGGACGCCCCCACCGGGCCGTTGCCGAAATCGACTGCCTGACAGGCTTATTCGGTTTCCACGCACCGAGATCGACGTTAAGCAGCGAAAGGAAAGTGCGAGAGCGCGCCAGCACAACGTCGATCTCGATGTGAAAGAAGGCAATCGCCGTGCACATGCAGCCAGCGAATCAGCTTGCCGCGCAGGGTGACTAGACCTTCTGCACAACTCCGGCTTCGGTCTCGTCTTCGACGTCGCGGTGAATCAGCTCGCGCACAGCGGGACGCGGCCCGTATGGTCGCAGCATCACGCTGGCCGGTCGTGGGCGGACATGTTGCGGCCACCAGAACCAGCGCCCCAGAAGCGAGGCGATGGACGGCGTCATGAACGAGCGCACCACCAACGTGTCGAACAGCAGGCCGAGACCGATGGTGGTGCCCACCTGGCCGATGATGCGCAGGTCGCTGACCACCATTGAGGCCATCGTGAACGCGAACACCAGACCGGCGTTGGTCACCACCTTGCCGGTGCTGCCCATCGCGCGGATGATCCCGGTCTTCAGCCCGGC
>NZ_LZLV01000083.1 GCF_001673405.1 Mycobacterium sp. 1245111.1 | reverse complement strand
AAAGGCTCTGCGGCATAAGCGATGTCGACACCACCGAACGGCGTATCGAGGCCGGAGCCGGGGCGACATTGAGCGCGGTGCAGCGCGCGGCCGGCGCGGCCGGCCTGGTGTTCGGTGTCGATCTGTCCGCGCGTGACACCGCGACGGTTGGCGGCATGGCCTCGACCAACGCCGGCGGGTTGCGCACCGTGCGCTACGGGAACATGGGCAGCCAGGTCATCGGCATGGACGTCGCGCTGCCCGACGGCTCGGTGGTGCGACGGCACTCCCGGGTGCGGGCCGACAACACCGGCTACGACCTGCCGGCGCTGTTCGTCGGCGCCGAAGGCACGCTCGGCGTGATCACCGCACTGGACCTGCGGCTGCACCCCGATCCGGCGCATCGCGTGACCGCGGTCTGCGGCTTCGACGACCTGGACGCGCTCGTCGACGCGGGGCGGTTGTTCCGTGACCTGGACGGTATCGCCGCGATCGAGCTGGTCGACGGGCGAGCCAGCGCGCTGGCCGACGAGCATCTTGGTGCGCCGCCGCCGGTGGACAGCCGGTGGCTGTTGTTGGTGGAGCTGGCATCCGATCACGACCAGACCGAGCGGCTTGCCGACGCGCTCGAGGGCGTGCAGACGTCGGGTGAGCCCGCGGTGGGGGTCGATATCGCTGCGCAACAACGGCTTTGGCGGGTGCGCGAATCGGTGGACAGCAAGAGG
>NZ_LZLV01000082.1 GCF_001673405.1 Mycobacterium sp. 1245111.1 | reverse complement strand
TCGCCGCCCTCGCTGGCGGCCCGCGCCACCGCCGGCCAGTTGATCTCCTTTTTCGGATAGATCCCGCACACGATGTCCTCGTCCGCCACCAGCATGCTGACGATGTCCAAGCCGTTGAAACCGATATCCGCATCGATCCACATCAAATGCGTGGCCGACGTCTCGAGGAACTGCTTGGCCAGGTGGTTCCTCGAGTTCGCCACCAACGCATCGCTGGTTCGGTACTGGTACAGCAGGCCTACCCCACTGCGCATGAAGATCACCGGAGTCTGCGCCAAAGACCACGTATAGGTTCCGGTCGCCATCCCGCCGTACATGGGCGTGGCAATGAATACGGTCGGCCCGCTCACGCCGGAACCCTGGCTCTGCTCCGCGACGGGACCCGAGCCCGGAATTTCGTCAAACATCGGCAAACTATATGACTTTCGGCGACGGCCCACCGGCTCGCCGCGGCCGGCATACGGATCTCCAGTGCGGCACAGATCGACACCCGGGGGTGTTAGAAGATCGTCAAGATTATTGGCGTACCGCGATCGGCGAGCTTCAATTACGTGAGAACGCCAGTCTCACATTAGAACACGACATGAGTCGCGCGACGCAGGTAGTGGCTGCCGACGGCGCGACCGTGCCCCCAGTCGGACTCGAACCGACACTGGGCGGATTTTAAGTCCGCTGCCTCTGCCAATTGGGCTATGGGGGCCAGCGCCGAATCTAGCGTGTTAACGCCAGATTCCGCCCTAGGCCCATTGCCGCAGGACGGCGTCAGGGCCTTGTTAAAAATTAAGCTTCCCTGTTAAGAAGCCATTAACCCGCTGGGCAAGGGGCCCAAATCTCCGCGAAGGTAGTCGCGTGGACGCCAGTGAAGCCCGACCAAAACCCACGCATTGATCCCCGTGGCCGACCTGTACAGGGTCGGTCTTTTTACACCAGGAGACTTACATGGCCTTCGTGAATACACAGCCTGCAGCAATCGCGGCTGCCGCGCAGCAGCTTGAGGGGCTCACCAACTCCTTCACCGCGGCGAGTACGGGCGCCGCGGCCTCGACAACAGATGTGGTTCCGGCCGCCTCTGACGAAGTCTCGATCCTGCAGGCAGGGGTGTTCTCGACCTACGGGCAGCTATACCAGACGGTCAGCGCCCAGGCTGAGGCCATCCAGCAGCAGTTCAACCAGTTGCTGGGCCAGAGCTCGAGCTCCTACCAGGAGACAGAGAACAACAACCAGGCCGGCGCCGCGGCGAACCAACTCGCGAACAGCGCGCAGTCCGCATCGTCGGCTGCCGCACAGCCCGCCGACGCCATCAGCAGCCTGACCGGACTCATCAGCGGCATCACCGGCTTCCTGACCAGCGGTCTGGTCGGCCAGCTGAGCAGCAACATCGGCAACCTGGTCAACATCAACATCGGTAACTGGGCGTCGGCCGGATCGGACCTCATCGGTCTTGGCGGTGGTGGCCTTCTCACCGCGCTCTCGGGACCGGCGACTGCGGGCGCCGACATCGGCGGCCTCGGCACGGCCCTGGCAGGCAACGTCACCCCTGCGGGCATCGGCGGAGCCGGCGCAATGGGCGCCGCTCCGATTCTGGCCTCGGCCGGCGCCGGGTCGTCGATCGGTTCCCTCTCGGTGCCGCCTAGCTGGGCCGGCGGCGCCGGTCTCCCGGCAGCCGGTGGCGCCCCCGTCACGCTCGCGTCGCAGACGTTCAGCGCCGGTACGCCCGCTGCGGGTGGCATGAACGGGATTGCCGGCATGCCGGCGGTCGCCAACGGCGGTCGCGGCGGCTCGAGCTTCGGCGCGCCGCGCTACGGCGTCAAGCCGAAGGTCATGCCGCTGGTGCCGAAGCCGACGATGGCGTAGCCGCTCTCGCCGCCGACGTCGCACGGTCACAACCTCATTCACTCCCATAACCCTCGATAGACAGGATCGAAGAAATGGTCTTTGACTTTGCAGCTCGACCCCCAGAGGTCAACTCCACCCTCATCTACTCGGGTGCCGGCGCGGGGCCGCTGATGGCCGCCGCGGCCTCATTCGGCTCGCTCAGCTCGGAGCTCAGCACGAACGCGGCGGCATACGAGTCCGTGATCGGGGAGCTGACCTCGCAGTGGACGGGCCCGTCGTCCACCGCGATGGCCGCGTCGGCGCAGCAGAACATCGAATGGCTGCAAACCACGTCGGCGCAGCTTGCCGAAGCGGCCTCGAAGGCGACTGCCTCGGCAGCGGCCTACGAGGCGGCGTTCTCCGCCTCCATTCCGCCTCCGGTGGTCTACGCCAACCGGGCTCAGCTGGCGGTCCTGGTCGCAACCAACATCCTCGGTCAGAACACACCGGCGATCGCCGCTAACGAAGCGATGTACGCCGAGTTCTGGGCGCAGGATGCCACGGCGATGAGCACCTACGCGGCCACCGCGGCCACCACCGCTCAGGTGACGCCGTTGACCGAGCCGACGCAGTCGACCAACCCGGGCGGGTCTGGAGCGCAGTCCGCTGCCGTCAGCAGCTCTGCGGCAACCAACGGCGCGAACAGCGGCGCGAACGGGCTGCTCAGCAGCCTGCAGGGCGCGTCGAGCGCTGCGGCCCAGCCGGCAGACGTCACCAGTGAGCTGGGCAACCTGTACCAGGCGATTCAGAACTTCTGGGGAGTCCCGTTGATTTCGAACGGGTTCAACTCCATGGACGTGACGCTCTCCTGGTGCATCATGATGATGGCGTCCGCGTTGGGAACCTTGAACCACTTCGTGGCAGGCGCTCCCTTCGGGGTCACGATCGGCGACGCGACGCCGCTGGGAGCCGGCTTGGGCTTCGGCACGACGCTGGCGGGATCCACGTCTGGAGTCGGCGGCGCAACGCTGGCCGGGATGGGCTCGGCGGGTTCCGTCGGTGGGATGTCGGTGCCGGCGAGCTGGGCACCCAGCACTCCCGCTACCCTCGCCGCCAACGAGAGCGTGCTGTCCGGCAGCGGCTGGACCGCGGCCGCGGACGAGGCCGCCACCGGCACGGGCGGGGCGCCGGGCATCATGCCCGGAATGGCCTCGGCCGGCGGGAAGTCGGGTCTGGGCCTGAGCGGGCCGCGCTACGGCACCAAGCCCAAGGTCATGCCGAAGGTGCTCATCTAAGGACATTCGCCGGAGGCGATGTCGCCTTCATCGGACACAACCACCACCACAATAAGGAGAAGAGATATGCCTACGCGTTTTATGACTGACCCGCACGAGATGCGGGCGATGGCGGGCCGTTTCGACGTGCACGCGCAGACCGTTGAGGACGAGGC
>NZ_LZLV01000081.1 GCF_001673405.1 Mycobacterium sp. 1245111.1 | reverse complement strand
CGACGCCGTCCCAGGCGAACGACACCGACGGCAAAGGCAATCGACGTCATCAGCACCAGGCCCTCGGGCACCATCGGCACCAGCGCGCCCACCGTGCGCAGCACCGACTCTCGCCCGTCGGCGTGCGTAGTGAACAGCTGCGTGTAGATGATCAGCAGCCCGGTCGGAATCAACAGGTAGGTGATGAACCGAAGAATCGTGTTGACGCCCGCCTGCAGTTCGGAGTTGACCAAGGTGAACTTGCTGGCCTGCGCGGTGAGTTTGGCGGCGTAGGCGTGGCTTCCCACCTGCGTGGCGCGATAGGCGCCGCTGCCGGCGACGACGAAACTGCCCGACAGGACACCGTCACCCACTCTCTTCACGACGGGGTCGGCCTCGCCGGTCAGCAGCGACTCGTCGATCTCGAGCGCGGACTCCTCGACCACCGTGCCGTCGACCACGATTTGGTCGCCGGGCCCCAATTCGATGACATCATCGGAGACCACCTCGCGCGGAGGCACTTGCCGTGCTTCACCGTCACGGCGCACTAACGGGTTGGCCTGTCCGACGATGGACAACTTGTCCAGCGTCAGCTTTGCCCGCAACTCTTGGACGATGCCGATCACGCTGTTTGCGACGATCAGAAGTCCGAACAGGCCGTTGACCAACGACCCGGTAGCCAGCACGATGACGAACAGCACTGTCAGAATCGCGTTGATCCGCGTGAACACGTTCGCCCGGACAATGTCGAGCACACTGCGCGTCGCGCGGCTGGGGACGTCGTTGGTTCTGCCATCCGCGACGCGCTCAGCGACTTCGGTGGACGTCAACCCGGTCGACCGCGAACCGCTCATAGCCGGTAAGCCTATGAAATCGTCACCAGATCCACTGGCTATCAACGCAACCCTGACTTCTCGAAGAGCAGGGGCTTGTGGCACCGTCACGGCAGTCCTAAGACCCCACCGTCGACCCGTCCAGAACGCCGCGAAGGGCACTTTCAGGTGGAGGCTTTGGGCTCTAACGAATTGAGCGTGAACCGCCCATCCTTGAAAGGATCTACACACAGATCAAGGCGGTGACCGTATGAACGCTCCTTTTCCGGATCGCGAGACCGTGAGGACAGTGCTGTCGCTCGCCACTCGGGCGCCGTCGGTACACAACGCCCAGCCGTGGCGCTGGCGGGTGGGTTCCGGCAGCCTGCACCTCTACGCCGATCGGAGGCTGCATCTTCCCAAGACCGACCCCGACAGCCGCGATTTGGTGTTGAGTTGCGGCATTGCCCTGCATCATTGCGTCGTGGCATTCGCAGCCCTTGGCTGGCAGGCGAAAATCCATCGTCTGCCCGATCCCAACGACCCCGAACATCTCGCCGCCATTCAGGTTCGCCGTCAGGCTGCTAGCGAATTAGACGTCAGTTTGGCCGCGGCGATTCCCCGGCGGCGTACCGATCGGCGCCGTTATAGCTCGTGGGAGGTTCCCGCCAACTACATCGCTCTTTTGGGTGCGCGAGCGACTCGCACCGGAGTCATGCTCCGCCAGATGCAGTCTCGGTCTGAGCTGAAACAGATTATGGCGGAAGCTATTCAGCAACACGTGACGGATTATGACTACCTGTCCGAGCTGACGGTTTGGAGCGGACGGTATGCATCGACGGCCGGTGTGCCGGCCCGCAGCACCCCCGAGGCCGATCCCGCGGCTCCGCTACCGCCAAGGTTGTTCGCGGGCCCGGTGTTGAGTCAGCCGGTCGATACGGAACCGACTGACGACAACGCGGTGGTGTTGGCCCTTGGCACCAGGGACGACACCACTTTGGCGCAGCTTCGAGCCGGGGAAACCACCAGTTTGATGCTGCTGAGTGCTACCGCACTCGGGCTGGCCAGCTGTCCGGTCACCGAACCCCTTGAGATCCGCGAGACGCGCGACGCGATTCAGAGTGAGGTCTTCGGGCTCGATGCATTCCCTCAAATGTTGCTTCGCATCGGTTGGGCGCCGGTCGATGCAGACGCGCTTCCCGCTACGCCGCGCCGTCCGCTCGGCGACGTCGTCGAGTACCTGGACGGATCCCGGTTCTGCTGACATGGTGGTGTAGGGAACGCGCCGTCGCAGCCACACCGCGGCGCCATTGCGCAGTGTTGATCGCACGTCGTCGTCCATGTATCGGCTTACTATCCTGTGGCACAACAACTTCGAATATCGCGATAATCGCGGGCCTATGATCGGGCGACCAGCACCGAGCACTCCGCGTGGCCGATGATCGGATGGTCGTGTGGCCCGACCAGATTCGCAACTTGATCCGCGTCACCGCCTCCGATCACCGCCAGATGAATCGTCCTGTGCGCCGCGGCAAGGAAATTCGCGATGTCGTCGCGGGTGGCAGCGCCGTAGATTTCGACGTCTGGGTGGGTCTCCTTCCACGATTGCACCCGGTGCTCCAGCTCACCACTGGGCATGCGATCGGTTTCCTTCCGCAACGTCTCGACCGTGAGAATCGGTGTCTGGCGCAACTTCGCCTCTTTGATCGCCAGCTCGATAACCGCGCCGCTCTTCGCCGAGTCATTGACAGCGGCGACTATCAACGGGCTCAACCGGGTTGGGTTGCCTTCGTGACTGCGAATGATCGCCACCGGGCAATGAGCCCCTTCGGCGACGTCGGCA
>NZ_LZLV01000080.1 GCF_001673405.1 Mycobacterium sp. 1245111.1 | reverse complement strand
TCGGGGTGGTGGTAGGTGTTGATGCGGGGTTGGCCGTGGTCGAGGTGGGGTGGTGGGATCCATTGGGTTTGGTAGCGGCTGTTTTTGCGGGTGGTCCAGCCGTAGTCGGCTAGCTTGTGATGGGGCCCGCAGGCCAGTGTGAGGTTGTCGATGCCGGTGGCGGGCTGGGTGCAGTACGGCGTGCAGTGGTGCACTTCGCACAGGTAGCCCGCAACGGTGCAGCCGGGGTGTGAACAGCCACGGTCTTTAGCGTGCAACACAATTCGCTGGGCCGGTGAGGCCAGGCGTTTGGTGTGATACAGCGCCAGCGCTTTGCCGTGGTCGAAGATCGCCAAGTAGTGATGGGCGTGCTGAGCCAGGCGGATCACATCGGACATCGGCAGCAGCGTGCCGCCGGCGGTCAGACCACGCCCAGCGCCTTTCTCTAACTCCTGCAGCGTGGTGGTGACGATGATCGATGTCGGTAGCCCGTTGTGTTGGCCGAGATCGCCGGAGGCGAGCAGCGCGCGGCCGGCGGCGACCAGGGCGTCGTGGGTGCGCTGGGCGGCGCTGCGGATGTCGCCCTGGATCGCGGCTTCTGAGGGGGTGCCACTGATGCAGGGCTCGGCGTCGTCGGGGTTGCACATACCCGGTGCGGCCAGCTTGGCGAACACGGCGTCGAGGGTGGCGCGGGCCTCGGG
>NZ_LZLV01000079.1 GCF_001673405.1 Mycobacterium sp. 1245111.1 | reverse complement strand
ATTCGAAGCAATCATGACCACACCGGCCAGTCAGGCCGCGTGACCGAAACTGTCACCTGATCGTGCAGCAGACCCGTCCGGGTTCGTAAACGACGGGCTCGAGCGCGTACTTGACTACCTCTTCGGCTAACGAGCGGGGCGTATAGTGAGCTCCGGCATTGCGGCGCGACGGAGTTTCCACGACCACAAGTCCGCCCGGAGGAATGACCAAAGGTATGTTGCGCAGGTCGCGGCGAATTATGTTGCCCCACAGCATAAGCCGAGCGAGCAATGCCGTATCGCGCCCGGCGACCGGTGTGAGGAGGCGGCGCAGCTCGGCATCGTCGATCTTTGCGTCGATCAACTTTTTCAGCTGAGCGGCCGTCTTCGTCGCCGCTGCAGGCTGATTGGTTTTGACCCACTCAATCAGCTTCTTTGCAAACGTCTCGGTGCTGGAGCTGTTTTCGCTCAGCTGGTCGAGCTCAGCTAGAGCTATCTCGGGTTCTTGGCCATCCCTGCCGACCAGACCAATTACGACATCGTCGGTCACCGTCGCGCACGAATATCCGAGGAGACCTTCGTATATGTAGCCGATTTGTTCGACGTCGATGTCGTGGAACGAGATTCGCCTAGCCTCTCCTCCCACGGTGGCTTCTTGCACAGATTCCAGCACGTGCAGCATGACCCGATCGGAAACTTGCACCCGCAGACCACGTGGATCGGTCGCGCTCAACCAGGGAAATCGAGCGGGGTCCAATAGCGAGCCTCCATAGGCGGGCATGCGCATCTCGTCGTAATTCACACCGCAATACAGTGCGTCGCTGACTGCCAGCAGCCGATACCACGCGTCGTGCGATTCATCCAAGTGTTCCTCGCCATCGGCCGCCCGCAGCTTGAGATCATCGAGCAGACCGCGTATCGCGTAGGAGTCGCAGTACAGACGTTCGGTCGGGAGCATCCCGCGTTCTTCGGCGAACAGCAGGAACACGACCCGCATCATCACCGTGACCGCGGCCTGATAGACCTCATCCGGGGTCTCAGCTAGCGGGTCCGCGTCACCGTTTTCCGCTGCGGCCAAGCGGGTTTCGGAAAATGCCTGCACCAGAAGCTCGACCGAGCGCCGCACCTGCGTTCCCAGTGCTTCGGTGATTTCTTCCGCTTCGAGCTCGCTGCGTGCCAGCAGCTCTGGCAGCCGATGGTCCGGGTTCTTCGCGCGAAGAGTTCGCTGATCGATCAGAGTCAAGAATGCATCGCGCAATAGCGGCTCTTCGCCCCAGGTGACCGCGTCGACGATGCCCGACCCCGTTGTCTTTCCTTCCGCAGCCCACACGATCGCCCACCACTGTCCATCGGTGACAAGCCCTATCGAGACACCCGATTGCCGCAAAAGTGCAGCCATGCGGTCGATTTCGGAGGCTGCCCAGCCGTCAAGCCCTGGTCCGCGCAGGTCCGCGCACGGCGACACCACCCGGACCAATGCGGCCACTTCACCGCTTTCTCGGCCCCGCAGGCCCCCGTCTGCCCGGACGATGATTTGCTCACCCGGCGAATGCGTCTCGAACTCTCTGGGTAATCCTTCTGCGCTGACCCGTAAACCGTTCCAACCGGCGAGCTGATCGAGAACGAGGTCAACCCACGCTTTCGTGATTTCGGCGTATTGGTCCCGCTTCTCTACCGACTGTTGGTCGTAGGCGCGCAACCACGCCGTGAAGCCCTGCTTGAATGTCGCCAACCGGTCATCGGCGTCACCCAGACGGTCAACCCCACTGGGCCAGAATGCCTTCACCACAGGCAAAGACAAAAATGGACCGTCGACATCGAACTGTCTCAGCCAGCCGTAGTCCGGTCCACCATGGTGACGAGGCTTGCTCATCGGATGCTCACCTGACCCTTCGCGACATCCCCGGGTGACAATGCAAACAAGACGGCCGCATGGAAGGTGCGCGCTTCCACATCCAGATAGCGGGCTTCGACAGCTGCCAACTCATGTTCGCGCTCATCAGCCAATGCCTCTACGCGCGCGCGGATTTGACGCAGGTCGCGCTCACTTTGCTTTCGCTCATCGTCGAATAGAGCCAGCTGTGACTCGACTTCTTGTGCCTCGGCCAGAGCCGAAGCTAGCGTCGCGCCGAATCTGTCGAAGATTGCAGAGACGCGTTCGTGATCTGCGACTCTCCGGGCCTCCAGAAGAGACTCGACGGCGCGACGGCGGCGCTCGACTCGCTCGGCGACCGCCTCCGCTACCCGTGCGCGAAGCCCATCGGGCTTACCGTCGTTCCAAGCTTCCTCGAGCTGATCTTGGATCTGGGGTGGCAGAGCTTCAAAGGTCGTCAAATCAAGGGCCTGCTCTAAAAAGTTTTCAGCCCGCTGTTCACCGACAGCCTGGCGACGGCTCAATCGCGTGCCCGCCAAGAACACTTCCTCGTGCAGGCGGACGCCCGCTTGTCCGACGAGTACAAGCCGCGTGACCGCCGCAGCGAAGGATTCCCCCAATCCCGGGACCACGACCGCGGTGACACGTTCCAGTGATCGCTCGCCGCCCCACAGTGCGGCTCGCAATCTCCGTGTGGCGCGCTGTAGTAGTGGACTGCCGAGATGCATGTAGACGACGTCGGGATCATCTACAAGCACCTGGGAATCGAAAGCGATAGGTCGGAGATGCTCGCGATCGAGCGCAGTCGTCAGGCCACGAGTGACTTGCTCCCAGGAGCTGCCGAGCGCTGGAAGCCGGAACACTGCAACATCGGTGCGATCGGAGCCCACCTCGTCGATCGGGGGTAAGCGGTCGAGCTCGAACGCCACGTCGACGACACGTTGAAGATTCGCAGGCCTGAGATGCAGCGTTTCTCGGCTATCGGCAATTTCCTGTGCAAGTTGTGTCAGCCCAGCACTGACGTCACGACCGCCGGCGAGCATCCGGCCAATTGGGCTTTTCTCCGCTCGAGGTTTCGGAGTCGGTGCATCGATGCCAGCGAGTTGACGCTGTAAGTCGGGTGCGATGATCTCGTTGGCCGACCCTAGGTCAGCCATGATCTGCGCGACCTTCTTTGCTACCCGTGCAAGTAGGTCAACATCCTGCGCCAGTTCAGAATTCGCATTTTCCGATACGAAGTGACGGATGTCCGGATCATGCTTCTGCCCGTAGCGGTCGACACGGCCGATACGTTGCTCCAGCCGGTTCGGATTGAATGGGATGTCGTAGTTGACGAGTCGATAACAGTAGTCCTGAAGGTCGATGCCTTCGCCGGCGGCGTCAGTCGCCAGGAGAATCCGGAGCTTCTCTCCTGCGGGATCGGCATTAAAGCGTGCGCGTATTACCTCGCGCTCATCCGAGTCCGTTGATCCGTCGATGACTGCCACGCGGTCCGATTCGAATCCTCGCTGCCGGAGGATCTCGCGTATCCATTCGAGCGTGTCGACGTACTCGGTGAAGATGACGATGCGTTCGTTGAGCCAGAGGCCATCGCTTGTCTTCGCATTCGCCTCAACGTATTCGATGAGGGCTTTCAGTCTCGAGTCGGGCCGCGCCTCGTAGCTGTGGCCCCAGTCGCGCAGATACTGGAGGTCGGTCTTGTCCTCATCAGTCAGTGGGGGAAGTGCGTTCTTGGTCAGCTGGAGCGTCTGTGTTTCTGCCTGTTCGACGCGGCCTTCTTCGAGTTCGTCGGCGTCCGAGCCGAGGATTTCGTCGTATTCGGCCTCGAAGTCGACTGCGAGACCACGCATCCGGGTGTCGCGGTAGACGTCAATCGTCCGAGCGAACGCAACCGGACTGGAGAAGAACCGCTTTTTCAGCAGCAGAGTAGCCATGTCCTTCGCCGCATTAACACCTCCCTTCGTCGCTTTGTCGCGCCGTGCCGTAAAAGCAATGAGGCGGTCGTAAGCGGCTGCTTCGTCAGGGGACGGGGTGAAGCGAAGCTCGTTGACTTCACGAGTTTTGAATTGGCCAGCAAGATCCTTCTTGAGGCGGCGTACGGCGACATCTTTGAGAGCTTGCTCGTCGAGAAACTTTCCTCGAACGAAGCGCTGCGGATCGATCATCTCGAGAAGAGCGGTGAACGATTCGGTGTATCCGTTGTGCGGAGTTGCCGAAAGGAAGAGCCGGTGTTCGGAGCGCTCGGCTAGGTCGCGTACCGCCCGAGTGCGTTGCGAGTCAACGGCATAACCCTTGCGCAAGCCGGCTTTGTCTGTCCTGGTCGGTGCGCTCGGTGCAACGTGGTGAGCCTCGTCGACGACCAGGATGTCGAACGCGAATCGTGATGCGGTCCCGCGCGACTTCGTGATGAGTGCATCACGAAGCTGTCGCTGCGCCCGAGGGCCGGGCAGCCACGCCATCGACACGATGATGCGGGGAAACAGGGTGAATGGGTTGGCATGAACGCCGTTGCTCCGCCTGACCTCTTTCATCGTTTCCGAATTGACGATTCTGAATTCCAAGCCGAACTTGTCGCGCATCTCGTCCTGCCACTTCACACAGAGGCCGGCGGGGCAAACGACGATCACGGTTCGTGCGCGGTGACGGAGAAGTAATTCCTGGATCACCATCCCTGCCTCAATGGTCTTGCCGAGACCGACGTCGTCAGCAAGCAGGAGGTTGGCGCGCGGCGCGCTGAGCGCACGCATGAGTGGCTCGAGTTGATAGGGCTCGACCTTCGCCCCCGAACGGAACGGTGCCTGAACAGTTTTCACGTCCGCGCTAGTCACTGCGCCCCACCGGAGCGCATCGATGAAGGCGGCGAGCCGTTCCGGTGGATCGAACTTGCTGGCATCAATATGAGTTGGCAAGTCTTGAGGTGGTCTCAAGCTGCGACCAGGCTCGAGTTCCCAGACAACGCGCAGCTCGTCGCCGAGGCGATCGTCTTCTACGGACTGCAGCGTCACCGCGTGTTGAAGTTGCCTGACTGCGTCGTCATGCGCGCTCCTGGGGAGGCTCTGCTGGTGGACGTCGGTGACTGCCCAGTTGGCGCCTCGGACGCTGACGATCTGGCCGATTTCGGGTACGGCGGTCGACAACGGTCTCAGCTGTTCTATGGACCATGATTTATCGTGCAAAGTTTCATCTTTCGACTGCTCTGAGCTGACTAGCACTTCACCTCCAGACTTAGGCGGCGACGACTTTGCAACGTTAGATTTGACGTCGTTCGGCAGAGACGCGTGATTGTCGATGTGGTTGGTCTCGCCGAAGCTAATGAACTCCTGGAGGACAACATCGCGAAGGCCCTTGGAGTTTCGCAGGCCTCGGAGATATTCGAGTTGTGAATCGCCCCGGTGAGTTCGGAGACTTTCTGATTTGAGGACTCAGCCGGCGGCTGGTCTCCGTTGGTGAGCGTA
>NZ_LZLV01000078.1 GCF_001673405.1 Mycobacterium sp. 1245111.1 | reverse complement strand
TAACGGGCACGCCGTCCGGTTGATCATCTCGCACGAGGGCGACCCCGCCACCCCCGAGGGCATCAGCCACATCGCGCCGATCAAGAAAGCCGTGCACGAGGCGATCAAGGGCACGCCCTGGGAGGGCGCCAAGATCTACCTCGCCGGCACCGCAGCCACCTTCAAAGACTGGAAGGACGGCTCCAAGTACGACCTGATGATCGCCGGAATCGGTTCGCTCTGCCTGATTTTCATCATCATGCTGATCATTACCCGCAGTCTGATCGCGGCGGCGGTGATCGTCGGGACGGTCGCGCTGTCGTTGGGGGCATCGTTCGGCATGTCGGTGCTCGTCTGGCAATACTTCCTCGGTATCAAACTGCACTGGATGGTGCTCGCGATGTCGGTGATCGTGCTGCTTGCCGTCGGTTCGGACTACAACCTGTTGTTGATATCCCGCTTGAAAGAGGAGATACCCGCCGGGCTGAAGACCGGGATCATCCGCGCGATGGGCAGCACCGGCAAGGTGGTGACCAACGCCGGTCTGGTGTTCGCGTTCACGATGGCCTCAATGGTGGTCAGCGACCTGCGCATCATCGGCCAGGTGGGCACCACCATCGGTCTCGGCCTGCTGTTCGACACCCTGATCGTCCGGTCTTTCATGACGCCGTCGCTGGCCACACTGCTCGGACGTTGGTTCTGGTGGCCGCAACATGTCCGCCCACGACCGGCCAG
>NZ_LZLV01000077.1 GCF_001673405.1 Mycobacterium sp. 1245111.1 | reverse complement strand
GCCACGAATCGTCACCCACACGATCAACGTGGTGCCGCACAGCACCAGAACGTCGCCGACGTCGTTGGCGCCGGATCGGCTGGAGCACAACGCCGACGAGGCGTGGCGGCGGGGCCCGTTGACCGCGCTGAAGCAGTTGGCCTGCCCGGATGCGCGGGCGATCGCGGTGTCCGCGATGGTCCCGTCGTTGACCGCGGTGGACGCCGCCGGCATACCGATCACGCCCGGGTTGCTCTACGGCGACGGCCGCGGCCGGGTTCCCGGTGTCGCCGCCGACGGGCCGTTCCCGGTCGGCGAGGCCGCCGAATTTCTGCGCTGGACCGCTGCGCAAGCGCCGGCGGCCGCCGGCTACTGGCCGGCCCCGGCGGTGGCCAACCACGCCCTGGCCGGCGAGGCAGTGGTCGACTTTCCCACCGCGTTCACCGCGTCACCGTTGTTCGACGGCGACGGCTGGAACGCGGCGGCCTGCGCGGAGCGCGGCGCGACCGAGGCGCAGATGCCCGCGGTGGCGGCGCCGGGCGCGGCCGTCGGGCAAGCGGGCCAGGCCGTGTTGGGGGTCGGCGCGATTGACGCGGTGTGCGAACAGATGGTCTCCGGCGCCAACGACGTCGGCGACGTTCTGGTGCTGTGCGGCACCACGTTGATCGTGTGGGTGACGATTCCCGACGC
>NZ_LZLV01000076.1 GCF_001673405.1 Mycobacterium sp. 1245111.1 | reverse complement strand
TTTGGTGTTCGCCGATCGCGGGTTTGGGCTGATGCGGCGCCAACTCGTGGCGCCCGTGCTCGTCAGGCGCGTCGGCAGCCGTCGGCGTTTCCGGGTCGTCGGCTTCGGATTCGGCGTCGCTCATGTTGGCCTCATACCCCGTTATGCCCCGAACAACCTGCGCCGCAACGCGGCGGCGTTGCCGAAGATGCGGATACCCAAGACGACGATGATCGCCGTGGATAGCTGTGTGCCGACGCGCCTGACGAGCACGGGCGCCACGAGTTGGCGCCGCATCAGCCCAAACCCGCGATCGGCGAACTGCAGCCGAGGGGATTCCTGCGCCGTGGCCGCACCGTATTCGGCACGCTGGCGATCATGCTGTGCCTGCTGCTGGGGGTGGCCATCGCGACCCAGGTTCACCAGACCACATCCGGGGACTCGCTCGATACGGCACGCCCCGCAGACCTGCTGGTGCTCTTGGACTCGCTGCGTCAACGCGAAGCCACGCTGAGCACCGAAGTCGCTGAACTGCAGCGGTCGTTGAACGCATTGCAAGCCTCAGGCACCAGCGATCAGACCGCCATCCAAAACGCCCAGGCCCGTTTGGCGGCGCTGTCGATCCTGATCGGCACGGTCGGCGCTACCGGCCCCGGCGTCACGGCCAAGATCGACGACCCCGGACCGGGAGTGGCCCCGCAGGCGATGCTCGACGTGCTCGACGAGCTGCGGGCCGCCGGGGCCGAGGCGATCCAGATCAGTGATCGACACGAGGCGGTCCGCACCGGCGTCGACACCTGGATCGTCGGCGCGCCCGGCGTGCTGACCGTCGACGGCAAAAGCCTGACGCCGCCGTATTCGGTTGTCGCCATTGGCGATCCACCGACACTGGCCGCGGCGATGAACATCCCCGGCGGCGCAGTGGACAGCGTCAAACGCGTCGGCGGCACCATGTCGGTGCAGCAGGCGGACAAGGTAGACGTCACCGCCTTGCGGCAACCAAAACCGCGCCAATACGCTCAGCCAGTCAAGTAGTCACCGACCAGAACAGGAACACCGTGAGCGAAATCCCGCCAGATTTGCACTACACCACCGACCACGAGTGGGTCCGGCGAACCGGTGACGACACTGTCCGGGTGGGGATCACGGACTTCGCCCAATCGGCCCTGGGCGACGTGGTGTTCGTCCGGCTGCCCGAGGTGGGTGACGAGTTGACCGCGGGTGAGGCGTTCGGCGAAGTGGAGTCGACCAAGTCCGTGTCGGACCTGTACGCGCCTGTTTCGGCGAAAGTCGTTGCCGTCAACGAGGATCTGGACGCCAGCCCGCAGCTGGTCAACTCCGAGCCGTACGGCGGCGGCTGGCTGATCGACCTTCAGGTCGACGGCGCCGCGATCGACAAGAGTGTCGCCGATCTCCTGGACGCCGAGACCTACCGAGGCTCGCTGTCCGAGTGACCCTGTTATCGTTCCCTGCGCCCGGCGACAATGCCGGCCCGACCGGGGCGAAAGAGGCGCGGCTAGCAGATGTAGCCGTCGATCCGGCGGGGGACGGCACATTGGGCTCCTGTGCGCGGTACGGTCGTCACATCGACGGTCACTGCGGGTGGGAATCCGGCCGGCCGGACCCAACCAGACAACGCAGCAGCGGCCAGTGAGGAGCAGCGGGTGACGGACAAGGACAACGACCTGACTTCTGATGAAGTCACGGTGGAGACGACTTCGGTGTTCCGCGCCGACTTCCTCAACGAACTGGATGCTCCCGCGCAGACCGGCTCCGAGACCACGGTGTCCGGTGTCGAGGGTCTGCCGGCCGGTTCGGCGCTGCTGGTCGTCAAACGGGGACCGAACGCCGGTTCCCGTTTCCTGCTCGATCAACCGACCACCTCGGCCGGCCGCCACCCCGACAGCGACATCTTCCTCGACGACGTGACCGTCAGTCGGCGGCACGCCGAATTCCGTTTGGAATCCGACGAGTTCCACGTCGTGGACGTCGGCAGCCTCAACGGCACGTACGTCAACCGCGAGCCGGTCGACTCGGCCGTGCTGGCCAACGGCGACGAGGTTCAGATCGGGAAATTCCGGTTGGTCTTTCTGACTGGACCCAAGGCCGGTGAAGACGGAGGGTCCGGAGGCTAGTGACCGCGCCCGAGACCCCCGCACTGAGCGGGATGTCGATCGGAGCGGTCCTCGACCTGCTACGGCCAGACTTCCCGGATGTGACGATCTCCAAGATTCGGTTCTTGGAGGCCGAGGGTCTCGTAACGCCGCAACGCGCGGCGTCGGGATACCGCCGATTCACGGCGTATGACTGCGCTCGCCTGCGCTTCGTCTTGACGGCTCAGCGTGATCACTACCTTCCGCTCAAGGTGATCAAGGCACAGCTGGACGCTCAGCCCGACGGCGAGCTGCCGCTGGCCGGATCGCCTTACGGCGTACCGCGATTGGTGACAGTCGGCAACGGCGCGCCGCCCGACGCGGATGTGACGGTCGCACCCACCCGCGTCCGGCTCAGCCGCGAGGACCTGCTGGATCGCTCGGGCGTCGACGAGGACCTGCTGACCGCGCTGCTCAAAGCCGGGGTGATCACCACCGGTCCGGGCGGGTTTTTCGACGAACACGCGGTGGTCATCCTGCAGTGCGCCCGCGCGCTCGCCGACTACGGCGTCGAACCGCGCCACCTGAGGGCCTTCCGCTCGGCGGCCGACCGGCAATCCGATCTGATCGCGCAGATCGCCGGACCGCTTGTCAACACGGGGAAAACCGGTGCCCGCGACCGCGCCGACGATCTGGCTCGCGAAGTCGCCGCGCTCGCAATCACGCTTCATACCTCGTTGATCAAGTCCGCGGTGCGCGACGTTCTGCACCGCTGAAGGACTAGACTTCTTCTCGACAGCTTGCGTACGGCGGCTTGGTGTTTGCATCGCGACGCCGGCGCAGGTCTGACACGGAAGTGCGGCACGTGCGGAGGGCAGACACAGATGGGTGAAGTTCGCGTCGTCGGCATTCGCGTCGAGCAGCCGCAGAACCAGCCGGTGCTGTTGCTGCGCGAGGCCAGTGGGGACCGTTACCTGCCCATCTGGATCGGGCAGTCGGAAGCCGCAGCGATCGCCCTCGAACAACAGGGTGTCGAGCCGCCCCGTCCGCTAACCCACGATCTGATTCGCGATCTCATTACCGCACTTGGTCATTCGCTCAAAGAGGTGCGGATCGTCGATCTGCAAGAGGGCACCTTCTACGCGGATCTGGTCTTCGACCGCAACATCACGGTCTCGGCACGGCCGTCGGATTCGGTGGCCATCGCGTTGCGGGTGGGCGTGCCTATTTACGTCGAAGAAGCGGTGCTGGCCGAAGCCGGTCTGCTGATTCCCGACGAGAACGACGACGAGCCGTCCGGCGCCGTCCGCGAGGACGAGGTCGAGAAATTCAAGGAATTTCTGGACAGCGTTTCGCCCGACGATTTCAAGGCCACCTAGGGCATTAGCAGGCGCCGTCGGCGTTTGCCCGCAGGCTAATGCGGCGCGCCGCGATTCGGCCGATCTCGATTTGAATAGGCAATATCACGGATGCGTCTCATCTGCGAGTTCGACCTCGACACGCCCATTGGATAGCGTGACGACACCGTCCCGACCGCCATACTTTGCTTCAACTGATTAGTTCTACAAGCACGACAGCGTGTCGAAAAGCGTATGCTCACAAGCACTCGATTGAGCAAACGCGAAAACGGCAGCCCGTAACGAGCGCGCGATCGGCGAGAGGATACACCGTGGGTGACCAGCCACGTCAGGATCAACTGGATCTCGAGTCTCTGACGACGCTCGACGACGATCCAGAAGCCAGTCCCGAACCGGCGATCCGCGTGTCGAGCGAACCCGTGCAGGGCGGCCTGTTTCCCGACGACTCCGTGCCCGACGAGCTGGTCGGCTACCGCGGCCCGAGTGCCTGCCAAATCGCCGGCATCACCTACCGCCAGCTGGACTACTGGGCCCGCACCTCGCTGGTCGTGCCGTCGATTCGCAGCGCCGCCGGCTCCGGCAGCCAGCGCCTGTACTCGTTCAAAGACATCCTGGTGCTCAAGATCGTCAAGCGATTACTGGACACCGGCATCTCGCTGCACAACATTCGTGTGGCGGTCGACCACCTGCGCCAGCGGGGCGTGCAAGACCTGGCTAACATCACGCTGTTCTCCGATGGCACCACGGTCTACGAGTGCACCTCGGCCGAGGAAGTCGTCGACCTTCTGCAGGGTGGACAGGGTGTCTTTGGCATCGCCGTCTCCGGCGCGATGCGCGAATTGACCGGGGCCATCGCGGATTTCCCCGGCGAGCGCGCCGACGGCGGCGAGTCGATCGCCGCCCCTGAAGACGAGTTGGCCTCTCGCCGCAAACACCGCGACCGCAAGATCGGCTGATCCGCGTTCTCGTTACCGGTGCCGCCGGCCATGCCGGTGGCTTCGAGTAGGTAAACTCGATCACGCATCGTTCTTGCGCGGGAGAGTTCCGTGGCCGCCAGCCACGGACGCCGAAGGAGCAATACCTCTCCGTCAACCTCTCAGGCACCCGGACCGCGCCAGACCCCGATGCCTCTGGAAAGCGGTGATGGTCAGTCACCCGCCCATGGGGAAAGACATACGTCGAATCTCTCAGGCGCCCGGTTCGGGTAGACGACAGAGGGGGAGGACCTGGTTCCTCTTCTCGTCAGGAGTTCGACTCACATGTCAGACCACGCGAATCCACTTTTCGCCGACCGGCACATCGGCCCGGACAGCGCCGCCGTCGCGGCGATGCTCGACGTCATCGGGGTCGACTCGCTCGACGAGCTCGCCCGGCGCGCCCTGCCCGCGGGAATTCTCGACGCCCTGACCGGTTCCGGCGCGGCGCCCGGTCTGGATCAGCTCCCACCGGCGGCCAGCGAGGCCGAAGCGCTGGCCGAGCTGCGGAAGCTGGCCGACCAGAACACCGTCGCGGTGTCGATGATCGGTCAGGGGTACTACGACACTTACACACCGCCGGTGTTGCTGCGCAATATCCTGGAGAACCCCGCTTGGTACACCGCGTACACGCCCTACCAGCCGGAAATCAGCCAGGGCCGGCTCGAAGCGCTGCTGAACTTCCAGACCATGGTCGCCGACCTGACCGGGCTCGAGGTGGCCAACGCGTCGATGCTCGACGAGGGCACCGCGGCCGCCGAGGCGATGACACTGATGCACCGGGCCGTCAAGGGTTCAGCCCACCGATTGGCCGTCGACGTCGACGTGTTCGCCCAGACCGCCGCAATTCTCGCCACCCGCGCGGAGCCGCTGGGCATCGAGATCGTCACCGCCGATCTGCGCGAGGGTCTGCCGGAAGGCGAGTTCTTCGGCGTCATCGCGCAACTGCCCGGCGCCAGCGGCCGGATCACCGATTGGTCGGCGTTGATCTCCGAGGCGCACGAACGCGGCGCGCTGGTCGCGATCGGCGCCGACCTGCTGGCGCTGACACTGGTCACACCGCCGGGGGAGATCGGCGCCGACGTGGCCTTCGGCAACACCCAACGTTTCGGTGTGCCAATGGGATTCGGCGGTCCGCATGCCGGATACCTGGTGGTGCATGAGAAGCACGCCCGTCAGTTGCCCGGCCGGCTCGTCGGCGTATCCGTTGACGCCGACGGATTGCCCGCGTTCCGGCTCGCGCTGCAGACGCGTGAACAGCACATCCGCCGCGACAAGGCGACCAGCAATATCTGTACCGCGCAGGTGCTGCTGTCGGTGATGGCGGCGATGTATGCGAGCTATCACGGCGCCGACGGCCTGGCCGGCATCGCCCGGCGGGTACATGGCCACGCCGCGACCATCGCCGCCGCGCTCGGCGATAAGCTGGTGCACGACAAGTACTTTGACACCGTCCTGGCCCACGTGCCGGGCCGCGCCGACGACATTATCGCGGCGGCCAAGGCCGACGGCATCAACCTCTGGCGCGTGGACGACGACCACGTGTCGGTGACCTGCGATGAGGTAACCACCGATGCTCAGGTGGCGGCGGTGCTAGACGCATTCGGTGTCGAAGCCGCCGAGAGCTCGCCCGCCGACATCGCCACGCGCACATCGGAGTTCCTCACCCATCCCGCGTTCGTCAAGTACCGCACCGAGACGTCGATGATGCGTTATCTGCGTTCGTTGGCGGACAAGGATCTTGCGTTGGACCGCACCATGATTCCGCTCGGCTCGTGCACGATGAAGCTCAACGCCGCCGCCGAGATGGAATCGATCACCTGGCCGGAGTTCGCGCGCCAGCACCCGTTCGCACCGGCAGCGGACAGCAAGGGTCTGCGGCGATTGATCGCCGACCTGGAAACCTGGCTGATCCACATGACCGGATACGACGCGATTTCCCTGCAACCCAACGCCGGATCGCAGGGCGAGTACGCCGGGCTGCTGGCCATCCACGCCTACCACGCCAGCCGCGGCGAGCCGGAGCGCAACATCTGCCTGATCCCGTCCAGCGCGCACGGCACCAACGCCGCGTCGGCCGCACTGGCCGGCATGAAAGTCGTTGTGGTGGCCTGCCGCTCCAACGGTGACGTCGACCTCGACGACCTGCGAGCGAAGGTCGGCGAGCACGCCGAGCGGCTGTCGACGCTGATGATCACCTACCCGTCGACGCACGGCGTCTACGAACACGACATCGCCGAGATCTGCGCGGCCGTCCACGACGCAGGCGGCCAGGTGTATGTCGATGGTGCCAACCTCAATGCGCTGGTCGGGCTGGCCCGCCCGGGCAAGTTCGGCGGCGACGTCAGCCACCTGAACCTGCACAAGACGTTCTGCATCCCGCACGGTGGCGGCGGGCCCGGCGTCGGCCCGGTCGCGGCACGTTCGCACCTCGCGCCGTTCCTGCCCGGCCACCCGTATGCCCCCGAGTTGCCCTCTGGTCCAACGGTTTCGGCGGCACCCTACGGGTCGGCGTCCATCCTGCCGATCAGCTGGGCCTACATCCGGATGATGGGCGCCCCCGGCTTGCGCGCGGCGTCGCTGACCGCGATCGCGTCGGCCAACTACATCGCCCGCCGCCTCGACGAGTACTACCCGGTGCTGTACACCGGCGAGAACGGCATGGTCGCCCACGAATGCATCCTGGACCTGCGGCCGATCACCAAATCGACCGGCGTCACCGTCGACGACGTGGCAAAGCGGTTGGCAGACTATGGCTTCCACGCTCCGACCATGAGTTTCCCGGTCGCGGGCACGCTGATGGTCGAGCCGACCGAGAGTGAGAGCCTCGAGGAAATCGACGCGTTCTGCGACGCGATGATCGCGATCCGCGCCGAGATCGACCGCGTCGGCTCGGGGGAGTGGACGGTGGAGGACAACCCGCTTCGCGGCGCGCCGCACACCGCCGAGTGCCTGCTGGTGGACAAGTGGGAGCACCCGTACACCCGTGAGCTGGCCGCCTATCCGCTGGGAAAGGGCTTCCGCCCCAAGGTGTGGCCGCCGGTTCGCCGCATCGACGGCGCCTACGGCGACCGCAACCTCGTCTGCTCGTGTCCGCCGGTGGAGTCCTACGCCTGAGCCTTACATCCCCAGCGAGGCGAGGATCTGGCCGGGCACGACGTCCGCCAGCAGGGTGTAGAAGCCACCCAACGGCTCGACGCTGACGTTGGCCAGATCGCCCAGGCCCAGGTCGCCGAGCAGGTCGCTCAGCGTCAGCCCGGTCAGGTCGCCCAGGTTGCTCAGGTCCAGCGGCAGGTCCGAAAGGCCGAGGTCGTTGAGCAAGTCACCCAGGTTGAGACTGTCCAGCAAGCTGCCGATATGCGTGTCGAGGATCGAGTTGGTCACCCCGCCCAGGTCCGTCAGCAACGCGGCCAGGCTGATATCACCCGTCGCCGGAATCGGGAGACCAAGCTGGTTCAAGACGTCGGTGATCAGGCTGGTGATCGTGAAATCGCCGGACGGCAGATTGATTCCCAAGGCAGTCAACAGGCCGGTGATGCTGCCGAAGTCCCCGGTCGTGGTGTTGCCGAGGCCCAAATCGGCCAGCAGTTCCGTCAAGCTCAAGTGACCCGATGCGGCGCCGCTGCCCAGGGTGAGGTCATCGACCAGGGAGCTCAGCGAGATGCCGTTCAGCGCGGTCGTCAGCTCACTAGTGCTGAGCAGATCGTTGACGCTCAAGCCCAGCGGCGCTAGGACGACATTCAACGCAGTGGCCACACTGCTCAGCGGGCCGGCGATCAGCCCGTTCAGCGTGGAGGCGAGGGCGGTGATGCCGGCGGGGCCGAGCAGGCTGCCCACACTCTCGCTGCCGATACCCAGCTCGGTGAGCAACGTGCCCAGGTTGACACCGCCCACGTCGATGCCGTTCGGGAACAGATCGCTGATCACACCGGTGAGGCTGAGGGCGTTGACGTCTGTGTTGAATCCCACCGCATCCAGCAGATTCGCCAGCGTCACGTCGTTGAGGTTGGAGTTCAGGCCCAGGTCGCTCAACAGAGTCGGCAGGCCGAAGCTGCCCAGGTTGAGGCCGTCGAGACTGGTCAGTCCGCCCAGACCGAGGTCGTCGAGAACGGTGCCCAGAGTCGGGTCGCCCAACAGTGTGCCCAGCCCGAGGCTGCTCAACGGGTCGCCGCCCAGCGTGAGGTCGTTGAACAACGAGCCCAGGGTCAGGTCGCCCAGCCCGATCTGATTGAGCAAGCTGCTGAGGTCCAGGTCGGTCAGGGGTGTATTGCCCAAGCCCAGCGCGTTGATCAAGTCGGGCAGGTTGATGTCAATGTTCGCTGATGTTTCGGGGGCTATCAGGCCGTTGTAGAGCGGGATGGTGATGGCGCCGTTGAGCAGGCTGATGCTGTCCGTCCCGTTGAGCCAGGCGTTCAGCACGGTGGCCAGGCCATCGGAGAGGTTGGTGGAGCCGCTCTGTATCTGCTGGGCAACGGTCTCCAGCGTGGTGAGCGTCGCGCCTGTGGCCCCGAGGCCGGCGAGCGCGAGCTCGAGCCCCGGCGGCAATTCGACGGAGATTGTCGCGGGAAGCGACCCGAGATCCGTGGTGACGGTCGGGTCGAAGTTTGCGAACGCCTCGATCACGCCGAACGGGTTGGTGAGGAACTGGTCGAAGAGCTGTGTGATGTCCGACGAGCTCGCGTTGTCGACGATGAGGTTCAAGTTGGTGGTCGTGTTGGTCACGAGATCCGACCACGCGTCGACGAGTTGAACCGGCCGCGTCTCGACTCTTGCCGGGGGAGCAACCACTGGGGTGACGGCGATGATGCTGGCGCCGACGATGGCGACACCGGCAGTCGCGTAGGGGCGAAGGGCGTGTTGCATGGCGGACATCTCCTTTTCCAACACCACGATGTGATGGCGGTCACATAGCTGTGACGTAACGAAACTTTACCTGAGATACGTCTGAGTAATCAGACAAGTTTCCAATATGGATCGATTCAGAAACCGGTAAGTTAGACAATGCGTCGTCGGAAGGAAATCGACGTGTCGAAAGGACTGGTCAGCTCAGGAAGTTGGTCACCGCGGTAGCCAAGTCGGGCGATGCCGACGTCGACATGTTCTGGTAGCTGCCGCCGGAGAGCTTGGCCACGGCTTCCCAGGTGTCTCGATCGGAGTCGGACCCGAAGTCGATGACGTTGACGGCGACCGGCTTGGCCGGGTCGGCACTTTGCTTGATGAAATCCTGGAGGCCCTGACCGCCGAGGCTCTGATCGGTGTGCGGGCCGGCGGTGATCACCAGCACCGAATTCGTCTGTCCCGCATGGAAATTGGCTTGCGCGTCTTTGTAGATCATCCGGAGCGTGGTGAACGACACCGCTCCTCCTGACGACGCGTGCTGTCGATCCAGCGCGGCGGTCAGCGCCTCGGTGCGCGGTTTGCCGTCGACCTGATCGCTCAGTGGGCCCGCCGACACTTCGGAGCGGCCTTCCTTGCCGTCAAAAGTCCACAGCCCGATCACGGCGTTGGGCGCCAGCGACTTGATCCGGTCGTCGAGCGCGCTGACCACGTTGCCCAGCCGGGTCTTGCCGCCCTCTTCGGTGGTCATCGATTGCTCGAGCATGATGATCGCCGCGGGCGCGCTTGCCGGCGCCGACACAACGTTGGCCAGCGCGGCACGGGTCCCGTCATCGCCGACAGACAGGGTCGACGGCAGCGCAGGGAAGCTGGTCACGTCGCTTTTCGGCGGCTTGGTGCCTTCGGCGCGGAAACCGGCTTTGGCAAGCTCGGCGAGCTGATCGGGTTTATGCATGAAGCGGGCGAACTCGTTGGCCGCCGTCACTTGCTCCTGCGACAGCCAGGACCCGCTGAGCTGCACGGTGGGGTAGTCCGCGACCGCGGCGGCCCCCGGCGGCAGCCACGCGCTCAGCGTGCCGCCGGCATTCGGTTGCGTCTGCCCGCGGGCGAAGACCTGTTGTTCGGTGGTGACCACCGCGTGTACCGGGGCGGTCGCCGCGTCACCGGGCTTGAGCAGCGCGTTCATCGCTTCGCCCAGTGAGTTGTCGGCGAGTTTCGGCTGCCCGGCGATCAGCGTGCGGACGGCGCCGCTGCCGTTGGTGGGCGGGGCCCCGGGTGGCACCGACGCCGCCGCGACGGCTTCACCTGCGAGGTATGCGGCATCGCTGTTGCCGCCGATCGGCAGGGCCAGCCGCAGCGACCCCCACGCCGGCAGCTTTAGGCCTGCCATCGCGTCGGGTTTGGTCTGCAGGTCGGGAAGGTCGGCCCATTTCTGGTCGCCCAATGCCCTCTGCAGCTCTGGTCGTACCGCCAGCACCACCGGTGATGTCACCAACGACCGGCTGTCGGAGACCGTTTCCTTGCCCGCCGCAGCGGTGAGTCGCGCGGCGGATATCGAGCTGCCCGGGATCCACAGCGCCGGTCGCTGACCCAGATCCCCGGGCCACTTGCCGATGAAGCCGTCGACGACCGCGTCGGAGCCGGCGGATTTCACCCCGATGGCGACGCAGTGGTCACCGACCGGCGCGGATTGGCCGTTGAACCGGTCGGCGAAGCGTTGCACCTGGTCGGAGATCGACGGATCGGCGACCACGGCGACCGGCAATTTCTCCCCGACGCACCGCGCGCTGTGGGAACGGTTGGACAGCGCGTCCCCGAAGAAGCGCCACAGGATAACGACCCCGACCACCACGACGACCGAGATCAGGGCGGCGATCACACCGATGCTGACGCCACGGCGCCCACCCTCGTTGCGATGGCCGCCGCTGAAGCCGGGGAGCCCGCGATGTCCGCCGGTCGGCGGCCCCGAGGGTGGCTCGGCCGGTGGGCTCGGCGGGTCCTGGTCACGCCGCGGGAAGTCGGAAAAGTCGTCCGACGGCTCGGCTCCGCCACTCGGGATCTCCTCACGGCGATCGCCTTCCGGCTCGTCGAAGTCGAAAAACCCTGGGCCGTCGTGGAAATCGTCGGAGAAGTCATCCTGCGGGCGACCTGGATAACGCGGCGCGGAGAACGAACCGGGGAAACTAGGCTCGTCGGCACGGGGCGCCGGAGGTTCCCGGTAGTCCCCGCCGTCGTCGAATTGCTCGGTTTCGGGATAGTCGTCCGACGGTTCGTCGTCGTCGTCGGGAGCTCGGTGCCTACCCATGCCGGTCCTCTCGTGAGCGCCGGAGGTGCCTGCAGCCGTCAGTCATAGCAGTGGTGGAAATGCCTCGCACAGCCGTCACTCGTGGGCGCGAGCTTTGAACTCGCGCCGGCGTCGATGCAGAATCGGCTCGGTGTAGCCGCTGGGCTGCTGGGCGCCCTGCAGAATCAGCTCCTGGGCGGCCAGGAACGCGATGCTGTCATCGAAGTTCGGTGCCATCGGCAGGTATCCGGAGTCACCCGCGTTCTGCTCGTCCACCAGCGGAGCCATCCGCTCCAGGCTAGCGCGCACATCCTCTTCGGTGATGACGCCATGCCGCAGCCAATTGGCCAACAGCTGGCTGGAAATCCGCAGCGTGGCGCGGTCTTCCATCAACGCGACATTGTGGATGTCCGGAACCTTGGAGCAGCCGACGCCCGCATCGATCCAGCGGACCACGTAGCCCAGGATCGACTGGCAGTTGTTGTCGACCTCTTCCCGGATCTCCTCCGGCGCCCAGGCCAGTTCCTTGGCCAGCGGGACCGTGAGCAGCTCGTCGATCGTGGCACGCTTCTTGCCTTCGAGCTCTTCCTGCACGGAGGCGACGTCGACGTAGTGGTAGTGCATGGCGTGCAGCGTGGCCGCCGTCGGCGAAGGGACCCACGCGGTGGTGGCGCCGGCCTTGGGCTGCCCGATCTTCTGCTCCATCATGTCGGCCATCAGCTCGGTCATGGCCCACATGCCCTTACCGATCTGCGCCTTGCCCTTGAATCCGGCCGCCAGTCCGGTGTCGACGTTGTTGTCCTCGTAGGCCTTGATCCAGGTGGTGGTCTTCATCGCCCCCTTACGGATCATCGGGCCCGCCTCCATCGAGGTGTGGATCTCGTCGCCCGTGCGGTCCAGGAAGCCGGTATTGATGAACACCACCCGGTCGGCGGCGGCCTTGATGCATGCCTTGAGGTTCACCGTGGTGCGGCGTTCCTCGTCCATGATGCCGACCTTCAGCGTGCCCTGCGGCAGGCCGAGCACGTCCTCGACTCGGCTGAACAGCTCGCAGGTGAACGCGACCTCGTCGGGTCCGTGCATCTTGGGCTTGACGATGTAGATCGAACCGGTGCGGCTGTTGGTCAGCGGCCCGTTGCCGTCACCTGTCTTGAGGCCGTGGATCGCGGTCAGCCCGGTGAACAGCGCGTCCTGGATGCCCTCGAAAACCTCGTGACCCTCGGCGTCGACGATCGCGTCGTTGGTCATCAAGTGGCCGACGTTGCGGACGAACAGCAGGCTGCGCCCGGGCAGCGTCAGCTCGCCGCCGTCGGGCGTCTGGTAGGTGCGGTCCTGGTTGAGCACGCGGGTGAAAGTCTTGCCGTCCTTCTCGACGTCCTCGGACAGGTCGCCCTTGTTCAGGCCGAGCCAGTTGCGGTAGCCCAACACCTTGTCGTCGGCGTCGACGGCGGCCACCGAGTCCTCGAAGTCCATGATCGTGGTGATCGCCGACTCCAGCACGACGTCTTTGATCCCCGCCTTGTCGGTCTTGCCGACCGGCGACTCCGGGTCGACCAGGATTTCGATGTGCAGGCCGTGGTTGACCAGCAACACCGACCAGTTGGGGGAGCCGAGCTCGCCGGTGTAGCCGAGGAACTTCTCCGGGCTGGCCAGCTCGACAGATTCGTCGGGGGTCGACACCTTCAGGTGACCGTCCTCGACGCTGAGACCGGTCGCGTCGGACCAGGAACCCGAGGCGAGCGGCACCGCCTGGTCGAGGAATGTCCGTGCGTAGGCGATGACCTTGTCGCCACGGACCCGGTTATAGCTGGTGCCCTTTTCGGCGCCGTCGCTCTCCGGGATGACGTCGGTCCCGTACAGCGCGTCATACAGCGATCCCCAGCGCGCGTTGGCGGCGTTCAGGGCGAACCGCGCGTTGAGGACAGGAACCACCAGCTGAGGTCCGGCCGTCGTGGTGATCTCGTCGTCGACGCCGGCGGTGGTGATGCTGAAGTCGGCGGGTTCGGGCAGCAGATAACCGATTTCGGTGAGGAACTCGCGATAGCCCTCCGGATCCAGCGGCTCGATGACGTGCTGGCGGTGGTACTTGTCGATCTTCGCCTGCAGGTGATCGCGGCGTTCCAACAGGTCCTGGTTCTGCGGCTGCAGGTCGGTGACGACCTTGTCCACACCGGCCCAGAAGCTGTCGGGGTCTATGTCGGTGCCGGGCAGAGCCTCGTTGTTGACGAAGTCGTACAGCACTTGGGCGACGCGCAGGTTCCCCACCGACACGCGATCAGTCATCTTTTTCCTCCGCACTTACCTGTCGAAATCACATCTCAGCCTACCGGCCGGTCACTTAACTACTCGTCACCGGCAACCTGCAGCAGCAGGTCACACCGCGCCAGTAGCGCAGCCCGCAACGGCTCGGCACGAGACGCGATGGCTTTCTGGCAACGCACGTACTCGGCGCGGCCGGCCGCGTCCTCGACGGCAATCGGGGTATACCCGAAGTCGCTCAGGTCATACGGGCTCGCCCGCATGTCGATCTCACGGGCAGCCGCGGCCAGTTCCAGGCAGTCGAGCAGCGTCTCGGAGTCGATCAGCGGGCTCAACTTGTACGACCATTTGTACAGGTCCATGTTGGCGTGAAGACAGCCAGGCTGTTCCCAATCCTGCTGTGTGGCGCGGCTGGGTGAGCCCGCGTTGCGCGGCACGGCCTCGGAGCTGAAAAACCGGAACGCGTCAAAGTGGCTGCAGCGCAACGGCCCTGCAATCTCGGCCTCGATCACGGTGTCGGTACCCCCGGCGCCGAGTCGCAGCGGAACCTGGTGGCGAACATCACCGCCGCGGTAGACCATCGCCCACTCGTGCAGCCCGAAGCAATTCAGCTGGGCCGGCCGCCGGGTGGTTGCACGCAGCAGTTCCGCGACGAACGAAATCGTCTCCATCCGGCTGAGCAGATGCGCGTGGCTGACCGTCACACCGGACGCATCGACGGTGTAGCCGCGGCGGTCCCGGTATCGACGGATCGCTTCGTTACCCGTCAGCGTCACCCCGTAGCCGGGATGCCAGCAGCGCAATTGCCCGGGCCGCAGGCTGTAGTAGCTGAACAGAAAATCCCACACCGGATGCGGCTCACCGATCTGTGCGCGTTTCGCGTGTGGGGCCAGGAAACTCTCGACCCGCACGGCGTGATCGCGGGCCCGCGCCAACCACTGCTCAGGCTCGAGGCGGGCGCTGGTCTCAGGCACGTCCCGTCCCGTCGCGCACCACGCCGACCAGGTCGCGCACCAAGTCCTCCAGCGCGACCATCGCGACCACGGCGGCGCCGTCGGTGGCGGTCACCAACGCGAGGTGGCTGTTGGTGCGACGCATCCGCGACAGCGCCTCGGGGACGCTCAGCGACTCCGAAACGCGGGGCAGCGGCCTGACTCTGGACAGGTCGATCACGGCCTGCGGGTCGTCGGCCAACGACAGCACATCTTTGATGTGCAGGTAGCCGACGAAACCACCGTCGGCGCCGATCACCGGGAACCTGGAGTAACCCGTTGCAGCCAAGGCCTTTTCGACGACGCCGACGGTCGGACCTGAGCCCGGGGCGGCCAACGGAACGGCCTGGATGTCGGCGAGCGGAACCGCGACGTCGCCGACTGTGCGGTTGCGGATCTGCAGCGCCCGCGTCAGCCGGGTGTGTTCCTCGCGATCCAGTAATCCCTCCGACACTGACTCCGCGATCATTTCGCTGAGCTCGACGGTGGAGACCGTGACGTCGAGTTCGTCGCGCGGACGAACCCGCAGCGCCCGCAAGATCAGGTTGTTGCAGCAGCTGTAGAAGTTGACGACGGGCCGGACCGCGCGCGCGTAGACGAGGTAGACCGGGATCAACAGCATCGCCGCGCGCTCCGGACCGGCCATCGCGATGTTCTTCGGCACGATCTCGCCGAGCAGTAGGTGCAGCGTCACGACGATCGCCAACGCCACCACGAACGCGGTGGTGTTCAGCAGCGCCGAGGACTTGCCGAGGAGGTCGAACGCGCGCCGCAGCAGGTCGGCGACGGCCGGCTGGCCGATGCGGCCGAGCAGAATCGACGACACCGTGACACCCAGCTGAGCTCCGGCGAACATCAGCGGCAGTTGCTCGCCGGCCCGGATCACCGTGATCGCGCCCGACCTGCCCTGCTCCGCCAGCCCTTCGAGGCGGTCGCGTCGCGCGGAGATCAGCGAAAACTCGGCGGCGACGAAAAACGCGTTCGCACCGATCAACAAGGCGGTCGCCAACAACCAGAGCACATCGTCCATCAGCGACCTCGCACCGCACCGGAGTCGGCACGATCCGGCAGCTGGGTCAGCTCGAGCAGATCGATGCGACGGCCATCCATCCGCAACACCCTGGCCCGCCACGCCGAGGTGTGCGGAACCCCGTCGTGCTCGTATCCGCTCAGCTGCACCTCGTCGCCGATGACCGGGATGCGTCCCAGCTGCTGCAGGACCAGCCCGCCGATCGTTTCGTATTCGCCCTCGGGGGCGTGATAACCGGTCGCGGCCGCCACCTCGTCGATGCGCAGCAGACCGGCCACCCGCCAGCCGCTGTCGACCGCCACCACGTCCTGGCTGGCGTCGTCGTGCTCGTCGCGGACGTCGCCGACGATCTCCTCGATCAGATCCTCGACGGTGACCATCCCCGCGGTGCCGCCGTACTCGTCGACGACCATCGCGGTCTGCAGAGCGTTCGCGCGGATCTGTCCCATCAGCGCGTCGCCGTCCAGGGTCGACGGCACCTTGGCGACCGGCTGCGCGACGGTGGTGACCAGCGTCAGCCCGCGCTCGGCCGGCGGTACCGCGAAGACCTGCTTGACGTGCACGATGCCGACGGTCTCGTCGAGGTCCCCGTCGACGATCGGAAACCGCGAGAAGCCGCTTTCGGTGGCCGCTTCCACCAAGTCCGCGACGGTGTCGTCCACTTGCAGCGCAACGATTTTCGAGCGCGGGGTCATCAGCTCCTCGGCGGTCAGCTCACCGAACTGCAGCGACCGGTCCAGCAGCGCCGCGGTGGCCGGATCCAGCGAGCCGCTGCGCGCCGACGTGCGCACCAGCGAGACCAGCTCCTGCGCCGAACGCGCCGAGCGCAGCTCCTCGGCCGGCTCGACGCCCACCTTGCGCAGGATCCAGTTGGCCACCCCGTTGGTCAGCCGGATCGGCGCCGTCATCAGCCAGGAGAACAGCAACTGCAATCCGGCGACAGCCCGCGCCGTCGCAGGGGGACGGGCTACCGCAACGTTTTTCGGGATCAGCTCGCCGAAGATCATCGACAACGAGGTGACGATCAGCAACGTCACGAAGGTGACGATCGCATCGGCGACCCGGTTGGGTATCCCGAGTGCATCCATGGCCGGGTGGGGCAGCTCGGCCACCAGTGGTTCGGTCAGGTAGCCGGTGATCAGCGTGGTGATCGAGATACCGAGCTGCGCGCCGGACAGCTGGAACGACAGGCTGTGGTGAGCGCGCTGCACATAGCGGTCCCGGCGACCACCACGGCGGGCGTTGGCCTCGACCGTGCTGCGCTCGAGGGTGGTGAGCGAGAACTCGGCGGCGACGAACAACGCGGTACCGGCCGTGAGCAGCACTATCGCCAGCAGACTGAGCAGCGTGACGAGCAGGTTCATCGAGGCCACCCTTCAACGGCCGTGACGCGCTTCACCCGGGCTTCGCCCGCGATCGCGATCACTCCTCGAGAAGGAGGCTCCTCGGGGTCGGCGTCACACACGCCCGTCGGCGCGGGTGCCTGCGGCACGGGGGCCCTTTCTTCGACGTATCCACTCACGCGTGAACTCTGATCGTAGCGAAGGCGCGACGCGCTGGAGTTCTCGTCGCGGCGCCGACACGCCCTGGTTCACCAGCCGAACGGCAAAGGATGCCCCTCCGCGAAGCCCGCGGCCGACTGGATACCGACCACCACCCGCTCGTGCAACTCGGCCAGCGTCGACGCGCCGACATAGGTACAGGTGCTGCGCACGCCGGAGGTGATGTGGTCGAGCAGATCCTCGACACCTCCGCGAACCGGGTCCAACGCCATCCGCGACGTCGAGATGCCCTCTTCGAACAATGCCTTGCGGGCCCGCTCGAAGGCGCTGTCGGCGGCGCTGCGGGCCACCACCGCGCGCTTTGAGGCCATGCCGTAGCTCTCCTTGTACGGCCTGTTGTCCCGGTCGCGTAGCAGGTCGCCGGGCGACTCGTAGGTGCCGGCGAACCACGAGCCGATCATCACGTTGGCGGCTCCGGCCGCCAGCGCCAGGGCGACGTCGCGCGGGTGACGCACGCCGCCGTCAGCCCACACGTGAGCACCGAGTTGCCTTGCCGCCGAGGAACATTCGAGGACGGCCGAGAACTGGGGCCGACCGACACCGGTCATCATGCGGGTGGTGCACATCGCGCCCGGGCCCACCCCGACCTTGACGATCGACGCGCCGGCGTTCACCAGGTCGCGGGTGCCGGCCGCCGATACCACGTTGCCCGCGACCAGTGGCACACCCAGGTCCAGCGACGCGATCGACTTGATCGCGTCCAGGGCCTTGGCCTGGTGGCCATGCGCGGTGTCGACGACCACCAGGTCGGCGCCGGCCTCGGCCACCGCCTGAGCCTTGGCGACCACGTCCCCGTTGATGCCGACCGCGGCACCGATGCGCAGTCGGCCTTTCGCGTCGACGGCCGGCGCGTAGATGCCGGCGCGGATCGCGCCGGTTCGGGTCAGCACTCCGGCGAGGGTTCCGTCGGTGGCGGTCATCACCGCGACGTCGACCGAGGCGTGCTCGAGCAGATCGAATAGTTCTCGCGGATTCGTTCCCACCGGGGCTTTGACGAAGTCGGTGATCGCGACGTCGCGAACCCGGGCGAAGCGATCGACACCGTCGCAGCATGATTCGGTGATTAGCCCGATCGGGCGGCCCTCGAAGGTGACCACCGCGGCCCCGTGGGCGCGCTTGGAGATCAGCGCCAGCGCATCGGACACCGAGTTCTCAGGCTCCAGGGTCACCGGGGTGTCGACGACCAGGTCGCGGCTTTTGACGAAGTCGACGGTTTGCTGCACCGCGGCGATCGGAAGATCCTGCGGCAGAACGACGATCCCGCCACGGCGGGCGACCGTCTCGGCCATTCGTCGACCAGCCACCGCGGTCATGTTCGCCACCACCACCGGGATGGTGGTGCCGGAGCCGTCGTTGGTCGACAGGTCGACGTCGAAGCGCGACGCCACATCCGAGTGGTTGGGCACGATGAAGACGTCGTCGTAGGTCAGGTCGTACGCCGGGCGGTGTCCCTCCAGGAACTTCATCGGACCCCGCTAGGCGGGAACTTCGCTGCGGTCTGCACTCCAGAGGGTGTGGAACTTTTTGCTCGGGTCTTCATCAGTCCGTCCATAGGTGTGCGCGCCGAAGAAGTCTCGCAGCCCCTGGGTGAGCGCAGCGGGCAGTCGCTCGGTACGCAGTGCGTCGTAGTAGGACAACGCCGAAGCGAAGCCCGGGATGGGGATACCCAGTTCGGTAGCGGTCACCACGACGCGACGCCAACTGTCCACACCCGCTTCGATCGCGCTGCGGAAGTACGGCGCGGCGATCAGGGTGGGCAGGTCGGGGTTCTCGTCAAATGCCTCTTTGATCCGGTTGAGGAATTTGGCGCGGATGATGCAGCCGCCACGCCAGATGGTGGCCATGTCTCCCGGGGTGATGCCCCAGTTGTATTCAGCGCTGCCGGCCTGGATCTGGTTGAAGCCCTGCGCGTAGGCGATGATCTTGGACGCGTACAGCGCCTTGCTGACGTCGTCGATGAATTGCTTTGCATCGCTTGGCTTTTGGCCCAAATTGCCGGAGGCCAGGCCGGTGGTGGCCTTGCGCTGGGCAACCGAGCCGGACAGTGCGCGGGCGAACACGGCCTCGGCGATGCCGGTCACGGGCACGCCGAGGTCGAGGGCGGACTTCACCGTCCAGCGACCGGTGCCCTTCTGCTCGGCCTCGTCGACGATGACGTCCACCAGCGGCTTGCCGGTCCTGGCGTCGGTCTGACGCAACACCTCTGCGGTGATCTCGATCAGGAAGCTGTCCAGATCGCCCTTGTTCCACTCGGCGAACACGTCGGCGATCTCCGGAGCGGTCTTGCCGAGCGCGTCGCGCAGCAGTTGGTAGGACTCGCCAATGAGCTGCATGTCGGAGTACTCAATGCCGTTGTGCACCATCTTGACGAAGTGTCCGGCGCCGTCCGGCCCGATGTGTGTGCAGCAGGGGACGCCGTCGACGTGCGCGGAGATCTCCTCCAGCAGCGGGCCCAGTGATGTGTACGACTCGGCAGGCCCGCCGGGCATGATCGAGGGGCCCTTGAGCGCGCCTTCCTCGCCGCCGGAGATGCCGGCGCCGACGAAGTGCAGGCCGCGCTCGCGGATGGCCTTTTCCCGACGGATGGTGTCGGTGTAGAGCGCGTTGCCGCCGTCGATGATGATGTCGCCTTCTTCCATCGCATCGGCGAGTTCGTTGATGACGGCATCGGTCGGGTCACCGGCCTTGACCATGATGATCACCCGCCGCGGCTTCTCCAACGCATCCAGGAATTCTTCGATGGTCTCCGAGCGGACGAATTTGCCCTCCCCGCCGTGCTCTTTGAGCAGCGCATCGGTCTTGGCGATCGACCGGTTGTGCAGCGCAACCGTGTAGCCGTGGTGGGCGAAGTTGCGGGCGAGGTTCGAGCCCATCACGGCCAGGCCCGTGACGCCGATCTGCGCGGTCCCGGTCTTCGATTCCGACGAGCTCATGTATGCGCCTCTCGCTTTCGTGTCTTCAACGTCCCACGGCCCTGCCACCGAACACTGTGGCACAGCGGGATTCGTGCCTGTGCAAAGTATCGCCCTAGCGCGGTCCGCCGCCGGTCGCCGGGTTAGGCGGCGACGAACAGCCGGTGCAATTCGGTGAGCCAGGGGATGGCCAGCGCGATGGTCGGCACGACCAATACCGCGGCGGCCGCGAGATAAGCGGCCGTCGACACCCACAGGCTGTTGCCACCGGCCGACAGCCGCCGCACCCGCACCAGGGTGTGGGCGCCGCCGGCGGCCAGCGCACCGATCGGCGCACGGCCCGCCGCGCAGGCCACCAGAGCGCGAGCCAGGGGAGCGCGGCCGGCCACCCGGACAGCGGCGTCGTCGGCCAACAGCTCGGCGAGCAGTTGCACCGCATCCAAAGCGCTTGCGCTGCGGACGAATCGGGGGAACGCCGCATGGGCAGCGGTGAAAGCCTCGAGCACCAGATCGTGGCGGGCACGCAGATGTGCGCGCTCATGGCTCAGGATCGCGGTGACCTCGTTTTCGGTCAGCGAGTCAAGGGCACCCTCGCTGACCACCACGCGGCTGCGGACGCCCGGCAGACAGTAGGCCAGCGGCTGCGCCACTTCCAGCACGCGCAGGTCGCGCTCGCGGGCGCAGGCCCGCGCGGACACCAGATCGGGAGACAGCCCGAGCAGGTCAACCAGCATCCGGTGGTGGGCCCGCCGTCGCCGGGTGGCAACGGCGACCCGAATGACGGCCACCAGAAGTCGCGCGCCGATAATCAAGGTCAAACCGAAGACCGCGACGTCGAGTAGCCACAGTGGCCAGCCGAGGCGGCCGATCTCGGCGGCGGGGCTGGCCGTGGGCCTCCCGTCGGGGCCCGGGACGAACAGCCGGCTGGCGATGGCGATGCCGGCGCTGAACGCCGACAGCACCGCGGCGACGGCGATTGCCTGCCAGAGCACCATCGCGGCCCGGGGCGCGCGCAGCGGCCAGGTGGCCCGCGCCAGCAACGCCGGGACCGGGCCGACCAGCATCACCGCGAGAACGGTGAAGGCCAGCCCAGACATGGTCCCAGTGTCCCTCAGCCCTCCGGCCGCGCGCCAGCAGACGGGGGTTTCCGGTGCCCTGATTCCAATTCGTCGAGCGCACGCCGCAGCGCTTCGGCCTCGTCGGCACTGACGCGCTCGACGAAGTGCACTAAGGCGGCCTGCCGGCTTCCGGTATCTGCGACCTGGTCGAGTGCATCGACCATCAGCCCGGCGACCAGTTCGTCGCGGCCGTGTACCGGCGCATATTGGTGGGCGCGGTCGTCCCGGATTTGGGAGACCAGATTTTTTTTGGCCAGCCGCTGCAGCACGGTCATGACGGTCGTGTAGGCCAGGTCGCGCTGCTCAGACAGCGCCTCGTGCACCTGGCGCACGGTTTGCGGGTGGGGTGCGGACCAGAGGTGGTCCATCACCGCGCGTTCGAGGTCCCCGAGCCGCGTCTGCTTAGCCATGTCTGCTCATCTCCTTGGCAATGCCGCCAGAGTACTCGCGCTTACTACTCACCGTCGTACCTCTGCCGTCGGCGGGATCGCCACCTGCCGAAACCATCGGCGCTTGTGCGGGTCCCCACTGGTTCGAAGTCAAATATATGGTTAGGCTAACCTTATAACAGGAGGTGACCGTGACGATCACGATCGACGACCCGCTGATTGCGGCGATGGCCATTGACCGCGTGCTGCCCCTGCACGAATCCAGCCGCCGGCTGCGCGAGCTGTATCCGCAATGTCCACGGGTCTATGGCGTCGCCGTGCTCGCTGACGTGTCGGTACGCCGCTGGTGGCCGCTGGCCTCCGCGCTGAGCACCGATCGTTTGCAGGCCATGTTCGACGCCGCAATCGTCGACATGGACCGGCGCAGTGCCGCAAGGCAATTGGCGGCGACGCTGGTTCATACCGTGATTGGCCGGGTGGTCGCGTTGGTGGTCCTGGAGGCCAGAGCGTGGGACACCGGGCTGGAGAATCTGTGGGTCCACGTCGACTCCGACGGCGTGATCGACTGGGCCGGGGTGGTCGACCCGACGGTACGGGTATTACCCGACGACCCGTGCGCCAGTGCCGGCCTCGCCGATGGCGTGGTCCGGCTGCCAAGCGAGGCGGCGCTGACGACCTGGGTGGCGCACCGCTGCCACCGCACCCTCGAGCCGCTTTTCGCCAAGCTGCATGCGGTCAGCGGCGCTGCTCTGCCGATCGCTGCGATGTGGCACATCGTCGGGTCAATGGTGGTGGCGTCGGCCACGCAGGTGCCGCAGCTGGCCGGCGCCGACGAGCTGACCGCGATGCGCCGTGGTCAGGCGGTGCTGGACGCGCTGGTCGGATTCGGGCTGCCGGTTCGCGGCCTGTCGGCGGCGCGGACGCGCAGGCGGGGAACATCTTGCGAAATTAGGGCAGCCTTGCCTATGCTGCTGGCATCGAGCGATGAATGACCGCGCCGGCGTCCTGAGGGCTGCAGTGACCCCCGGTCTCTCGATACGGCGAGCCCCGTGCACATGTGCACGGGGCTCGCTGCTATTCGAGGGCTGCTGTCAGTCTTTGATGAAGTGGTACATCCGGTAGGACAGCCGGCCGCGCTGCAATTCCTTGTACATCAATGTGTCTGGGGCGCCGGCGAACAGCTTGCCGAACGGCCGCAAGAACACCGGCAGCCGGCTGCCGACCAGTTCGAGGTAGCGGCCCGAGTTGTTGTCCAGCCCGCGCAGCACCTCGCGGTTGATCTCGCGCTTGGACTCCATTCGCATCGGCAGGGCGGCCAGCGCCGCATCCCACTCGTCATATTCGAGGAACCCGCGGAAGTCGACGTATAGGAAGTGCCCGCCCGGACGCAGGACCCGGACCATCTCCTTGAGGAAGCGGTCGAAGTGCGGGTAGGCGTGTGAGGCCTCGACGTTGAGCACGGCGTCGAACGACTCGTCCGGGAACGGCAGGTTCTCCGCGTCACCGTGCACGAAATCGAGCCCCGGCAGGGGATACCGGCGCTTGGCGAAGGCGACGCCGTCGGGGTTGAAGTCCAGGCCGGTGTAGGAGGCCGGGTGCAGCGTCTTCATCACGTAGGCCCCGCCGCCGCCGTGGCCGCAGCTGGGCTCGAGCACCTTCTTGCCGGTGAGGTCGGTCTGGCTGGCTGTGCGGTGGTAGAGCTGAATACCCCACCGATTCTTCTCGTCCTCTGGCGCCAGAGGCAGGCCCATCGGCGGGTCTTCCTCGTAGCCCCAGTTCAGGAACACGACGTCATCCTGATCCCATCGACGGGTGACGAAGGGATACCAGTACTTGTTCATGGCCAGCTTGAACCACGAATAGCTACCGAGGGGTTTCACGTATTGCCTGAGGCCGCCTGTCACAGCAGGCAAGTATGCCAGTGCGTTACACGCTGCCGTGGTCAGCCACGAACAGCGAGTCGGAATCCACCGGCGGCTTGTCCGTACGCCGGTAGACAACCGCCCGCGCACCCTTTGCCGGCACGGTCGCGACGCCACGCCAGAACGCCTTCTCGCCGGGCGCATCGGTTGGCTCGAAACGGAATTCGCGAAGCAGCATGCGCAGCACGACGTCGGACTCCATGTTGGCGAAAGCCGCACCGACGCAACGGTTGACACCGCCACCGAACGGAATCCACGCGACGGGCTTGCTGGCGGTGCCCATGTAGCGATCCGGATTGAACGCCTCCGGGTCGGGGAAATCCTCTTCGGATGCGTGAGCCAGCTTGATGCTGATGATGATGTTGGTGCCCTCCGGAAGTACCCACTCGCCCAACCGGATTCGCGTCTTGGTGCGGCGCGTCGTGCCGTCCAGCACGGGGCGGGTGCGCTGCACTTCCCAGATCGTGGCCTGCCGCAGTTCGCCACCGCCGGCATCCGCCTCGTCGGCCAGGCGCTTGCACAGCTCGGGGTGTCGGCTCAACCGCTCTATTGCCCACGCCAGCGACGATGCGGTGGTCTCGTGGCCGGAACCCAGCAGGGTCAGCAGTTCGTCGGCGATGTGATCGTCCGAGATCGGCTCGCCGTCTTCGTAGCGGGCCTGCAAAAGCAGCGCCAGCACGTCCTTGCGCTCTTCGATGGCCGGGTCGGCGCGGGCCTCGGAGATCAGCGAGGCGATGACGGCGTCGAACCGCCGCCGCTGCTTCATGTAGCGCCCCCACGGGCTCCACGGCCCCAGGTCCTTGCGCACGAACGGCGGACACACCACCAGCAGCGAGCCGAGCGTCACCATCGCCGGCACGGTCTCTCGAAGTTCTTCCAGCGCGGCACCTTCGGCGCCGAACACCGCGCGCAGGATCACCCCGACGGTGATTCGCAGCATCGGCTCCAGCGTTTCGAACTCCTTGCCCTCGGTCCAGGTCGCGATCTCGCGCTCGACCTCTTCTTCGATGATGCGGTCGTAGCTGCGCATCCGCTTGCCGTGGAACGGCGGCGCCAGCAGTTTGCGGCGCTCGCGGTGCTCGTCGCCGGCCAGGCTGAACGTCGACCCCGGTCCGAACGCCCCACCGATCGACCCGTTTCCGGACGGTGGACGCTGAACCAACTCAGTGCCGGTGCTGAACAGCTCCTTTGCCAACGCCGGGTCGTTGATCACCACCGCGTGGTCGTTGTGGGGCAGGTTCACGCTCACGACGTTGCTGCCGTAGCGCTTGCAGATGTTGTCGAACATCGCGTGGTTCTGCACCAGAAACTGGACCATCTGGATCAGCTTCGGAGTCCGGGGACCGGGCGGCAACCGCACCGGCTCGGTCGTCGGCGCAACCATGTGTTCCTTCCAACCGTGGGCGTGTGAGCGAATTCCAACCGTCGCTCACACGGCTTGAATCAGGCCCACAGTATCGGTTGACCGCGTGGTCTGCACGAATTTGCTGTACCCGGAACGCCTGGTGTGTCCGACGGCCTGTAGACACTACAAGCATGGAACCGATGCCAGAAGCGCCGTTCGACAAGGAATTAGGACTGGAGTTCACCGAGATCAGTCCTGACCGCACGCGCGCGCGACTGGACGTCGTACCCAAGCTGTTGCAACCCATGGGCATCGTCCATGGCGGCGTCTACTGCGCAATGGTGGAGAGCCTGGCCAGCGTCGCCGCCTACACCTGGATGGCCGCCAAGGGCGGCGAAGGGTCGGTCGTCGGCGTCAACAACAACACCGACTTCTTGCGGGCCATTCGCAGCGGGATGCTCTACGGGACCGCGATTCCGATTCACCGTGGACGGCGTCAGCAACTGTGGCAGGTCACCATCGTCGACTCCGACGAACGACTGGTGGCCCGCGGTCAGGTGCGGCTGCAAAACCTCGAAAACGCTGGCTAGCTGGCGGCTTTGGCCGTCTCGCCCTCGTGCGCCTCGGCGGCCAGCACGGCTAGCTGCTCAAGCCGGGTGCGGGCGAACGCCTGTTGCTCGGTGATCGTCAACTGGCCGCGCCGACCACTCAGGAACGTCACGATCCACGACAGCACCGTGGTGATCTTGTTCTTGAACCCGATCAGATAGACCAGGTGCAGCAGCAGCCAGGCGAACCAGCCGATGATGCCGCCGAACTCCACCGGACCGATCTTCACCACGGCGTAGTACCGCGACACCGCGGCCATCGACCCCTTGTCGAAGTACTGGAACGGCTCGCGCTGGGCGGGGTCGGCGCCGGCCAACTCGGCCTTGATCAAGCCCGCCGCATATTTGCCGCCCTGAATCGCGCCCTGCGCAACACCGGGCACACCGTCGACGGCGGCCATGTCACCGACGACAAACACGTTGGGGTGGCCGGGAATCGACAGGTCGGGCAACACCTTGACCCGGCCGGCACGGTCGAGTTCGACGCCGGATTGGCGGGCAAGGTCCCGGCCCAGCGGGCTGGCGGACACACCCGCCGACCACACCTTGCAGGCGGATTCGATGCGACGGGTGGTGCCGTCGGCGTCCTTGACGGTGATGCCGTCGCGGTCCACGTCGGTGACCATCGCACCGAGCTGGATCTCCACGCCCATTTTCTCCAGCCGGGCGGCCGCCTTCTTGCCGAGCTTCTCACCCATCGGCGGCAGCACGGCGGGCGCGGCATCGAGCAGGATGACCCGCGCCTTCGTCGAATCAATATGGCGGTAAGCACCTTTGAGCGTGAAATCCGCGAGTTCGGCGATCTGCCCGGCCATTTCGACGCCCGTCGGTCCCGCTCCGACGACGGTGAACGTCAGGAGCTTCTTGCGCCGCTCTGGATCGTTGGACCGCTCGGCGGCCTCGAACGCGCTCATGATCCGACCACGCAATTCGAGCGCGTCGTCGATGGACTTCATACCCGGTGCGAATTCCGCGAATTGGTCGTTACCGAAGTACGACTGACCGGCACCGGCGGCGATGATCAAGCTGTCGAAAGGGGTTTCGTAGCTGTGGCCGAGCAACTCGGAGACGACGAACTTGCCCTTGAGGTCGATGTGCGTGACGTCGCCGAGCAGCACCTGGGCGTTGTGCTGGCCGCGCAGGATCATTCGAGTCGGGGGCGCGATCGCGCCTTCGGCGACGATGCCGGTCGCCACTTGGTAGAGCATCGGCTGGAACAGGTGGTGGGTGGTGCGGGCGATCAACTTGATGTCGACATTGGCCCGTTTGAGCTTTTTGACGGCGTTCAGCCCGCCGAATCCGGAGCCGATGACCACAACCCGGTGTCGACGATCTAGTGCAGTGTCCTCGGGCTGGGCGTTCATGGTTTGGTTGCTCCTCAGCGGTGACTGGGTTCAACACCACGATAGTCGGCCGGACCTGCAATTATCGACGTACCAGGGGTGTGATCGCCCACACCCGGCGGGTCGCAGGTGACGCGCCTCGCTGCGCGATCTACCGACCGACCGGCGCTGGCCATATCGGGGGTGGTGATGGCTTCGGCCAGCAGCATGGGATTGCGGTAGGTGTTGCCAGTCACCAACGTGCCCAACTGAACTCGCTCAGTCGCGAGTGCCCCAAGGGCCGGGTAAGCCTCGAGCATCGGCTGATCGGGTGAGCCGAGCATCGGCAGCTGATAGAAGTGGTCCATCACGAAAACCGATTCAGAGCCCGCTGATTCAGCTTGGCGAGCCTGCGCGATTACGGTGGGAAAGAGTTGTTCGACACCGGTGCCGTAGGAAAAGTTGGGAATGTGAAAGCCAAGTCGAATAGCCACACATTCCCGGCTAGCGACGGGCGCCGCGCGACAAAGGTCGCCGTCGACAATTACGCGCCGGGCGAACTGCGGCTTGGTAGATTGCCGCGCTCCTCACGCCGTTTCACGACGCGCATCGTCGTGCGGCTAGGCGAACTGGGTCAGCGCACCGTGGCTGACGTGCAGCGTCTGGCCCGTGATGTGCCGAGCGGCGCCACTGGTCAGGAACAGCGACATCCGGGCAACCTCGGCGGCTACCGATGGCGGCGTGCTGGACAGGCCTTCGTAGCCGGGCTGTGCGCTGCGTCCGGCGGCAACCGCGTTCACGGTGATACCGCGGGTGCCGAAGATCGTCGCCTGACCGGCGACCCAGCTGGAGAGCGCGGCCTTGACCGCGGCCTCGGCGCTACCCGGGCGGGGATTTTCCGGCATCACACTGATGATCGACCCGCCGGATCGCAGGTGGTCGCCCACCGTCTCGAGCGTCAGCACCGCCGAGAGCACGGTGTCGTCCAGCGAAGTGCGCCAGGCGGTGGCCAGGTCCGACAGCGTGTACTCGCGCGGGTCGCCGGAGTTCCAGTGAGGCGCCGGAATGTTGACGATCGTGTCCAGGTGGTGTGGGAACAGGTGCCGAACCTCCGCAAGAGCGGCGGGGCTGGTGTTGTCGCAGACGATGGCGTCCGCCTCGATCTCCTTGGCGGCTACCTCGAGGTCGTCTCGGCGAGCACCCAGCAGTGTGACCGTGTGGCCCGCGCTATGGAACTCTTCAGCAACGGCGCGACCCAGTTCGGTGTCGCCTCCGGTGACAAGTACCTCCACGGCCATGACCTCCTCGTATTCAGCATTGAATCCAGGTGCCGGCTTGTCGGGAGCGCCGCGGCGTACCGCTCGAGCAACGGCTTTCCGGTGCTTCGATGGTGGCATACCGCACCGCCGGTCCCTGGGATTTCAGGGCGTGTATGGCATTAACGTTTCCTTATGTTACTGGACGGTAGCTAGATATGAAACTCCGATTCCGGCACGGCGCGATCACCGTTTGGACAACGCTGGGAACCGTGACATCTGGGCTGGGCGGCGCGCGCGCAGTCAGGACGGCTGCCTTGCTCGTGCTCGCATTGGCGACCGGTGTGAGCGGATGCGGCCGGCAGCCGACGGCGACGCCGGGTACTTCGCCGTCAGGTCACCGGCCGGCCACCTCGATCATGGTGTTCGCCGCAATATCCCTCAAACCGGCATTCACCCTGCTGGGTGGCAAGTTTCAAACCGACAACCCCGGCGCGACCGTGGAATTCAACTTTGCCTCGTCCGCCGAGCTGGCGAACAAGCTGACCAAGGGTGCCAGCGCCGATGTCTTCGCTGCGGCGGACGCCGCGCAGATGGACACCGTGATCAAGGCCGACCTGACAAGTGGTGAACCGGTCAACTTCGCGTCCAACACGTTGGTGATCGTCACCGCCCCAGGCGATCCGAAGCAGATCCGGTCGTTCGCCGACCTGGCCGGACCCGACGTACGAGTCGCGGTGTGTCAGGCGTCGGCGCCCTGCGGGTCGGCGGCTCAACGCATCGAAGACCGGGTCGGGGTGCACTTCAACCCCGCGACCGAGGAGCCGATCGGGGCCGGCGTGCTGGCGAAAGTCACTGGGGGAGAAGCTGATGCCGGACTGGTCTACCTCAACGATGCGCACAAGGCCGGCGCCTCGGTCGACACCGTCCGGTTTCCGGAGTCCGCGGACGCGGTCAACGTCTATCCGATCGTCGCGCTCAAGAAGGCCTCGGAGTCGATGCTGGCGCAGAAGTTCGTCGACCTGGTGGTCGGCGCGACGGGGCAGCGTGTGTTGAGCCAGGCTGGCTTCGACAGTCCCTGAACAGGCAAAACCTCGTCGGTCGTGACGCGCCCGACCGCATCGGCGTTAGCGAATTGTCACCTGTGCCGCCAGCACAAGTGATGAGCTGGGAGGATGCGACGCCGTCCGTCCGCGCAGCCTGCAGAAAACCACGCGAAACGTCTGCAATTCACACTTGCGTCACGGGGGTAACACGGTAGGTTTTTGCCTCATGGACCGGGTGGAACGCTATTCGACAGGGCCTAAAAACCGCAGGATGACGCGGGTAATCGCAGCGATCGGCGGTGCCGGGGCGATCACATTCGCGTGGCCGACGGTGGCCGGCGCCGATCCGGTGCCACCACCACCGCCCGGCCCGGCAGCACCGATCGCTGCGATTACCCGCGTCATCCTGCGGTTTTTAGGCCCTGTCGAAT
>NZ_LZLV01000075.1 GCF_001673405.1 Mycobacterium sp. 1245111.1 | reverse complement strand
GTTGCCGGTCGTGGGCGGACATGTTGCGGCCACCAGAACCAACGTCCGAGCAGTGTGGCCAGCGACGGCGTCATGAAAGACCGGACGATCAGGGTGTCGAACAGCAGACCCAGCGCGATCGTCGTACCGACCTGACCCATCACCTTCAACGGGCTGAAGGCGAACGTGGCCATGGTGGCGGCGAACACCAGCCCGGCCGAGGTCACCACCGACCCGGAACCGGCCATCGCGCGGATCGTGCCCGTCTTGAGCCCGGCGTGGATCTCTTCTTTGAACCGGGATATCAAGAGCAGGTTGTAGTCCGAGCCGACCGCCAGCAGCAGGATGATCGCCATTGCCAAGACCATCCAGTGCAGGTTCATGCCGAGGATGTACTGCCAGAGCAGTACCGAGAGCCCGAACGACGCGCCCAGCGAGAGCAGCACCGTGCCGACAATCACGACGGCCGCCACCACGCTTCGGGTGATCACCAGCATGATGACGAAAATCAAGGTGGCCGCCGCAATCCCGGCGATCAACAGGTCGATGTTGGAGCCGTCGTGCATGTCCTTATAGGTCGCGGCTGTGCCGCCGAGATAGACCTTGGCGCCCTCCCAGGGCGTGCCCTTGATCGCCTCGTGCACGGCTTTCTTGATCGGCGCGATGTGGCTGATGCCCTCGGGGGTGGCGGGGTCGCCCTCGTGCGAGATGATCAGCCGCACCGCCTTGCCGTCCGGCGAGAAGAAGTTGTTCAACGCGCGCTTGAAGTCCTTGTTCTGGAACACTTCTGGCGGCAGATAGAACGAATCGTCGTTCTTGGCCTGGTCGAACGCGTGACCCATCGCATTCGCATTGGAGCTCATGTCGTCCATCTGATTGAAGATCCCGGACATGGTGCTGTGCATCGTCAGCATCATCGTCCGCATGTTCTCCATGCTGTCGATCATCGGCGGGAAGTCCGTGAGCAACTGGGGCATCAGCGCATCCAGCTGACTGAAGTCGTTGATCAGTATCTGGAACTTGTCGTCGATCTCGTCAATGCCGTCGACCGCGTCGAAGATGGACCGGAACGAAAAACAGATCGGGATGTCGTAGCAGTGCTTCTCCCAGTAGAAGTAGCTGCGGATCGGCCGCCAGGTGTCCTCGAAGTTGGCGACGTCGTCGCGCAATTCTTCGGTGACGGCCTGCATTTCGCGTGTCTCACCGATCATCTTGTGCGTGATGCCGGTGAGCTGCTGCATGAGGCCGTACATGTGCCTCATCCGGTTCATGGTGTCTTCGAGTTCGTCGGCCTGCTTGAGCATGTCGTCCATGCGGGCCTTCTGGAACTTCATCGTCTGCACCTGCCCGGCGTTCTGCATGCTGAGCTGGAACGGGATCGAGGTGTGCTCCATCGCCGTGCCCTCCGGGCGCGTAATCGATTGCACGCGTGAGACTCCGGGGACGCGGAAGATGCCCTTGGCCAGTTTGTCGAGTACCAGGAAGTCAGCGGGATCGCGCAAATCGTGGTCGGCCTCGACCATCATGACTTCCGGCATCAGCCGGGCCTGCGAGAAGTGGCGCTCCGCGGCGTCGTATCCCTTGTTCGCGGCGATGTTGTGCGGGATGTACAACCGGTCGTTGTAGCTGGTCTGGTAACCCGGCAGGGTCAGCAGGCCGATCAGCGCGATCG